>JBHLON010000050.1:0-17519 GCA_048940445.1 Promethearchaeota archaeon
AGTACAAATGATATTAATTTTGATGCTATTTATGTCGGAGTAATGAGTCCAGAAATTTATAATCATATATCTGGTGTAGCCAGTGCTCTTGTTGATAAATTAAGTTTAATACCAGCAGCTGCAGATGATATTAAGAATGGTCCTGCAAGTGGAGGTTCAGCTATTAAAGCAGGCTTTCAAGCAGTTGCTTCTGGTATGAGTGATTTGGTATTAGTAGTGGGTGGTGAAAAAATGACGCATATCACAGAACCTGGTTATATCACTTCAATTGTGGCCAATTTAACGCACCCAGAAGCAGAAAGACCTCATGGAGTTTCATTACCTGCTTTTGGTGGCATGCTAACTCGAGCTTATTTGGAGAAATATAATGCTAAACTAGAATGGATTTCAGATATTGCGATCAAAAACCATAATAATGGAATATTGAACCCAAATGCACATTTTCAAAGATCAATCGATGACTTTATGAAAAGTGCAATTCAAAAAGGAAGGGGGAATTGGGATAATATTTATGATTTTCTTGAAGATGATAAGGCTAACCCTATAATTGCTGATCCATTACGACTTTTTCATACATGTCCTATCTCTGACGGTGCTGCTGCCATAGTTTTATGTAATGCCGAAAAAGCTAAGCAGTATAACGACACACCTGTTTTAATCTCTGGTATTGGACAGGCTACGGATACTCATATAATATATGAGCGTGAGGATCTAACTACTTTAAAAGCTTTAAAAATTTGTTCGAATCAAGCGTATAAGATGGCTAAAAAAACTCCAGAAGATATTGATGTTTGTGAAGCTCATGATGCATTTTCTATTCTTGAAGCGATACAGAGTGAAGATTTGGGATTCTTTAAGAAAGGTGAAGGTGCTAAAGCTGCTCATGAGGGTTTAACTGAGATAGGTGGGAGAATCCCTATAAATCCTTCAGGAGGATTGAAAGCCAGAGGTCATCCCTTAGGGGCTACTGGAGTTGCTCAAGTAGTAGAATTGGTTTGGCAATTAAGAGGAGAAGCAGGTAAGCGACAAATTGATGGAGCAAAAACAGGGATAACATGCAATTTTGGAGGTTTTGGAAATAATATTATTTCGATACTAGTAGAGCGAAAGTATGGAATCTAATATAAAACTACCTTCTTATGAAGATATTATCTTTCTAACTCTTATTAAATCATTAATTGTTAAATTTAATTTGTTTTTATTATTCTTAAATTGCATAAATCCTTTATGATTAATTCCATCACAATAATATTTCATTGAATCATCAAGGATTACTTCTTTTCCATAAATTTGGGAGTGTTGATTGTATTCTTGGATTAAAGTCTGAATTTTTTCCGGATTGAATTCAATAATAGGTAAAAAATATTGATTTGCATAGAAACATATTTTATGAGCAAAATCATCGAGAGAAACTGATTTATGTAATATGTCTTTAATGGATATAACTGTTGATTTTAAATCTTTTGGCATTTGGCTGCTTGGGTTATTTAAATTTACACCCATTCCAATCAAAATATAATTTTTTTGAGGGCCTGTTATATAATCGATTAAAATTCCCGCAAGCTTTTTATTTTTATATAACAAGTCGTTAGGCCACTTAATTTGAACTATTCGATTATATTCTTCTTTAATAACATGTGTTAATAATATTGCTGTAAAATAGTGGAACAAAGCTAATTGCGATTCATTCAACGATATTGAAGTTAAAATCCCCAAAGATGCCCAAAATCCACCTTCTGGAGAAAACCAATCATCTTCCTTTCTACCTCGACCCTTAGTTTGAGTTTTTGCTATTAATAGAATTGATGAATAAAAGTCGTTTTGAAGGTATTCAATTACCTTATTTTGGGTTGAATCTGTTCTATTAATATGGATAATCTTTATTTTAGAGAACATCAAAATATTAAATTTTTAAAAGTCTTAAATAATTCATAAAGTACTTTTTATTTTAAATTTTTAGCTCCACATTAAAAATGAGAAAATAAAAGTGTTGAAAACTGAAACTACGCTATTTATACAATGAAAACGGAGTAAATATGACATTTCATCAAGAATCTATTTTCATACTTTTTATTTAAAATGAATGAATGTACATTCAGTAATGATGGATAACGATAGCTTGCTAAATTCTAAAGGAAAAACCTTGAATTTGGCGTTTAATAAAAATCAAACGAATATTTAATAATAGCTTTGATAAAATAATACTTTTAATAATCTGTTTTCAAGTAAAAATTTTATAAATAAACTTTTGATCAAAATATTAATTCTTTATATGAATAATTGAACGTCTATTCAAAATGATCTTAAGAGATAATAAATTGGAAAAGAAACAGAGAATTTCAAATAAATTACAAGAACTTCGAGATGCATATAAACTCGGTGGCGGACAAGAACGTATTAATGCCCAACATAAAAAAGGAAAATTGACCGCAAGAGAGAGAATCGAATTATTAGTAGATTACGATTCTTTTATGGAAATTGACTCATTTGTTATGCATCATAACGATAAATTTGGGATGGATAAAAAGAAATTTCTTGGAGATGGTGTGATAACTGGTTATGGTACAATAGACGGTCGAAAAGTTTTCATCTATAGCCAAGATTTTACAATATTAGGAGGGACTATTGGTAAAGCTCATGCTCAAAAAATATGTAAAGTGATGGATTTAGCATTAAAGATGGGATGTCCTATTATTGCTTTGATAGATTCAGGAGGTGCTCGTATTCAAGAAGGTGTTGATGCTCTAGATGGTTTAGGAGATATCTTTTATCGTAATGTTAAAGCTTCTGGGATTGTACCTCAAATTTCTGTTATCTTAGGAACTTCTGCTGGAGGAGCCGCATATAGTCCAGCATTAACTGATTTTATTATAATGGGTGGAAAAAATTCTTACATGTTCATCACTGGTCCCCAAGTAGTGAATTCAGTTACTGGAGAAAACATCTCCTTATCTGAATTAGGAGGTTCTGAAATTCATTCAAAAATATCAGGTGTATGTCATAAAGCGGTAGATACAGAGGAGGAAGCCTTAGAATTCGCAAAGAAACTGTTATCCTATTTACCTTCAAATAATCTAGATGATATACCTCATCCCCGAAAACAGTTTCAAGTAACTGATTCCTATATATTAGACAGTCTAGTACCAGAAGACGAACATGAACCATATGATATGAAAAAATTAATCAATGTAATAGTGGATCAGGGTTCATTTATAGAACTTTATCCTGATTGGGCTAAAAATATATTGATTGGGTTTGGGAGGTTTGAAAATCAAACGGTTGGTATTATTGCTAATCAGCCGGCGTTCCTTGGTGGCGCATTGGATTATAATGCATCAGATAAAGCTGCGAGGTTTATCCGATTTTGTGATGCATTTAATATACCACTCCTAACATTAGTAGACGTTCCAGGATTCATGCCTGGAGTTAAACAAGAAAATTCTGGAATTATTCGCCACGGTGCTAAAATGCTTTTTGCATATTCAGAAGCTACGGTACTAAAAATTACAGTTATTGTACGTAAAGCTTATGGTGGCGCGTATATTGTTATGAATTCAAAAAAATTAGGTTCTGATGTCAATATCGCATGGAATTCAGCACAAATTGCTGTAATGGGCGCGAAAGGAGCATGTAAAATTTTATTTAGAAATCATTTAAAAGAAGTGAAAGATCCTGAGATTCTATTAAAAGATTTTAGCAATCAGTATAAAAAAGAATTTTTAAATCCTTTTAGAGTTGCTGAAAAGGGACAAGTAGATACAGTAATCTTCCCACATGAGACACGAAATGAAATTATCAAAAGTCTGAAATTTTTTGAAACTAAACGTGAACAATCTCCCAAGCGGAAGCATGGAATCTCTCCAGTCTAACAATTAAATTGATGAGCTTTATGAAAAAGAAAAACACTATTCGAGAAATATTAAAAAATGAAATTCCTATTTGGGGTTATTCTCCCTTAGGATTAATCAATCCTTCACTTTCAGTTCAATTATCCCAAAATGGAGGTGTTGGTTTAATTGATTTTGATGGTCTTGATTTTGATCAATGTCGAGTACTTTTAAATAAATTGTCGTCATCATTATCTTCCGATCATCTATGGGGTGTTAGAATTTCTACTCCAGATATCCTTAATGCACTCGAAATTCGAGATCTGATCCCAATTATCATTTGTGCATTTTCCCCTAATAGTAATGATATTAGATTCATGAAAGAACATTCAAAATTACTTGTTTCTGAAGTCTTATACTTGAAGGAAGCTTATGAAACAGCAGAATGGTCAGATTTATTTCTTGTAAAAGGAAATGAAGCAGGTGGTATAGTAGGAAACAAAAACAGTTTTATACTTATTCAAGAATTCCAAAAAGCAGGTCTTTCCTTCATAATACAAGGTGGATTTGGAGTTTATAACATATCTCCTGCTCTTATTGGTGGAGCCTTGGGAGTTGTATTAGAAAGCCAGTTATTTCTACTCCCAGAATGCCCTTTGAGTCCAGAATTTAAGAATTATATCAAAACCATTGAAGAAAATGATTTTTATCTTATTAAGGAAACTTCTCGATATAATTATCGTTTGATTGGCAAACTGGCTAATAAATCAATACGATACATAAAGGATTTTTACCAAAAAAATTTTAATATTTCAGAAAAAAAATTTAATACAGATTATCAAGCACTTAAAAAGGAATTTTTTCAGGAAATAAATAAATTCATAAATAAATTTCAAATTTATTCAAATACAGATCCAAAACATTCATTCTTACCAAGTGATCATGGTATATGTTTTGCGAATTATATTCTCATTAAATTTCAAAATATAGAAAATTTTCTTAATAATTTAACTAAAATAATTACTACTCAAGTTAAAAATTGTTTAGCCCATTGGCCTTTTACCAAAAATTCTGAATTTGCAAAACAGCTAGGCATTACATATCCAATCATTCAAGGTCCAATGGCAAATATCTCTGATAAATTATCTTTTGCTAAAACTATTGCAGATAATGGTGCCCTTCCAATTTTAGCGTTAGGGGGATTATTACCAGATGAAACAAATGAGTTGTTATCCGAATGTGATTCTGTAAATTTAGATAAGCCATATGGATGTGGTATTATAGGTTTAGATGCTGTAAAATCTCGTAGGGATGAACATCTTAGATGCATCTCAAATTACGGTCCTGAAATCACTTTAATTGCTGCCGGCACTATAGATCTTGGTGTTCAAGTTCAAAACTCAGGCAATATTGTTTTATTCCACACACCTGCCTTATCGATGTTTAAAGAAGCTATAAAAAGAAACTTACCTTACATTATATTAGAAGGTAGTGAATGCGGAGGACATTTTGGAACTCTCTCATCTTTTATTCTTTGGGAACGCATTTTGGAATATTTGGATGCAGATAAAAAGAATTTTCATAGGAAGATCAATATCATTTTTGCTGGTGGAATCATTAATGAAGTAAGTTCGGCATTATTAGCGGTAATGATATCAAATCATTTAGATCTTATAAACCCCGGTATACAAATGGGAACCGCTTATCTCTTAAGTGAAGAAATTGTTACGACCAATGCATTATCACCAGTATATCAAGAGCAATTACTGAATAACTCGTCCACAAATGTGATTGGTACGACTGTAAATACTCGTGCCAGAGTAATCCCTTCTGAATTCTCTCATCAAACTATTAAAAAAGAATATTTACGTAAAGTGAAAGGAATATCTATTTCTCAAAGAAAGGAATTGTATGAAAAAGATAATCTGGGTGCTCTTAGAATTGCTTCTAGAGCAGAAATTTGGAATAATAATCATGAAGAGGGAAGTGGGACAACTCAATTCATTCCGGTCTCAACTAAAGACCAATTAACTAGAGGTGCTTTCATGACAGGTGATTCCATTTCCCTGCAAAAATCAATCAGAAGTATCTCGCAAATACATTATGATGTAGTAGATGAGGGTTTCAAATATATAAAAAAAAATTCAGTTCCAATTTTAACAAATTTAGGTTCTGTGTCTATGATAACCAAAAAAAAAAAACAAAAATTACACTCTATCGAAAATAAGATAGCAATTATAGGTTTGGGCTGCCTTTTCCCAGATGCCGAGAACATACCACAATTCTGGGAAAATATCATTAATAGAAAGTATTCTATAACAGAGGTTTCTAAAGATAGATGGGATTCAGATATATTTTATGATAAAGATCATTCAACTCCAGACAAATCATACACAAAAATCGGTGGATTTGTGAAAGATTTTGAGTTTAAATCTGTAAAATATCGGATTCCCCCAAAGATGGCAGAAAGGATGGATTTAGTTCAGAAATGGGCCATTATCACAGCAAAAGAAGCACTCGATGATGCTAAGTTTCCTACTGATGGAAAACAACGTTTACCTATAGCCGTTATCGTTGGAAATTCCTCAGGAGGAGATGCTCAACGCCTTAGTAATAAAAGAGTGTTATTCAACGAAATCAAGTATAGAATTAATGAAGCATGTTCATATAAGATCTTGAATCAAGAAGAACAAGATAACCTTATTAATTTCCTTGAAGACAAAATTATTAACCAAATTCCAATGATTAACGAGGATACAATGCCGGGTGAACTATCGAACATAATTGCTGGAAGAGTTGCTAATGTTTACAATTTAACTGGTAAAAGCATGACAACTGATGCGGCATGTGCTTCAAGTTTAGCAGCTATTGATACTGCAGTTAATGGATTACTTGTCAAAGATTATGATACTGTCCTTGTAGGAGGGGCTGATAGTTCAATGGATCCTCAAACATACATTAAATTTTGTAAAATTGGTGCACTTTCTGAAGAAGGGACTTATCCATTTGATGCTCGTGCAAATGGTTTTGTAATGGGTGAAGGAGCTGGGTTTTTGGTTTTAAAAAGACTTGATGATGCTTTGCGTGATGAAAATAAAATTTATGCCATCATTAGTGGATATGGTAGTTCATCAGACGGAAAAGGAAAGGGAATTACAGCACCTAATCCAGAAGGTCAAAAATTAGCCATAAAGAGAGCATTGAAAAATAGTAGTGTTGATCAATCTGAGATTCAATATCTTGAATGTCATGGGACTTCTACTGCTGTTGGAGATGCAACGGAATTAAATATATTAGGAGATGTATTTTCTGGAAGAGCTCCGGATGATAAACTCGCTATTGGCTCAATAAAAAGTCAAATTGGGCATCTTAAAAGTGCATCGGGAATAGCAGGCATTATTAAGACAATACTTGCATTAAGCAACAAAATTATTCCTCCATCCATTAATGTTTCAACTCTTAATCCCGCTATCAATTGGGATGTTGCTCCCTATTATGTTAACACTCAACCAATTGAATGGCCACTTCCTAAAAATGGAATTAGAAGAGCAGGAATTTCTTCATTCGGATTTGGAGGTACAAATTACCATGTAATCCTTGAGGAATACATACCACATGATTATGAAAAATCATCTATTGATACACCGAATCAATTTCCTTTATGTGAAGAACATATGTATGATCATCTTGAATCTCCAATTGAGAAATCTTTTATTTCTTATTCAAGTGATCTATGCTTTTTATTTAGCGGTCAGGGAAGTCAATATATTGGTATGGCAAAAGAATTATATGAGAATTTCCAAATAGTTAAAGAAGTATTTGATAAGGCAAATGAAATATGCAGAGAATCTGGTGGCTTCGATCTACTAGAAGTGATTTTTGGATCACCTAATTTATCTCAAGAAGAAAATTCTAAAAGATTAAGACAAACAGAGTTTACACAACCTGCTATCTATTCAGTTGAAATGGCTTTAGTAGAACTATTGAAAACAAAAGATGTTATCCCTGGAATTGTTGGTGGTCATAGTTTAGGAGAATTTACAGCTTTAGTTACTGCAGGAGTATTTAGTTTTGAGGACGGTTTAAAAATTGTAATTAAGAGAGGTAGTGCTATGTCAGAATTACCTCCTGGAGTTCAATGCACAATGGCAGCGATATTTACATCACCTGATGTAGTTGAGAAAACCTTGAACGAAATATCTATCGAAGGCGTATCAATATCAAATTATAACTCTACTTCTCAAACGGTTGTTTCAGGCGAATCTTCTGCAATTGAGTCAGTAGTGAAAATCTTCTCAGAGAAAGACATACGTGCTCTTAAATTAAATGTTTCTAATGCCTTTCATTCAAAATTTGTTGCACATGCAGAGGAAAAGTTAAAGGAATTTTTAGAAACCATACCATTTAAACCTCCTAGCATCCCAGTTTATAGTAATGTAACAGGAAAGATATATCCCGATAATCCTGAAAAAATAAAATCAATCCTGCTTAAACAGATTACATCCCCAGTAAGATGGGTTGATGAAATCATGAATATTTATCAAAATGGCGGACGAAAATTTTTAGAGATAGGTCCAAAAAAAGCCTTATTCTTCTTTACTAAGGATATCCTGAAAAAATACAAGGATATTGATGTAAATTTTACCCTTTCACCAAAATCTTCTGAAAAAGAACACATTCAAAAAATCTTTGAGAAGTTTAAAACCTCAAAACCAACGAGTTCTACTGAAGATAACATAATTTTTTCGCAATCAAGTGTGATTTCAACACCTGTAATAAAACAAGATATTTCAAGTTCGAATATAGGACCATTTGATATAAACCAGCTTCCATTTTTTAAAGAGTTTTTAGAGGAACAAAAAGAGATTCTGTCTTCTGTGATGATCCAAGGTTTTCGTAATTACTTCAATAAACTTCATACTTCAATCGAAAATTTTTATGGGAAAGATAGAACAGGATCAAAATCTAACCCTGTAGTAATTACTGGTGTAGGTATTGGACTTCCTGGGAAAAATCGTAAGATTTTTGATGATAAAAATATAGATGATATTTTGGATGGAGTAAATCTAATAGAATCTGTTAGTAGTGAATATCAAAAACAATTATTGAAAAAGAAAATAATTCGATTAGAAAAATCTCCTACAGGTAATGCTAAATTTGTTTCTGTTGATAAGATTTCCGATGTGATTCACATGGCTGGGCAACTGGGAGAATTTAATCCTACAGATGATTATCAGCTGAATTCTAAGATGCTAAATGCCTTAGATATTACATCTCAACTGGCAATATGTGCAGGATACGATGCGCTTAAAGATGCGGGAATTCCATTAATTCGCACTATTGTTAAAACTTCTACAGGGAAAACTTTAAGCGGAGACTGGGCTCTCCCTGAATCCTTACAAGATGATACTGGTGTTATTTTTGCATCAGCTTTCCCCGGATACGATAACTTTGCCGAGGAATTTTTAAATAATTCCAATCTTGACCAAAATAACCAAAATACTGTTGAGGACGAACATAAAAATTTTAATCGTTCATTTTTATTTAGAGTTTTATCTATGGGTCATTCACAATTTGCTCAACTAATAAAAGCAAAAGGGCCTAATACATCTACGAATGCGGCATGTGCTTCTACTCCTCAAGCAATTAGCATTGCTGAAGATTGGATTCGAAATGGGAGATGTAATCGTGTTATCGTCATCACAGCTGATAATGTCACAAGTGAGAACCTTTTTCAATGGATCGGAGCAGGTTTTTTAGCAAGTGGAGCGGCCACAACGGAATCAACATGGGAAGATGCTGTACTCCCGTTTGGTGAGGGAAGGAATGGAATTATCTTAGGTGCAGGGGCAAGTGCATTCGTTATTGAGAAACATTCTGTGGCCGAATCTCGAGGAGTTAAACCGATTGTTGAAATTATTGGCTCGGATTTCGCAAATAGTGCATATCATGGTACTCGACTAGATAAGGATCATATCTCTCAAAAACTCCAAGAATTTATATCCAAAATAGAAAGAACAAATGGTATTAGCTCAAAAGATTTAGCAAATGAAGGTATTTTTGTAAGTCACGAAACGTATTCACCGGCTCGAGGCGGAAGTGCTGAATCGGAATTAAGAGCTTTGGAAAATACTTTTGGAGAAGATGCCTATAACATGGTAATTATTAACACAAAAGGATATACTGGTCATGCGATGGGTGCAGGTATAGAGGAGGCAGTTGCAATCAAATCATTAGAAAAAGGAAAGATACCTCCAATCGCAAATTTAAGAAGGATTGATCCAAACTATTCAAAATTCAACTTTTCAAAAGGATTAAATGAAAGAAAAAAATATGCCTTGCGATTTGCCGCAGGTTTTGGATCGCAGTTGGCTATGGTTTTATTCCGCTTAATAACATTTAATAACCGTTTTACAAATCCAAATTACCAAAAATGGCTTGAAAGTATTGGAGGGGGTAAAAAGCAAATATTTATGGACGGAAGGGTACTAAAAATGACCACAGAACGTATTTCTACCGAAAGAGCTACTAAAATATCGTCCATTGCATCAGAAATTCCTCAGAAATCAATTCCTTCCAGAGCAAGTGAAATACTTAAAGAGATTAAACAGATAATAGCATCGAAGACTGGATATGATCTAGTTGATATTGAAGAAACTTATGATCTAGAGGAAGATTTAGGAATTGATACAGTAAAGCAAGCAGAAATATTCGGGGAAATTCGTGAAAAATGGGGAATTGAAGTTGATGATTCATTTAACATAGCAGACTATCGAACCATTCAAGCAATCGTTCTAATGCTAAATGAATTAGACAAAAGTCTTACTTCCGATAAAAAATCTCTTAGTTCAGATGATCTTTCAATTGAAAATCAATTAATTAAAATTATTTCTGAAAAAACAGGATATGATATTGAAGACATTGATATTGAATTTGATTTAGAAGAGGATTTAGGTATCGATACAGTAAAACAAGCTGAGATTTTCGGGGAGCTACGGAATAGTTTAAACGTCACGGGGGAAACAGAAATTAATTTAATTGGGTTAGGAAGTATCAAGGAAATAGTCCAAAAAATACAAGAATTGATGATTAATCATAATATTGAGCTTAATGTTAAAATCACTTCGCAAGATATAGTATCACCACGTGAACTATTTGATGAAGTAACTCACGTAGTAAAAAAAATAATAGCTGAAAAAACAGGCTATGATGTTATTGATATTGATGATACTTATGATTTAGAGGAAGACTTGGGGATTGATACTGTAAAACAAGCTGAAATATTTGGAGAATTACGAAATTATTACAAGCTAGAAGATTCTACAGAAATAAACATCTCTGATATTCGTACTCCAAAAGAAATTTCTAATTTTATAAAACAGCTTATCAGTGACAGATCTAAAGCGGGGGAAATAAGTATAAATGTTCTCGAAGAGAGGGGTAAACCTGAAAAGAAATTAAAAAAACATGATGAAGATCAAATCTACGTATCACGAGTCATACCTTCTCGTGTTTTTAAGCTAAACACATTAAAACAGGCTCCAAACTTCAAAAATATTGACACGTTAATCCTTAACATTAATTCTGGGTTGTCAAATTATCAAAATTTAAGCGAGAATTTTGCGAAATATGGTCTAAACATTCGAATATTTAATGTCAGTGGGGAAGAAAATTTTCCCAAAGATTTGAAAAATAAAACCGTAGATTTTCCATATGATGTAAATTTCAAGATACTTATATTAGTGATTCCAGAGAATAATCAATATACGATTGATGAAAGTTTAAATGTTTTTGACAGCCTATTTATGATTTTTCAGTCGTTGAATTTATCAGAATTCGAAAAAATCTTGGTTATTTCTCCAGAAACCACTTTTGGATGGAAAACAGGAGCCAATCCGCTTTCAGCTAGTATAGGCGCTTTCATAAAGACTATTAATCGGGAGTTTCAGATTCCCATCAAGCTTATATCCTCAAAAGATCAAGAACAGATTTCTCAAGAATTTCTAAGATGGGATAAAATTGAGGAAATTTCTTATGAAAATGATCATCGCATTACCCTTCTAAGAAAGAAAATAGAAAAACTCCCAGAGGAGAATCCATTAACAATAAATGAAGAAGATGTATTACTAGTAACAGGAGGTGCACAAGGAATCACATATGCATGTATAAATGAATTAACTAACCATGTAAAACCGCAATTAGTACTCTTAGGATTAGCTCCCTATGACGATACACTATTTCAATATTTACAAAGTACCACTGATATGTTGAGTGAGAAAAAGCAAGAATTAATCAATGAATTGAAATTGAAATATGAGAAAGTAACTCCTGTAATGATTAAAAAGGAGTGGAAGCAATTTCTTGACAAATTAGATACACTTCGTAATATTGAGAATTTGAAGAATAAAGGTCTTTCAGTAGAATACTATGCAGTAGATCTTACAAATATTGAAGAAGTAAAGAAAGTCTTCCAAATAATTAATGAGCAAAATAAAAATCCCATTACAATTGTAATACACGGTGCTGGTATTGAACAATCAAAAAGTTTCATGAAGAAACACCTAAATATAGCTCATAAAATTGTTGACGTTAAAATAGGAGGGTTATCAAACATTTTAAAGTTTATAAAATTACAAAAAGTCAAATACTTTATTACTTTTTCCTCAGTTGCAGGACGTTACGGGAATCAGGGGCAAATAGATTATGCTTTTGCAAATGCGTACTTATCACGTTTAGCTTGGGAATTCAACCAACGTAAGATTGCCTTTCTCAGTTTTGATTGGACTGCTTGGGCAGATATTGGAATGGCAACTCAAGGTTCTACGCTTCAAATCCTTACCCAAGCGGGAGTTGACCCTGTTCCTCCCCAGATTGGAGTCAAAATCTTTAGAACATTAGTTCTCAACAAATTCACAGGAGAATATATTATAGCTGGGAAGTTAGGAATCTTTGAGGAAATGCTTAATATTGAGGAAGATTTAAATAAATCAGAATTTCCAATGATAGAAAATTTAAAATTCCAGGCAAATCATATCATTGGGTTAAACTCAATCAACTCTGAATTTGATACTTACCTTAAAGATCATCAAATTCATCAAAAGCCAGTATTTCCTGGTGTCATGGTACTAGAAACATTTGCAGAAATTTATCGTCGAGTCTTTGATAAACCTTTAACTTCAATTTCAAATATTCATTTTCATACACCATTAAAAATTCCCTTAGATAAAACAGTTGAAATTGAAATCAAACTTGATAAATCTAACAATAAAATCGCGCTTTTCTCTAAATCATTTCCTTCTGTTTTAAAAGGAAAGCCCCTAATTAAAGAACATTTCAATGCGTTATTAGATCAATCAATTAATGAAATGAAATGGAATATTGAGCCAATATTAGAACCTATAATACCATTACTCGATAAATCTGAAATTTATGAACTCTTCTTCCATGGAGAAAAATTTCAAGTATTGGAAGAAGTTATTCAATTAGAAAAAGAAAAAATTGTAGTTAAGGTGGATATTCCAACAGTGCAGCTTACGAAAAGTGATGGAGGGGATCAATTTCAGCTTAATCCATTAGCAATAGAATGCATTTTTCAAACCGCGGCATTATTTGATTTTATCATTAATGGTCATCTCTCTCTTCCCTCAAAGATATCATCTTTGAATATAGCATCATATCAAAAACCAAAATACATTATTGCCGAATATTTGAGAAAAGATGAAGAAAGATCATATTTTAATTCAGTTATTTTGAGTGAAAATCAAGAGGTTATAGTAAAATTAGTAAATTTAGAGATAATTCATGCTCCTATCACCATAAACCTCTCTGATAAGCTTTCCGACTATTTATTATCCCTTAAAGAATATTATGACCTCACAAATAACAAACTCGAGAAGGAGATTCGATTTTCACCCATAGCGAAATTAAAACAAAAGTACCAAGAAGATCCCAAATTTCTAGAAAATTTCCTGACTGAAATTGAGTTTGAAAATTCAAAGAGATTTAGGAATTTAAAAAGGAAAATAGAATACTTTTCGGGAATAATTGCAGCAAAAGAAGCTTACTTTAATAAATATCCAAATAAAGGCTCTTATAAGGATGTTGAAGTTCAAAAGGATGAAAAAGGTAAACCCTTTTACTATTCAAGAAAAGAACATCAAGAACTTCCAATATATCTTTCTATTAGCCATTCTAATGAATTTTCTGTTACAACAATTAGTAAAAACTTAGTTGGAATTGATTTAGAGATTATTGAACCTCGATCTCCTTCTTTCTATAAGGAAGTATTTACAGAATTAGAAAGAAACTTTATCTTAGAAGACCACGAGCTAGGAACAATATTCTGGACAGCGAAAGAAGCGTTCTCAAAAGCAATTGGAGAAGGTTTTAATCTTAATTTCCAAGATATTGAATTGAATTATGATAAAAAGCAAAACCAGATGATACTAAAAATTAAAAATAGTTCCTCTGAATTAAATGGATATCTAGATGTTTTGCAACTTCGAGTTGAAATTACTAAAAAGTATGTACTTTCCTATTGCGAGCTCAAACCTTTCAAAAATATCCCCTTAATCAAGTGAGATTTATGAGAAAAGAATTAATAGAAATTAAAATTCGTTCCGAAATATTACGCGGAATTCTTTATTCGCCTGACATGGAGGAATCCCACAAGGGAGAAGAGATTTCATTCCCTCTTATAATAAGAATCAACGGTATGCCTGGAAAATCACCCGAAGAAGACGAAACGAGATTTGCTCACCATTTTGTTGACAATAATTTTATGTACTTCACTTTTGATCATCAAGGAGTAAGGCAAAGCACGGGTATTTTCACCTATTATGACGCTCAAGCAAATATTGAAGGAGTGATAGATCAATTAGTACACCATCCAAAAATAAACCCACTCAAAATTGGATTGTTTGGAGAGAGTTTTGGTGGAGCAATGGCTTTTTGTCATACTGTAAGAGACATAAGAATTCAATGTCTTGCAATATGTTCTCCACTGTTTAATACCGAGATTATTCCAAAAAACCCTTTATTTAAATTTTTCATCAAAGCCTTAACACGTAATAAGGAAATGCGTTTTCCAGATGGAGATCTTAAAAAGAAGTATGCAGAACAAACGAGGCAATACAATCCCGATAGAATTGCGGATAAGTTACTAAAACCTTTTTATCTAATAGCTGGAAATAAAGATGCACTGTTCCCCGAATATGGATTTTATCAACTTTTCAAGAAGGTTAAATCTGAAGATAAAAAAATTGATATAATTGATGGGGCAAACCATAATTTTACTGAGAAAAAGCATTTTGATATTATGTGTCATAAACTTATTGATTTCTTTAATGAATATCTTTTCGAGATAAATTTAACAAAATAAACTATGAAAGAAAAAATGAAGAAAAGAGTAAAATTCAGAGGTAGAACATATATAGTAATCCCTTTAGATGAAGGTAAAATAAAAGTTGATGAACATATTTATACTCCAATAGTCATTCAAGAAACAGAAAATTTATTTCGGGTAAGTCTTGAAGATTGCCAGTTTAACTTAGAGTTTAGAAATGGAGTACTTTATTTAGAAGGTGAGGAGATCGATATAGAGATTAAACCTTATTTGAAATCAACAGAAAAATACATAAAAAATCCTAAAGTTAAAGAAGCTATTGTAAAAGCTCCTATTCCTGGGAAGATATTACAAATTCAAGTAAAAGAACAAGAAATTGTGGAAAAGGAACAAGAAATACTAATATTAGAAGCAATGAAAATGAAAAATCGGATACTATCTCCAATAAAAGGAATAATTACTCAAATTTTTGTAAATGTAGGTCAAAGTGTGGGTCAGGATCAGCATCTTGTAAAAATTGAAAATATAACAACAGCAAAGAAGAAGGAGATATATCCCACTTTATAACTAAGCTATATTTCCTATCTCTTCAATATTTTGAATATATAATCTCTTTTAACTTATTTGCTCAACTTTTGCAGCATCCCGCCATTTATTTGATCTCTTCTTGTGTTGTTGTTCAAGATGTGTCGAAAAATCAAACTCTTTGAATACTTGAAAAACTGCTGCTAATTTCTTTCTCTCTAAATCCTTCAGATTATGAGTAAAATTTGAATTATTTATGAAATCTGTTGAGAGTTCTCCTTTTTTAAACTCACAACTTTCAACAATCACTTTATGCATATCTACATTCGTTTTAATTCCTGAGATAACTAATTCTTTAAGTGCTTGTTTAGAAAGGGTGATCGCCTTTTTGCGAGTTCGACCCCAAACGACTAATTTTCCTATTAATGAATCGAAATCAAGAGGAACAATGTAATTTGGGTAAATACAACCATCAAACCGTACTTTTGGACCTCCAGGGATGATTAAATTTGTAATTTTTCCATGTTGAGGAAGGAATGAGTTATACGGGTCCTCCGCATTGATTCTAAATTCAATTGCGTGTCCTTGCACAGATATTTCTTTTTGTGTAAATTTTAAAGGCTTATTTGAAGCAACATTTATTTGTTCTTCCACTAAATCTACACCTGTAACCATTTCTGTCACAACATGTTCTACTTGAATTCGAGGATTTACCTCATTAAAATAAAACCTGCCATCTTTCCATAAGAATTCTGCGGTTCCCACATTTGAATAATTTAGTTCATGGGCTAATAAACGTGTTTTTTCTCCTAAATAAATGACCTGATCTCTTGTTAAGAAAGAAGGGGCTTCTTCAATTAACTTTTGATGTGAACGTTGGATAGTGCACTCCCTATCTCCCAAATAAACGACGTTTCCAAAATTATCTCCAATAAATTGGATTTCTACATGGCGTGGTGCTGAAATCGATTTTTCAATAAAAACCTCTTTCCTTCCAAAAAACTGTAATCCCATTGATTGGCAACTATTTAAAGCATCACGCAACTTTTCTTTTGATTCAACAACTTCCATTCCCCGACCGCCTCCTCCAAATGCAGATTTAATTATCACGGGGTATCCAATCTCCTCCGTAACCGATCTAGCTTCTTCAAAAGTATGAACAAAATCATTTGAACCTGGTATGACAGGTAATCCAACTTTTCCTGCAATTTTTTTTGCTTTAATTTTGTCTCCTAAAAAATCTATAATTTCTGGATTAGGACCAATAAAAATTTTGCCTATAGCGTTTACTTCTCTGGCAAAAGCCGCATTTTCACTTAAAAATCCATATCCTGGATGAACTGCATCAGCTTGAGACCTTTCAACTATTTTAATTAATTTTGGAATATTTAAGTAAGTTTCTTGAACTGTACCATCTCCTAAATTGTATGCTTCATCAGCCATTTTTACGTGCAAAGAGTCTTTATCTGCATCAGAAAATATGGCAATTGAACGCAAATTTTTCGATCGACATGCACGGATTATTCGAACTGAAATTTCTCCTCGATTAGCAATTATAACAGAATTAATCATGAAACCAAGCTTTTTAAAATTGTTTTTAAATAGACATTCTTTTATAAAATAAATTAGATATTTTATCAAAGTGTACTTTATAAAATTTTTACATGAAAACAGATTATTAAAAGTATTATTTTCTTAAAGCTATTATTAACAATTCGTTAAAATTTTATTAATTTATAGAACCTAACTCATTCCTTTAGGATTTATTGGGGATGGTCATTTCTCATTACTAAATGAACGTTCATTCATTTTTTAATAATAAA
>JBHLON010000017.1:0-66061 GCA_048940445.1 Promethearchaeota archaeon
CGAATAGTTCCGGAGTCTGTCTTTGTAACTCATGTTCTTCACTTTTTTGTATTAATTCTAGTATTGTATCTAAATACGGATAATAAAATTTAACTCTTTTAAAATATAAATTATAATATCTCTAATTGATACTTTATAATTTAAATCTATCCAATGAGTTAGTAAGTAACTCGGATATATAAAAATGTTATCCAAAGTTATAGTATTCTGTGGGGCAACATACCCATTTACAATGATGAATTAAAAAAAATAAGTGAAAAATATAATTATCTTATAATAAAGCAATCCTTCAAAATCTTCCGGATTTATTCTTTAAGGCTTCATTAAAAGGCTTTTTTCGTCGTATAGTTTTTACGCATAACTTTAATTAATTGCACTAATAATTTAATGAATTTATTTGAATTTTGGAATAATCTGAGGTCCATTAGGTAACATTAATACTTTAGCATCTTTCCCATGTTTTAATAAAGATACATGTAATGCATCCTCAATTGAATTTGCATATTTCAAACCAATGTTTCCTAATTCTGTTTCATTTAAGGAGGACACGACATAGATTTCGGCTTTCATCATAATTCGAGCTAATATTTGTATTTCCCATTGATCAGGAATTACTATTTCGTTTTGTAATATTTTATTATAAAGCTCACTAGGACTTTTGTTAGAAAAAAGTAATTCCTCGAACTTATCATGTCCCTTTCCAATTCCCTCACTGCATTCGTTTACAGAAATAATAGTACCTCCTTCTTTAACAGCTATTTCTGCAATTGCCATACTTTTTACGGCTTGGTACAAATTGAGATCTAATGGATATCCTCCGTTTCCACTTATTACAATATCAAACGGTTCACTAATTTCTTCAAAAATGTATTTTAATTGGTAATTGATAAGCTCTTTATGGACTGCTTCTAAATTTCCAGCCGCTACGTTAGATATCTCATGCTTTGCATTGATGCAAACATTTATTATGAAATCTACGCCAACTAAATTAGCGATTTCAGCTGAAGCTTTAACCATTGAATTATTTTTATAAATTCCAAATCTTGAAAATGGAGAATCTATATTTCTAGCGGAGTGATTTGCTTGTATTGTACTTTTACCAGCAATTCCTGGTACGATAGATTTGCTACCTCCAGAAAATCCAAAGAAGAAGTGTGGCTCCACATAACCAGTTAAAATTTTTAGGTCACTTTCATAATATAAGTTATTGATATAAATGGGGGTACCATCTTCAAGTGTCCCTAAAAACTTAAGATCCTCGTTATTATAAGCATGATGATCCACATATTTTATTCGATTTTTAAGATTATACCCTAAAATCCTAATTATTTCATCTTCATAAGATGCTCGATGAAGCCCAGTAGCAATTAATGTTAAAATCTTATTATCTGTAATTCCATACGTTTTTAATTCAGATATAATAGCCTCAAGTATGATTTGGGAAGGAACTGGTCGTGTTGCATCAGAAACAACAATACAAATTTGATCTATCTTTTTTTTTTGACTAATGATATCTTGTAGAGGTACTGATCCAATGGGATTTCTGATTGAATTTCTGATTTGTTTTAAAGGGTCTTTTAAAGCAGGTTGTCTTTTTGCCGGAATCACTGTTATACACCATTCTGGATTCAAATCAATTTCTAATCCCTTCCTACCATAGTCAAATTTTATTCGATCTCACCTTCCTTATTAAATATTCTTGAATTCTTTTCCACAAAAACCCCACGATTTTAAAATAGTTTCTGCTTCGAAAATAATATTATCAATAAAACTTTTTACTGGAACAATTTTTTCAATATGTCCTGCTGCTGTACTCCAAATACTTTTATCTTTTAATTGAAAATGATAAATTTGTTTGTAAAATTTTTCCTCAAAAATATCTTGATTTATTAATTTCATTTTATAACTTTGAGGTATACTACATTCTTCAGTCGCTAAAATGGCTGTCCCAAAACACACAGCATCTGCTCCCATGGCAAGAGCTGCAAGAAAACCTCGTGCATCACCAATACCTCCAGCCGCTATGACAGGTATCTTTAATAATTTCTTAGCCATAGTAATATTTACAAGTGTAGTATTTTGCAAAGGATTCTTAAAACCTGTTCCTTCCAAACCAACTAAAGTCACTGCATCTGCTCCCAATTTCTCAGCAGATTGAGCATGCCTTAAAGTCGCGCATTTATGAAACCATAATCCGCCGCTATCATGAACCTTTTTACCAATATGAGGGGCTTGATATGCAGAAGTGGTAAAAATTTTAACACCATGATCTAAAGCGATATCAAGAAAATTTAAATAAAAATCTTCCGTTCTTGGTTTTGGAACTTTTTTAGCCGTCTCTGGAGGCATAATGGAAAAATTAATTCCAAATGGTTTACTTGTTAAGGTTTTCATAACGTTTAATTCATTTAAAAATTCTTCATTTGTATCAAAATTTAATGCAGTGATAATGCCTAGCCCTCCGGCATTCGAAAAAGAAGCTGCAAACTTAGCCCTCCCTACCCCAGCAAAAGCGCCCATTATTATAGGGAATTCTATGCCTGTCATCTGAGTAACTTTGGTTGTCCATTTCAGCATTATTAATCCCTTATTTTTACTAAATTGAAAAAAAATGCAATTTTAAGGAGGTAATCATTTATATTATAATAAATAAATATATTTTCTTAGAGAGATCAGCATAAAAATTTTTACACTTTTATGTTTTTAATGAGATTTTTAATAGTAAATTAAAATTAGGGATTATATTGCCAAAAATAATTAAAGATTTATGGATTCTTACTTCCACGGGAGTTACTCTCTATTCAAGAGTTGCTGACCATGAAAAAATAAATCCCCAATTATTTGGCGCATTAATGTCTGCTCTAAATACTTTTGCTGAAAAACTTTCTAATGGAGGTATCTCTAATTTTGAAATGAGTGACATGAGGTTTACTATTGTTAAACGAAGAGATTATCTGTTCGTGGGTACTGCCCTAAATAAGACTAAAGAGAAAAAAGTAGTTGATGAATTAAAGACAATAAGTGATAAATTTTTTGAAATATATTCTTCTGAAGCTTTACTTAAATGGGATGGTGATGTATCTATTTTTGCTAATTTTGGCCAATTTATAGAAAATTCTTTAGAAAAACCTGTAGATAAATTAAAAGAGGCATTTTGGTCGTAAGAGAAATTTGAAATTCAAAATTATAAAGAATTTTATTCTATAAGCATAAAAAATTTAAGATTGGATGTATATTTATTTCATGAATCAAATATATAATCAAATTATTTATGACAAAGCAAAAAAAAAATAAAACAGATAATGGATCTTCACATGAAGTGAAAATAATTCAAAACTACGAAGAAGCATTCAATTCTAAATCAAGACTAAATCCATTAAGAAGCACTAGTTTTAATAATATTATCAAAAATCTTTCTACGCCCCGCTTTCTAGGATCTTATCACCTCAAAGAAGCAGACAATCCCCAATTTAAGCCAATTGAAAACTTACTGAGAGGGAATCTTCAATTCAAGTATTCAAAATCCTTAAGAAGTATCGTTTTTAATCCAATAACTATTACTCTAATTGTAATTGCGTTAGTTTTTAATCTATTTTTGTTATTTACAATCTTATTTTAAAATATATTTATTTAGAATTTCAATTTTCTAATTAAATTTTAAAGAAATCTTACAATTTATAACATAACTCACACTTCTCATTTAATTTATTAGGTAGGGATTAATAGTTGATATATGATGTCATTATAATTGGTGGTGGGGTAACTGGATGTTGTATAGCACGTACATTATCTAAATACAACCTGAAAATTTGTCTATTGGAAAAAGAAGCAGATATTGCAACTGGTACAACTAAGGCAAATTCTGGAGTTATCCACGCAGGTTATGGAGCCCCAAGGGAACATATAAGACGCAACTTTTGTATAAGGGGGAATAAACTCTATACCCAAGCAGCAGAAGAATTAAACTTTCCATTTCAGAGAATTGGATCATTTGTAGTAGCTTTGGAAGACAATCAAATAAAGTTTCTTGAAGAGGAACGTAAACGTGGAATAGAGGATGGTATTCCAGGATTAGAACTTATACTAGATAAAGAAAAAATCAAATATATGGAACCTAATATCACAGATGATGTGATAGGTGTGTTACATGCCCCTACAGCTGGTATTGTAAGCCCTTATGAAATGACATTTGCTTTGGCTGAAAATGCTGCTATGAATGGGGTACAATTCTTCCGAAACCAAAAAGTCACTAAAATTAAACATCAAGATTATATTTTTAAAATAAAGACCAAATCAGATGATTTTCAAGCGCGAAATGTGATTAATGCTGCTGGATTATATGCCGCTAAGGTCTCAAAGATGGTGGGCTTAGAGTCTTTTGAAATTATGCCAAGAAAGGGGGAATATATCTTATTTGATCGAAATGCAATGCATTTGAACAAAATTTTATTTCCAATACCCACTAAAGTGTCCAAAGGGATTTTGGTATGTCCAACGATTCATGGAAATACATTTGTTGGACCTAATGCTCAAAATATTACAGATAAGAAAGATATTTCGACAACAGAAGCTGGTTTGAAGGAAATAATTGAGGGTGGAAGACAATTAGTACCTAATTTACCATTAAGAGCCTCAATAAGAAATTTTGCAGGATTAAGGGCAGTACCAGATACTTATGATTTCATTGTTGATAACACAGACATTTACGGCTTCATTAACGTTGCAGGGATTCTATCACCAGGATTAACTTCTTGTTATGCTATTGCCGAAAGAGTTATTGAATTTCTTCAATTACTGGGAGTTGAACTTAAAGAAAAAGAGGATTATAGTCCAAATCGCTCTAAACCAGAAAGGTTTAAGGATTTATCCAAAGCTGAACTAGATGCAAAGATAAAGGAAGATCCCAACTGGGCAAGAATTATTTGCCGGTGCGAAATGATCCCAGAAAAGGAAATAATAGATTCCATTCATATGCGAGTAGGAGCTACAACCGTTGATGGTGTAAAATTCCGATGTCGCCCCGGCATGGGAAGATGCGGAGGTGGTTTTTGTCGCCCGCGTGTGATAGAAATTTTGTCCAGAGAATTAGGAATAACTTATGAAGAAGTTAGCAAAAGAGGAGAAGATACTTATTTTTTAATTGGTAAAACCAAAGATCTTCAACGTGACAAAATTCAAGAAGGTGTTAATGAATGAAGAAGTACAATACTGATGTTGTCGTTATAGGTTCGGGAGCAGCAGGTTTAGCTTCCGCTATTGAAGTAAAAAACGCAGATCTAAATGTCTTAATTATTGAGAGAGATAAAGAACTAGGTGGAATTACTTTACAATGTATTCATAATGGGTTTGGATTAAAAGAGTTTAAAGAAGAATTAACAGGACCGGAATATATTCAGAGATTTATAAATCAAATAAAAGAACTGAAAATCCCATTTTTATTAGACACAATGGTTTTTGAAATTGCTAATGATAAGAAGTTATTTGCTGTTAATAAACAAGAAGGTCTTATAGAAATTGAAGCAAAATCAATAATTTTAGCTATGGGTTGTAGAGAAAGGACAAGAGGGGCAATCAATATACCTGGTTTCAGGCCTTCTGGAATTTATACAGCTGGGCAAGCTCAGCGATTTGTAAATATTGAGGGTTATTTACCAGGTACAACTTTTGTAATTTTAGGGAGTGGAGATATTGGAATGATAATGGCACGTAGATTAACATGGGAAGGTTGTAAAGTGAAAGCAGTAGTTGAGATACAACCCTATGTGAGTGGATTATTAAGAAATCAAGTACAATGTTTGGAAGATTATGAAATTCCTCTGATCACCAGTTATACAGTCACTAAAATTCATGGAAGAGATAGAGTAAAAGGAGTTACGATATCTAAAGTTGACAGAAATTTTGATCGTATTGTGGGTTCTGATAAATTCATCGAATGTGATACTTTACTATTATCAGTTGGATTAATTCCAGAAAATGAATTAACCTTACAAGCAGGTGCAGAACTTTCTAAAAATGGTGGTCCAGTTGTTGATAATAACTTAGAAACGACTATTGAAGGGATTTTTGCATGTGGAAATGTGTTACAAGTGCATGATTTAGTTGATTTAGTTACAGCTGAAGCAAAACGAGCTGGGTTGAATGCTGTTGAATACATTATGAAAAGATATGGTAAAAAAATTAAGCCTCACAAAATGATTAAACTCATTCCTGGAGAAAATGTTAATTACATTAAACCTGATATAATAAACAATAACGATATATCCAAAGAACTTATTTTCACTTTCAGAGTTAATTATCCTGATAGAAGAGTGCTTATCCAATTCAAAAATGAAGAAAATAATGTTATATATAAAAGAAAAAAGATATATGTGATTCCGAGTGAAATGGTAGAATTGAGCATCAACCTAAAGAAAGAAGGTTTAAAACCTGATTGCAAGACAATTACAGTTGAAGTAATCCCTCGTCCAGAAGTATTAATAGAAGAAGATTAATGTGAAGTGATAAAAAATGTCAGAATTAAGTACAATAAGAATAATTCGATGCATTGTATGCCCAACAGGCTGCGAGATAAAAGTTAAAAAAGATCCAAGCGATAAAGTAACATTTGAAGGTTATACTTGCGATCGGGGTTTAGAATATGCTCAACAGGAGTTCTATGAACCTAAGAGAATACTTACTTCTACAATGCAAGTAAAACATGGTTTTTTACCCTTAATACCTGTAAGGACAGATAAAGCTATTCTTAAAGATCAATTAAAAAATGTAATGAAAGAAATAGCAAATGTAGAAGTAGAAGCTCCAATTAAAATGGGAGATATATTAATTGAAAATGTTCTTGGATTAGGAGCTAATATAATAGCAAGTAGAGATTTGAACAAAGAAGAATAGTTTAATAAGAGGGTTAAAAGCTTATAAAAAAGCATATTTATCTCTTTTTTAAAACTCTACAGTTTACTAAATTAGGATTTTCTTGAATTATAAAATCAAAAATTTTTTGAATTCATAACCGTTTTCCATAATGAAATTGAGAAATCATTTAAAAATGCCAGAAATGGATCAAATTTATAAAGTGGATGAAAACCTATATATTGGAGCTTATTGGCCTAGGTTAAATTTTACGAAATTCAAAGAGCTTGGTATCACTGCAATAGTGAATTTAATGGAAGAAAATCTTTATGATCCAACAATTGAAGGTTTTGCCTATTTGCATAAAGGATTTCCTGATGATTGGTATCCTCCTCATAACTATATAAAGCAAATTTTGGAATTTATCGATAGAAACATTAGAAATGGAAAGGTCCTTGTACATTGTGCTATGGGAATAAGCAGATCTGGAGGAATAGTTGTAGCATGGCTAATGAAAAAACACCCTAAATGGACGTGGAAAGATGCCCTAGGATATGTAAATCAATCCAGATTGATATTTCCTGCTATTGAAATTAAGGAGTCTATTTTAGATTACTTTGAATCTATAGAAGGAATAAGAAGAGAAATATAAGAATTATCATTTTACAAACATTTTTAAGAACATTTTTAGATCTTTTATTAAAGTATATATTTAAATTGAATTGGAGAAATTGATATGTCATTTTTTGAGGAGAAAGTACTATCACTACTAGAACAAATTAGTGAGAAGTTAGATAAACTTCTTGAACCAATTACCATCAAAACTACTCAAATTGATAACATGACTAGTGAAAGAACTGTTAAACCATCATCAGTGGTGGAAAAGCAAGAAGAGGAAGAAAAGGCATTGGAACATCCTCCTATTGAAGGTAGGAGGGTTTGTCCAGATTGTGCGAGTACTGATTTTAGAACTGAAGAAGATAAAAGTCAGGTTTTACACCAGATGGGTGGAATTAAAATATACGCCAAAAAGTATATTTGTAAACGTTGTGGTAAGGTTTTATAAATATATTTTTACTTTTTAATTATTTTTTCAGGAGGTTTTCCTGACTAATATCAATAGAGTTTACGCTTTCATGTTTCAGAGGCATATCTTCTTATAAGATGGGATAATCATATTGATTTTCCATCTACATCCATCCTTTATTAAGTATTAATTCTTTAAAATACCCTTTGCATTTTTTATATAAATTAAAAGAGTTAAAGCATCATTGAGAAGATTTTAGATTTTGTAATTGTTGTTATTTTGGGTGTGCTATTTTATCAAGTTTGCCTACGAAATTGCGACCCCTATTTTATAAATCTATTCAACGATACTTAAGAGGCAACTTAAAGTGTATTTAGATTTAATAATTTAATTATTATAATGAAATAGCTAATTCCAGTTAAAGATTTTTAAAAAAATTTAATTGAAATTAAATCTTCTAAATTATTGTGATTAAAGTTTGACAAATGTAGATATTATACTTCAGATAATGTTTATTAGTATTGGCATGGTAGCTTTAAGTTTATTGCTTAATAGAATTTTGGGAATAAATCTTGGTACTGCTAGAGAATTAAGACAAAAAGCGCTTAATCTTCAGGTACGTATGAGAACTGCTCAAGTAACTGCGAATGTTCAAGAAATCATTAAATTGCAACAAGAATCTACTGCTTTAATGAAGCAAATGATGAAAAAACAATTACTTCCCTCATGTCTAAGATGTGTCGTCTTTCTCGGAATTTTTGCCATAATTGCAGTATTCTATGCCAATTATTCAGCTGGCCTTTTACCCTTCTTTATACCTCTTCTTGGAGATGGTTGGGTGGCACTATACTTCCTTTTTTCTCTTGGTTTTTCTCTATTAGCATATGGATTAAAAATATTGTATAGAAAAGTAACAGGTAAAACGGATTCTAGAACTAAAATCTCAAAAGAAATAATGAATGCATTATCTCCAGGATCGGAGGAAACGGAAACAGGCTTCCAATTAACTAGGCAATTACCATCATCCTCAGATGAAACTTTACAAGAAGAAAATACTGAAAAACCTGATTCATGGAAAGATAGGATCAAAAAGCCATAATTTGGGATACAGTAAAAAGTTATTAATAATCTATTTAGATATGAGATATTACAAAATAATATTTATTGGATTAATAATTATTTCAATAATTTTTTTGGTTTTGGGTTTCATTTTAGGGGACTTATTCATCTTGTTTCCTTCTTTCTTTATTTTGCCTCTTTCTTGCGGTGTCAGAAGAAGAGATGAAGAAACTACAGAAACCGAAATTAATTCTTATGGGGACGTAGAGAATCATAAAAATCAGCAACAACATGATATGCAAAATTCCAACATTAATGAAAAAAGATGTTCAGCGTGTAATAATATCATCTCAGAACAAAATTTAAGATTCTGTCCTTATTGTGGAAAAAGAGTTAAACAGTAATTGGTTGGAAAGACATTGAGCAAAGAGAATTTGAGAAATCAAATGGTTTTGTATTTTCTTTTTGCAGCTGCTATGATTCTTCTAAATTATTTTATTCAAAAAATTAATCAACTTATAATCTACCCTTTAATCTGTGCCAATTTTGGGGATAATCCTATTATCTATTCCCTATATTGTTCAACAATCCCATATAATATGCATCAATTAATTGGATCCATACTTGCTGTTGGAATTACTTATCTTATTAAATTCTTTTTAGATAAGTATTACGTCTTTAAAAAAGCTGGAAGTAGATTAAAAGAAACATCGAAAGAGTTTATAAAGTACTTTTTATTCGCTATTTTAACAACTATTGAAAATATAGGAATACAATTTCTCCTCACTAACTTTTTGCACACTTCACTAGAAATAAGTTTTATTGTAGCGCTATCTATTGGATATCTTACTAAATTTTTTCTTGATAGGAAATATGTATTCACTCAAGATTATTCAAATTAAGATATACCACATTAATTTATCCCTTTAGTAAAATTTTAATGGATTTTATACAGAAAAGGTAAAATATTAAAGATAATTCTTGTTTTCTTTAATTTCCTCATTGAAATTCATATGTAGTATTATATAACATTTATTAAGAGTAGAAAAATTTAATAGATCAAAAATTGTTTTTTATATTATGCCAGATGAACCAAACAATCAAAAAGATGAAGATGAATCAATTTCAGAAGCATTATCGTCTCTTGGTTGGGTAGAAGAAAAGGAGGAAGTTGATAAACCTATAGTGGAGAAAGGAAATCTTCAAGAACAATTGGATTATTTAAGTGAACAAAATAAAAAACTAAATGAGCAAATTGTAAAATTATCAGGAGAAATAGAAAAAAAAGGGAATGATCATAAGTTTCTATTGCAAGAAAATGAAAAACTTCAGCAACTTGCTGATCAAAATAATACTACTATAGAAAATTTACTTCAAACAATTGTAAAGAAAGATGATTTAATAAAAGAATTAGAATCACAAATAAAGGATACTTCAGAGTCCACTCAAAAGGATATAGAGTTGAATGAACTCGTTGAGAATAAAAATGAAGAAATTAATAAGTTAAGCGGGCAATTAGAAACACAAGAGAAAGAAATAGAAAAATTAAATTCCTCAATCACCGATAAAAATCAATTACTACAAAACCAAACAAATGAAATAGATAATTTGAATGATACACTACAAGAATTAAAACAAAAAAATCAAACATTAGAGAAAGAACTCGAGCAATTAAAGTCTCAACAATCTGTAAATAAAGAATTAGTTGAGAGATTGAATGAAAAAGATAGTAAACTTAAAGAACTCCTAGAACAAGTACAATATCTTGAAAAAGACACTGTTCAAAAGTCTAAATTCGATAAACTTCAGGTGCTTTTAGAAAAAAAAGATGAAGTAATAACTGAAAAAGAAAAAACTATTTTCTCAATTGATAACAATTTAGAAACAGCAAATAATAAAATAAAAGAGCTCCAACAACAGGTCGAAACATTTAGTTTGATGAAGAAAGATCTTGAGAAAAAAGAGGAAAGAATAAAAGAACTAGTTTTAGAAATTGAAAAGCTAACTCAAAAGGATAAAACCCGTGAAGAATATATAAATCGAATAGAAAAACAATTAGAAGAGTCCCAGGAAAAATCTGGTAGTATAATCGGAAAAGTTGAATTGGAAATTGCAAGCCTGCGTAACATTATCGAAGAACAAACCATTGAAATTAAAGATCTAAAAAAACAAGATACTCTCTTAAAGAATAAACTCTATGAAGCAGAACAGATTGAAGATAGAATCTTAGGAGAAATGCAGAATGTAAAGGATTCAAGATTAAAGTTACAATCTGAAATAGAAAAAAAAGATATAGAAATTATTGAATTAAAGAAAAAAATCAAATTGATGCGTAGAGATTTACAAAAGCCCTAAGATTTGCTCTTTTCTTAGATAAAAAGTAGCTTTTAAAAAAAGTTTAAAGATAAAATTATATATTATAATCCTACTTTTCCCGCCATTCTATTCCGCATTGCCCACAGCGGTATTTTTTGCCATACATTCTAGGATAATCCAGAATTATATTGCCTTTATCAACACTCTCATGAATCAACATTTTATCCTCATTTCCACATTTAGGGCATTTTCGGCGGCCCTCTGTCTTTTCAATGGTTAATAGGTCATCAGCAGAACCAGGAATACCCGGAGCGGCCCCTGAAGGACTTGCAGATTTTAATTCTGCAATGTCTGCTTTTATTTCTTCTGGTGTCACATCTGTAATTACTGCTTTTGTTTCAGATTTAATTGTAGCTGCCATTCTATCTGCTTCAGTTTCGGGTTCTAACTCAGACTCTGCTCTCAATTGAACAGCATCAGATTCCTTATAATGTTCCCCTCGCTCTAAAGCAGCTAGAAACTCTGCATCATCACCTTCTTCAAATATTGTTTCATTCTGAAGCCCAGGGCGATTGGCATCGATTTCACGAGCCCATTGACCTGATTTTACTTTTTCTTTGACATTACATTGTGAACCTTGCCATATATAAACCTTATTACCCAGATCAGCTAAAAAACAATCTTCAGTATCTAAGGAAGCTTTAGAAAACGGAACTTGAACCATTTTCATGGCGTTTATACCTTCGAACTCTTCAGAAGATACCCTATATAAAACATTAACATGTTCAGTAAATCCTGCCCAATCACCAGTAACCACATCTTTTAAAAGTGTTTTTGCAACATTTTTTTCCACAACTTTAACAGTTCCTAGTGAACTGATAGCTTTTAGATATTCTGCGGACTCTAAGCCCTCATCAATTGTAATTATTTTAGCAGCACCACCTCTTTCTTGATCTAACCGTCTTGCTTGAGCAGCTCCGCTTGTCTTCTCATCAACTGAACATTTACTTCCGATCCAAACGTAGATTGTTTTTTGGTCATCAAGAAGGTAAACGTCTCCTTTTGATAGAACGGGATTATTGATCTCATTAAGTTCCCCCTTATTGACCAAATATAGTTTCATTTTGATTTTTCACTTTAATTTATTCTTAAATAATTTATATATCTTATAAAAGTTAGAATATATAAAATCACGTATTAAATTGATTTGATATATATTATAGTAATATGGAAAAAACATCGACCATTATTTAAAATCTCCTAAAGCCAAATTTATTCGATTTATGATTTCTGGAATTTGAGTTATATCAATTGAACAGAAGGCAATTCTAATACCATTAACATTTTCTCTTATATTTTCAAATGGAATTATTCCTACTTTATATTTTTTTAATAAAAGATCTGCAAATTCAGTCGCTTTAATTTTCTTTGGATTTAAATTTAAAAATACAAAAAAACCTCCTCCATGAGGATCTATGGATACGTTTTCATTTTTAATTTTCTTCAATTCTGAATTTATTTTATCAAATCGTTGTCTAAGAACATTTTCTATGATGCTTCTTGTTTTCAAAATATTATCCATTCCTTTTTCCTTAAAGATTTCAGAGGTAATTGCTTGATAAAAATGATTACAATTTGAAATTGTACTTCTATTAAAACCAGATAGTTTATTGTCAATTTCTTTTTGCAAACTTTCTAATTCTCTATCATTATTTACCCATTTTGGCTTCAAGCCTATTGTGACAAATCCTATTCGTCCACCGTACATTAAAAGTTCTTTTGTGATACCATCTAATTTAATAGGAATGATGTCTTCATCGAGCTGATGAAGATCATAGAATAAAGACTTATTAATTACATCATCACTGAAAATATAAGGCTCATAAGCATCGTCTATAAGAATTAAAATTGGCTTTTTGAGGTCCTTTTGAACATTTCTTAAAGTTTCTATCAATTTAGTACTTTCCTCTCGTGTAGGTATAAATCCAGTGGGATTATTTGGAAATCCTATTATTATAGTAATTTTATTTTGTTTTTCTGATACTCTATAAATTGTATTAACAAGAGAATCAAGGTTTAATTCATTTTTAGCAAAAAATTCAAAAGCTTGAATATTAGCTCCTAAAAAAGTCTTAAAAATATTATCATAATTTTCCCATCGTTTATTTGGACAGATTATTGTTTCCATTGGATTTAAAAACATCGCAGAACTCATAAAAATCGCGTTCGTAACCCCTGAAGTTATTAAAGGCATAGATATATACTTTTCAAGTCTTACTAATTTTTCTACCTCTGAATTTAAATCATGTAATGATTTCTTAATAATCCATTTCTTCCAAATTTTGCGTAATTCATCTAATCCTGGAATAGAAGCATACGGGACTAAATCATGAATATCTAAATTACCTAAATATTCATCTACATATTTCAAATAACAAGGTACCCATGTAACAGAATTATCATTTAAAAAATCTTTTTTATATGCATAAGCTTCTCCAATAGTCCCAATATAATTTGCTTCCTTTTTCGCTCTTCCTGCCCAGTAAAATATACCTTCAGGTAAGGAAATTCGTTTTCCTAGGTCAGATAACATCTCATATAAAGGAATCTTTTTTAAAGTTTCAAAATCCATCTTATTTCTAAACTTGAGATTAGTTTTAATTAAAAGTAGTTGATAAAATAAATATTTAAGTATCGGTGACTTATTAAAAGTCTATGAGCGAGAATAACAATTCTGAAGAACTATATAAAACTGACAATAAAATTGATACAATAAAAAAGAAAGACAAGATTGACACCATTCTAGTTAATGAATGGAATAATTTCGTTAGCAATATTAAAGATGGATTTAGTAAATTTCAACAATCAATAGAGGATCAGTCAAAAATGAATGAAGAATTATGGAATGAGAACAAAGAAAAGATTAACAATTTCTTTAATAGTACAAGGAATAATCTTGATAATACCATGAAAGATTGGGTTTCTGAAATTGAAAAAATACGCAATAAAAATGAAAAATTATGGGAAAAAAATAAAAAGATTATAGATACATTCCTCAAAAATACTGGAGAAGAATGGAATTCTAAATATCAGAAATGGTTAAGTGAGCTAAAAGCAAAACAGTTTGAGACGAAGGAACAATTAGAGACAAGTACAAAAAAGATACAGGAGGATATAAAAAATTGGCAAGATGCAACTCAGAAGAAATGGGATAAAAGCTTAAAATCTTGGAGAAAAGAGCTTATTAAAGGATCATATCTATTTTTAGTTTTCATGATTCCAATTCTAATAGTGTTGTTTGTAATTGTGGCGTTAATCAATTGGTTATTTGGTAGAATCTAAAAATCTAATCTATAAGTTAATTTTTCTCTTATATATGTGGTATATTTTATTAACTTCTTTTGTATATGCATTAACAGGAGCTCTATCTCCAGGACCTTTATTAACCTTTACTATATATAAATCTCTAAGACAAGACCGAGGCTACCTTGCAGGCATATTCATTGTATTGGGGCATGCTACTATAGAATTTTTATTAATAATTGCTCTTCTTGCTGGAGCGTTGTTGTTACTCCAAAATATTATTTTTCTTATCATTATGGGAATAATCGGTGGAATTATTTTAGTATTTTTTGGAATCTTAGTAATATATAATGCTTTAATAACTAATTTTGAAGAATATTTTTATGTAGGAAATGAACAACCTAAAGGTTTTAAAGGAAATAGTTTTTTAGGAGGGATAATTGTATCTCTTTCTAATCCTTACTGGGAAATTTGGTGGATAGTTGTTGGTTTTGATCTCATGATCAGGCTCAATATTTCTTTCATAAATCCTATAGGGATTCTACTTTTTTTTATCGGTCACGAATTGGGTGATGCAGTTTGGTATTTACCCATCTCAGTATTTACTTACTTGGGAGGTAAAGTCATCAAATATAAGATTTATAAGTATGCTTTATTACTATGCGGGAGTTTCATGATTATTTTTGGTATTTATCTATGTGTGAGTATTATTATTTTTCCTCCATCAATTTAATAGTGAAGTCACAATTTTTTATTTTACTTATATAGGCATTCTTAGTGAAAAACTTTAAGGTACTATTTAATGGCAAGAAATATCCTAATATCACATAATTATAATAATTTCTGGGAAACTCATTTAAAATAGTAGAATAAATTTCGAAATTTGTCAAAAATTAATAATACTTTTACAATTTTTTTTGGTTTAAAAATTAAAAATTCATTTGATTTGAGGTCTCTCAATAGAAGGTATAAGAATTTATTTTAAACATGGATGATAGAAGATGAGTGAAAAGCAGATGATTAAATGTCCTGTGTGCGAAAATAAATTTATTCCAAGGACATTTTATCCTGAAGATGCTATCTTTTCGACTTCTGATGGAAAAAAATTATCTGGGTTTAATGGCTATTTAAGTAATGGAATCAAACCACCAGAAGCCATTATTAGTACTTGGAAAACTTATTGTCCAAACTGTAATTATGTTTTAAATTTTGTGAAGGAATTAGTTAAAAAAGAAAAGATTCAAGACAATTCAATTTCCTCAAAAGATATCCAAAATAAGTATAATAGCTACTACTTTGGTTTCCCTTTCGGAGATTATACTCACTTCTTAAAAGAAGTCTCAAAAAAAGTAGAGAACGAAATAGAAATAACTATGAAAGACTTAAATATGGATATCTGGGAAAATTTGTATACTATAAATGATCATTTTAAATTTCTTGTCCGCTTTTTTGCGAGTTTAGAAAATTATTGCGATAATATCCTCGATTTAAAGAATGTGAGAAATCTGCCTAATAAAATTAAAGGACTGAAGATATCGAAAGATGTGGAACAGGATTTATTACTATTAAATAATATAAAAGACGCCATAGTGCATGGAGAATATGATTTAACTAAGGAAGAAGAAAATCAAATTAACACTATCTTAGTAAGATTTATTCTTTATCTAATCAACAAACATATCACACCATTAATTAATAAGGAAAAATTAGAAGATGGTTATGATTTTATTGATTTTAAGGACTTAAAAATGGAAATAAAAACTTTCCTTAGTAGTTATCTTTATACTAAGTTTAATAATGAACCAAAAGCAAAAAATCAAATACGAGATTATTTAGAAGGAGTTTTTGAGGAAACTTTCACCTAATAGTAAATTTGTTCATTTTAAATTTCAACTCCCTTAAGTAGATTTTTAAATATGAATAAAATTGAACCTAAAAAGTGCTCTGATTTAATGAAAAAACTAATTACTATCTGCCCAGTATGCAAAATGCATATTTATGGAAAGGATATTAACATTTTAAACCTCTCTAATATTAAAGCAGATAGCTGGCCGTTAAATTATATCTATTATCATACATATAATGATTATCCTCTTCATTCATTAACACTCTACCTTGATTCACACTTTTCTGTTCGAGGATATGAGGTATCTGATAATCTATTAGAAAATAGATAAAAATTAGTCATCAGTTTCGAACAAACCAGAATAAGGTTCAAGAAAGTGATTCATACACATAGGACAACTATTTTGCTTTGAAAGCCAATCAGCTACACATAAATAATGATATGTGCTCCCACAAAAGGGGCAAGTTATTAGTTTGTCTTGAGCAAAATTAATATATTTATGACATACAGTACATTGGATTTTAGATGCGGCGACTCCTTGTTTTATTTTGACTTTTTTAGACAAGATTTCTTCCAATTTTGAGAGTTCAACTTGATATAATCCCATACTTGTCGTTAATTGATTAATTTTTGCATTTATCTCTGAAATACGTTCTCTTAATTCATCTTCAGATAATCTTTCAGCTAGAAACGCTGAAAGAGCGAAATTTAAAGGAAGTCCCTCGAAGTTTTCAGTTTGTTTAGTAATTTCTGTAATCTCAGCAAATAAAATAGATTCTTCATCGATTAAGTCCTTAAAACTTTTAAAAATCTTATTGATAAGTAATGTTAAGAGAAAAGTTAATTGCTGTTTTTTCCTTATGAAATTATTTTCCCATTGTTTAATCACCTGATACATGTCTATATTGCTATCTTTAAAGGTATCTAATTTTTCATATACTTCTTCTTTAATTTCATCTATTTTTGATTTATATTCACTTAATAATTCTCGTATTTGTTTTAATTGTGGTAATTCCTCTCGGATTATCCTTGATGTTTTATCCTCGTAATCACTGATCAATTTATTGACTTCATTGGCTTTTTCACTTACATATGCTCTAATATCAACTCTCAAACCTTCATCTTTAACGCTATTCAAGTATACCATATATTCATCTTTTCTTCGATAAATATCTGACGTTAAATTAGCCAAGGTTTTCTTTAAAGAATTTGCCAAATTTGCATAAGGACTTAAAAACTGTTCATATTTTAAAAGCCAAGAGTCAATTTCATCGATTATAGATAATAGATTATCTGCTTTTTCATAATAAGCATTCACGATTTTAACAAATTCATCTACATTTCTCTCGTCTGTTTTATTTATCAAAGATTGAAACTTTTTATCTAATCCAATAAAATATATATCTATTAGTTGTGGTAAGAATACTTTAACCTTTTCTTTCATAAGTTTTTTTATATCTATTTCTCCTTTCTGACCCTCTAAATTGTATTCTCTATCCAATTCGGCTATTTCGTTTAAAATCCCTTTCAATTTATCTTCAATTAAAGACATTAAAACAGGACGCATATTTGCTTTTAAATTATTAACTATATCCTTTCGCTCGATAACATTAATAAATTCGTCTCCTTGGAATTCTTCAATAACTTTTTTTCTGTATAAAAGATATATCAAATCTAAATATACATCCAGTTTTTTATCCTGTTTTGCTATAAAATACTGATATAGTTCATCAAAATGGAAAGTTAGTATTATCTCCTTTTTAGATTTTTTTTTAGTTTTTGACTCCACCAAACTATTTATAAAGATAGATACTTCTTGTACTTCATTCCATTTAATTAGGCTTTCAGGTGGATCATTAAATTTGAAATTAAGATTTTTTATTTTATTTGATTCTATCCATAAATTCGTGTCGTTATCATATTCTTTTTCGACTTCCGTCGAATGTCTTCGTAGTATTGAAGCAATAACATCTGATTCATCAAGAAGAGACTTTGTTTGAGCTAAAAAGTCATTAAGATAATGGTGTTCTTTGAGAAACCTTTTTGTATTCCTCCCATTAGCACTCAAATTTGCTAAATTGCTAGAGATTAATTTTAATTCCTTCTGAATCTCTTTTTTTAAATTAATATAATAGCTATTTTCTAATTCCGATACTAAATATAGTTCTATAAATTGTTTAATATCTTCAATGTAATGATTATAATGATTTATAAGCTCTAATTCAAATATCTTTTTTATGAGTTCATCTAATTCTTCCTTATCAGAATTTAATTTTACAATCTTATTCTTAAGTTCCAGAATTTCTTCCTTATTATAACCTTTTATCTCTCTGATATCTCTGAAAACATTGTCAAATAGGTACAATGAAATCGACCAACTTATTACTCAAATTCACTATTAAAAAATATAACATTCAATAAATTTTTTAGCAAATTCCTAGAATTTGTCAAAATATTATAATTCCTAAATTAAAAGTTTTAAAATGGGAGGGACGGGATTTGAACCCGCGACCTCTGGGTTCCGAACCCAGAATCATACCAGTCTAGACTACCCCCCCTTAATCTAAGATAAATTAATAGTAATTGTAAATAAATATAGAGAGAATTAGGAATAAATAGTTTTTTTGATCAATAAAAAATTATGTTTTAGAAAAAGATTTTTAATTTTATTCTCCTAATTCCTTTATCTCAATAAACTTTTTTGTTGCTCCATCTTTAGTAATTATTAATAAATCAATTCCATTACCAGACATCGCGTCTCTTTTTATAGAATTTCTTATAGCTTTTTCTACAAGTTTTTCGCCCTCGACAACAGTCATATCTTTCTTATATTCCGCCTCAAGAATACCATAAGAAAAGAGCATTCCAGTTCCAGCGGCACCATAGTCCTCAGGTATTAAACTTCCAATTGCATCAAGAGTATATAACTTTGGACCATCTTTGTCCATTCCAGCTACTACTAAATTTGTATACAATGGAGCCATCTTTCGGGAATATAAAAAGTTAGAGACTAACTTAGCTAAACTTTGTGTATTTATGCGTTCACTAGCATCAAGTTCATAGAGGTTTGCTTGCGCTCGAAGGATTTTCACTAAAATTTGAAAATCACCAATAAGTCCATATGCACATAATCCAATAAAATCGGTTATCTTGAAGACTTTTTGCGTTGCTTTATTGATAACAGAATATCCCCAGGTAGCGCGACGATCACTACCAAGAACTACTCCATCCTTACATTTAATAGCTACTGAAGCCGCTCCTGGTACCATTATTTGTTGTTCTGACATACTATTTCAATAATCGAATTATTTTGATCTTATAAATAATAAGAATTAATTAAAATTTTTGTTTACAAATTAAAATATTCAATTTTATCATAATAGCTACAAGCATGAAATTTGAATCTGTTTATTAAAGGCCCTTGTCCAAGTTAGAGGTTTATAAATCTTTAGAAATAAAAACCTAATAATGGTTTTATTATAAATAATAAAGAAAAGGAATAAAAAATTATAAAAAACCTTCATTGATTTTATTTATATTAGGTAAGAAACTCAAATAGAGTTTTCAGAAATAAATCAGGTTCGTGGGGAAATATTGCATGAGCACTGTTTTCAAATAACATAAGTTTTCTCTTTGGTATTAATTCAGCTAGTATTTCACCATTTTGGGGAGGAACTAGAATATCTTTTTTGCCTTGCATTATTAAAGTGGGTATTTCCATTTTTTTCAATCTTCGACAAGTATTACAGCTTGCCATAGCTTTAAATTGCCGTATATAACTTCTATAGGGAATGCGGCATTTGAGAAGTCTCTGAATTTTATCTTTGATATAATCAGGATTATTAATAATAAAATCCTTAGTAAATACAAGTGGAATAGTTGCTTTAGCCATTCTTTCCGGTGTTAGATCCTCAATTGCTCCTATAAAAAGCTTATATGCTGCGAGTTCTGGAGGGACTAATTTCCTTCCCCCACATGTTGCTCCCCATAAAACGAGTTTTTCAACATTTTGAGGATAACTTAACGCAAGTTCCTGAGCAATCATTCCTCCCATTGAAAAGCCAAGAACATGGGAACGTTCGATATTTAATGCGTTCATCAGTCCAATAGTATCATCAGCCATCATTTGGAGCGTATATTCACCTTCTGGAATATCACTTTGACCTGAGCCTCTGTTATCAAATAATATTGTTTTAAAGTTGTTCGAAAGTCCTTCGATTAAAGGTTTATCCCATATTTTAAGACAAATAGATATTCCGTTTATCATTAAGAGGGGAAATCCATCACCATGAATTTCATAATAAATATTAATATCATTTACTCTGACTTTGGGCAATTTTAACCAACTATTTAATTTTTGGATTTCACAATAGCTATAAACATAAATTTATTGAAACTATATATTTTAGAAATAGGATAAAAAATAAAAGGATATTTAAAATGTATGTTTTGTCTGGATTAGAAATTTTACAATGTAACTTGACATTAACGTTCACATTAATTTCATAAAAAGAATAAGTACGATCCCTAGGTTAGGAATTTGTGCTAATTTTCTGCGTTCATTATCCGAATTTTCTTTAGTCCTCTTCTTAATATTTACGTCCGTAAATAACTAATAACTTTTAAAAATTATGATGAGTTTATAACTATCTAAGAATTTTATTTACTGATATAGAATGATTTTTACGTCCGTAAAATCTAATTTTATTTTAATAAATAAAAAGGTATTTAAATAAAAAAGAAGAATAGTGAGAAGTTAATGTCGCAGAAATTAATACCTGAAGTAGAGAAAGAGTGGTCTAAAATATCTTTTAAGTGGCGAAGACTATTACCAAAGAAGAAAGACAGACCACCTTCTCCGATACAGTTTGAGGCTAATGATAAAATCTTTCAGGAACTTATCAAGCGATCTAATAATATCATAGATGAAATAATAGCAAAATCAAAAATTGTTGCTAAAGGTCATGCTAAATTAATAACGACTGATAAAATCGTAATAGATCCCCGTGTAAGATGGAAATGTCGAATTCCCGTGTGTTTTGGTTATGGAACCAGTATTAATTGTCCTCCGCATTCTCCAACTACTGAAGAGATGAAAGAAATTGTTAATAGTTATAAATATGCAATTTTAGTTTCGTTTTACCCACCAATTAAGAACCATATTTTTCCAAGCATTCTTTTAGGAGTTCAAGGAGATGTAAACTTATTAAATCAAATGGTTTCAATGATCGAAACTGAGGCAACATATTTAGGATATTATCTTGCCATGGGGTTTAAAGGTGGACCATGTGTTGGTTGTGGACTTTTTTCTCCAGAATACTTTAAAGAATTGATGCAACAAAAAAAAATACCTCCTTGTCCAGTACTTGACAATCAAATGTGCCGACAATATTTAAGGGCTCGACCAGCATTGGAAGCTTGTGGAGTAGATAGTTTTGCAACAGCGGTAAATTGTGATGAAAAAGCGCCTTACGTAATTAATCCTGAACATCCAAAGGAATCCATTCCTTATGTTGTTTGGCATGGCATTGTATTTATAATTTAATAAGATTGATAATTAAGAAAAGTCGAGGAAATTTAATTAATGGAAGACGCGAGTCTAGAAAATAGAAAAAGTTCCAAGGATCATTCTCATTACATTAATAGCATCATTGAAGCAGTTAATTCGCTTGATTTTTATTCGATGAAAGAATCAATAAAACAAGCAATAGATGCAGAAGTACCAGTAATCAATATAGTAAAGAAAGGAATTTTAGAAGGATTGAAAGAATCGGGAGAGATGGGACTCATTCTAGCTGCAGAAGCTCTTGAAGGCGAAATCCTATGTGTAGATGAGCAAAGGAGAATTAGTTTAGCTGAGACTCGGAATTACTCGGGAAAGGTAGTTATTGGTACTATTGAAGGTGATATTCATAGTTTGGGAAAAAATATAACAATTGCTTTAATGAAATCATATGGTATGGATATTTTAGACCTTGGAACAGATGTTAAACCTGAAAGATTTAAAGAAGCAGCTCGGATGCCTGATGTTAAGGTTATTGGTATATCCTTTCTACTTACTTCAGCAGAACCTGCAATAAAAAAAGCGTTATCCTTGTTAAAAACTGGAGATATAGCAACAAAGGTTAAAGTAATCTTGGGAGGTGCTGCAGTATCACCTGAAATTGCAGAAGAGACAAATGCAGATGCGTATGCTAAAGATGCTTTACAAGGTGTTGATATTATTGATAAATGGTTAAGGAATTAGTATAATTTAATGGATCCTTAAATTTTCTTTACTTTAATAAATTATGGTATATAAGGTGCTTTTTTATGAAGAATCAGAGAGTCACACTTATCTTAGAACCCATATCTAAACGAATCGGGGTAATGAAAGAATCTACAGTATATGAATCACTTTTAGCATTAAATTTCCCAATGAGTGCTTTATGTGCGGGAAATGGAACGTGCGGAAAATGTAAAATTAAAATATTAGATCCTGATGCAAATGTTTCAGAACCTTCAGAGAAAGAAAAAAAGATTTTGGGCATCCAAAATATAGTAGAAGGTTTTAGGCTAGCTTGTCAAGCTAAAATTTTTGGAGATTTAAGAGTATATTTAACTGACTCGTTAATTTCAAGGGGAACAAGGATTTTAGTAGACTCTGGATTAGAATTTCTTGGAATAAAATATAATGATAAGGTTAATCCAGCAATAACTTCACAGATGTGCGAGATAACCTCTGTTAATCTGTCAAATCCCAGAAATGATTTATCTGGTTTATTTGAAGCGATAATAGAATCTAATAATAATTTTAATATTAAGGAAAATCACTCTAATTTCTTTGTTGATGATACTCTTTATTTAGTTGCAAAAAAATTACCACACATTATGAGAGAAAAAAATGGACTTCTTACTGCTTATTTTAGAAGGCCTTCATTGAAGGATCAGTGGACTCTCTACGATATTGATGCTGGAGATAAATCAAATGAGATCTATGGATTAGCAGTTGATATAGGAACTACAACGTTAGTCGGATACTTGATTCATTTAAAAACAGGAGAGACTGCTTCGATTTCTGCAATAGTAAATCCTCAAGTGGCTATTGGGGAGGATTTAATTTCACGAATCACATATATTGTAAAAAACGATGCGCTTCACAAAGCTAAAGAATTGATAGTTGATGCTATCAGTGATATCATTGAGGATTGTTGTACTAAAGCAAATATTTCTGTATCAAGTGTTAAAGATATTTCAATTGTGGGTAACACCGGAATGCATCATATTTTTTTTGGAATTACTCCCCAATTTTTATCTATATCACCTTTTGTTCCAGCATTTAAAGCCCCAATCAATTTAACGGCTGAAAAGCAAGGATTAAGGTGTAATCCCACTGTAAATGTATATTCACCTCCTGTTATTGCTGGTTATGTAGGAACAGATACCATTGGATGTATAATCTCGTCTAAAATCTATTCTTATGATACGTATTCTCTATTAATTGACATAGGAACCAACGGTGAACTTGTTTTGGGAAATAATAAAGGATTGGTGACAGGCTCTTGCGCAGCAGGGTCTGCATTGGAGGGCGCTCACATATTACATGGTATGCGAGCTTCTGAAGGTGCAATAGAATCAGTTAGTATAGATAAAGACACCTTAGAGCCTTCAATTAAAGTAATAGGAGAGATCATTCCACTTGGAATATGCGGTTCTGGGTTAATTGATACTATAGCCGAAATGCTGAGATTAAATATTATCACGCGTGCAGGAAAATTTAACATTAAATCAGAAAAAATAATTAAAAATCGTCGTATTGTAAAAAAAGAAGATGGATACCACTATCTTCTATATAAGCCAGAATGGGATATTGAACAATTTCAAATGAATAATAATGAGAATAATATTAAAGAAATTACGATTTGTCAAAAAGATATAAATCAAGTTCAATTAGCAAAAGGTGCATTTTTATGCGCGGCTAATTTATTGCTTGAAATGGAAAACAAGGAAAAAAGATCTCTTGAACAAATACTTTTAGCAGGGGCCTTTGGAACTTATATCAATAAAAAAAACGCTGCCTTTATAGGTTTATTTCCCGAGGTAGAGCAAAATAATATTTTTCAGATTGGAAATGCTGCTGGAATAGGAGCACAATTATTCATAAGGGATGTTGAACAAAGAACTTTAGCGAATGAAATTGCTCACAGAGTAAGATATAGAGAGATAGCGTCAACACCTTCCTTTCAAAAGGAATATACCTTTTCTCTTTATTTTCCCCATTATAATCTTGATCAATTTCCTTTAATAAAACCAGAATACGATAAAATTCCTTTAGTATAGAAAAATTAAATAATTATAAGATTTATTTTTACGTAAGGAATTACTTCTTTACATCAGTAAAATATTTTTAATAGTATCTCAAAATGAAAATTGCAAAAAGTAAAATTTCAGAGAAAACATCTGGTAACCCTAAATATTCTACTTTTTGGGCTTATATACCAACTTCTATAGTTAAAGACAACGCCTTTCCTTTTAGAGATAAAGAAGAGGTATTGATAGAATTAAAAGGTGAGCGGTTGGAAATTCGAAAGATCTATAATTTAAGCGATCTCACTAAAACATATGATATCAAAGCAGCTACATTACCCCAACTTCTAGAAAGTAAAGCATTAGTGAATAAAGACATGCCCTTTATTTACTTTCGTGATAAGGTTTATTCTTATTCAGATGCAAATATAATTTCAAATCAAATAGCGAATGGTCTTATAAAGCAAATTAAAAAACTAAAATTAAAAAATCCCAATGTTTCTATACTGTTTCCTAATTGTCCAGAAATGCTATTTTGCTGGTTTGCCATAGCAAAAACAGGTAGTGTATTTGTCCCATTAAGTTATTTGTTAAAGGGAAATTTATTAGATTATGTATTGAGAAACAGTAATTCTGAAATATTGATTATAGATTATAATTATCTTCCTAATTTTAAAGAAATTAATGTAGTTTTTCCAAAAATTAGGAAAATATTTGTTCATAACGCTCCAAACGACTTTAACTACAACGGTAAGTATGCCAACTTTTCAGAACTTTTATCTGTAGATATAGAGAATCCAGAAATTCGAGTCAATAATTTTGATCCTCTTGAAATAGCATACACATCAGGCACAACAGGAAAACCTAAAGGTGTGGTATATAGAAATTATTATATATTATCAGGAATTAGTGTAGGGAAACAATTGGAAAGTTTAGGTTTTGGCGAAACCTTAAATAAATTTTATTGTCCATTACCACTATTTCAAGGGTTAGAACGTTTTTTCTTGATAATACCTATTATGTTTTATAATGGTTCGATTGTCATTGCAGAAAACTTTAATGTTTCAACTTTTTGGAGTGATGTAAAAAAATATCAACCTGATGGCTTTTGTTATTATGGTGCTCAATTAACAACATTAGTAAATCAACCGCCATCAAAATTGGATAGAAATCATTCAATAAAATTCGCAATTGGTGCTGGAGCTTTAAAGAAGATATGGGAATCGTTTGAAAGAAGATTTGGGATACAATTAATCGAAATGTGGTCTCTTGTTGAGGGTATTGGGTTTACTATAAATAATGTTGGTTCTAAAGGAGGAAAACTCGGTTCTATTGGAATACCTGCTCGTGGTGTCGAAATAAAAATCGTTGATTCAGATGGACAAGAGCTTCCTCCTGGAAGAGACCATATCGGTGAGATTTGTGCAAGAACAAGACTTCCATTTGAACTTGAATATTATAATCTACAAGAGGAGTCAATAACAAGAAAAGGAGAAGACCGATGGGTTTATACAGGGGATTTTGGTTATATGGACCATCAAAATTACTTATATTACTTAGGAAGGAAATCTGATATGATACGCCGAGGAAAAGAAACATTTTTTGCAATTGATGTCGAAATAGTAGCGAATTCACATCCACTTATAATTGAAAGCGCCGTTTTTGAAACCTCTGGTGAAGACTCCCAAGATAACGACTTAAAAATATGTGCTGTGACTCGCAAAGGGGCTTTAATTACTCATAAGGAGTTTTATAATTATTTACAACAAAATTTAGCCTATTTTATGGTTCCAAGATACATAGAATTTAAAAAAGACTTACCAAAAAATGCAAATGAATTAATCCAGAAATTCATTCTTATTAACGAATGGCAATCAGGTAAATCATTAAAAAACACGTATGACATGTTAAAAGACTAAATTAATTCCACACTCAAATTTTTGTTTACGATTTAAAACAAATTAATATAAGAAGTTTACATATAAATACGTTGAATCTATATATTAAGAAATAATTCATCAAAATATAACCAGGTCTTATAAGTGTATGTACTGGATGGATTAGAAATTTTACAAGGTAGTTTGACCTTAGCGTTCGCATTAATTTCTTTTATCTTAGGTATCCTAATATTGCAAAAATACTTTAAGTTGCGAGATAAAAATTTGCTTTATATTGGAATCACATGGATATTTCTAATTTCTCCATGGTGGCCTGATGCAATTTCTTTCCTATTACTAATCTTTTCAGGAGGAATAATTAATTTGCCTGACCCGATTTACTTTTTTATAGCAAATGCATTGATAGCCCCCATTTTTTATACATGGGCAAAAGCTTTTACAAACTTAGTAATTTCTAAGAATAAAAAGCTAAAAGTGGTGATTGTAGTAGGTTTAACAGCGTGGGCAGTCATTTTCGAGATATTCTTCTTGATCTTCTACTTTATGGATTACAATTTGATTGGGATTCGTCAAGCAGTATTTTATGTAGAATGGATTGACTTTATTGATATTAATTTATTACTTGCTTCCGTCTTTTTCACTATAACAGGTTTAATTTTTAGTGGAAAAGCGTTAAGATCAGATAGCCCAGAGATTAAACTAAAGGGTGTATTTCTTTTGATAGCATTTATAACATTTACAATTGGCGCAGTGTTTGATGTGTTATTTGTAGGTCAATATAATGAAGTCACATTGATTATCGCAAGAACCTTCGTAATTATAGCTGCCTTTTCATTTTATATCGGCTTTATCCTCCCAAAATTCATAAAAAAAATGATCTTAAAATCAGTTAATTAATGCCTATTTCTTAAAAAAAAACTTTTTTTTAGTATACTAAACGTCCCAATAATAGAATAATTAATATATACACAACTAAAGGGACTAGAGTTCCTATAGTAGTCCCAATAGGAATTATCCATATTAATTCAATTACTTTATAATTCAAAATACCCCATATTGTTGAAATTGTAGCACCCAATACACCTCCAATGATAGAAAGAATAGCTAAAATCCTTAAACGTTCAGATCTTATTTCCTTTCTTCCACTAATAGTATCAATGATAAGTTCTGAACCACATGATGGACAAAAATCTTGTCTTTCATGAGAATAAAGAACTTTTTTCCCACAATTAGGACATTTTATTCTTTCATAAGAAACCCCATCAATCTTAATAGTCATCCTAAATAAAGTTTTCATTTAATGGTATTAAAATATTTTCTTCTCACAATTTTTACTTCTTGAAGGAGATGAATATCAAAGTTTTCCTCGGAAGGTAATACTTTACTTGATATTTCAAAAAATAAAAGTCTTTTATCCTTAATCTGACTTAATTAATGTTCCCTCTACAATTAATCGAATGATATCTCCTTTAGAATTAATGTATCTTTTTTACATTGATCATAACTTATTAATCAAAAACAAAAATTTAAGTGGGGAATTTAATATGGGAATGTAACTTTTTAATTCAAAAATTCTTTAATCTTCAATCTATCATAGCGAATATAATATGTACTATGAAATTTTCAATATGCATAATCGAAATGTTTTTAGTCTAATAAAATCGTTTCAACTTTTTCGATTAGTTACCCACTAAGTGATCAGATATCAAATGACATGATACTTATCATGGATTATTTTTTTTAACTGATTATTTTTTAATCTTCCATTGAATGATATTGAAATCAAGATATAAGATGTATTATTCGGTTTTATTATTTGAATAATGGTGATACTAACAAATTTAATTCATTTCCGATGATTGATCAGCTTCTGACATATCATAGATGGTGATGGTTAAATCAAAACAAAAATTTTTTGTCGTGATGTTTTATGCATTTATTTTCCCATCCTTTTCTCATTACTACATAACATTTAAATAACTCTTCAGATATATTATTATCTAAGATACTCTAAATATAACTTCAAAAAAAATTAAAAATTAAAAAGATAAAAAAAATTTCATAAAAAAGTGGAGGAATAAAATTATGGCAAAAAAGAAACACTCATTCGCTTGGAGCCCAATCAGAAGATTAATGAAGCAACAAGGTGCTAGCATTGTAGCAAGAAATGCAGTTGATTTATTGATTGATCATCTTGAAAAAAGTGCAACTGCTTTAACTGATAAAGCAAGACAATTCACAATGCATGCTAACAGGAAGAAGATAACGAAGAATGACTTACTCCTAGCGATTAAATACAAGTAAGTAGTTTTGACCAATTGGGTTCCAAAAAGATAAAATATTCACTTTTTTTTCCTTTCTATTTATAAATTATTTTAGTTCAAGAGTATTTTAGTTAATTCCTTATCTTATTTAGCTAGATGAAACTAGGAATCAAAATAAGATTCGAAGCACTAATAATAAGTTTTTCAATAATAAAAATTAAAAAAAATTATGTATTTTTTAAATAATTTTTAGTAAGGTTCTTTTTAGTCATAATTACTATTAATATAGAGACACATAAAGCGAAAATAACAACCGAAATATCATATCCCGGAATTATTTGCATTTGTTTATTTATGATTGTAATCTCTGTAGTTTCTAAGTAGGTTACACCATATTCAGATAATTGAACAGGGATATTCCCAGAATAATAATTCAATACGACTCTATCTGGTGTTTTTTCAACTGGAATTATTATAGAAGTAGTGCCATTAACCCATTTAGAATCATTAAATTCTAAATTCGAACCGCTATTATAAATCTCAATCGGAATTGGTTGTGAATAACTATATGGGTTTATTTGTTCATTAACATCCTCTATAGTAATGTTTATCAGCTTACTTTGAGCATCATATATTACACTTGTAAAGTTATATTTTGGAAGATAAGGATTATCAAACCATGGAAAAAAGAACCAATCAAGCGATGCTCCTACAGCTGTCTCAATCGATTGTATAAAATTCTCAAATGTTGCAATTTCAAAATAATAATTATGCGTAAAAAGGGTCAAACCTTCCAGAAATTTATCAAGACCTATTATACGTCGTAAATTTTCAAAAATAACTGGAGCCTTTCTATATGCTGTATACCAATAATCGGTACCGCTAGTAAAGCAATCATATACAGATTGATTAATTCTATTTGGTAAACCAATATCTAAAGAATAATACCAGATATAATCCATTAACCAATATGGTTCAAAAAGATGCCAAGAGGGATGGAAAAAGTCTTTAGCCCAATCTGTAACCCAGCATACAATTCCTTCATCTAAAAAGCCCCAATCGACCTCATCTACTCCAACTAAATTATAAAACCATTGATGAGCCACTTCGTGCACTATAACAGTTTCAAGATATAGCCATGGATTCTTATCTCTATCTGCTGCTTCAGAAGCATAAACTTGACATGGATATTCCATACCGCCATAATGTGTATATTCTTCAACTACATTTAATGAAGGATATGGATAATCTCCAAATGTATAGTTATACAAACCACCTGCACTGATGTAATCCATAGCATTAATATGCCATAACCACTCAGATTTTGGAAGAAAATAAGTAGAAACTGTTACGTTAGTTGTTCCTGCTTTAACCTCAGTAGTTTCTACTATAAAATAACGAGATGCTGAAAATGTCACTTCACGTACGGGTAACCGAGGGTTATAATGATGGATTGCTCTATCTCCAATAGTAACATTATCAATTAAAGCTCCTGTTGCCGCTACGATCATATTTTTTGGCACATTTACAATTAAATCGTAATAAGCCATATCAAAATAGAAGGGATCACCCGTTAAGAGATAGGGATCAGTATTCCACCCATCAAATTCATCATATACACATGGTTGAGGATAACAATGTGAGAATTTAAAAATGCGAGATTGATTGTGATCCCATCCATACTCATTTGCTCTATCGATTCCTCCATCTGGAATAGTAGTATTGAAAGATATAATGAAAGAAGTGCGATTTCCAGGTTGTAAATCTTCAGTCAAATTTACCCACATCAACTGAGAACTATTATAGAAATCAAAAAGCAGTCCTTCTTTAGGATGTTCTACACTGGTTACGTTTAAGATTTCAATATAACCCGGTCTTGTGTCATATTGCATTCCAGAGGGATAAATGTGGAATGGGATCCGAGAAAAATTTACAGGATCATTATTATAATAATTAACTGTTAAATTCCCAGCTATAGTAGAAGCATTTTCATTCAAATAAACAGAAAGATTGTAATAAGAGAATTCATAACCAGTAAAATTTCCCTTTGAAAAATGATCATAATCTGAAATTGATAAACCGTATTGTCCGTTGTTTTGATCTGTCATTCTAATTATTTGTTTTCCATTAAGAGAGAATATGGTTCCTATTAGAAGAGAGGGAATTAAAATGAAAACTAATAATATGAAGAGAATGTTTTGACGAAATTTCATCAATTATCACTTTAATATTTTTCATTAAATTATTTATACTGGAAAATTAATCGCAAATATATATTAAATTACTATAGACCAATCTTTATATTTTATCACCAAATAATCGAATTAAATTAGTGAAAAGATTTATAACAAAGCTTACATAACTTTTTGTCATATACATTTAATAATAATGAAGGGTAAATTCAAATGCCTACACAAATTTTAAAGGGTTTAAAGATTGTACTTCTTGTGGAATTGGCTGTATGGGTTGTATTTGGAGTATTACTTACATTTTTCATTCAATATTTTGTAACTTGGTTCAATTGGCCTGATTATGATCCAACAGCAGGGAGATATACAGGAGTAATATTTCTAAGTCTTGCGTTTATTACATTTATAGTTTATAGGGAAAAAGATTGGGAGAGAATTGAGATATTTATTATCCTTGATATCGTAATTTGTATTACTGGAGGAATTATTCAGCTTCTTGGTGTTTTTCTTGATATTACAAGAAGTACAGGATGGGCAGGATGGTTGTTTTTTGGAATACATATGGCGTTCTTTGTACTGATTTTATATTTCTATATTCAGCAACAAAAACAATAGAAATAAATCCTAATATTTTTTATTATTTTTTTTTATTTATCTCATTAAAAAACAAATGAATAGCAAATCATATATTTAGTACCAGTCTAAATAATGACTTGCCATTGGATTTTTATCTGTACACTGAACTCCAAATTGACATAACTCACAGCCCACAGGAAAGTTATGTGCTTTAAATTTCCAATTAACACGTCGAGTATATGATTTAAGAATTGACTTGAGGCGCGGTACCATTTCTCTTGCAACTTTATTTCTGTACTTATTGCATTTTGTTGCGTCATAACCTTTTTCTGTAATTGCATTAGCCGGACATTTTTTAGCACATTCTCTGCAAGTTGCTTTAGCGTAATAAAGGCAATTTGCATAAAGTTCATCACTTTTTCTAAGGGTTACTTGAAGTGGGGCGTTTGTAATCACTGAAGCTAATCGAACGTTACAACCAGCTTCAGTAATAATTCCTTCATGTAAGCCAAAAGTTCCTAAACCTGCAGCAAAAGCTATATGGTTTTCTGACCAGGTTGAATAAAAGTTTTTTTTAGCTATCAAGGTATAAGCCTCGCTAAGTTTTCCAGAAATTGCGTTATAACCTTGACTTTTGAAAAAGTCGATAGTTTGTTCTATAATATAGTTTCTAAAATCCTTACCAAAATTTCTTGCTACAGAATATATTTCAGCAGGTAATATGATCTTTGGTAATGAAATTGGATTGCTAGCCTCATTTCGAATCATATCTTCAAAAGGGAATATTATAGATACAATATTTAAATTAGATATAGGTATTTGTTTCTCCCCACTTGCTAACCACATTTCTAAAGGAGTGAGATGCTCGGGACCCACTATTTCTTTAAATTTAAAGAAAATTGAATCATCACCACGAGCGACACCTACTAAAGGGTGAGAGAAAATATTTCCATTTCCAAATTTCTCTGGAAGATGATTGAGATTACTCTCTTCGAATTTGGTTTTTAAGAACTCTAAAAGGATTTCATTCAAAATTAATCGAAAAATTTTTTATGTTTTTGTATAATAGTGTCAATTTTTTATTTATTTTTTACTCATTGAAAACTCGTTTTTAACTTACATTTTTATACATGAAGTATTCTTCTCCATTTTTCAGTTGGGATTTAATTACATTTCTAATAACTAAATCATGCATAAATGCTTCCAAGATACCTTCATCTATTTCAAATTGACTTTCAATATAAACTCTTTTCAACAAAGCATTTATAGTATAAGCCTTCCCTTCATTCTGTTTTAAGTAATTAATAATATTATCTATTACTTCTCTTAGAAGTTCTCGATTAGATACTTTACCTTTAGTAAAATGAGCAACTATTCGAATTATTACTCCAATTATAAATAGTAGGGCGCCAATGAGGAGCATAATCCCCGCAAAAATTCTTATAGGTTTCAAAGTTGATGTAAAAGGATAGACTGGGGCAGGGAGACTTATTAGTAAAAAAAACCCTATTATAATAAAATTTATCCCTATTATTGTTAATATCATTCCGAAAAGATTTAATGGTCTCATTTCAAATTTTCTTCTTTTAGAATAAATAATAATTTGTCTGGACTCTTAAGATCTTTAAAAAAATCATGATATAAAAATTAATCCTTTGATAATTGGATTTTAAAAGATTTAAATTAAAAATTATTATAACACAAATCTATTTTTAAAATCAAAACTTATGATTAATGTATCTTCAAAATAAAAAAGTGAATTAGGATGGCTGATAAAGCTAATAATCAAGTTGAAGTAAATGGGAAAGCGAAAGAAATTCTTTTCCGAGCTATGGAATTAATGATGAAAAATCTTGAAGATAATATGATCCATCTTAAAAAGAACAAATACTTCATGCATACCCAAAGATTCATAGATTACCTCTATGATGCTCTTATAAATAAACGGAAATTATTTCTACTTGCTAGTGGACGTTCCGCCTTTATTTTACAATGCTTTGCAACACGTTTAGTACATTTAGGAGCTGATGTATATATGGTGACAAACCTAGCTTCAATTCCTGCACTTACAATTAATGACTTATTAATAATTCTCTCAGGATCAGGAACAACAGAGATTGTTATATCTCTATTGAAAAATTATGTAAATTCCGTGAAACCTCGTTGCATAATATCGATAACATCTCATCCTGAATCAATTGTTGGGAGAGTTTCTGATGTCACAATTAAGTTAAAAGGTAGAACCAAACGTGATAAAGTCGATCGTCATGATGATACTGCTTTACTAACTCCTGAAGGCACCAATTTTGAGATCGCATCTTTTGTATATTTAGATTCAATTATAGCTGAATTAGCTATTAAAATGGGAAAAACTAATGAAGATTTACTTAAAAGACACGCAGAATCTATATAAAATAAATTAATTTTTTAAGAAATATTTAAGTTTATGAATTTCTTCACTTTAATAGTGCCCATTTATAGTGTTTCTAAGAGTATTATTTTAATAATTTCGATGAATAGAGATCTCCAAATGGGCACACAACTTTAATTATAATTTAAGTAAATTAAAAAAGAAGCGCTCCTATTGCTCCATTAAATTCAGAATTTTCTATAATTAATAATCTCAGTCCATTTATCTTACAAATCATTTTAAGAATCTTTACTAAAACAGTATTATTAATCAAAAATCCCCCACAAAACACAAGAGTTCCGATCTTATTGATTTTAGCGTAAATAGAAGCTAGAGAACCAATATTTTCACCTATAAGACAAATTAATGAATTTAATATATCATCTTTTTTCAATAAGTTCAAGTTAATATCTTTAGTAATCTTTCCAAGAGAGGAAGCTGTAAACTCTCTAAATAAAATATCTACTCTCTTATCTTGGGCATCGTAAATATCTTTTACTCTTAAGTCAACATTATATCGATTTCCTTTCTTAGCAAGGTCAATTGCTTGCTGATAATTATTGATATTAAATAAAAGTCTAATAATAGCCATAAAGAATCCTCCACCAAGAGCAGTTCCTCCTATGTGTTTAACAGTATCATTCTTTAATATAAATGATGTACCTGTACCGATTGTAATAATAAGAGAACTAGGTAAAGATTTCTTTTTGTTAGATTGGAATATAAAATCCAGCCCTTTTATATTTGCTTCAAATTCATCAACTAATTTACATTGATAAGAATTTTCATACTTTTTAAAAAGTTTAAAAGCTTTTCCTCCTGTGAAATTAAAATATTTATTATTCGCTCTCAATGTTTCAATAAATTCTAAAATGTGTCCCAAATCATCTCTTGTATCACTAATTGATAAAACTAACGTTTCTTCTTCTAAAAATGCGATCTTAGTGAGACTTTGACCAATATCAATTCCAACTTTTTCAGATAGATCCTGTTTCTCAGAAGGAGATAATATGGTATTGATTTTAATTTGTTTAAAAATAATGTTCACCTAAAGAGAATTTAATTAAAGTATAATTAACTATATAATTTTAACAATTTATTGTATTAATGAATTTTCCATTAAAATCTATAATGAATGATAATCTAACTTCTTCTGAAATTGCATCAGTAGCAATAATTAAAGGTAATACCCCAAAAGAATCTGTTTTAGAAGGAATTGCAAAATTAGGCGGGATTTCAAAATTCATTAATAAAGGGGATAGCGTATTTATTAAGATTAATCTTAAGAAACCTAATGGATCTCCTACCAATACAAATTTAGATGTAATTAATGCAGTTATTTCTCTATGTAAAAATGCTGAAGCTAGAGAAATAATCGTTGGTAGTTTTCCAGTAAAACATATTAGAACTAAAGATCTTGTTGAAACTTTAGGTCTAGAAAGATTGTTTGAAAAATTTGGAGCAAAACTATTATTATTGGATAATAATGAAGAATATTCTCATAAGATAATTCAAGTTGGAGGCAAAGAATTTAAAGTACCTTCGGAAATTTTAGAATCTGATAAGATGATTTCTATTAATCAAGTAAATGTAGATCCTATTTTTACTTGTACTTTGGGGTTACTCAATTCCTATTCAATCGTTTCTAGTGAATATCGAAAAATCACAAATATGAAAGGAGAAAAAGATTATCTAAGATATGATTATTATAAGAAAGAGCTTATTTACAACATTTTAGATGTTTTTACCATAAAAAAACCGCAGTTAATAATAAATGATCTGTTCTATTCGCTGGAAAGCGCTGGGCCATTCATTTATAAAGACTCAAATCTAAAAGAAACAGGTTTTATGGTCATAGGGAATGATACTGTGGCGGTTGATGTAACCACATTAAATCTATTAAACCTAGATTATGAGAATCACCCTCTTTTATTGGAAGCTCGAATTAGGAAAATTGGTATAACAAATCCATCGGATATAAAAGTCATTGGTGAAAATCTAAATAACAAGCGATTAAAATTTAAGACTTGTGCGTCTAGTTTACAGGATATAGAAGTGTTTAATACAGATATCAAAAAAGGTCAAATGTGTTCGGGGTGCTTCAATCAAGCTTATCACTTATTAAATTTAATGAAGTCAAATATGACTAAGGATTTAAAGTATATCATACAACAATCTTTCTTAATAGGAGAAAAACCAGAGGAACCAGAATCACCAGATAATCTCCTGATTTTTGGAGATTGTGCAATTAATAGTACAAAAAATCGTAGTTTTAGAATATTGATTATCCAAAAACGAGAGAATTTAATTAAAAGTCTTACCAGAAAAATAAAAGGCAAAGAGAAAAAAGATACTAAACAAAAAACTAAGATGGTTCCAAATAAAAAGATTCTTGAATTACCAGGCTGTCCTCCAGATATCTTACAATCAATTTATTCTATAATTAAGTTTTACAGTCAAGATGATGTTCCGGGATTGAATCTATATTATCATTTAATAGATTCATTTACCAATCTTAAGGAGATTGAAGCTAATGAAAAGGAGGGAAGAAAATCGTAAATGATCAATAATTATTTTCAAAATAACTGGAAGAAAATTTTGAATTTTAATTCAAAAATAAATTTAGTAGAAAATCCAGAAGATTTATCAGAACAAGTTAGGATTCCCTTTACACCCATTAATATTGAAGGATATTTACTATATTATTTATTTAACCTTCTCTATCCTAAATTTATCAATGATCAACAAAATATATTAGATTTAATAATTTCCGATTATGATATTGAGAATAAAATCCTAGCTATATACCTATATATCACTAAAAATGCAGGAATCCATGAATCAGTCGAGTTGCTACCTAAAGATTTGTTTAAAGTGGATCAAAGCGATCTTAAAGATTTAGACAATTTATATAATAAAATACAATCTCAAATCCTTGAACAGAAGCAAATTAAAGTTTCCTTGATCAGAATTTTTAAAAAAAGAGGAATAGATTTAATAAATACCTATTGTAGTAATTTAGAGAAAACTCCTAATTTAGATTTTATAATTTTCTTCTTAGATTTATTTCAAAAATTAATTCAAGAGGACTTAATCTATCTTCTCCCTGAACCGAATATCTTGTCATTTTTTAAAGGTATTTTCAATATATTTAGCAATTTTAAAGTATCACAATTGGGGCAATTAATTAAAATATTGCTGCCAGATTTTATTACAACTGTGGTTTTTCACTCTGAAGAATTAACTTTTCTTTCTATAATCAATAAAACAAATAATTCTGAAATTTCTATTGACTTGAAAACAATTAATGAGTTAAATTTAGAACTTACTGATCATTTATCAAAAGATAGATTACAAATAATTCAAAAGAAGTGTAATTCTGAAAGTATATTTAGTTTTAGACAAGAACAATTGCTAGAGTTATTCCTTGAATTAGTAGACTTACAATTTCCAATAAAAAAAGAATATTTTAAGTTGATGCTTCAAAAAATTATATTTGGGATAAGATCATTTGAAATTCACTGGAATCTTCTACCACGTCCCAAGATTTATAATACTTTAATTAGGTTTCTATTACGATTAATTGGACTAAATATCAATTTTAAAAAATTTTCTCATTGGGCAATTCCAGACTTTCTCTTTAATATATTCGATACCTATTTTGGTTTAAATTCTAATGTATTAATCATTTTAACAGATGATAATAAGATTTTCACTAAAAATTTTCTGATGTTAGAGATTTATAATAGTTCTTTAATAAAAACTAGGCTAATTGATAACTCAGAATTTAGTAAAAATAAAATCGAATCTCTTGAACCAATTAAGTACCATATCTTGGAAAAATACGGTTGTTTTCCAATTATTATAAAAGTTGATAAGGCGCTAATCCAAAAGATCATGAGATGTTTCTTTTTTAAATATTATAAGATCAAACCATTATCTCTTTTGAGCATAGTCAAAATGATCAAGAAAGACGAATTTTTTCAAATTACTCCAAAATTACCTCCCTATCAATTATTAAAAAGAAAAGGGCCTTTTTCTCTTTTAAAGCTGTTGCTCTCTATAGTAATTGACAAACATGAATTTTAACAGTCTTGTTTTATCAATTAATTTAATAGTCCTTTCACTTTTAGTAATTCAGCAATTAAAATAGCTCCACCAGCAGCACCTCTTATGGTATTATGACTCAAAGCTATAAATTTGAAATCAAAAATATTATCCTCTCGTAATCTTCCTATAGTAACTGCCATTCCTTTTTCATTGTCTCTATCTTTTTTTGGTTGAGGTCTATCATTTTCTCGAAGATATATAATTGGTCTTTGGGGAGCAAATGGTAAATCTAAATCTTGCGGGAGCGATCTAAAAGTTGACCAAATCTTTATTATCTCATCTTTATTTGGCACTGTATTCTTGAATTTTAAATTTATAGATGCAACATGACCATCACTTACAGGTACTCTGGTACAAGTTGCACTAATTTGAATTGATTCATTATTCTCTATCCCATTAATTCCTATAGAACCTAATATCTTAGCAGATTCATTCTCGGTTTTAGCTTCCTCACCATTGATGAAAGGTACAATGTTATCTACTATATCTAATGAAGGAACTCCTGGATATCCTGCTCCTGAAACTGCTTGTAAAGTAGTAATAATCAATTTATCAACTTTATATCCTGATTGCTCTAGAGCATAAATTGGGGTAACAAAACTCTGAATTGAACAATTTGGTTTTACAACTACAAAACCCTTATGTAAATTTCGATTTTTTTGCTGAATTGGAATCAGGTTTATATGCTCATGATTTACTTCAGGAATTATCATTGGGACATCAGATGTCCATCTATTAGCAGAACTATTACTTATTACAGGAATTCCTTTGTTAGCATACTCAAATTCAATCTCACATATTTCTTGTTTATCCGGCAAATCCATAGCAGAAAACACAAAATTCAAGTTTGACGCAATAGAATTAAAATCCTGTGCATCTCTAACTATTAAATTCTTCAAATTATCTGGTATCTCTATTGCCATTTGCCACTTTTGATCTGTTGCTTCTTCATAAGTTTTTCCAGCTGAACGTGGTGAAGCTGCTACATCTACAACTTGAAACCAAGGATGATTTTCTAATAATTTGATATAATTTTGTCCTACTATGCCAGTAGCTCCTAATATTCCTACTCTTAATTTTTCCATAAGTTTTATCTTGTAATGGGTTTGAAATTTTTTAATTTATTTATATTAAATAATTTTATTAAAAAATTTGGTTTTAGAATTATTATAGACAAATCGAAAAAACTTAATGAATTGCATGCAAAATACTGAAGATAACTTATTAAAACAAGCTGAGGAATTAGAGAAACGTTCTAAAGTCGAGATTCGAAATAAAAATTATGACAGTGCTATTGCCTTGTTATTAGAGGCTAAGGATCTCTATGCTAGATTAGCACTAACTGGTCAAGTAGGGATATTATTAAAGGAAATCGTCAAAATTAAGAACATTAAAAAAGAAGATATGAAATTGGAAACTGTATCAGTAGATAGGTTACAGGTCCAAAAAGAAGATGCAATTAAAATGGAAGTGAATGGTAAGGAAAGTTTAGAAACCAAAGGAAATAATTTGCTAGAAGAAGCACGAAAACTTACATTAAATGAGGAGCTAGATAAGGCATTGAAACTATACAATGAAGCATATGATAGTTTTAAAAAGATCAACTATAGTTATGTAATGAAGCAAATTTTATGGCAAATTAATGAGATTAAAAAGTATCAAAAGTGGAATAGGTCTCAATCTTCCACTAAACAACAAATTCCCGTAAAGGACATTCTGGCATTAGCTGCTGCTGAAAAAAGAAGATTACGAATCCAGGAAGAATTAAGTGAAGGAAAGAAATCTAGAACAAAACATGAAATAGAAGAGAGATCAAGAGCAGTAGATCTAAAAGAAGTTAAATCCTATAAACTATTTGAACAATTGAGTGAAAAAGAACATTTAGAAAAAGAGCAAAAGAAAGCAGAAAAAGAATTATTACAAAAACAAAGAGAAGAAAGAAATCAAGTGATAAAAGAACGTACAATGAAATTAAGACACTTAACGGAACGTAAAAAGAAAGAAGAGTCACTTCTCAAGACTGCTGAAGAATCTCTAAATATAGCCAAAAGTTTGGTTCAAAAAAGGCAATATGGACAAGCTAAGTCGCACTATGAAAAAGCAATAGAAACTTTTACTCAACTAGGGTGGTTAGATCAAGTAAGAGTATTAAAACAAGAATTATGGAACATTGATCGCTATAAAAAAGAATATGAGAAAAAACTTGAATTAGAAATTACTGCAAAACAGAAAAGTGAAGATGAATTCGAAAAAAGAGTAAAACTTGTATCACATAAGCAAGAGAAACATCAAGAAATAGCTTTAGAAAAAATGAAAGCGTTATCTCCAGAATTAAAAGCAAAATTAGAAAAGATATGTTTAATAAAAAGAAAAGCAGATAAAGAAGAGTCTTTAAATAATTTTTCTAGAATATTAGATCGTTATAAATATATTTTAGAATTATACAATTCGATCCCAACTGATATACTTGATGTAAATGAAGAGATTTCACAAATAAGAAAGAAAATTTCAGAATTAGAATCCCGATTATAATTTCTTGACCTCTTGAAAATGATTTATTATGAAGAATCCGTTTTTAGATTTTTATCACGTTCCTAATTCTAAACAATTATTGGATATTGCATTCAGTAGAGCTATGAAAAGCTCAGCTCAAGTTTCCAAGAATGCTCCTATTTTAGTAAAAGCAAAAAAAAAAGAATTTAAACGAATAAAAGTAGCGATTAGTGAAATAATTGAGAGAATTCTTAAAATAATAAAAAGCGTCCCAATAATAGATGAATTACCTGAGTTCTATAAGGAATTAGCTTCATTACTTGTAGATATTGAAAAATTAAAATTAACGTTGGGTAAATTAAATGGGATTTTACCGATTCTGAGTCAAATTGAACGTTATTATTCTAAACAATTAAATTATATTAATGCCCCGAATGAAGCAGACAAACTAAGACGGGCTGCTTTTGGAAGGATATCTTCAATTTTAAATAAACAAAACAAAAATCTTGAATATTTGAATACAATTAGAGGGAAGTTACGATCTATACCCTCAATTGATTACACCCTACCGTGTGTTGTCATCGCTGGTTATCCAAATGTGGGGAAAAGCAGTTTAGTAAAAAATATATCTACTAATAAGAAAATTGAAGTTCAAGAATACCCCTTCACTACTAAAGAATTAATTATGGGTCATTTAGATATCGTGCGAAAATTTGATAAAATCAAAATTCAATGTTTAGATACACCCGGTATTTTAGACAGACCTATGATAGAGAGAAATAATATCGAATTACAAGCAATATTAGCTTTAAGACTTATATCAGATTTAATTATTTTTATGTTTGATCCTACTCCTGCGTGTGGTTATTCAATCGATTCACAAGTACAATTATTTTATGAAATTAAGAGTAATTTTACACAAAATGAAAAAATTCAAATAAAGATTGTGTTTAATAAGATGGACCTAGCAAGTCAATCGGAAATTTCAGATTTAGCTCAAAAATTAGGATTGAACAATGAAGAATATCTCCTAACTAATGCAAAAACAGGTGATAACCTAGATAAATTAATTTCTTTCTTACAGGGTAAATATTCAGGAGAAAACTAATTCTTTTTTCGATAAATTATGAGCAGCTTAAAAATCTTAGGTTTAGACATTGGAGGAGCAAACACAAAAGCAGCTTTAATTATAAGTGATCAACATAAAATAATCAAGTCGATATCTTCAATTGAATATTTTCCATTTTGGGAAAAAAATTTAGATGAAATTCCCAAAATGCTTAAAAGAATCACGAAAAAAGTAGTACACAATCATATCAAACCTAATGATATTGATTTTATTTCAATTACTATTACAGCAGAACTTTCAGATGCGTTTCAAACTAAACGGGAAGGAATCGAAATCATTCTTGATAAATTAGGTGAAGTTTTTAATAAAGAAAAAATGGTGTTCATAAATTCAGATGCTAAATTCATTACCACTGATAATGCAAAGAAATATTATTTAATGATCGCTGGTTCAAATTGGGCTTCGACTGCCTTATTTCTGGGCAATTTTGTAAAAAATTGTATCTTAATTGATGCTGGATCCACTACTATTGATCTTATTCCTATATTAAATTCTCAACCAATTTGTTTAGGAAAAACGGATATAGATAGAATAATTAATCATGAATTAATTTATACTGGAGGTTTAAGAGCAACCATTCCCTCGATTACTCATTTTGTACCATATAATGGTAAAAATGTCAGAATTTCTTTTGAAAAGTTTGCTTTGATCTCTGATATACATAGAATATTGAATAATATTTCAGAGGATGAATATATTACTGATACAGCAGATAATCGTTCGAAAACAATTGATAATTGTTATGCACGTCTCTCACGTATGATATGTATGGATCCAGAACTTATTTCTAAAGAAGAGTTAAATAAAATAGCCCAGTTTGTTTACGAAAAGCAATTAGATATTGTAGCTTCAGAAATTTCATTGTTCATGGAATCATTAACTTCAAGACTGCCAACTTTTAAAAATGATCCTTTATTTGTAATAACTGGCTTAGCAGCAGACTTTTTAATTAAAAAAACTTTAATAAAACTAGGTTTTAATAAAATTAAATATTTAGATAATGTAACTAATACTTCTGATAAAATAGGTTCCTCTGCTTTAGCAGTAGCAGGAGCACTTTACTATCAATTACAGAAAGATAAGAATTATGGCAATAAAAAGCGCTATCTTTAAAATTGGCGGCAAAATATTTGAAAATAGTAAACGCTTGATTAATTCTATAACTCAACTAACTCAATTGTATGAAAATGACATAATTCAGAAAATAATATTAATTCCTGGTGGAGGTAAAGCTGCTAGTTTTGTAAGGGAAATGTGTTTAGAATTTAAATTTAGTAATGAATTAGCTCATTGGATTGCAATATATTCTATGAATTTTAATGGAATTAAAATAAATAAGAAATTTCCTGATTTTGAGATCAGTGAAGAATTTGAAGATATTCAGAAAGAAGATAAGATCATGGAAATTTTTCTACCTTATAGATATTTGAGAAATACAGATGAGTTACCTCATAGTTGGGATGTGACTTCAGATTCAATTACTTTATATTTAGCACATAAACTCAATTTAGAAGAATGCTTTTTGATAAAAGATGTAGATGGAATTATAGATATTAATCAATCAGTTATTAAGGAACTTTCCACTGAAAGATTGAATAAACTCAAAGAGCAAGGTTGGTTATTTAGATATCAATTCGTTAAACAAGATTTAAAAAGCAAATCGGCACCAATTGATTCTTATATTGTAAAATTAATAGACGAATTTAAAATAATTTGTACTATTTTAAATGGAGCAAGTCAAAATTTGATGATTTATGATTACTTTAAATCTGATAAAAATGTCAATAAGAAATACACAAAAATATTCCCCACTTAAGTTAGGTTACTTTTCAACTATTTATTCCATTAAAACATATGATTAGATAATGTAATTAAAGTTTTAATTGAATTGAACCTAATTTAATAATATAATTAATAAATTTTTAAAATCAAAATTTAGTGAAATTTTACTATGAATGATGAACAAATCAAGAAAAATGCAGAATTTTTAGTAAATAATTTAGGAGGCAAAGAAGTTCCTGGTTCAGTAAAATTTAACGTGAGATATAAGACGCTTGTTGATTTTGCTAAGGTTTATGGGATTACAGATCCTAAATATGTAGGGCTAGAAGAAGAAGGAGTGATCGCATGCCATGCATTTGCTAATAATTTTACTATTAAAGCACTTTATAAAATGCTTCTTGGAATGAAAATCGTACGAGATGGAGAAGAACGCCCCTTTCTTAAAAATCCCGGAAAATTATTGCATATGGGTCAAACATATGACTGGGATGGTTGTGTAGACATTAATGCTGGAGATAAACTTATTATTACGGCTAAATGGGGAAAGGTATGGTTAATTGAAAAAAACATGATGCTCTTAGCCGAATTTTTAGTGACCGTTAAGAACCAAAATGGAGAATTGGTGGTAAAACCAATTGTAACTGCTGGAATTAGACCAGGAGGGTATTAGTTTAATAATGGGAGGTAAAAAAAAATGGTAAAAATTTCAGATCTTAAAATAGGACAAGTTATTAGAAATGAATTTGATGGAATTACACGTGAATTATTAAGAGAGTATGCAAAAGCTTCAGGAGATACAAATCCAATCCATACTAATGATGAAATAGCTATAAAGGCAGGGTTAAAAGGTATAATTGCACATGGACTTTTTTCTTTTGGATTTATAACAAAACTGTTTGAAGATTTTCTTGAGCATGGCAAATATGGAAAACTTATTAAGACAGATGTAGAAATGCGAGGCATGGTACGCTGCGGTGACATGCTCGTAACAGAGGCTAAGATAACCAATATAGAAGGTAGTAGAGTTTATTATGATGTTACCCAAACAACCTTTACTAATGTAGATATAAAAGATAAAAATGGAAATTTAATAAAGCAATTTGAGGCTGGCGAAAGAGGTTATATTTCTGATAAAGATATAGAAAGAGGGTTAGTTAAGACAAAAGAAGTCCCAGAGGGTATTTTAACATATAGAGAAAGAATTGCCACTCCTGGTACAGCCATTATTGAACTATTTGAATAACTCCGTCAAAAATATTATTAAGGGATAACCCCTTAAAGCTTATTATTTTTTAATTTTCATTCTCCTAAACTTTAAAATAACAAATTGTTATGTTATTTTTGAAATAACATTTTTATAGTTTTATAACAAAAGAGTTTATTGCAATATTTAGATAATAGATTACGTTGAAGTATTAGTTTGACATCTATTGATTTAGACGAAGAGAAAGTAAAGGATTTGATAGCTTGCGGTTCTTATGAAAAAGCCGCTGAGCAAATCTTCCTAATTTTAGAAGAACATGCTAGTTCAGATAAGGAGTTAATATATAAAACTCTGAGTTTATTAAATTTAATTTGTGATAAATCTCCTTCTATTTCTGAGCGAATAATAAAGATAATAGATTTAATAATAAATGATGAGAATTCTTGGATTCGCCTTGTTTGCTTAGAAATTCTTTATCAAATCTCATTATATCGCCCTAATTTATTAATTGATCTTATAGAGAAAATTAAAAATCGGTTTTATGATCAAGAATCAGCAATTCGAAGATTAGCGGTTAAAATAATTGGTAATTTGATTTTATATTTACATATTGATCGTGAAGAATTATATACGATTATTGAAGAATTTACAGAAAAATTAATGGATTCTGATTGGAAAGTTAAATTAGAAGTAATTAAAACAATAAAAAGAATTCTAAACCAAGATTATACAAAGATTCGCGACTTAGAACCTTTATTATCAATTGTTATTGTAAATTTGAGAGATGAAGATGATGATGTAGCGCGATCAGCAGCAGAATTGCTCAAAATCCTTGGGATTTACTTTTTATCTAAAGAAAAGATAATGTATATCCTCTTAAATTTATTATACAATGAAGAATCTCGGGTGAAAGAATTAATCATTTGGTTGTTTGGAGAAATAGGGAAAGAAAAATCCTCAGAAATAATCCCTATTATTCCAAAATTAATAAATCTGCTCAAAGAAGACAATTATCGTATTCAAATTAAAGTAATCGATGCACTTGTAAGCATTGCTCAAAATAATTTTGATCAAATTTGGTCAAACTTGATTAATAAGCTATATACGACTAGTGATCTTGACTTTAAAAACATAATTATTAATGCTCTTTATCATTTGAGTCAGAATAATATCACAGATATCTTTAATTATGTTTTTGAGGAACTTGAAAACCCATCTGAAGATGTGAGAGACGGTGTTGCATTGGTTTTTAAGCGATTATTTGAAGAATATCAAGTTGAGATTGAAAATGAGATTACTAAAATCTTATATAGATTAGAATCTAAATATTGGAGAGAGAGAAAGAAAGCAATAAATTTACTAGGGAATGTTTGTTTCATTTTGGAAAACAAAAAAATAGCAGTTTGGCTTTATGTTGAATTAGAGAAAAGGCTAAAAATCGAAACTGATCCTGATGTTCAAGAAGAAATCTCATATACATTAAATCATATTAAATTAAATTTTAGTAATATTGATGATATTATACTGAGAGTCAATGAAGATTTAGATGACTTTCATAAAACTATTAAAGACTTCCAAAAAATTCCGGCTCAATTTCGTGAAAAAATGAATTCATATATAAAGGAATTCAAATTTCATGAAACTGAAGTTAAGTTAAATAAAATTTATTCTGATATTCTTAAAAAGATAAAAAAATTTAATAAGAAAATCAATAAATTCGAATATAAGAGATTGGCATTTAATTTAATTGAAGACTGGCAAGAAACTAAATTGCTTATCATTGATGAGTTAAGTATAGTTAAAGGTTTTATTTCTGAAATATTTGAAGAAAAAAAAGTAGAATTTACATCAACCCTAAAATCAAAAATTAAAGTTTTGGAGGATCGAATTTCAGTTTTAAATGCGCAGTTTGAAGTAATTAAAAATTATAAATTTCCAGACAATTTAGATACCATTCTAATGTCTCAAACTCAGGATAAAGATGTGGAGGAACGTCTAACTCAAATTACTCAGTTAAGAAATTATTTATTTAGACTCGATGACGATATTAGAGAAATTTTAGTAAATAATGTAGAATTTAATGAAATCTTTAAAGAGTTAGTGAAAAAATGGGTTGAATCAAAAATCCAAATTCAAGAGTATTTAAGTGAATTAGATAAGAAAATAAAGCAAATAAAAGATAAAATTGTGGATTATTTTGTAGAAACAACCAAAGGAGATAAACAAGAATTAAAGGTTAATGGAATCCAAAATGAATTAGGATTTCAATTATTTCAGGGACATATTCAATCAATAATAACTCAAGGTATTGAAGGTTTTAAGAAGTTTAACGAGGATTTTGATAAACTAAATTCAAACTTAAATACATTAATCCAAAAAAGTGAATTTGGTGATGCAATTAAATTAATTGAAATGAATTCGAAGCAAATCCAAAATTTTATCGAAAATTATGAAGATCAGATTGATAATATCATTGGAAAAGTTGGAGAAGAGAAAAATGATATTTTTAATTTATATATTAGGCCTTTTATTACAAAATTTGTATCGGCAAAAGAGTTGTTGATTAATAAATTAAAAAACTTTTCAGAAAAAGGTACTAACAAAATCTATTTGAACCAGATTAAATATTATTTAGAAGTAATTAATCCAATAAATTTAGAAAGTCTTGCATCATATCTAGAATTAGATACTGAATATTTGAAGGAATTAATTTTCAATTTCATCCATAAAGGTAAATTAAATGCCAAAATAGTAAATGATAACCTATATTCTCCAAGAAGTGAAGATGATTTTATAGAGGCAAAGGATCTCCTCTTTTTTAAAAATATAAAAACAATAGGTAATAAAATGAATTTAAACTTTAAATTAAATAATCCTACCAATTTCGATTTTCGAGAAATTCAAATTTCACTAAAAATCCCATCTTATCTAACTTTTATTATGAAAGAAAGCTTTCCAAGCTATTTATATCTAAATGAATTAAAGTCTGGAAGTGTTTTTAAATTCAATTATGTTCTTAAGATTAATCGTAATATTGAAAAAAATATAGCAGATCCAACTGTGGATGAGATAACTCTTAATTTATTTTATAAAGATCCATTTGATATTCAACGAAAAACAACTAAAAAAATTGATCTGCTCCTACCTTGATTCAATTTCAAGTTTATTCTGCTCTTCTTTACCCTACTCCGGAAATGGTGGATGAAGAATAGGTAACTCAATTTTTTCCCATTCTATAATAGACTTTATCTTTTCAGTTAACTTCTGATAATCAGAATCTAAAACAGCTTTAACATAGGCTTTTTCTATCTGCACCATACTCTGCCATTGTCTTTTAACTACTAATATTTGGGTGTTATAACCACCACTCATATAACGATCTTTTTTTTTTAAGGAAATCCAAAACTTTGTTTAAGTTCATTAAATTGTTTATCAAGTTTCTTTAACTCATCCCATTTACCATTTGCTATCCTTTGAATCAGGCTCTCAATTATTATAACCATTAAATTTCATCTTTATTCACTTACTAATAACAAATAATTATGTTAACAAAAATTTATATTCCATTTCATATTAAAAATATTTTTTATCGAAATATTAAATAAATCTATCGAAGAAATAAATCAATTAATAAGTGATAATTAATTTTGAAATACGATAATTTAAAATCTATTACAAACTAGGAGTTATACCAAATTATCTGAATAAAAGATGAGGTGAAAGATGGAAAAAAATAAAGAATATAGACTTACAGCTCAAGTAAAAATTCATGGATGATCATGTAAACTATCCTCAGACAATTTAGAAAATTTATTACGAAACGCTGGTCTTCGGGGAGATTTTGAGGATGCTGCAGTAATCACTATTCCTAATAGTGACATAGTATTAGTAAAAAATTTGGACGTATTTACTCCAATCGTAGATGAACCTGAGATTATGGGTGAAATTGCCGCATGTAATGTGACAAATGACATTTTTGCTATGAATGTACCTGAGATCTCTGGAATGTTAGTCTTTTTAGCTATTAATACAAATACTCCTCTGGAAATTGCTGAAGGAATATTAGTCGGTATAAGAAATTTTATGGAAAGAAAACTGAATTCTCGTATAGTAGGAGGGCATACAATTTACTCAGAATGGCCATTAATAGGAGGAGAAGCTTCGGGGTTTGTCAAACGAGATCAAATAATTTGGAAACAAGGTGTTAAAAACGGTGATAAACTGATTTTAACCAAACCAGTTGGATTGCAAGGGATCATGGCAGCATACAGAATCTTAAAGGACTTCCCAGATATGTTAGAAAACTATTCCAAAAAGGAATTAATAAAGTCTATTAATTTTGCGATTGAACTGATGACTACTCCGAATCAAAATGTAGTAAAGATAATTCATTCTCATCCAGACTTTTCCTTTATACATTCAATGTCGGATGTGACTGGGTTTGGATTAGCTGGTCATACAAAAGAAATGCTACAGAATTCAAAATTATCCGCAATTATTGAAAAGATTCCTTCGATAAAGTTATCCCAAGAACTATCAAGTGAGCTAGGTTATGCGTTTGACGATTGCACTTGCCATGAAACCGCTGGTGGATTATTAATCGCTATAGATCCAAATAAGGCAGAAGAATTTTCAAATACTCTCCTAGATGGTGGTGTTAAAAATTGGATTATCGGAAGAATTGATTCAAATAAACCAGGAATCGTGAAAATTGCCAAAAATGTAGAAATCATCGAAATTAATGAGAGTTAGAGGTGCGATGATATAAGCAAAAAGACCCTATGGAAAGTGCTTATTGAGAGCTCCACTTGCAAAGTGGCATCTATAATTATATTTTATTCTTTAATTTTTCCGTTTAAATTTAACACAATAGTTTTAGCTTCATTAAGTGCTTTTTCAACTATTTCATCTCCATTTTCAACATTGAAGCAAGTAATAGAAATCTCAACTTCTACAGATAACCCAATCCGTGGATGAGTTTTTATCCAGAGTTGTGGAAACTTTTCTTCAAGTCTAGTCATATAAGGAGCAATCTGACTTTCTCCAATACCAGAGAAAGCAAAATGTTTCTCTATAAATTTACCTTCTTGTTCTTTTAAAATAGGCACAATAATATTTCTAAACATCGCTTTCATTTCAGCAGGTACACCAGGTAGTATGAAAAGAGTCGTATTTCCTTCAGATAATTTGACTCCAGGAGCTGTACCAACTGTATTTGGTAATGGAATTGAGCCGTGGGGAATAATGGCCATCTTTTCACGCTCTTTAGTCATTCCTTCCAGTTTTAAAATTCCTTTATGATATGCATTATCATATGCCTTCTTTATTGAATTATAAGCATGTTGATTTAACTCTAAATTTCTGTTTAAGCCTTTCGCAACTCCATTTAAGGTTACGTCATCAAATGTTGGTCCTAAACCTCCAGAAGTGATGACTATGTCTGGTTTACGTTTTAAAATATCCTGTAGTGTATCTGATATTAAGTCTACTTCGTCGCCTATAGTTATTATTCTCCTAACTTTATGACCATATTTTGTAATCCTTTTTACCATCCAATAAGAGTTAGTATCTTGAGTTTTACCAATTAAAATTTCATTGCCTATTACTAAAATTTCAATCTCCATTATCATTCAAGATTTTCGTATTAAGATTTTTTCACTAGAATTATAATCTTTTAAATAATTCTCAATACAATAATATTATTATCATTTTGGATAGATTTACTTTATTATAAATGGGTTCCTTCATGGATAAAAATAAAGAAAAAGCCCCATCATCTACATTCCGTGCCATATGGCTCTTATATTTGACTCTCTTTTACTGCACAGGAGTTTTGACAGCTAATGTGGAAAATTTATTATCATTTTTATTTGGTACTACTGAATTTGGTATAGGATTCTCAATTGCAATGTTTTATATAGTTTGTATAATAAGTTCATTATTCTTTGGTTATTTTTGTGATAAAATATCAAAAAAAATTCCTCGCAAATGGTTATTTTTTCTAACTAATAGTATTTGGATTCTCGGTTATGGACTTGCTTCATTAGCTATCAATTATTATTTTTATTTAACGTATATATGTATCGCCGCAATTGGATCCGGAGCATTTTTACCAATAGGTTATTCAATTATTGGAGATTTTTACCCCCCTAAAGATAGAGCTAAGAAATATGGAATGATGCAGGTTAGTATAGCTTTAGGTATTGGTATTGGGGTGATTCTTGGTGGAATTTTGGGGAGTTATCTAAGAGCTATAGGATGGAGATATGCTTATGGAGTTGGCTTTATTCTTGGTTTAATTTCATTATTACTATTTGGAGTAAAAGGTGTTAATCCTAAAAGAGCTAGTAGCGAACCTGAATTTGAAGATCTACAAGGCTCAATTGAATATGATTACAAAATAACTTTGGATAATTTGTTCTCTCTCTTTAAAAAAAAATCAATTTTGAGCGTCTTGCTTTATGTATTGTGTCAAGGTATAGCGATTTCCACGATTGCTTTATGGGGGATTTTTTATTTGGAAATGAAGATCACTATTAGCGGATCACAATTATATGCTTCAATTCTTTATTTAATATCTGGTGCGGGAGGTTTACCAGGAGTCATTATTGGGGGGAGATTGGGTGATAAATACTATAATTTAGGCAAATTAAGAGGGCGTGTTATTATTTCCTTTATTGGAGTTATCTTGGGGTCACTATTCCTTTTAGGTTTTTACTTATTACCATTTTTCACAGGAAATCTAACTGAGGTTATATTCTCTTGGATACTTTTCATATTTTTAGGTTTTATGGGATATTTTTTTATAAATTTATCTATAGGAAATCAATTCGCAATTTACTCAGAAGTGTGTACACCTGAAGTGAGAAACACTGCAAATGCATTTAATAGTGTGATGGTTAACATTGGAGCTATTATTGGAAATCTCGTTTTGTCATCATTAATTCAGCAAAATATTTTACTATTGCCTTTTTCATATTCACTCGTATTGTTGATAAATCTGTTTGGGGCTGCATTTTGGATAATAACTTATTTTTATTATCCCCAAGAGGCTGAAGAGTTTAGAGAATTAATGAGAAAAAGAAGATTAGAAATTGAAGACAAAAATAAATGATTCTTCTTCAAAAAATTGAAAACTAATAATACTTTTAAAATAATAATTACAAGTTCTGAATTAAACCAAAATGACAATTGAAATTGATGACGCTGGAACAGGAGATATAGTAGGGGATGCTTTTATTGGTTTATTAAAAAAAGAAACCGGAGAACTAGTATTCAAGACACTTCCAGTAGAGTTGTTTCAAAATGACAATTGGAAAAACAAATTACCATATAAAAGGACAGTAGAATTAGTAAAAGATGGACTATATGAATTGAACTTTAAGAAGGAAGAAGAAAAAATTAGAATATGTCGCGGAAACATCTTTGATGAAGTAAGAGCTTATTTTGATGAAGAAGGTATTATCTATGAAAATTCAACTATTGAAGGCACCCTTCAAGATGCTATCGAAAATAGATTGATTTCACATCTAAAGAATGATTTAGGAATAAAATCGAAAAAACTAAATAAAGAAAGCGGCATAAAAAGATACTTTATATTATATAATTGGGTTTGTTATAATTTCTATAAAAGAGAAAAATATGTAAAATCCGGGTTTAAAAAATGGAATACGATTTGGAGAGAGAGAGCAATTAAAAAATATAAAAAGCTTAAAGAAAAAATGTAAGAATTTAGTTGGTTTTAGCTTCTTAATTTTTTTTTCTTGATTAAAACATAACTAAAACTGATAGTTGAAACTGAAATTAATATTCCCCCAGGAATAACCATTCCAAGTTCTATCGAATTAGCAAATGAAGTTGAATCTGTCGGTAACTCCATCTCTTCTTGAGCTAAAAATGGCATTACATTGTCTCTAAAGTTTGGTAGCCAACTCAAGATCATTTCCATTGCTTTGTCTTCCAATGAATTAACAATTTGAACATTTTCTGCAACTGTTGAAGTTGGATTATTAATTGCTATATACCATTTCCTCAATCCTTCATCATTTACTAAGGAATACTCATTTGAGGCATCCCAAAGTGATTCAACTGATTCTAATGAAGCATTTGATGGTAATATTGGCAAATTTTTACCTTGGTACCCTATTTCAAATCCATAGATTATGCCTGCTTTTAAAGGTAATGGAAAACCATAAGGAAATATAACTTCACCCAGTGCTGTGCCATTTGCCCACTGTTCTAATAATAAAACTCTCGCAAATTTGGTAATATTCATACCTACACCATCTGGTGGAGGGAGTATCATAAGTTCTGGGACTACATTATCTTGAAATGATTCCTCGAATAACCAGAAAAGAATCATATCTAGTTGAGATTCAGTTAAATTAAAGTCATTCATTAATATTATCTTTACCGTATCATTTGAAGATGCAGCTATCCATTTATTAATTCCAGTATCATTTGTTAGTGCATTAGGATAATTTATTTCATCAAATAGTGCATAAGCAGAACTTCGAGTGATATTTGAGGGATGAATACGACCTACTTCAAAACCAACCACCGTTGTATTTATAAGCTCAAGCATGTCACTAAAATCGATCCCTCCTTCATATATCACCTCATTCAATACCGTTCCATTTGCCCATTGTTCCATAAACAAAGCTTTAGCAATAGCATTCACTGAGAGGAGTCCTGCTAGTTGTGGCATATACTCTACATGTAAATTATTTGCAATGATTATTGGGATTACAAGTTCAATTAAGTAATTGATAACGTACTCATATACTTTTGTTAATTGATACCATGTACAATTAAAGCTTTCTTGCATTGTTTCATTTAGCAAACTAGTTCCACTTGAATTGGCTATAGAATATTGAATTAAAAAGTTAGTTACACCTTCACCAGTTGAAGTATCATTAAGTAAACCTGAAATACCAAATATATGACCAGAGGTTGTTGTACTATTGCCATACAAAATCCTATTTTGTGCATCATCTGTAAAATTAAGAGGCTCACCATGGTAAGCCGAAATACCACTAAATATAACCCAAACACCAGTTGTATCATTATTGAAGAACCTTTCTTTTCCTATAGGTGCATAAAAAGTACTAAAAACTTCACCACCTGTGTTAACGAATGTATTAATTAATACTGAAACAAATGTTGCTTCAACCATATCTTCAAGAATAGGAATTCCTAAATCTCTTATTCCTCTAAGTGTTTGGGGGATACCTTTCTCTTTAATCATCGGTTCAATTAATGGGATCGCTTCTTCTTCAATACCTAAAAGAGCTTCATCAACAGAATTAAAAACCTTCTCATTAATATAATCCTCTATCAAAATTCCTCCAGAAATCAAACCTGAGCCAACTGCAAGCAGTATTACAGAAATAAATATAATCTTTTTGGACATTATTTTATCCCTGACCATTAATGATCAGCAATATTATTGATCAATATTTTATTATTTTGTAATTTGACAAATTAATATATAAATATTTCTTTTTAAAAAATTGATCCTTCCTCTAAGAAGAATGATGTATGTTTTGATATTGTTAATCTTTTAATTTTAATCAAGATTAAGCTATGATATGGCAAGCATTATAAAATAGAAGACCAAGAATATTAGACATTTGATTTAAATTAACTATTTTTTAGGTGTGTACCACATTTAGGACATATATTGGTACTTGAGGGCAATTCTTGGCCACATGCAAAACAAATGATTTTGTTTTGACTTTCTTCTTTTTTGTTGATATCAATTTGATCTTGCGATATGATTTTTTTAATATAATCTTTATCATGTGGAGTAATAATTTCAAAATCTTTTGTTGCTTCAATTTCTTTAAATCCTTTCGGTATGTTTTTAAACTGACTTTTTTCAACGATCTTAATAGGTTTTTGAGCATTAATCTCATTGCCCTCAATTTTTTCCTCAGAAATGAGACTTTCTTTGACTTCACCAGATTTTACATCATTCTCTTCTTTTAACTCAGATTCTTCAATCTTTGTTATTTTATTTTCTGTGATGAGACTTAATTTTAAGCTTTTTATGTGTTCAATTATCTGCTTTGTTTTATCAATTAACATAGATTTATATGAAAATTCAATGTTAGGTGTCTTAGATGTTTTGATTGCCATTTCAGAAATAGCAACCCACTCGTCTATAGCCTCTTTGACTTTATTGTTATTTTCGAGTCCGGTTGCTTTAGCGACTCTATACGAAAGTTCCTTGTTAAATTTAGCAATATCCATTATAAAACCATAATATTATTTTATAAACATTCAAAGTTAACAAGTAAATCCAACTATTTATAATTGTTAATATTTAAAGTAAAGATTAAAATTATTGAATTTTATTAGTTAATTAAATAAATCAATTCAATCACTGAATTATGTCAATTCGACCCCTTTCTGAAAATGAGCTATCGAATCTTAGAACGGCGATAGAAAAAAATGGATGGCAAATCTATGGAAGTGTCCAAAATTTCTTTAGATACAGTGTTGCGAAGGAAAAATTATTATTATTCACTATAAAACTCCCTGTTTTTTTACCTTTACGTATTAATATACCCTTTGAGATAGTAAATTTTCGAGTATCAATATCGTTTAAATTTTGGGATTTAAATCAGAGTACTGACAATATGATTTTCTATTTTATGAAAACATTGAGAGATCTCGCACTAAGAATCTCAATTGAACAAAATTTTCCAATTAAGGGAAAAGAAAGTAAACTAGTAGATTTGTTAAATGTTTTAATGCCTGAACCTATCAAAGATGAAAATGAGAATGCTTGGATAAATCGAATCCGAATTTCATTATCAAATAAAAGAGAAAACTTTCATGAATTTGATAGTTTGTATGCGCCAAAAATTGTAGAAATCCTAAGAAAGATTAGATTATGCCCCACTTTCAAATTACCTTGGGAATTAGGAAAAGGAGTACCAAAACATAGAACTGCTGAATCTCTTTTTTTTTCTAATGATGAAAAATTTGATGAATTCTTCATTTTGGAGAAAGGTTTTTTTACATACTTTAAAGATTTGGAATATAATAAATTCTATATCCGCTCATCTTTTGATTGTTATACACCTTATATTTTAAATAATATATTTGATGATTCGGACTTTAGATTGGAGGAGACTCTCGAAAATTGGATAAAGTTTTCTAGAACGCTCCTAAATTCGGTAATTGAAATAGTTAGCTTAGGAGAGATAAATCAAAATGACTTCTTAAATTTAAGACCAGAAAGAGAATTAGATTCCATAGATTTTGAATTAGATCAGAATAATTTTCCATTTTCTCCGCTTCATTATGAAAGTATTCTCTCAAAAACAGAATTATATCCAATTCATAATGATTTCTTAAATTCTCCTCCAATCAACTTTGAAACTATTGAATCGCTAAATTCATATACTCGAGCAGAGGAGTTGATAAAGAATTATCGATTTGATGAAGCAACGGAATTGCTTAATAATTCTTTAATAATATTTAATAAGAATCACCAACGGAAGATTGTGGTTTCAATATTACTTAAATTAAGGAAAATTGCTTCAATGTTGAACCAAGATCAGATTGTTCTGAACTATCTCCAGAATGCTCTCGAAGTTGCGAAATCAGGAGAAGTACCATTAGGATTTGTTATAAAGATACATTATAAATTGGGTAAATGGTATTATGACAAACAAGACTTGGTTAATGCAATTAAACATTTTGAGATTATAATCAAATTCTTAGAGGAAGAAGAAGATTATTTAATCAGGATAGAAGATTTCTTAGGAATGGCTTATCTTTACAGTGGTTTAATAAATCTTAGTCAAAGGCAATTATCTCAAGCAAAAACTAATCTTAAACAAGCATTTCAATTGACATCTAATTCAATTAAAGTTAAATTAAATTATTATCTTCTCCGGGCAAAATATTACAAAAATATTGGCAATTTATCTCAAACCCAGAAACTATTAAGATCAGGAATAGATTCTGTGGGATTAGATTTTAAAGATAAGGAATATGAAAATATCTTTTTTGATCTAATTTTAGAACTAGCAGAGTTTTATATCCATCACCGAGTCGATTCCCGAAAAGCACTATTTCTGCTTAAAAGTGTTGAAAATCGGTTAGCACTTAATGTTAAGCAAATATCAGGAATAAAAAGAGCAATAAGATGGAATTTATTGATGTGTGACTTTTCAGATATTTTAGCAAAAGATAGTCATAATTCTACGTATTATTATAAACAAAGCCAAATCTTAGTTAATCAACTAAGAAAAATTGGAGTACTAGATTAAAAAAATGCATTATCTTGAAAAAGTAGCACGCTTGGCACCGAGAGAATCACGTTGGCCACCATATTTTCCTTCCTCAAATCTTTTAATATACAATTTCCTAAACCTCACTCGAGGAGGGTTTTTCTTTGAGGAATTCACTCCTGTTCTATCTATTTTAGGAGTTTGCTGTTTTACTTTTCCAGCTTTTGTTAATGATCCATGCGAACCTGGAATATCTTATCAACTCTTTGTGTTATGTTATTTGAATATAGTACTAGAATATAATTAAAATTCTTAAATTTTGTCATTACACTATATTAGAATAGAATAAAGATTGGACTCCATTTTTTTTAAAGAGATATAATGTTTTCTTTAATATATTACTATTGATTGAGTTAAAATGGATGAAAAAAAATCAAAGGAAAATGAAGTTAGCTCAAAAGATTTCTTAGATCAGAAAATTCAATATGGGCAAACTCAAGTCAAATGTTTTGCATGTGGAGAAAATATAAAATCTGGTACAGAAATCTGTCCATATTGCAATACTAAACAAGAGACTCTTAAATCATAATGATAATCTTTTTTGGTAAACAAGTATACACTATTAATTATTTATTAATATAATGTTAAGTCGAGATTTTCTTGAGTCTTAGAAATTATAACCGAAAAACAATTTCAATAATATGTGTGTTCCTTTTGGGATTTGTTGTGATTTTCTTTGTGATTTCTTTATTCTTTTTTAATATAACACTTACTCTATCTGTAATAATTCCTATCATACTCATTATCATAATTGTAATCATTGTAATACGATTTTCATGGAAACCTCAGAAATATTGTCCAAGATGTAATACTCCAATTGGTACTTATTCAGAATATTGTAGAAATTGCGGTTTAAAACTTATTATGCATTGCCCTAACTGTAATCAATATTTACGTGCTGGAGTGCCCTTTTGCGATAATTGTGGTTATAAACTTGAATATATTCCAGGACCTAAAGAATTAAGGGAATATAAAGTCATCAAAAAAGGTTCTCCTGCACCTGAGGAACCAAATTTCTGTCCAACCTGTGGTGCTAGCTTGAAAGGCGCTGAAAATCTGAGGTTTTGTGAATTTTGTGGTTCAAAATTGAATTAATTTTTTAATTTCTATTCTTTTATTTCTAAATAACCTTTAAATGAAGAATAATTACAGGGTAAATTAGAAAAGATATAAATTTCATAAAATCTTTAATAAATTAACTTCACAATGGGGACTTGGTGTAGCCCGGTAGCACAGCAGGCTCCAGATCCTTTATGCAAAAGCAATTCCGTGGACACCTGTCGGTCGGGGGTTCAAAAATGAGCCAAATTTCTTAGTTTTTTGAAATTCCCTCAGTCCCCACTCTTATTATATTCTTTGATAATTTTCACTCTCGACAATTTAAACAATATTTTTGATAAGAATTATTTGGGTATAGATTTTTAAAGTTAGGATGATTCTATTGATTTTAAATGGAAGAATTCCGTAAAGCATTATTAAAGGATGATTTAGATTTATATGAAGCTAAAAAGTTACAAATAAAATATAAATCTATCTTTAAAAATTTAGAGTCTAAAGAGGAAATCTCCTTAAGTAATATAATCAATATTGCTGCGGTTGATATATCTTATCTTAAAAAGGAAAATGAAGAACACGGTATATCATGCGCTGTTCTATGGAATATTAAGAATAAAAGGGTCAATAGTAGTGTGTTTTGTGAGGATCAGATCAGATTTCCATATCGACCAGGGTTTCTAGGATTTAGGGAATGTCATTTATTGGCAGAAGCAATTAATAAACTTGTAGAAAAGCCCGATGTGATCATGTGCGATGGACATGGAATTATTCATCCTAAAAGATTTGGAGAAGCCGTTCAACTAGGTTTTGCACTAAATGTTCCTTCAATTGGTATAGCTAAAAATCCATTTATAGGATTTTATAAATGGAAATCATTAGAAAAAAAAAGAGGAAATAAACAACCTATCTTAACTTCTAAACCAAAATTTATAAATATTAAAAAACCAGAATTACTAGGCTATGCAGTGTGTTTAAATGACAATATGAGGCCAGTTTTTATTAGTGAGGGTTATGGAGTAAATTTAGACTTAGCGATTGAACTTGCGTTACAAACAACTTTAAATCATAGACAACCTGAACCGCTTTATTTAGCAGATCAGTTGTCAAAAAGGAAAGCGAGAGAAATCTTTAAAACGTGAATTTTTTTTCGTGAAAGCCTTGTTTCACGAATTTTTTAGTTTTATTCTTTGATATTCAATCTCTTTTTACACCTTTTTATTCTATTGATTGATTACTAAACAAAAAGAAGTTCTCAGAAGAAGAATGGGGGAAGTCTCAATCAATTGCGTTAAAAAAGTCACACTTTCAAGATACCGTACCAGTTATGGAGATAAGTGATTATATAGGGACTCATGTAAAAGGAGAAATCGAATATTTTAAATACAATTTAAAGAAGAAAATCTATTATTTAATAGAATTATTGTAATAATTAAATAAAAAATGAATTAAGATGTTAATCTTCTTTTAATAGTGATACTAATCATAATTAATGAAATACTAATTAGTAAAAGAATACTATAACCCGGAATTTCTGGAACTTCTTCTGGAAGAATACCTATGCTGAATTGTCTTAAATTTGAGGCATATATCGTTCCAAAAGCATCGATTCCAAATACCTGAATGTTATGATGTCCTTTATTAGGCATTACGATAGTTGTATTTCCTAAAATTGTCTTATTGATTGATCCATCTAAGGAATAACCTAACCAATCAGGAGTAAAGATTGTATTAAAGCTCAATAATAATCCCTCATCGAAGTTATCTCCGACTTTATAACCCACATCCCATGAGTAAGCAATGGCATCAATATATAAAGTTTGTAATCCTGGATTTCCACCCATAAACTGAATTCTATCTACGCTTAGTTTGTTATTCCAAAAACCAAATTCTCCATATTCGGTATGATTTATCCATACTTTGAACTTATATTGATCTAATCCTCTATAACGTCCTGCTGTGCATTCGAATGCAATTTCTATATGATACCACCTATTATTTTCACAAATAGTTATATCATGCCACACTCCATCGTAACATCTGAATTTTCCGTTTGATATTAAAAAATCAACCGCGACATTAGAATCAATAATATTTCCGGAGTATAGTCTAAGTCCTTGAAAACCAGTTGCATTTGTTGTTCTTACCCAAAATTCATAAGTTCCATTAGTTTGAGTAACCTCAAAAGTATTGTAGAAATAAGGAAAATCACTAGAACTAGTATCATTAATCGCTACAACCTTATTATGACCATCAATATGATCTAAGACATTAACTTCGCCTCCTATTTCCTCTACAATGCAATTTAATGGATTAGCTCCTTCTAAATCACATTCAAAACCTAATGTTGCGGGATAATATCCACTCATAGGAGATATATAGGCTTTATTTTCTGGAGTGATTATCACAATCTCATTAGCATTTAAATTTGGTATATTATATCCATTTGAATAGATTTTTGACTTTTCAAACGAATAAGCGTACGTGCTTAAAGAAATAACATTAAATATAGAAACTACTAATAAAAATAAGATTAACAAAGAATAATTCTTATCTTGCAAATTCCAACACCTTAATATTTTTGTCAGAATGTTTAATTAAATTAAAATTAATTTAACATACTAATAAATATTTCTGTTGAGGCTTATATTAGTATAATAAAAGATCGATAGAAGTATATTGAACAACTAAAAGTACTTACTTAAAACCTTAAATTACTTTTCTGTTAATTATTTAAGATTTAACCTCACTCTGCATAATTCTAATGCATTTGGATTATTATCTGTTCCTATCCAATTCCGATTAAACTTATTAGCAACAACTAAAGTAGTACCCGTACCGCAAAAGAAATCAGCAACTAAATCTCCTTCATTAGATGATGCTAATATTATTCTTTCGAGCAGTTTTTCAGGTTTTTGGGTAGGGTACCCTAAGTATTCTTTTGATCTCGTAGTAGTTTGAAATGAATAGATATCATTCCATACGTCTCCTACAAAATTTCCTGGATGTTCATCAAGATATTGTTTTCCACCTCTTCTCTTTCGAAATAATCGACCATCATTGTCAGAATACCTAAACATCTTTTTGATATATTCTTTATTGTAAGGTTTATATTGTTTATTGAAAGTAAAATTATTTGATTTTGTATAATAAAGAATTGTATCATGCTGGCGGACCCATCCCCTTACTTGGCTTTTAAAGCCAGATACACTACCTACATTCCAAATAATTTCACGTCTAAAGTTTTCTCGCCCAAAAATTTCATCGCATAAAGGTTTTAAATCAAAAACTGCACTTGGATCACAATGCAGGTAAAAACTTCCAGTAATTTTTAAGACTCGAAGCATTTCACTTATTCTTATTTCCATAAAATCTAAATAATCGTCTAGTGATTCCCATTTATCCGAAAATTCTTCATAATCAACACCACTATAAAAAGGAGGATCAATGTAAATTAAATCAATAAATTCCGAATCTAATTTTCTTAGAAATTCTAAATTATCTACTAAATATACAGAGTTTATTATCATCGTAAGCTTAAATAACAGTAAATTTTATTTATTTTATTATGAGAAAGGAACGGTTAAATAAGAAGTTCTTGACTGAATTCCAACAATCGAATTTTTCTCGTATTAAGGAAGAAAAAATCTATTTAGTAGGTTCTGCCCGTTTTAAACATTATTTTCTAGAAATCAAATCAATATTACAAATAAATTATAATAAACTCGTTACCATTTGTTCATTTGACTGGTTATTAAATAAAAAGAAATTTTCAAAAGAAGAATGGGAAAAATTACAATTAATTGCATTAAAAAAATTGCATTATCAAGATGCTGTATTAGTTTTGGACATAAATGGTTATTTTGGGGGTCATACAAAAGGAGAAATCGAACACTTTAACAATAACTTAAAGAAGAAAATCTATTTTTTATCTGAGTTATTGAAAAAATTAAAAAAAATTGAATTATGATTTTATTGTTCTTTTAATAACGATTCCAATCAATAGTAATGAAACACCAATCAATAAAAGGACGTTATAACCTGGTATTCCTGGAGGCACTTCTGGAGCATTCTTTATCACTTCTACCTCTCGGTACTGAATATTTCCAGCGTGATCACTTGCATAAAATCTAATAGTTATTGCTCCATATGGGGCATTATTCCATACAGCAGAATCAATAGAACCAATCAATTGAGATATTGTGATGTTGATAAACCCATCATCTAATGTATACCAAATTTGATCTAGATTAGATTCAACCACTGTTATATTATATGATGGAGGTAAACCTGTAAACTGCTGTCCGGCTATTGGAGAATTTATCATAACAACAGGTGAGATTGTGTCCTTCATTATAGTGACCTCATCAAAATCTTCCTGATCAACTATATCTCTGGCATAGAATCTAATAGTAACAGGACCATCTGGCAATGAATTCCATGCTGTAAAGTTAATTGTTCCAGTAGTTTCTATAAATTGAATGTCAGTTCCTCCATTTAATGTATACCATGATGATACTAAATTTGTCGCTGTAATTGAAAGGATAAAAGAAGGAGGATCACTGAAGTATTGACCTGCAGTAGGCGAGACTATTGAGACTTGTGGCGGAAGAATACCAATAGTAAAGTATCTTATATCTGAAGTATACATTGTCCCCAAAGTATTGTTTCCGAATATCTGAATATTGTGATAGCCATTATTAGGCATTGAGATTGTTGAATTACCCATTATTGTCTTATATGCGGATCCATCTAAAGAATAACCAATCCAATCCAAAGTAATATGCTTCTCAAAATTGAGCAATAATCCCTCATTAAGATTGATTCCGATACTATAATATGGATCCCAGGAATATCCAAATGCATCATAATAGGCTAAGCTGGTATTTTCAAGATCATTAGATGCAAGTCTGATTTCTCCGATTGCTGTGGCTACAAGTCTGAAATTATAAGGGCCATATTTAACATCATTAATCCAAATAAAAAAGGTGTCTGCAGATAATCCCATATACCCTCCACCTCCACATTCAAAGTCGATCCTTACATGATACCACGTATTATCTAACGCAGGACAGATGTTTGCAAATTGATAACTTGGCTGACGGTATTGAAAATGATCCTCACCAATTCTAACAAAAATTCTAGCTTCGGAACCTTGATAAAGATTAAGCGCACTTACTAATGATGCATCTGGAGTGTAGATCCAATATTCTATGGAGCCAGCTTGTTGATTTGAACCAAATTGATTGAAAAAATCATATCGTCCACTTAAATTCGTGTCAGTTAGTTGCAAAATTTGTTTGTGATTATCAATCTCATCAAAAATTTCAGCTGTACATCCTGAAGAACTATTAGAAGAATCTATAAATGCAATATTTTGATCAGTCGTTCCAATTTCGTCATTTTCAAACCCATATGTTGCGGGATAATATCCATTCATGGGGGATGTATATGTTGTATTTGCTGGAGTTATAATATTAATATATTGAATATTAATAGTAAAGTATCTTATATCTGAAGTATACATTGTCCCCAAAGTATCATTTCCAAATATTTGAATATTGTGATAGCCATTATTAGGCATTGAGATTGTTGAATTACCCATTATTGTCTTATATGCGGATCCATCTAAAGAATAACCAATCCAATCCAAAGTAATATGCTTCTCAAAATTGAGCAATAATCCCTCATTAAGATTGATTCCGATACTATAATATGGATCCCAGGAATATCCAAATGCATCATAATAGGCTAAGCTGGTATTTTCAAGATCATTAGATGCAAGTCTGATTTCTCCGATTGCTGTGGCTACAAGTCTGAAATTATAAGGGCCATATTTAACATCATTAATCCAAATAAAAAAGGTGTCTGCAGATAATCCCATATACCCTCCACCTCCACATTCAAAGTCGATCCTTACATGATACCACGTATTATCTAACGCAGGACAGATGTTTGCAAATTGATAACTTGGCTGACGGTATTGAAAATGATCCTCACCAATTCTAACAAAAATTCTAGCTTCGGAACCTTGATAAAGATTAAGCGCACTTACTAATGATGCATCTGGAGTGTAGATCCAATATTCTATGGAGCCAGCTTGTTGATTTGAACCAAATTGATTGAAAAAATCATATCGTCCACTTAAATTCGTGTCAGTTAGTTGCAAAATTTGTTTGTGATTATCAATCTCATCAAAAATTTCAGCTGTACATCCTGAAGAACTATTAGAAGAATCTATAAATGCAATATTTTGATCAGTCGTTCCAATTTCGTCATTTTCAAACCCATATGTTGCGGGATAATATCCACTCATGAGAGAGGTATAGGTTGTATTTGCTGGAGTTATAATATTAATATATTGAATATTAATAGTAAAATGTCTTATGTCTGAAGCAAATGTTGTTCCTAAAGTATCATTTCCAATTATCTGAATGTTATGATGGCCATTATTAGGCATTGAGAGCGTTGAATTACCCAATATTGTCCTATTCGCGGATCCATCTAAAGAATAGCCAATCCAATCTAGTGAGGTATTGTTTTCAAAACTGAGCAATAATCCCACATTAAGATTCTCTCCGATGCTATAATATGGATCCCATGAATATCCAATTGCATCATAATAAGCTAAGCTAGTATCTTGAAATTCATTTGACGCAAGTCTGAGTTCCTCGATTGCTGTGGCTGTAAGCCTGAAATTATAAGGACCATATTTAACATCATTAATCCAAATAAAAAAGGTGTCTGCAGATAATCCCATATACCCTCCACTACTACATTCAAAGTCGATCCTTACATGATACCACGTATTATCTAACGCAGGACAGATGTTTGCAAATTGATAACTTGGCTGACGGTATTGAAAATGATCCTCACCAATTCTAACAAAAATTCTAGCTTCGGAACCTTGATAAAGATTAAGCGCACTTACTAATGATGCATCTGGAGTGTAGATCCAATATTCTATGGAGCCAGCTTGTTGATTTGAACCAAATTGATTGAAAAAATCATATCGTCCACTTAAATTCGTGTCAGTTAGTTGCAAAATTTGTTTGTGATTATCAATCTCATCAAAAATTTCAGCTGTACATCCTGAAGAACTATTAGAAGAATCTATAAATGCAATATTTTGATCAGTCGTTCCAATTTCGTCATTTTCAAACCCATATGTTGCGGGAAAATATCCACTCATGGAAGATGTATATGTGACATTATCAGGAGAAATTATAATAATTTCATTAGCATTTGATTTTGGGAATTTGTATTTATTATTTTGAACTATTTTAGTTGAGCAGAGAAATCGAGTCGAATAGAAACCCGCAAATAGAGCTAGAAACAAAAGAAGAATTAAAATTCGGGAAGTATTAATCTTTTTCAAATTAATTGACCTTAATTATTTTGTCTAAATTTAGGTATATCATATTTAGTTAATTAAATTAATAAATGTTTCCTTGTGTGTCCAAATTTATAGATTTTATGTAACTCTTTACCAAAAATTAAAAATTTAATAACCTCATTAGATTTTAAATCTATTCTGAAGATATAGATATAAAGAGTTAAATTATCATGTGTTAAGAATTAAGGGTTATTATCTAAAATGGAATTGTTCCAAGTCTTTTGGGACGATCAAAAGAAACTTTTCCTTGAATTCGAAAAAGATAGTGAAGAACAGTTAATTTTTCTTCCAAACAAAATAAAGTATCTGAATATTCATTTTGAGATTTTTAAAATTCTTGACCAAGATTCACTTTCTGTACAACCACCCCTTATTATTTCAATTAAGAAAATATATCATTCAAATGTCTGTTTATCTTTTTCCATTGACTTAGATGAATTTAGAAATGCACAAGATCTTCAAATACAAATTACTCGCCTCGTTATTTTATTAAAAAGTGGGCATCGTATAGAATATACATTAACAGAAAGCTTTAACCTCTCTGATCTTTGGGTAAAAGATGATTG
>JBHLON010000018.1:0-65555 GCA_048940445.1 Promethearchaeota archaeon
ATATAATTATTTTTTTAAATTATTGATTGTTTGAGTTATCTTTAATAGTATGAACGATTTATATCAAAAGTTTTTTAACTTATTAAAAGAACATAAAGGTGAAAAACTAGTCATTGAAAGAAAGTATTTACCAGAGATTATACATGAAGATGGATGGCAGCTTAATAATGATGATGGGTTACCAGAATTAAAGCAAAGGGTGAACAAGACAATAAGATACTTGAGGGTTAGATTTGAATATGATAAAGATTTAATAATTTTGTATATTCCTGAAAACTTCCTCCAAGAGCCCGACCTGGCCTATTATAGTTGATTTAATTTTACGTAACTTCGCGTGTTTTTTCCAGCACACAATCTTTAAGGTTATTCTTAATAAAGAATTGTACCTTTAAAGATCTGTACAATTAATTTGTATTTAAATGATTTTTTATGATAAAAGAATTTGATAAAAATTTAATCCAGCAAGTTATTGACTCTAATGAATTTAAGGCTTGGTTAATATCTAAAAGATGGCTTGGAGATAAATTATTATTATCAAACCTAGATTTTAGAATAGTTTTGAAGCATTTCGAATTTATGTCGGAAAGGATTTTTATTACTGTTATTACTATAGAACGGGAAGAGTATTCTAAATCATATTTTTTACCTTTAATTTATTACCATAAAATAACAGATATTCTTGATCCGGTTGAAAGCATTAGAGAAAATATTGTTAGATTAACAGAAAAAACCTTTAGTAAAATTTTAATTAGAAGTATTCCTGAAGATGGGCAAAGTAATGTGTTTCCAGTTAATCTAATTGAAGCTGAATACTGTCTTTTTTTTTGGAAAAAGATGTTTTTTGACAAAAATGTCTCAGAATCCTTTCCCTCAATGTCATTGAATTTAACTTTATATACAGAGCAATTTCAAGATGAGTCCAATATGAGAAAAGTTCAGAATCTCATAGAAGCGAGCTTGTATCGTGATAGATTTCAATTTTCATTAGAGCAATTAGGAGGAGGGAATACTACTAATTTGTTATTCCTCCTTAGTATAAGAAATCTTAATTTTCCAAATTCTAAACCAATTTCGTATGTAATAAAATCTTATAAAGAATATATAGAAAACTTTGAGCCTAAAGTACTATTTGTTTTGGTTAAAAATGAATTCCCTAATGCTCCAAAAATATATGGAACTTTAAAATTTCATGAAAAAGAAACAGTAGGAATTCTCGAAAACGTAACTAACATAGGAAATCTAGGAGATATCTATTGGAATGAACTTAATAATATGATTAATAACGTTTTTAGGGGTCTTAATGAGGATTATAGGTATTTGAGAGAAAAAGAAAAGAGCTCTCAGGTAATTAACCAAAACTGTACAGAATCTCTAAAAGTTTCAGAAGAAATTAGTTATTATATAAAAAAATTGCACAATGCTCTAGTTCTCCCCGGTCAGAAAGAATTTGATAAAGAGATTGTTGATAGTGAAATTTTCCTTGAACAATATACAAATAAGTTAAATTCTATAATATCAGAGATTCAATCTAAAATGAAAAGAAAATCAGAAAATTCATTCTATAAATCTCCAAAAATAAGTTCCATATTGATCGATATTAAAGACATTATTGAGAAATTTAGAACAGAATTAAAGGCGCCAAAGATAGAAATTCAACCCGTCCACCAAGATTTGCATATGCAACAAATTCTTTATAATAAAATTGATGATGATTATCAATATTTCTTTATTGATTTTGAAGGTGATCCGCAATTAACTCCAGAGGAGAAAAAACAAAAATTTCCTGTCGAGAAAGATATAAGCTCATTTTTAAGATCTTTAAGTTACATTAAATTTAATTCGATATTAAATTTCATTGAACAAAACATTATAGATCCTAATAAATTTGAAGTAGCAGAGGAATTTTTATTTAGCATTTATTTTAGGAAAGCTTCAAAAATTACACAAAAACATAAAATTCTCGAAATTTTCTTACAATTACTATACAATTGGGAAAATAAGTTAATGAGTAAACTTTTTGGAAAAGGGCAGAAATTGCATTTTACTCTGATTAATTATTTTACTATAGAGCGTGCTTTACACGAATTAGATTATGAATTACTATTTAGACCAAATAAAACTATTGTGCCAATTTTGGGGTTAAAAGAAATTATAGATAAATATTAACACTTATTCCGATTCAGTTATTTTAGCAAATTCAAAAGAATAATGAGAAGAAGATCTATTAATAGGTTGGATTTCATTCTTGTATTTAGCTCTCAGACTTTTATTCCCTTTCATTTCTTCTTCAATATAACTTGGATTCATTTCTTTATTATAAAAAATTCGCCATAAAAATGATTCTACAAACCGTTGAGGCCCGAATTCTTTTGTAATCAGAAGATAATTTTCTTCATCGATGAATTTTGTAAAAAATCCTAAATTGTCACAAAATTCTAATTTAAAATTTAGGTCTTCTTCTTTTCCATTTATGCGAGCGATATCATTAATAAAACGAGCCAATTTATCTCCTAAACTTATTTGATCTTGCTCATCGGTATTTTCTATCAACTTTTTTACATAACTTCTTTTAATAATTATGAAATCTCGATTATTTAATGACTTAATTGAACCTTTTTGTTTTATTATGAATTTTGACATATCTAAATAATTCCGTATCAAATCAGCCTTCGAAATGCCTAATCTTTCTCTCATTCTATTTAAATTATTATTTAAATATCTATCTATCCTAATTGTAATTACATCTTGACTAGAGTTTGATTCCCCTTTCTGACTCAATTTTTATATCTACCTTCATATTTTATTGTTTATTTTGTAGTATTATGTAATCATGGTAACTTAAAAAGTTTAACGACTATTTTTGAAATTTTTCTTACTATTTTAATAATATGTACATATGAGGTTTTTCTATCTTGGAAGAATAAAACGTTGCTTAAATAAATCTCTCACAAGGGAGAGTTTTATAAACTAAACTAGGTTAAATATGAAAGATAAAAGTTTTTTTACTTTCTTTTTCATAAACTATCTTCACCAAAAATTGATAAGAGCATAAAATTAATTTCTGTTTAAAACATAATATATTAAATAGATAATTTTTTAACTAAAATAAAAACACTAAAAAGATCATTTTAAGAAAAATTATGGAGATCATAAAAAATACTTATGACAGATGTTTTCTTAATTGAATTAGTTATTAAGAATTGAATCCTTTCCTTTTAATCTTCATTTTAATCTAATAATAAAATCTTAATATCATATGTAATTAAAAGTAACTATTTGCCTCGTATGTAATGTAATGAATATAAGATCAGACTTAAAAGGCTGATTAGATTTACTTTTTTTGTACCCATACAATAATAAAAAATTGCTATATTAAGGGTTGAACAAAGATAGTGCAATTATCAGAAAATATTGGTCAAAATTCAGAATTATATTCATCTTTAAAGTTAGAACTAGTCCATAGCGATAATGAATCTATTACTATTGAATCAGATGGGAAAATTGAGTTGATAGCGAAAGCACTTTCATCAGAAACTCGACGATCAATCCTGCACCAGATTCAGATAAGTCAAGAAGGAATGGATGTATCTAAATTAGCAGCAATCTTAAATATGACAGAAGCAAATATTTCTGCTCAAATTAAGAAGCTTGAGGAAGCTGGTTTAATTGACTGTGATTATTGTTCTGGGAATCATGGAGTAAGAAAAATAAGTAAATTAAAATATTGTCAGGTAAATATCACATTCTAATAAAATTTAGTTCTACGCTGAATGATTTATATTTTCTATATAAAATGAGAGATTAGAGTATTTTTTATTCTTTCAAAATGACCTAAATTTACTTTCAACAAATCATTTAATGCCTCAGTTAAACCAACTTCTTCAATCTTTTTAGTAATTTTAAAATAGGGACTTCTTTTCAGTTTTGCTATTAAAGTATTATTTGCTTCAATTGTATCAAAAAGAAATTCTCTTGCTTTTATTTCTTCAACATTTAAAATTCTCTGAATAATTGATAATAGCATAGCATCAAATGTAACTCTTAGAATTAATTCTCTATCAAATTCTTTTTTTTTAGGAAATAAATAAGTTTTAAGGAGCGAAATTGATTCTTGAAAGAGCTCAATTGAATCTTTTCCAAGATTTTCTATTCTTTCTTTAAGATCTGATTTATTCAAGGCAGTTAGACAAATTGCTGATAGAACTTGATATTCTGCAATAAAATGTATAAATCTTGCTTTAGCATTGAGCATTGTGTCTTTGGAATCTTCTGCTTCATCTAATAGGTCACCTAAATTCTCGAGAGATTTTCGAAAATAAGTGGATATTGTGTAAAATTTTTCTGCTGCTTCTTCAAATTCTTTACGCTCTAATAATGATTGGGCGTTCTTTTCTTCTTGTTGATAAAGTTCATCAAACTTATTAATTTTCATAACTGCTTTTAATATTAATCGTTTACCTAAATCTTTTGTTAACTGAGAGCGCTCATAAATTTGACCTGCTTTCAATAAAAAGATAGATGCTAAGCTATGATATTCTTCAGGATCTGCTTTGAGAAAGTATTCAGAGGCTTTACTCCAACTATCACCAGCAGTTTCCCAGTCGTTCATCTGAAATGATATATTTCCTAATTGGATTAATAGTTTCGCAGAAATTTCATATAATCTTAATTCTTCAGTTTTACGAATAATTGATTTTAATCTGTAAACTGCTTGTATATGATTTTTAAACTGTGAAATCACACGGGTGATACGAATAAATATTTCATCCAATTTTAAATAACTCCCAAGATCTAAGTAAATCTGTGCTGCTTTTTCATATAATTTTATTGCATCATTTCCTTTGCCCTTATCAATAAGTTCCTCCGCTTGATCAATTATTTGAATTGCTTCAATTTCTTTTTCTTCTTTATCTTGATTGTTATACATTTTGCAAACATCCTTTAATTAGAATATCCTATAGACTTTAAAATTCCTTGAATGTTATTTTAAATTTTAGCTTAAATAATAATAGTATTCTAAAGAAAGAAAGTTTATTTAAGTTTTGATCAAAATATTTATTATTTCAGATTAAAATCCGTCCAAGAGTTTAACATTATGAGCTTTTAGAGTATTTTTAAATTTAATCGATTGGTACGCTGATGCAAAACATTCTTTAGCATCTTCAATTGCTCCATAAAAAATGAAGTTAGAGAACCAAGATACTATAAACATAATACTTGCTCTTCGATACCGAGTATGAAATTTTAGATTCAATTTTGGAGAGGAGTATTTAAATAGAAATAAATTAGGAGCAGTACCAACGGGTAGTTTCAATGATGTACTTATTAATTGTTGAGCTTCAAGAATATGAGCTAAACTCTCAAGATCAACAACCCCACCATCAATCCATATCATTTTTACTCCTAAGTTTTTTAAACCTTCGATTAGGTTTGATTTATCTGGTTGGATTTTTCCAGTTATATAATTAAATCTTTGAGTAGATGTCATATTACTTGAACCTAGTATTAATATCACAACGCTCATAATGTTATTATTTTTAATCAAATCACACTCTTTTTTATTCTTGAGACTTGAGATTGTGTTATAAATGAATTCTTCTGGTTTGACCCCTCTTTCGATTAGATATGCGACTCCTGAAGCCCTTGATTCAAAAGAACCTCCTAAAACAAATGGGGGTTTAAAATTATCTAGATAAAACTCAAGATATTTAATCATGGCTTTAGGATTATCTGCTGATATTTCAATCAAGTTTGGAATGTTATATTGTTTAGATAAATCCTGTTGCTGTTTGATTCGTTTCTTTGCTTTTTCTTTATTGAAATTCTGAGTATTATTTCTTTCTATAATTGATTGACCTTGATAAAACATAGTACCAATTAAAACAGGGGGTAAATTAAAGTTTCCAAAACCTACTTTAACATCTTTATAAACATAATAATTATTTATATTCATTATTAAATCAGTTAGAAATAAGAAGGTTTAATTAATATAAATGTAATTTTACACCACAATTTTTACATTGACTATTATTTAATTCTTCAAAACAATTTCGGTGGTATAATGTTTTACAATTTTCACAGCGAATAATTTTTTGACCTTTCTCAAATATAAGATTACAAACTAAACATGAATCAAATAATGCATCTTTTTCAATTTCTCCAAAGTTTACTAACTCAGCAGCAGCGATTTCTGGTTCATGATTGGTCGAATTTGCTTGAATTCGTGGCTTTACTAAAGAGGTTAACTTTCTCATTTGAGAAACCTCAACAGGTATTTTTAATAAATAAAAACAGTGAGGACATCTTACAGTTCCAGCCTTTCTCATCTTATGGTCTTTTTGAGAGTCTGCCCATGATGCTAAACAATGGATATGATAAGGTGTCTGACAATTTGGACAATAACGGCCACTAACAAAGAAGGAACTTTTTGTATATGGGTTTGTATCAGAAAAACAGATTGAACATTTTTTATAATCAGCTAATCCTCTAATTTGTAATAAACGCTGTTCTTGATCTTTTGTAAGATCTTGAACTCTTAATAAGTCAGCAGCAATCTTTCTAAGAAAGCTAGGGTTATCAACTAAAGATGTTGCTGTTTCTCCATAAGTTTTAATATTTGAATTGGCGAAATTAAGAGCAGCCTGTATTAATGATTCTGAGTCATTATTGTAATAATATCTCCCACCTGTAATATCACTCAATCGTTTTAGAATATTAAGAGAAGAAACGTCACCTAAACGGAAACAATCAATTTTAATATTTAGCCCTTGTGCTAGGCGAGCCATCTTTAATGGATCTATGGATGTCTTAGTAAACTTTCCATCTGATATTAGAAGAATTCTAGGTATTTTTGCGGCTATTTTTCGTAACTCAGATATAATAAGTTTTATAGAAAATGCTAGAGCATCTCCCATTGCTGAGTTTCCCGAGAATGTTAATGAATCTAAAGACTTAAAGAGCGAATCTTTTGTACTTGTAAAATCTAGTACTTTTTTCGGCTTATCAGAAAATCTGACTATAGCAAAAGAAGTCATATTATCTTCCGTGAATCTTCCAAGGATTAATTTTTTTGCAGCTTCTATACTTGCATCTAATCTACTTGGATAAGGAGGATAATCCGAACGATACATTGATCTTGAAGTATCAATGCAAATTACGATATTTTCGGGTACTCTTTCACTCAATTTCAGATTTACCCAGTTATATTTTTTTATAAACCCTAAATAATACTTCTAATTTTTATATGTTACAAAAAGAATAAATAATTATGTTTTTTTCATAAAAATAAAGTTTTATAAGGTAGTTTTTTCATATTTTATAAAACTCTTTTTAATTAAGTAAATACAATAATAGTATAGAGAAAAGTGAATTTGTTTAAATCTAAGATGTAGCATGTCAGAGAATGAGATTAAAAATATAAAAGTAAAAGATTTCTTTAAGAGTAATGTTGTCATTAACGAGTTAGAAGAGATTTTAAATTTTAAACCTGAAACGCTCATCGGTATTGATAAAGTATCGTCTGATACCTTATCAGATTACAATATTAAGAATATTGGGGATTTAGCTAAAATTTCTTTAGATAATTTACCAGATGTTAAAGAAATTCCTAGTTCTATTTTAATTAAGTGGGTTAAAATTGCTCAGGTTGTTGTAAAGGCAATTAAAGAACAATTAAAGTCACATAAAAAGCTATTGATGATTGGACTTGATAATGGTGGAAAGACATCTATATTAGCAGTCCTTCAAGATAAATTTTCAATTATTAAATCTTTATTACCAACAAGGGGAGTAAAAAGAGAAAGGTTAGATTTTTTTGGCTATCCGATTATATCTTGGGATCTGGGAGGCCAAGTTCAATATAGGGAAAAATTATATTTTAATAGACCCGAACTTTTTTTTACTGAGGTTGATCTAGTTTTATATGTCGTCGATACATATGATTCAGACAGATTTCCAGAGTCTGCAAATTATTATCGCCAAGTTCTTAAAGCTTTAAATGATTTGAGTGAATTTCCTCCAATTATTATAGTGTTAAGTAAAAGTGATCAAGATTTTCGTTCTACCGTCCAATGGCAAGATAATATAAATGTAATTAAAAATAAATTTAATCAAATCACGAACGAATATGAAAAATATTCTGTTGATTATGCAGATACTACGATATATCAAAAAGAAACAATCATGCAAATGTTCAGTGTCGCACTCAAAAAGGTTTCTGATACTTCAGAAATTATTGAAAATATTCTTGAAGACTTCTCGCATATAATTGATGCGAAATCTTCAAGTTTAATCTCAATGGATGGATTGATTTTTGGAAATTATAATGATTCCGATACGGATGAGGCACTATTAAATAATACAGCACTAATTATGCAAACTCTTTCAAACTTTCATAATTCAATTGGATTACTTCGAGAAACATCGATTACGCTTAAATTCCCGCTAAATGGGTTTACTATTCAAGGAGAGAAACTGTTTAATTATTCCGAATTAGAGATTCCCGTTTACTTATGGATACTTTCAGAGAATCCAGAAATGATGTATAACAAATTAGATTACTTTAGAGAACAAATTCTTCCTTTAATTAATATGTTTCTCTAGATTTTTCTTAAAGTAATTTGTCTAATTCCTTTTTAGCAGCAATCAAGTAATTATTACAATCTTTCATCATTTCAATTGCATTTTTGAGGTTATCTTCAATAGTTATTAATTGCTTTTGATGAGCTATGTTTCGCCATTTTTCAAAATTTTCCATATGAGTTTCATTGTGAGACGCCCAGTGCTCACATAATTTAGATAATTTAAACATTTCTTTATCTTGTTTGTTCAATATCACTCACTTTTTAAAAAAAATTAAAATTGAAAAAAAGAGAAAAAATTTATAATTTATGTTCTACATAAACGCTTTAAAAGAGTTGGATCTATAATTTCTTTTGGTTGCCAACCTTTTTGTTTTATATATTCTAAAATCTCGTCTTTCATATTAATTGGAATATCAGCTTCAACTCGAATAAATTTCTCAAGATCTTCTGGAAAATCGACACCTTTATATTTGCGCTCTAAATCAATCCAGTGTGAAAGTTTTATCATCCTTCCCTTTGAGTTATCAGCAGGGCGAATTGCTAATTTAGCTACTAAACAAATTGCTTGTTCAATAGATTCGGCAGTAGTAAGCAAGTGTTCTGGGCCTGGACCTACTAAATGATCTGATGTTCCATCTCGAGCATTCCATACTTTCCAAGTATCATCATCATCAGATCTACCTATATACATCCTTCTATATTCAGCAGCATGAGGTCCAATTACAGCTGGAACACCTAATCCATTTGCCATACTAGCTATACTTGCTGCCTTTTGAGACATTGCTCCCCATGCAACACCTACGGCACCGACTCGATTTAAGATATAATCTGCTATTTCCTCAAAATTACCTCTTAATGGTCTACGAGCAAATATGTTAGCAACCTTACAAGCAGCACCTGTAATATGTGGATTCGAAACACAAGATCCTACATTTACCAAGCCACCTCGATCAAAATCTCCCGGGAAACGGTCATATAATGTCTTACCTTCTTCATCTTTTACAAGACCTATATCCATTGCTCCACATCCAGAAACTACTACGATATAATTTCTCTTACAAAACTCTTCAGCCATTAAATATAGTTCTTGAATATCTTTAGCATAATTTGCACATCCTATTATGGCAACAATACCAGGAATTTCTCCTAGAACTATCGGAGCACCCACATTTCGTATTTCGGTATCCATAATTGGGCCTCTACCAGCTCTACAATTATATTTCTCGGTTCTTATTTTCTCTCTTCCAGCATATTGTAATAATGTCAGTGGAGACACACCTTTCATGCAATCTGACTCGCAACGACCGCATCCTAAGCACTCATCAAAAACATCTGCTAATAATGAAAAATCCCCCTCCTTTACTAATCTTACACCTTCAACAAGAGGAAGATCATTAGGGCAATTTCTTTGACAGTTACCACAACCATTACATTTATAAGCCATATCAATGCAACCTTGTTCATCAGGTATACCACTTTTTGCTTTTCTAATTGGTTTTACTTTAATGGCTGTTTCAGTGGCAACTTCTCCGGCTTTTATTGGGTCTAAGATTAAAACTCCAGGAGTTTTACCACTAACCAAATCATCTACAATTTCATTGGTTGGATCCTTAGTCCTATCTGGTAAACCCCCCATTATTTTTTCATTTGTAGCAATAAAAGGAGCACCAACTAATTGAGCTTGTTCGAAAGATCTTAAATTAACGCATTGTTCATCAACCATTACGACGTCAGCCAATCCTGAACGGATAAAATGAAGTTGTCTAGACATAGAACCAATAATTTTAGCTCCATCATAATAGCGAGTAAGATCATGAGCTGTACAACAAATTGCTCCAACGTCAACCTTTTCATCGTATCCTTTTTCTCTTATATAATCAACTAACTCAATCCCAGGAGCAACGTTATGACCTATCATTAAGATGGTTGCTTTACTTGTGTCCATTGTCCCCATACCCAATTCAACAATAGGTACATTGGGATCGCCTACTGGGAAACCATAAGCCGCAATTTGAACCGCATCAGAAATTTCCATTCCCACAGAATCCGCTAATCCTGCTAAAAAACTTTTTGCTTCATAGTCAAGATAATTTGATTCTTGACCTGTATGGCCTGCAGCTAAAAGATGTGTAATAGTAAAATGCACCCATTCCATTGCTGTTTCCAAATCCTCTAAGGTCTCTGGCTTCATACCAACTACTAATCGGGTATGAGGCATTTCTACAGCAATATTATTCCCGAAATTAATTGGAACATTCCCATATTTCTCTTTGAGCCAATGTAGAAGATGATCTCCATGGGCAGAGTGACAAGCAGCCCCAATACAGCACGCTATTTCTACTATACGACTTTGTTGTGTTTCCATATTTATTCCGCATGCACCTGTCCTACCTTTCGAAAGATTACATTTACCGTATGTGCAGAGGCAACACATATCGCAGATTGGCATATAATATGGTTTATATCTTTCCATCAACCTAAAAAACCAATTCCGGAGGGTAGGTATGTGTGGCTCCGGCGTAGGGCCCATTGGTTCCCATTCGGTTTCGTCTCCATAAGAAACTTTTCCCGTAGTTAATTCGAAGCCTTTTATAGTTCCCAATGGACCTTTATATGAATCAATCTTTAATTTTGCGCCTTTTTTACTCATCTTAATCCTTATTTGATTTATTTTTTTATAATTTTTAATTATGGGATGATCAATATTTAATAATATTTTAAAATTGACATTCTATGAGGTAGATAAATTCTAAGTTATAAAAATTAATGATTATAGCTTAAAACTTAATCTTTAACTATATTTATAATAAGTTAGTGTGAAATTTCATTTAGAAAGAAGAACTGATAAACTTAATAAAAAAATACCGGTTAATGAACAAATGATTTATACATTTCTATAGCAAGCTTATCAAATATCTCATCTATACCTTGACCAAATTTAGCACTTGTTTCAAAGTAAGCAGTAGATGTCAGATAAGCCTTAAGATTGTTCAATTCTTCTGAAGTTACACATCTCATTTCAGGACCTATTAAATCAATTTTATTCCCTACCAAAATACTCGGTTTAGCTCCGATGATACTGTCAATTTCTTCCTTCCAAAATAGTAGATTTTCAAAGGTCCTCCGTCGTGTTAGATCAAACATATATACGATACCTTTAGTTCCTTTATAGAAAGCTTGTCTTACCCATTTAAAGCGCTCTTGCCCAGCAAGATCCCAAATTTGGAGTGTAATAAAACTCTTTATTTGAGGAATCTTTACATATTTTACAAAAAAGTTAGTTCCAATCGTAGTTTGAATATCTGGTCTAAACTCTCCTCTTATATATTGATGTAATAAGGTTGTTTTTCCTACTCCAGCATTTCCAGCGATGATAGTTTTGTAAGCTTTTAAGTTCATATTCTTCAATTAATTTTAGCCTTACCTAAATTCTAATACAAATAAAACTTTATAAATTTTCCATTGACGATAAAAAGAATTAATTATCTATAAGGAAGCTAAAAAATCAGATACCGCTTGCTCTGACATCTCTTCATCTATTAAATTATTTGGAAGTTCTTCTCCTATGAGATCAAACTTGTAAGAACATTTCTCTCCACCTGTAAGAATGCACTCGATCTCTTTTCCCTCAACATCAATAGACAATGTTTCAAATATTCCATTAAATATGCCTAGATATACAAGACAGAGGTTTTTCGCCATAATATTTTCCTTCTCTTCTGCTGCTAAGGATTCATAAACATTAATTATAATATGATCTTTTTTAAACATGCCAGTCAGAGCACCGTAACCCATAAGAATTAGTGATTCTAAAACGCCTAACACCACTTCTTTCTTGATAGCAATAGTCTCAGTACTCCAATCTTTATTCGAGAAGTATTTTTCCATAAGGGTTTTTCCAAGAGTTTTCCCTACCCATATGATGATATCATCAGCATTAGTACCAGCAAATTCTGCAAACTCTAGAATTTCATTAGGGCGTAGCATAACAAGTCTAATATCTTTTCTTGCTTCTCCCAAATATAGATGTCCTTCTTTCTCTTCAATATTTATCTGTAAATCTTTTTTCAGTCTTTTAAACATAGTTTATCTCAAGAATCTTTTTAGAAATTTAATAATTTAATATGAAGAATATATTTAATATATTAGAAAGTTAATTGTCCAGATTTATAAATTTAATGTTTAATCACGGGAAATTAGGTTAAAAATCGTATTTAACACTTTATTTATATGATAATTAGTCTTTACTGAAGTAAATAAGAATTCCCATTCTCTATTTTTTAACTTATTAAACTCAAAATAGTTAATAGTTTCATTTCTCACTCTTGTTAATTGATCTTGGCTATTTTCACTGGAATCATTAAATAAATCTACTTTATTTCCAAGAATTAATAGCGGAATCTCTGCTGTTGATTCTTCATCTATAATCTTCCAAAATTCCTTTTTTGATTCTTCGAATCGTATCTGATTAGCAATATCTATCATATACACTAATATATTAGAATCTTGGATGCCCTTTAACCACTTTTCTCGTAACGAAATTTGTCCAGGGATGTCCCAAAAAGCAAGAACACCACTTTCTTTTTGGATATATTCAATATCAAACTTTCGTGTTGGTGTGAAGAAATTATCATCAAATTGACCCGTTTTTAACCTCCTTATTAATGAACTTTTTCCTACTTCATCAATACCAGATAAAAATACCTTTATAAACCTATTAACAGGATGAAAAATCGCTTCATGGTATTTCTCTAAAATTTCATCACCATATCTACGCAAATCAATGAATACGGTGATCAGAAAATTTTCAATTTCCAATTCATCTTCAAACGAGCAGCAGTGTTCATTATTTAATAATTCATGAGATAAATCTTCAAATATGTCTTTATAATCATGAGGATTATCATTATTATCAAAGATTAACCCAATAATCATCCTTGAATTTATGCAAATAGAGTATATGTTTTTTTCTCCGAACTTCTGAGGTATTGGAATACATAATGTAAAGTTTCCCCTCTTTTTTTTGGGAGAGTGTGAATCTAATTCTTCATTGCAGTGATCATGCCCTTTAATTATCTCATTAATAAAATGGCTCTTGTAGTTTTGAGTGATATCTTCTGGATAACTATAAATATCTAATTGGTTAAGATCGTCAAAGTTTTTACCCTTTAATAGAAAAATCGTGGATAACAATTAATTGTCCTTAAAGATTTATTTCCTTAAGCTTGTAAATAAAAAATTATTAAAAAAAGTTTGGAATCTAAATTAATTTTGCTGTGTTTAAATAAATAGGGTTTTTGATAAATTTAATTGGAAAATTTTGCCAATAATTATAATTATTTCTTAAAATGTATCATAAATTAGTCAAATTTCATCATTTTCTGTTTGGTCTTCATCAATAAGATCACCTGATGCTGATTTATCCTCATCAGAGTCTATCTCAGAATCATCTAATGGTTCCTCGGGTAGCTCTTGTGATGATGGTTCACCTACAGGATTTCCACAAATTGGACATTTACTCCAACCAGGTCTTAAACTATAGCCACAGGAGCATTCTACTAATTCTTCATCTGGGGTCCATTCAGGGATATTTAATCCTCCACCTCGTCTTTTTTCAGCTAAATCTTGTAATTCTTTTTCAGTCCAAACTTCCATACCCTCAGGAATTCCCGAACTTCTCTCGGAAGTAAATTTTTCTAGTTCTTCTGCCGTCCAAGAAGGAATATTAGGTTGAGCGGCCATTCTTTTCTGAGCTTCTTGTGATAGTTCCTCCGCTGTCCAAGTTTTCATTTCAGGAATTCCCGATGAACTAGCAATTTTTGCAGACTCAGAAAGATCCTGTTGCTTTATTGAAGGTGCTTGACAACTAGCGGCTGAAAATTTTAAGAGCGCTTCAAAACATCTCGAATATTTGTCTAAATCATCCCCTTCCTCAGTAACAATCATTATAGTCGTCTTATCAGAGGGAATAGGAACAGCTAAAGCACATATAGCAATATCTGACCTAATCCGACCAGATTCTATTCCTGAGGTTAATTTTTCCATAGACTCTAATATCTCATCATTTCCCATAAAATAATCACATATAGGATCCCCATGTCTCTGGTAATTTTCATGATATTTGAACAATTGGCTTGTGATTAGTGGAGACTCCATTGAATTAATTATAGCATTTATATAAGAAAAAATTTCAGATTTAGGCCCCTTCTCAGTTTCAGTTATTTTATGCCCATGTAAATCAAGAGTACCAATAAAGGGAGCAAATAAGGGTTTCTGATTCTTGATTTTGCCATAGACAGTCGTTCTTTCGAGAAAGCATTTAATTTCACCATAATATGTAATTTGCTTATCTAGAAAGGTTAGTTTATTATCTTTATAAATTAAACGTGGTATAGTTCGAAAGATAAGATTAACCCAAGGTAATTCTTTTACTGGAATAATAGCTACACATGTTTTAAGTATCAGTTCTTTTAATTTTTTCAGATATTCCTTCAAGGATTTCTTAATTTCTTTGTATTTTACATTTTCTAATTCGGATTCTGCTTCTTTCATTAATTCATTAAATTTGTCCTCATTTTGTTTGATAGAACCTCCAAGCGTTTTAATTTCACCCACTATATTTTCTTTAAGAATGAAAGTGGCATCATCGATTATTTTTCTCTGAAGATCACTAAGTTCTTCAACTAAATATTCATTAACATTAAAATTCAAACTATTAATAAAGATTTCAAATAATTTTTCTTCTGACAAAATTACCACCTTTATTATATTGTTTATTCACTAATTATAAATATAGCAATGATTTGTATATAAAAATTTATTGGAGACAATTTTCTATTGCTAAGAAAAATCAATTTTATTATACGATGAAAGATTCAGAAAGTGTCTTATATGAGAAAGAGGTTAAGTTATGTTTTATTTCTGATATTCCAGAACAAGTAAAAAATTATTTTATTTATCAATTAAAAGCAGTATCGAATATAAGAATTATATTTCCAGAAGATTTTACTGAAAAAAATTTAAATAAGTTAGTTTCAGACGCAGATATATTAATTGGCTGGCGTCCCTCTAAAACTCTCTTATTACATGCAAAAAAGATGAAATTATTTATTAATCCTGGTGCAGGAATCCATCATTTGATCGAAAATTTTCGCGAAATAAATAGAAAAAGAGATGTGATTTTGGTAAATGGCCATGGAAATTCATATTTTGTTGCCCAACATACAGTAGCTTTACTTTTAAGCTTAATGAATAAAATTATTCTACATCATAATTGGATGAGTAATGGAATTTGGAGAACTGGAGATAATGAAGCTGCTTCAGTTCCTCTCAGGTTCAGAAAGATAGGATTACTAGGATATGGAGCAATTAATCAGAAAGTACATAAAATGCTTTCTGGATTTAAAAATAATAAGTTTTATATCATTAGAAAAAATTGGAACAAGCAGACTACACCTATTCCAACTGAAATCGTAAAATTTGAGTTCAATCGACTTCATGAGTTTTTAGAGTTAATAGATATTTTAATAATTGCAGTGCCAGTTACGTCTCTTACTAAGGATATAATAAGAGAAAAAGAATTAGAGCTTTTAGGTTCTAATGGTTTATTAGTCAATGTTTCTCGAGGCGAAATAATTAATGAAGAAGACTTATTTATTGCCTTGAAGAATCGAAAAATACTTGGTGCTGCAATAGATGTATGGTATAATTATGACCCTAAAGCAAATGGTGAAGGAAAGAAATACCCCTTTCATTTTCCATTTCATGAACTTGATAATATTGTTTTATCTCCTCACCGTGGATATTCACCCTTTAACGATTTATTAAGATGGGACGAAATAATTGAAAATATTATGAAATTTGCACAAGGAGATCATAATCTTAAAAACATCGTCAGTTTAAATGAAGAATATTGAAGATATATTACTACTGAAAAAGCATGTGACAACCTTATAAGTAAAATCATTAAAATTAGAGATAGAAACATTAATCAAAGCCTAACTGTATAACATTTATCTTTATATTTAGAATGTGCTTAATCTATCTTTCCTTATAGTGATCTAAGTCCCTAAATTGATTAACATAAGAAATTTAAGTTAATTTTCAGAAAGATAATATAATTTGAAAAGAAAAATTTATTAAAGTCTTTATTTTTATATGTAAAATTAAAATTAATAAATTTATTTACTATTTAATCAATTCAGGCACAAACTTTATCCATATAGAAGATTTCAAGTTACTCTTAGGAAAAAAAAGGAAAAAAATTTTTTTTTCTGGTTTTAAAAACTGAATTTTTCTTTTTTCTAAAAATAGATGTTTTTTTGAAAAACTTTCAAAAAATATAAAAATTTTTCAAAAATATTTTCATTAGTTTACTTAAATGGTAGTAAAAGGACCGATCTTCTAAGGATTCTAGACTTTAGGAGGATATCTCTAAAAAATTACGCGAATTTTGTAATTTAGGAAAAATATATTTTTAAAATAATATTAATAGGTTAAAAAAAAAGGTTTATATATCATATTGCAATAAAATATTATATGAAGTAAAATCAACAAAAATTAGAGGTAAAGGCGATTATTAAATGAAGATCGTCACAGTTAATGTACCCGAGAGTTATATAGATGCAATCAATAAATTAATTGGAGAGAATGGACTTTATCCATCTCGATCTGAACTTATAAGATGTGCAGTTCGAGATTTCCTATTAAAAGAACTTAAGGCAGCCAATAACATGGCTCAATTTAAAAATACCAATATTGAAGATTTTGATGACGAACATTTTGTTCGAGTACCTTTTGAAAAGTTAGATGAGAATTCTGAGCCCGTACGAGAATTTAAAACATATAAAATTGTAAAGAGGTTGGAGTACTAAAAATCCTCTTTTATAAAGTAAGATTTATCCACTATGGTTGTAAAATAAGTTTTTTTACCTTTTTACTTTTTTTTTATTTTATTTATCATGCAAAAGACAGGTATTATTCTTATTTCTCTACATAGATGTCAATACGTAAAAAATTAAAAATGTTTAATTTTCAATTAAAAAATTAAACATTTATATAAATACATATTTAACTAAAAAGAATGGTTTATTAATTAAATTTGAATAAAATGTAAATTTATTTTATTAGAATATAGAACTTGCAAAAGGTTATGCAGTAATGGTCAATCAAAATGAACAGCAGATGACTCCTGTTTTTATGGAATGGGGGATAATTAATAAAGAAAATTTTAAAGATATTTACGAAGTTCCAATTAAAAGATGGGATCCATTATCTACAATTGTATTAGGCTCAGAGAATTTTGAGCTTCATAAAAAAGAAAAACGATATTCTGGGCATTATTCTTATATCTCACCAATAAGAGGAAAGAGGCCAAAAGGATACAAAACTAAAGAAAAAAAAAGTGAAGCAAAAGAGATAATAGAAATTGATTTAGAAGAAATTAAAGATGTATTTATGGCAATTACCGAGGGAAGGGCGATATATCGAAGTGATGGAAAGTTACTTGGTGATGGTTATACTATCGTAATAACTGAAGATGATAAAAAAATAGATCACCCTTTTACAGATAAACCACATAGAATTGATAAAGTTTCAAAAAATTGCAAAGCTATGACTCTAATTAATAGGTATCCCTCGATGGCACGAGTAGTTGATCCTGAAATTAAAACTATTATAAGGAGTCGTTTGCCATCACATTTAAAATTAGCTGAAGGAATAAATTTAATTACTATTTCACGAGAATTTTATCCATCTCTTAATTTTGAGGTTATTCCAGAAGATGTTCTTTCAGCTATTTTTACCTCTATGAAGGAGGCAATAATATATTGCATTTTGGAAGCGATTGAGAAAGATTATTATGATATTCCAGTAAATCCATTCTTTAACATAGGAACTAAGGTTGGAGGTTCTCAACCTCGAATACATGGTCAGGTATATATCGATCTGAATGGAGATGGTCATGGATCGCGATTAGAAGGATATTTACGTGCTTTTAAACAAATGGGGGATAATTGTCACCTCTGTGAAACATCTCATGGAGATACTGATCGCATTATACTGAAAACTCAATACTGGACTTTTTATACTACTGGTAGTCCCGTAAGGAACTATCATATAAGATTTCATCCTAATGAGCATATAAGAAGATTTTCCCAGCTAAAAATAAATCAAATTAATGATTTAGCTAAAATTGTAAAGAAGCTTTTTCAAGCTTTAGATGATATTCAAATTGATAGAAACCGAAATATATTATTTAATTGTTGTCCTTATGGATATGATGACGACTTTCATTTATTTGGTGATATTATTCCCCATGAAATTATTGGTGGAGCGGAAATGGCAGATGATATGAGAGTTGCGCGAAAGTTACCTCATATCGCTGCTAAAGAAATAAGAGATGTTTTACAAATATATCTCTGAATTTAATTTTATTTATAATAACTTTTAAATTACAAATAAAACTAGATTTATATCTGTTATAATAGTGATTCATATTTGAGGATGATTTATTGAGAGAATGGTCAGCGATTATTTTAGCTGGTGGTAAGGGAACACGTTTAATGCCCTTGACTTCTCAAATTCCAAAACCATTAGTAAAAGTTACAAATAAACCAATGGTAGACTATTCTATCGCACACTTAATTTATGCAGATATAAAACATATAATTCTAGCTTTAGCATGGCAAGGTAAGTTAGTAAAGGAACACATTGAAAAGACATGGACCCCTGATAAATTGGGAGATGTTGAATTGGAATGTTTAGTTCAAGATAGCAAAGGTACTGCTGATGCATATAGGCTTTCGGCAAATAAAATAGATTCTGAAAAAATTGTTGTTAGTATGGCAGATATAGTGACTAATCTTCCAGTGAGAGATTTTATGGAGTTTCATTCCGAAAAAGGTGGAATTGCTACCATTTCTATGAAAACTAGTGAAAGTCATACTAGCCAGTATGGAGTTGTACTTTTAGATAAAAATAGAAAAATATATTTGTTTTTAGAAAAACCTGCTCCAATGGAACTGTATTTAAGCAGTATGGCTCAAAGAACGGATTTATTTTTGCATACTAATATTATCAATACAGGAATATACTGCTTTAAAAAGGATATAGCTGATATTCTTTTCAGGACAAACTTAATGGATTTTGGTGGAGAAGTCTTTCCGTTTTTACTAGAAAATGAATATGAATTATATGGATTTGTAAAGAACTATTATTGGCTAGATTGTGGAAATGCACAAACTTATAAATGGGCAAATTGGGATTTATTACGTAAATATGCTTGGCCAATCACTCCAAATGGAGAAGAATACGACCAAGTTTTTGTTATGGGCATTATTGACTCCGGACAAAATGTAACCATTGAAAAGCCTACATGTTTTGGAGAATTTGTTGAGCTTAAAAATAGAGTTAAAATTAGAGAATTAACTTCTATAGGAAATCATGTTACAATTGGGGAAGATACCGTTTTAGAGAAAAGCGTTATTTGGGATCATGTGAAAATAGGAGCGGGCTGCAAAATAATAGATTCAGTTATCTGTGATAATTGTGAAATAGGAAACAATGTAGTTTTATATAATACTATTGTAGCTCCGACAAGTAAACTAAATGATGATTTAGAACTAAGAGATGAGGTCATTGAACTTGGGGAACAAAGATAATTCTAAAAATCTTATGATTTAATGAAATTCTAATAAATTGTTAGACAGAATTTTGATATTAGTTAACATAAAAATTAACTACTTTAAAAAAATTGATTAAAATATTGAAAATAACTATTTGGATGCTTTTCTTTTGCGTATTTCTACAAATTCTATTATTATACCGAAATCTTTCGCGGTATCCATATAGGCATATTCCAACTTACCAAAATTGAAAAATCCAGTTTGAATAACCTCTAGACTTTTATTCTGAAAGTGATCAATATAATTTTTAAGATCTTCTACGTAACATCCAAAATGATGTAGTCCTTCCCTTTTAGCATCTATAAATTCTTTGTAAATACAATCACCATTTAGCCATTGGAAAAGCTCAATTGATGTACCAAAACATCGGCTGACTCCAATCTTCAAAGAAAAGTTAGTTTGTTTTCCCCGATAGATAGCGGACTGGTCGATAGCGTCTGAAAAGTTGAATTTTGGCATTTTAAATAGTGATTCCATTACCTTTGCTTGTTTCTCAGCTTCCTTATAAATGAAACATATATGATCTATTTTTAGAGTTCCTAGACTAATATCAATTTTAGACTCCATTTGTACCATTAAAAATTTTTTGAATTAATAAGTTATATTTCAAGATAAGGATATAAAAAATTTTAACTAATGGCTAGGAAATTTGATTTTTTTATATTTGTTTTTGAAGATTTGATACCTTTTTCTCTAATTTCTTAATTTTTGATTCGCTTCCATTTCCTTTAAAAGATTCGTCATTTAAAAGTCCAATCGCTTGTTTAAAGTGCTGTATTGCGTTAATATAATCTTTTCTTTTTTCTGCCTTTTCTCCTGCTTCTAGGTAAAATCCAATTTCGATTTCCTTAATCTTTTTATCAAGTTCTAGGACTATAAATGAGATTCGCCCAACATCTATTTTAAGGTCAAAACCAGTTGCTAAATAAAGAGCTTTTTCATATTCTTTTTGTGCTTCTTCGTATGCTAAGGCTTTTTCAGCAGTTTCTCCCTTTTTCATATATTGTTCAATTAACTTTTTAGCTTCTTCAAGAGTCATATTTTGAGCTTTTTCTTTTAGTTCATTAACTGCATTATCATTAGCAATTATAGGGGATATTAGTTCATTGTCAGCTATTCTCACTGCTCGATTTTCTTGGAATTTTCTGACCTCATTTTCTATAGATTCAATATTCGAAGGAATTATTATATTTTTCTTCAATAACTGGTAAATTTCATAAAGAATAATATGTGGAGATAGATTTACTATATTCTGCACTTTATTTAGCAAGTTATTAATAAAAAAAAACTTTTTCTTTGCTAACAATTCATGAGCAAAATCGATTATTGCTTTCTGGATGATATTTTTATTAATCTCATTAATGTCATCCGGTAATAAGGTGTGAGTCAAAACCATAGGAAACACAAGCCTTATGTTAAATGTTTCTATAATAAAATTGATGGTATCATCAAAATTGCGAAAACCAGTGCTTAATAGCTGTTCAATCTTTTTGGAATAGATCTGCTCATATTCACTTAAAAACTTTGCGACACATTGTTTTAAACTTTCTGATGCTTTTTGATCCAATACTAAACAAACTCTAATGAAATTGCCATTTCTTACCAAAATATTAAATGTTTCAAATTGTAATTCATAAAAACTACGTTGCCCTATAACATCGGTGCCATTACCTAAAGCTTTACCCGAAGTTGAAAACATGATATTTGCTTGTATAAAACCAATTAAGAGATCAACATTAATTGATCCCCCTGAAACGGGATAATTTACTACAAGAAGTCCAGAATCTTTGGTTATTAATATTATATGTTTAATGTTTAAAATGTCTAAAAATTTATGCCAAATTATGCTTTGTTGCATCTGGATTTGTTTTTCTTCTGAATCTACAATAGAAATTTTTATATTTTGACTAACATCAAATCCGACTTGTGCAAAATAATTCATAACACATTCTTTGCACTGATCTGGATAAAAAGTACAAGATTCTTTTTCCTTACCACAATTAAATCCGATGCGACTAACTTGAAAATAGACCATAAATGAAAAAATTTTTGTTTTATCTTGTAAGTAGGGTCAATGTTAATAAGATTTTCTAGAAATCTCTTTGTTATGTGAAAACGGAATTGGTTATTACAAAGTAATTTATTTACCAAAAATGTTAAATTGCGATTCAAACTGATTTTAAAGAAGAGATTTTCAATCTCAGCGTCCAAGTGTTTTAAATCTCTAACCACTTACTTGAAAAATTTAATTAAATTTCCATGTAAAAATTGCGAAATTAGAAACAATATCACTTTACTCATGCAACTTTAACTCCGAATTATAAAATAAGTAATGTTCCTCAAATTCAAGAAAAAATTCTTGATCTTGGAACCTATAATGGATTGGTTTTTATCTATTCCTATTTTTTTCAATATCAAGAAACTTTTGAACTTGGTACCTTGATCTCTTCGCACTTTCAATTAATTGCATTGTATATATAAATATGCTTTCTATCTTTTCGAGTTTAAGTTCATTCTTATAAGCAAAGTAAGTGATTAAGGTTACTAAAAGTAACCATCTTAGTAAATCTTCGAATCTTTCAGCGCTAAACCATAGAATATCTTGATATCTGTTAAAGAGAAGAAATTGTTGAATTTCAGGGTCTCTCATTAGAATTTCCATGTATAAGGGATTATCTATTTCATTAGATAAGCGTAAATTAAAAAGATTTTGATATTTAATTAAAACTTTAATGAGTGAAACTGTTTCTCTTATTTTATCAGGTTCATTTGGAAGTAAAGAAGTAAGAAAAAGCGAGATATATTTAGATAAATGCCAATCATCAATTATACTTCGTGATCGAAGTTCATAATTTTTTAATCCAGAAATTTTTCCAAGATTATGAAGATATACCCAACTTGTTAGGATAGCGTACTCAAGGTAGGTTTTAGGAAGTAAATTTCTGAGTTTTTCAACTATAAGAGGAGATAAGGCAAAAGTGTTAGTAGTATCATTGAGGTGTGTCATTAATTCTAATTTCTTTAATATCTCTTCCTTTATATCAGTGATACTGGTTTCACTGGCAGAATATTTCTTAGCAGCATCTAGGAATTGTAATAATTGTTGTGAAATTTGTTTTATTGTTTTATTTCTAGTTTTATCTTTAAGTAATTTCTTAAGAGATTCAAGACTCATAATTGCTTGAAATGGTTCTATTAAAGGTTTATAAATCATCTCTTGAAGTGTCTCTTGTAAATTATAAACCCCCCTTCCTCCTAAAAGATCATGTAATTGGGAATAATGAAAGAATTCATTATCTTGTATTATCCTAAAATCCATAAAAACCGTTCTCTGATACGCTCTTAATTCTATATATAATCCTTGTTCGTGTAAATCTCTGTTTCTTCGAATATATTCTAAACCTGTTACATAATCTTTAAAAGTACAATAGCCTTCGATTGGTAATTCTAATCCTTCTGCAAGATATCTTTGAATTACACTTTGTTCATCGTCGAGCTTATCTAAAAATCCTACAGAACTTTTTATGAACCCTTTGGTTTCTCTAAATTTATTATGATAAATAATTAAAGCCCTCTCATTACCGAACTTATTTGAATAGGCGAATACATCCTCATTTACATAATTTCCAGTCCAGAAATCATACATCAAAAAATTATTAACGTTTGCAAATAAATATCGCTTCTTTAAAAGCGGAAAAATCGTATCTTCATGATGTTTTAACATTCCATAATTCACATTTTCATTCCAATATGCTTTCCGATACTCCATACCATATTTTTCGTGATACCCTTCGATTTGACCATGACCAAACATTGGTAAACCAGGCATAGTTACCATTAGAGTACAGATTCCAAAATACTTCTCTCCATCTCCGAATTGTTTGATTGCTGTTTCTTCATCCGGATTGTTCATAAAATTAACAAATCTCTTTAAGATTTCGGGATCAAATTCAAGTGTATTTCGGATTACGGCCCGATAATTTGCATTATTTTCGTCACGCAACATATTCATAAACGCGGAATTATACACTCGATGCATTCCTAAAGTTCTTACAAAAAATCCTTCCAATAGCCAAAAAGCTTCAGCAAGTAATAATGTATCTGGGTTTTCATCTTTAATACGATCTACGACTTCTCGCCAGAATTCGTTAGGTATTGCTTTTAGATACTCCTCTCGCGATATACCATGTTCAGCTCTCGAGGGTATAGCACCACCAGTTCCTGGTTCTGGAAACCATAACCTTTGATAATTCCTCCTGGTAAGAGTCATTGCAGCATCAAAACGAATAATAGAAAATAATCTAGAGACATGCAAAATTGTTTGAATAACCGCTTCTCTCACTTCAGGTTTTAAATAGTTTAATTGCGCAGTATCATTCCATGGAAAACTTGTTCCATCATTACCATGATAAATGTATCTCTCATCACCATTTCGATAATCAATTCGTTTAAATGTTACAGCTGCATCGGTTCTTGAGAAATATTTATCTTCAATATATATCCCTAGATTTGAGTCTCCCGATAAACTCTCCCCAGAGTAGCTATAGGAAGGAAATGGAGGATATGGTAGTGCAATGAACCAATCAGGATGTTCTATAACCCATTTTGAGACTATTCCCATATGATTTGGGACCATGTCACTTGCTAACCGAATTCCACGTTCCCATGCTCTCTTTTTTAAATTCATTAACGATTCATAGCCCCCTAAATCATAGGCAATCGTATAATCATATATAGAATATGCACTAGCTTCTGCTTCAGGATTTCCACACCACCGTTTTATGGTTTTCGAAGCCTGACTCCGTTCCCATACACCAATAAGCCAAATAGTATTAAAGCCCCAGTTTCGCAAGAGATCTAATTCTTCATTTGGAATTTCGTGCAATTTACTAAGAGGGCGTTGATATTTCTTAGAAAGTTGAAATAACCATACATATATGTTTTTAGCAATCATTACTGCTTTTGGCATCCATTCTTTATCTGGAGTAAAATTTTCAAATTCGGATTGATCATATTCATAAACTATTGATTCTCCGGGACCTAAACCACGAAAAAGTTCCTCTTCACGAATTAAATCTATAGCTGTTAGAATTCTGTAGAGATCTTTCCCCAAAAGATTTGCCCAATTTTGACTCATATATTCAAGTTGTTCACGAATAGAATGGGGAAATTTTTTTGCTGGTTCTATTAACATTTCAATTAAATTCTGACTTTTTGGACCGAATTTTGGCTTTTCATCAAAAAAATTGTTTATTTCGGTAATAACTTGATTATACTCAGGTTTTTTTTCTAAAGGTGTATCATCAAATAGTTCTAAATAGGGAGAAAAAGAAGGATTTTCGTTAGAAATCCATAAATCAATAAATTCATCTACAAAGGTAACTTTTTTCTTAAAAATAGCAGTTTTGCTTTCTAAAAATTCATCTGTATCACGTTCATGTAAATATATACTATTAGGAGGAAATTCTTCAACTAAATTTTTCGTAGTATCAAATAACTGTTCTTCTCCAATTTTTTCTGATAGATAATCATAGAGCTCCTTAAATAGTAGTTCATTTCCTGTTTGTTTAATATAGGTTTTTATTAAATCTCTAGTGACCTCACAAATAAGAGCCATTCCGTTAAATTGACCTACTTTTATTGCCAATTCTGGATATTGAATTAAATCTTTTTTTTGATTTAATTTTTGAACAAATAACCTAACTGAGTATATATCTCCATCGAATTCAATATTTCCTTTTTCAGTCAATTTAAAATTTTCTAATCCATACTTTCTTCGAGCTTCTCTGGATAACTTCATTATCTACACGAATCATTCATTCTTAAAATTTATAAACAATTTATCAAAATCGGGTAACCGTTTTGATGATGCTAAAATATTAATTTTTCCTACTAAAATAAAGCGTTCTTAATTTTTAAAAACAGTTAAAGTTATTAATTTAAGATAAGCTATATAATATATATTTTCCAATTGACTTTTCTCAATTAATTCAAATTTCAAATGAGATAAATGGTTCAAAATCTTGAAAACTTAAATAAGAGCGGCCGAATAGTAGGACGGGCAAATTATATTTTTACACCGGAGGTTTCATGCTCAATTGGCTCTATTCATGGAAGCACGTTTAAGGAAAATGAAACGGTTGTAATTGGTAGAGATTATCATAATGATAGTCTTATGTTGAAAAGAGCATATTCATCAGGTCTTATGAGTACCGGAGTTAATATTTTAAATTTATCTGATTGTACTTATCCTTTATTACAGTTTACAATAAGAAGATTTGGGGCTACAGGAGGAACATATTTTTCCGGTGGTCACTTATATAGTGAGGATGTGGGCGTCAGATTTGTTGATGCAGGAGGAATGGAATTTGCGCCCTCTGAAATTGAAAAAATTATAAAATCTTATAATATTTATCCTCAGAAAGTAAGAAGAGTAGAGCCCAGTAAAATAGGTCAAATAACTGCTATTCCACAAACTCAAGATGTATATATCAAGTCTTTAGAACAATTTGTGGATAAAAAAAGAATTAAGGAAGCAAATCTTAAAATTGTTGTAGATTGTTCATATGGTCCTACTGGGAAAATTACACCCATTTTAGTAAATGATATTGGTGTTGAGGTTATTGCTTTAAATACACATTATCGTCAACGGGAACATGTTCCTGTCCCAAGTATCAATACTATTAGAAATACAGCTAATATTGTAAAAGCTTCAAATAGTCATCTAGGGGTTTGTTTTGATGTTGATGGTTCAAGGTTATTAGTTTTGGATGAAAATGGTTTAGAAGTTTCTTATGAAGATTTATTAATGCTCTTTATAACTTATGATGAGCGGATTCAAAAATCTAAATCAAATACAATAATCTTAACTCCTTCAATTTCTTCAGTGGTGATGCAGTTTATTCGAGAGTCTGGATTTCCGATAAAACTTGTTGAAAACTTACCAGGGGAAATTTCGAGACATATTAGAGAGGAGAGAGCATGTTTTGCGGCAGCAGATACGTTTAAGTTTTACTTTCCCCAATACAGCCCTTTTAGTGATGGAAATTTCATTTTATTAAAGATTCTCGAAATTATGACGTCCCAAAAAGATCTCTTAAGTTCCTTAACCAAAGGTTTTCCCAAGGGAATCAAAAATAATAAAACTATACCAGTTTCAGCAGATTTAGCTGATAATATTCATAACCGTCTTATTAAGTTTACTGAAGATAATAATTTAAAGTATCAAGATATAATTAATGAGTTAAAAATTATTGGAGATAATGTTTTTACAAATATTAAAGTGGCACTAAATAGAAACGCGATACTTCTTTCAGCAGAATCAGAGGATTTGGTGAAATCAAAAAAGATGATTGAGGAGTTATCAAAACTTATATCAGAGTTAGAATTATTATATGAAAAATAATAAATGAACTATTAAAGATTTAAAAAATAAAATTTTATATAAATAATAATAAATGAAAATTAATAATAAAAAGATTGATATGTATGGCATTTACAATTGATACAATAATATTTTTAATTACTTTTTTCATAATCTATGGAGTATTTTTAGTATTTGACGTATTTAAAAGAAATGAGAAATATGGATACCTTGCCTATATTATCGCCCTTTTACCTTCGGATTATCTCTGGGGTTTAGGATTTGACGTACTTGGAGTTTATTTAGTGTTATTTATCCTTTGGGACATATGTTTAATTCGCGATTTATTTGGAGTAGCAATGGAGAAAAAAGAGATTAACGAAATTATACTTTATTTCGTATTGGCAATTATTATTCAAATCATTCTTACGGGAATTCTGCCAGTTTCATTTCCTTTTATGCAAACTAATACCATCCCGTATTGGTTTTTCTATATGCCAGATATCTACACAAGTACTTTTACCATTGAAGCTTGGGTTAATTATGGAATTTTATTGGGATTTAGAATCGTAGCAACCATGAGTGTTGGATTAGTCATCATCCCATTACTAATTGATTTAAGAGGAGAAGAAGTTCCTATACCTGTTTTTATCGTCATTATTGCACTCTTTATTCTACCATTTCTCTATTTAAGCTATATATGGTTACCTGAGGCGATGGCAGTATTAACTGTTCTCTTTTCTGTTATATTGTTCATTGTATTACTCCTTATAACAAGAAGTGGTAAAGAACAGCCTATAAAAACGACTCCCCAAAAGAAAAAATGAATATGTATTTTTTATTTTTAATAAATTTTTTATTATTATTTTTGTGTCACATTAAAATGAATGTAAAACAATCATATCATGGCTAAAAAAAAAAGTAGTCAATCGGATGATGAAACTGAAAGCGAAGAAAGTCAAAATAAAGTAAAATTTCAGTTAGACGACATACCTGGAATAGGAGAGGCCACTTTGAAGAAACTTAAAGAGGCAGGGATAATATCGACTCGAACTTTAGCTGTTTATCCTCTAACCAAATTAATTGAGGAAGCTGGAATTGGAGAAAAAACTGCTCAAAAGATAATTAAATCTGCTCAAGAAATTGAAAAAATGGGATTTAAATCTGCCGACATTATTTGGGAAAAAAGAAAACTTTTAAAGAAGATCATGACAGGAAGTCAAAATTTAGACGATTTATTAGGTGGTGGTATTGAAACAGAGGCAGTTACTGAATTATATGGGGAATATCGAACAGGAAAAACGCAAATAGTGCATCAATTATGTGTAAATGTACAATTACCTTATGAAGAAGGAGGACTTGAAGGTAGCGCCCTATATATCGATTCGGAAGGAACATTCAGACCAGAGCGGATTGTTCAAATGGCTTCAGCAAAAGATTTGGATTATAATACCATACTAAGAAATATTACCTATGGAAGAGCATTTAATAGCGATCATCAGGTGTTATTGGTAAAAGAGGCTCCTAAAATTATTGAAGAGAAAAATATTAAATTAGTAGTTATAGATTCAATAATAGGTCATTTTCGCAGTGAGTATATTGGAAGAGGTACATTAGCAAATAGACAACAGATATTAAATGGTCATATTCATGATCTCTTAAGATTGACTGAGATATTTGATGAATTAGCTGTGGTATTTACAAACCAGGTTTCTGCTAAGCCTGATGTATTTTATGGAGATCCACTAAGGGCAACCGGAGGAAATGTGGTGGCTCATGGAGCAACGATTAGGATACGATTAAGGAAAGGAAAAGGTGAACAAAGAATAGCCAAAATGATTGATGCCCCACATTTACCTGAAGAAGAAGCTGTATTTTCTATAACCGAAGATGGAATAGGAGACTGAAACAACTGTTTAAAGAATAAAACTTAATAATGTAAATTCACTTCGACATCTATTCCTTCTCTTACTGCTTGTGTGACCAGACAGTAATTCTCAAATATTTTCCTACATTGGTCTGCTCTTTTACGGGTTTTTGGGTCATCAATTTGAGAGTTTATATCAACATTGATTTTTTTTACCCTCCAAAACCCTTTTTCATTACGGGCAATCATTACTTCTGCTTCTGCTTTTAGGTTTTCTAGCGTTAGCTCCCTCTTTTTAAGACAAAAGATAAAACTAGCACTAAGACATCCCAAAATAGCTAAACCTAACATTCTTGAAGGATTTGGACCTAGCATATTGAATTCGTCTTTATTAGTATCATCGATATAACAGTCTCTTACTTTCATTTCTCCTAGCTCACATTTAAATATCATCTGTTCTTCCAGAGAAATTCCGACATTAACTTTTTTCATTTCTGTCATATTTCTTACCAGATTACATCTCTAGTATTTTAAACAAGATTGAAATTCTTAAAATTTATTTATTTAAATTATAAATTATTAAGTCAATCCATTAAGATTAATTCGCTTCCACGTTTTTCAAGTGAAAGTGACGTTGTAGGTGAAAAATCAAAAACGGAAAATAGATTAAAATAATTAAAAAAAATTGATAAGCAAACATGAGGAGAGAAAAAAACATAAGAACAAATAATACAACTTCTATTGCTAGACAAAATTTATTATTATAATATTTTACATCAAAAAATGACTCGGGTCTCTTGTAATTAGACAAGTATAGCGAGATATTGTCAAATTCTTCTTTTGTAATTAACAATTTTAACCCTACTTGTCTTTTGGGAAAGTAAAATACATTTGTTCCCCAGTCGAACGTATCTATAAGAATATGTATAATATATGCCATACCACTAAAAATTAATATTCTAAAAGGAAAAATAATTCCAATTATAATCATAAGGACACTAGGGATAATTGAATGAGAAATTAACATCCTATGATTATGATCTTTAGCATATTTGGAGAAAAACACATCAAAATCACATATAAAAGAAAAAATTACAATTAATATGAATTCTGTAAAATTAAAATTGTAAAAGTAATTCAATATCGAGGAAAAAATAACTCCTATGGCAAAATGTGAATTTATATGAATATAAAATCACCCAACGTAGTTTTTTTGCCGTAATCGCTTTAATACATTTGATTTGCATTGAAATCCATCTGGACCTTTTCTTTCAACTAAAAAAGAGGCTGCTGCAGACGCAAGATAGGCAGAACTTCTCACCGCTTCCCATGATTTGTCAGAGTTAAGAAATTCGTATAAAAAAATAGCTAAATAAACATCTCCTGCTCCCGTTTCATCAATAATTTTATTAGCTTTAAATGCAGGAATATTCATTATTTCATGCCCTTTTTTAATTACTCTTGATCCTGCTTCACCAAGAGTCATGATATAGATTCCATTATTATCGAATTTATTAAAATAATACATAACCTCATCTAAATCATCATTATTAGAAATTAGTTTCATTTCTATTTCAGAACCTTTTAATATTAATCTATCTCCAACTAAATCAATAATTGCCTTCATATTATCCATCAGATCTCTATTCCAAACGTATGAAACAGCACCATCATCATCGATATGTCTAATAAAACCTTGAGCATCTAAACCAATAAATACATTAGGGAATGCCTCCACAACTTTCGATACGTACTCGTAAGATATTTCATTACATAACGGCACTAAAACAATTACATCAGGTTGATTAGCGATAAAATCCTTCGGAAAGTCTTCAAAATTAAGGTTTGGACTTTTAGTTTTAAGAGTTAAAGCACGAGAGTGATTAACATAGTTTAACACAAATTGGGTATTATCTGTATTAAATGATTTTATACCCCTTAAATCAACTTTATTATCTTTTAATAAATCTAATAAAGCCATATTAAAGTTTAATATTCCTAAATTAGAAACTATTTTAATAGACCCATTTCGATCATATTCTCTTAACGCTAATGAGCCAAAAGATACACTACCTCCTAAAGAAGGTTTTCTTATTTTCTTAAAACGGATTATAGAATCAACAGCTAAATGACCAATGAATAAGAATGATAAATGATTGGGTTTTTTTTCGCTCATGTGTCTTCATTTTTAATTTCTTATTATTGAAAAAATTTTTGATAAGAATTCATAATTCTAAAAGAAGTAGCTATCAAAATTTAATCCAATTTATGAGCATAAATTAACGATCAATTGATTCTTGCAGTTCTTTTATTTTCTGGTCCTTTTCTTGTATTGTAGATTTTAATTTGTTAATATTTTTTTGTAATTCTTCTACGAGATTAGTCATAGGGCCAGAATTAGGTCCTACTTGAGCTATTTGGGATAATTTTAACTGTGTTATTATATCTACCTTTTCTTTTAACTCATTTTCCAATACTTTGATTTTTTCATCAAAATCTGATGAAATTTCCTTGGAAGCAGTTTTTTGTAGAGACTTTTGTAATTCGGTTACATCCTTTTTTAAGGCTTCATTTTCTGCTTTTAGGTTCAATATTTCTTCTGGATTAATTTTCAAACCTTTTTCTTCAAGCACTTCTTTAAGTTGAGATTTTTCTGTCGTTAATTTATCAATCACTTTTTTATATTTATTTAAATCTGCTTGTAAATCTTGACATAGTTGTTCTAAAGGTTGTGAAGAACTTATAGGAGGTTTTGGCTTAATAACTTCAGTTTGTTCAATGGGTACTACATAGTCAATTGGAAGGGTTTTAATTTTTTCGACTAGTTGTTGATTAATTACTTCATTTTCATTTGTTAGTTCTGAGACTTTTAATTCTAATTCTGAAATGAGAGATGATTTCTTTGACAATTCTGATCTTAAATCATCAATCAAGGATCTATTTACAGCAGAATCCGAACTCATCCCAGACACCTTTAATCTTGATATTTCATCTTCTTTATTCTTTATATCTTTATCTTTTTCAAGCAAAAGTTTTACCATGCTCTTTGCCTTATTATTTAATTCTAAGTTTTCACTTTCTAAATCCTTTAGTCGGTTATTAATTTCTTGTACGATTTGATCTTTCTCTGTTTTTAATTTTTCTTTCTCTTCAACAGTTCTTCTAATAATCTCTTCAGATCTACTGATTAAATCTATGTTTTGAGAAATTTTTTGCCTTAATTCATTATTTTCTTGCTGTAATTTATTAATTTGATTTAACGTATCAGTAACAACAGAGGGATTCTTATTATTAGTATCCATTTTCTTTTTCCAAAGGGATATAAAGTCCTCAACCTTCCCATCTTCATTTTCGTCGGTCATAGCATTTTAAAATTCTTTTAATCATATATTAAAATATTAGATTTATTTAATAATTATCCCAGAAAAATATCCCACACAATATCCATAAAAATTTCCAGTTTTTTCTGCGCTAGTATAATATTTTAATAACTTGCCTTCTGTTGCATTTAGATTATTGCAAATTAGCATTAAAGTTGTAATTGTTTGAGGGCCGCATACAGTTCTTTCAAGTGCTGTTTCAAGGGCTTTTAAAGGATTTAACTCAATAAATGAATCAATAACTTTTTTATCTCCTTCTTTTAATTTTTTTAATTGATCTGTCCCATGTATTTCCTTATGAGTCATGTCAGATGATGCAATAATGATTACATCTTTATCATATGTTCTAATCACTTCTGATATTGCTTCAGCTATAATTTTTAATGTATTGTAATCCCTCACGGAAATAACTATTGGAATTATTTTTACATCTTTATCACCCGAGCAGTATTTTATGAAAGGAAGTTGTACTTCGATATTATGTTCTCTTCCAAATGGATACCCAATGAATGCGGATTTATCGTTTTTAACGATATTACTCTTTTTTAGAATTTTACTTGATAATTCTGTATCGATAGTCAAATTACCTAAAGGAGTCTCCCATTCTCCTTTATCCATTAATGCAATTCCTCCATATCCTATATGATCTGTGCCAAGAACTATAACTGTATCAGGAATTTTTTCTTTAAATAGATTGAGATAAGTAAAGGCTGCACAACAACCAGAATATACATAACCAGCATGAGGACAGACTCCTCCTATAACGTTTCTTACTTCTTGATTAAGAGAATGTATATCTTCACCTGGACCAAATTCCTTGTCTAAAAATGATTGTTTAATGATCTTAGATAAATTAGAATTGTTGCTTGGATAAAACTGACCAGCATTTGACGCTTGTCGAATAGTCATATTTAATCATATTAATTTTTTATTTATACTTAAAACTAAGATGACTAAATTTTAAAATTTTTATTGTCACTTCCACTTTTTTAAATTGATAGAATTATTAAATTATATTTAATGATTCTATCTTGATGAATGAAGAACAGAAAACCCAAATTTCCCTTGATGATATCAGCGAAGAGAATCTACCTGAAAAAATTCCAGCCACATTTATAAATTCAAGAGTAATTGTTTTTAACCCCTTATTTGCTTCTTATTTATATGTAAAACTAAAATTTTTTGGCTCTCCACTTGGAATTAGTAAACCACGTTTGGAATATTTTTCTAAACCCTCCGAATTAAGCTTAATAGAAGCTTATTATCTACTTCTAAAAGGTAAAATTACGATAGAGGATCCTGTAATGAGTCAATCTCTTGGTCCTAATGAGTTTCTTGAGATTGCTAAACAACAACATAATAAATTCGAAGAAAAATTTATAATTTATAAAGATTTACGAGAAAAAGGATATATTCCACGTCCTGGGTTAAAATTTGGAGCAGATTTCGTTGTGTATAAAAAAGGTCCTGGGTTAGAACACTCTCCATTTATAGTTCATGTATTACCACATGATGCTAAAATTTCTGCAATTGATATGGTTAGAGCTGGAAGATTGGCAACATCAGTTAGAAAAAAATTTGTAATTGCAAATCCATTGACGATTAGTTATTACTTTTTTGAATGGTTTAAACCTTAGTGAAGATTCATGTTCTATTATTCCTACATTATAAAGAATTTTTAAATGAATATAGCTAATACCCTTATTTTACTCTAAACTACAATATATTTCATCTCTATGAAAGAATTTATTGAAAAAGTACAAATCTGATACCAAAAAATACTATTTAATCTTACACTTATATTCGTTCAAATTTAAATAACTGATACTTTACTTTAAAAATAAAGAATATTAAATTATGTACATTTTAATATGTTAATTAAATAGTTATTGTTTAAAACTAATTACAAATAAAAGGTCTAAAAGTGAAGCATAAAAATAAGTTTTACTTATTACTAGCACTTTATCAAGTAGTTTTAGTAATAATTGTGTTTTTTTCGGTAACTGGGTTAGTAACATTTGTCAGCGCACAACAACCAACCGCTTATGATTATTATAATACTCTAACCGCTGGACTTCTTGGTATTGGATCAGGATTATCTATTGGTTTAGCAGCTATAGGTGGTGGAATAGCAATTAAGACAGTTGGTACTGCTGTAATTTCTGCAATGTTAGAAAGAGAAGAATCATTCGGTAAAGCTTTTATAGTGGTTGCATTAGGTGAGGCTCTTGCGATTTATGGGTTAATTGTCGCGATATTATTATGGACAAAAATTCCAACCATCCCAACAGGTTAAATAGCATAATCTAATTTTTTATCTGGTGAAATTACAATGAGCGGTGTTATTGTACCTGAATATAGTTATTTATATGTAAAATTGGCAATTTTAAAACAGATTGTATTAAGTAAATCAGAACTTGTTAAAATACAAACTATCACATCAATTGATGAACTTATAGAGTTCTTAAAGCCGTATTACCCTGATACTTCTTTTAAAATACATTCAATTTCGGAAATCGAAAAATCTCTTTATTATAGTTTTTTTAAATTAATTGGGAAAATCCTTGTAAATTCATCAGAAGAATTAAGACAATTTTTAAAGTTTTTTTTAATGAAGTATGAGATTTACAATATAAAGAATATAATTCTGGGAACGATTCTGAATAAAACTAAAAAAGAAAAAACAAATGGTACAAATTTTTTAATTGAAGAATTACTAGATAATGAAGATTTTATTCGGGAACTTATAAATAAACGTACTATCAACGAAATTCAGTTATATATGAAAAAAACAAATTATTATCAAGTTGTAAAGGAAGGTCTTGATTTTTATAAGAGAAATCAAGAAATTTTTGTTTTAGCAGTTTATCTCGATAAGTTATACTATGAAGATTTAAGCAGAGTAAAATCCAGATTCAGTAATATAGATTTTAAAATAATAGAAACATACATTAATTATGTTGTCGAAATCTATAATCTTAAAATTCTTTACCGTGGGATTAAAAATAATATTGAAAAAAATTTACTTTCTCAACTACTTGTAAATAGTTTTTTATTCCTAAATTCAAAAAAATTTAATATTTTATTAAATCAAGAGACAATTGAAGGATTTAATCAATCATTAATAACCCTTTTAACGACATCTAAGTCAAAGATATTTCCACCAGATATTTTGAGTAAAAGTGATGAAGATATCATTGCTATATTAAAGAGTATATATGATGAATACTTTTTAAAGGAATGTCATAAAGAAGTGACGAGTTTAGCTTCACTTACAACAAGTAAAGTTTTAGAATTACTAGTTAAAAAGGAATCCGAGATAAAAGATGTTTTAATTCCTTTAGTTGTTAATATTATAAATCTGAAATATCAAACTTTATAAAAAAAATTAAGTAAGGGTAGAAAAATTGAATATATTTGATAACGTAAAAGACTTAGAGAAAATGTATGAAAATCTCTTAAATGAAGCAAAAGAGAGGCATACAAAAGAATTTCGTAAATTGAGAGAGAAATCTGATAAAATAATTGAAGAACGTGTCAAAATATTGGATGAATTTATAAATAAAGTTTTGGAGAATCTTACAATAGAATTGCAGAAAAAAACTAATGAATATAAAAAAACTATTGCACAACTATTCCAAAAAATTGAACAAGAATATAAAGAGAATAAAGAAGAGTTTATAAATCAAATAATAAAAATATTGGAGTTACCATTCTAATGTCAACTTCGAATTATGATAGGATTATGGTTTTTGGGAATGAAGAAACAGTAACATTGTTTGAATTATTAGGTATTGAGGGGAAAGTTATTAATGATTTCAACGAATTTGAATTAGAATTATATGAAATTATAAAAAATCCGATGATTGGAATGATTCTTATCTCCGAAAATATTTTATCAGGTCACTTAGATTTTTATTTAAATTTTAAATTGAATAACCCAAAACCTTTTATCTTTTTATTACCCGATATCTTTCAATCGAAAAACATCAATACTGATTTAATCACAAAAAAAATTCAAGAATATATAGGAAAAGCCATGCATTAAATAGAGGTGAAAATTAATGGAAGATAGTAATTTCAATTTAAAAAAAGAATTTGGAAAATTAGGATTATATTTAGTTGAGAATGCAGAAAATGAAATAAAAGAAATTGAACGTAAACAGGTTTTATTAAATTCTAGCTTGAAAAAAAGAAAGAATGAACGAATTGAACAAATTCTAAATAAGAAAAAAAAGCAATTTAAAGATCTATATATCTCTGAAATAAATGAATCTACAGTTTCGATCTTATTGGATGTTAAAAATCAATTGTTAGACTTAAAAAATAAACTAATCTTTAACTTTAAAAATGATTTTAAAAAAGAGATTGCACTCAAAATCTCAAAAAATTATGATCAATATATTAATTATCTGATTAAGATAATAAAAGAAAAAGTAGAGGACTTAAAGATTCATAAAAAGACAATATTTATTTTGAATTCTGGTGATTATAATTATCTCAATAATCATAAAGGATTATTACAGTCTCTTCAAATAGATAATTATGAATTGAAGAAATCTGAAAAAGAATACATAGGAGGCTACATGTTAAAAATTCCAGAAGAATCATTTATTTTAAATTTTATGCTTGAAAATCAAATAAATCTAAAAACAAATGAATTTGAATCATTATTGACAGATGAACTATCATCATTAGAGGAAACCTTCTATGAAATAAATGAAAGATTTGAAAAAAGTATCGCAGATATAAGAAATAATATTCAAATTTATTTAGAAAAACTAGAAGAATTGGTATCGAATGATAAGTTCTAAAAAAGGTTCTATTGCAAGTATTCATGGATCATTAATTTCAATAAAAGGAATTGAGAAACAAGTAAAACTTCATAATATTGTGAAAGTTGAAAAACATAATATTTTAGGAGAAGTTTTACAAATTTATCCTGATCATGTGATTGCTCAATGTTTTGAAAATACGGAGAAATTAAGAATTCATGAGGATGTACTTGACTTAGGTTCACCATTATCTATGGAACTAGCACCAGGTTTAATTTCGAGTATATTTGATGGTATTCAAAGGCCCTTAAAGGTTATTCATGAACAAAAAGGTGGATTTTTAGAGCGTGGCATCGAGGTTGAACCACTATCAAGAACAAAGAAATGGCTTTTTAAGCCCTCTAAAAAGATTGGAGATAAAGTAGTAGAAGGTGATGTTATAGGGACTGTAAAAGAAACTCCTTTAATTGAACATAAAATTATGGTTCCTTTCACTTATTCTGGAATAATCACACAAATCGCCCAAGAAGGAGAATATACGATTTTAGAAGATATTTATACACTTAAACGAGAGAATGATGTTATTTCATTTCCAATGCTTCAAAAATGGCCAGTTACAAAAGCTAGACCGTTTAAAAGAAAGAATGTTCCGCAGGAACCTTTAATTACAGGAATTCGTGTAATTGATTTACTATTTCCTATTGCAAGAGGAGGTTGTGTTGCAGTTCCTGGTGGTTTTGGAACAGGAAAAACGGTAATACAACAATCCTTAGCAAAATGGTGTAATGCAGATATAATTATTTTAGTAGGATGTGGAGAACGTGGAAATGAAATGGCTGATGTTCTAAAAGATTTCTTGAAAATTATTGATCCCAAAACAAATCGTCCTTTAATTGAAAGGGTTGTTCTCATAGCAAATACATCAAATATGCCCGTTTCTGCGCGAGAAATTAGTATTTTTTCCGGTGTTACCATCGCTGAATATTACAGAGATATGGGATATAATGTTGCTGTGTTAGCAGATAGTACTTCAAGATGGGCAGAAGCTTTAAGAGAAATCTCGGGATTGATGGAAGAAATGCCTGCAGAAGAAGGATATCCCGCGTATTTATCTTCTAAATTATCAAGTTTTTATGAAAGATCTGGTGTTGTTCAATTAATTGGTTCTGAAGAAAAATATGGTTCTATTACCCTTGTAGGATCAGTGTCACCTCCCTCTGGGGACTTTAGCGAACCTGTTACTGCCACTACAAAACGTTTTGTACAAGCGTTCTGGGCTTTAGATGCGAAATTAGCATACTCAAAACATTACCCCGCAATAAATTGGTTAGATTCATATTCAAAATATACAGATTATGTTTCAGATTGGTGGTTTGAAAGAAATTTTAATTGGACAGAAATTGACGTAGATTGGACAGAATGTAGAACAAAAGTTGATGAAATTCTCGCTAAAGAAGCTAATTTAGAAAATATTAGTCAATTAATTGGAGAAGAAAACTTACCAGAAGAACAACAGCTCAGCCTTTTTTTAGCAAACCTCATAAAAAATGGTTTTTTAATACAAAATGCTTTTGATGAAATTGACCGATTTACTAACCCTAAAAAGCTATTAGGTATGGTAAAACTTATTTTATTATTTTATAATAAAGCAAGTGACCTTTTACAATCTGGAGTATTATTAGAAGATATAAAAAGATTAGCTACTATTAATACAATCCTAAGAATTGGTATCACTATACCTAACGAGAATTTTGATAAGATAGTCGAAATAAAAGATGATTTAATAGAAGAAATGGAAGATTTAAAACTAAGCTATAGAGAGATATAGACAATGAGCGTAACATATAATAAAATTAATCAGATAATCGGATCCCTATTATTTTTAAAGAATAATCATGATGTTCAGTTCGGAGAATTTGTGAAAATTATTACTAACACTGGAGAAGAACGAAATGGACAAATTATAAGGATGGATGAAGAGGTATTAGTTCTTGAAGTTTTTCAAGATACGACTGGCATATCTTCAGAAAACTCAGATATCGCCTTTACGGGAGATTTATTTAAAGTGAAATTATCTAAAGATATGATGGGGGGCACATTTAATTCTTTAGGAAAACCAATTAATATTTATACTAAAAAAACTTTAGATTCGGATATAATTTCGGGCGTTGAACGAGAAATTAATGGAAGCCCCATTAATCCATTTGCTCGAGAATATCCTACTGAAATAATTCAAACAGGAATTTCGGTTATTGATGGATTAAATACACTAATTCGAGGTCAAAAATTGCCCATTTTTAGTGGACAAGGTTTATCTCATAATAATTTAGCAGCTCAAATAGTAACTCAGGCAAGAGTTTTGACAAATGAACCATTTTTAGTAATTTTTTGTGGGATTGGTTTGCTACAAGACGAAGCTGTATTCTTTTTGGATAAGTTTAAAGAAAGTGGAAATATAAATAATATCCTATCTTTTTTCAATTTTATAGATGATCCTGTCATGGAGCGTCTTATAATTCCAAGAGTTGCACTTACAGCTGCAGAATATTTTGCTTTTGAAAAAGATATGCATGTGTTAATTATTTTGATTAACATGACAAATTATGCGGAGGCTTTAAGAGAATTAAGTTCTGCTCGAGAAGAAATTCCAAGTAGAAAAGGGTATCCGGGATATTTATATTCTGATTTAGCCTCTATATATGAACGTACGGGTAAAATCAAGGGAAAAAAAGGATCAATAACCCAAATTCCAATTCTTACAATGCCAAACGATGACATAACTCATCCCATTGCCGACACCTCAGGTTATATTACTGAAGGTCAAATAGTATTAAATAGAAGTATGCATAAAAGCGGAATCTATCCTCCTATTGAATTATTAGCTTCATTATCACGACTTATGAAGGATGCTATAGGAGAAAAAACAACAAGGGCAGATCATGCTGATGTTGCATCCCAATTACTCGCATCTTATTCGGAGTCTCTGGATGTAAAAGAATTAATTTCTATAGTTGGAGAAGATAGTTTAAATCAATATCAAACATCATTATTGAATTTTAATAGAGAATTTGAAGCAAAATTCATAAATCAAGAAGAAACAGAGAATAGAAGCTTTGAAGATACTTTAAATATAGCCTGGAAGGTGTTAGCAAATATTCGGAAAGAAAACCTTTATAGAATTCATGATGAATTTGTTAAAAAATATTATCCTGGGTGATATTTAATTAGTTTTAGAGAAGTTAAACCAACAAAGTCAAATCTAATTAATTTAAAAAAGAAATTAGAATTTGCAATTAAAGGGAAGGATTTATTGAATATAAAACGGGAACAGTTGTTATTTTATATAGAAAAATATTGGAATGAATATATTTCATTAAAAACGCAGTTTTATAATTTATGGATTGATTCTTTCAGAAAATTAAATTTAACCTATAAAGGAATGGGTAAGAGATATCTCGATCTTATAAGTACATTAAGTAGAATTCAGTATGACTTCAGAATAAATATTAGAGTAATTAAGAATTTAGGCTTGTTAACACCCAAAATAGATTACATTTTTGATGAGCATGAAAAATACCCTTCATATGCTTTTGAGAATACAACTCATCAATTAGATGATTTAATCTCTACTTTAAAAGCCGTTATCAAAAACATTATGAGATTGGCAGAAATCGAAGATTTAATGATGAAATTTGGATTTGATTTAAAAAAGTTAAATCGACGTATAAATGCTCTTGAAAGTAAAATTATTCCGGGGATTGAAACAGATATAAAAAAAATTAAGGATGTTTTGGAAGAAAATGAAAGAGAATCATTTTCAAGATTAAAAAGAATAAAAGAATTAATAAATAGTAATTAAAAAAAGAAAAAAGGCGTCATTATTGACAGATCTGACTCAATTAAGTTTGTTTGAAGTACTTATCAATGATACGTATAAAGAATCACTACTGAATTATCTCGCAACAGTAAAAAATGTTCAAATAAGAGAATTAGATATTAAAAAAGAAAAGAAAGAACAAGAAATTTCTATAATTGAAAAAATAAAAAAATTACGAACTAACCTAATCTCGTTATTTAACAAGTTAGAAATTGAAGAAATCAACTTAGAACCAGAAAAAAGAATAGATTTTAGAGTAACTTCATTGTACAATTTAATCGGATATCTTTCAGATGAAGTAAAATATTTTGATAATAGATTAGCTGAATTAAATGAATATCAAACAAACGCTCAAATAGAACTAGAAAATCTAAATATTTTGAGAGGAGTTTATAAATTTCTTGAAAAATATGGGATTAATCGTGAAAACATACAAATTTTTAATTTTTTTCAGTTTAAGGTGTTTACGACATTCAGTAAAAATATTCCCAATTTAGAATTAGCATTAGATACACTACCTTTTCCAACCATATATCAAACAGAAGATGTTGGAGAAGACAACGTGGCATTTTTCCTAATTTACCCTAAAAATCAAGAAGAAGCTATTTTTAAGGAATTAAAACTTATACATGCAAATGAAATTTCATTATTAAAAAAATATATAACTAATCAGGGCATTAATTTTACAAGATTAGAAAAAGAAATTGTCTTGATTTCAAAAAACATCTCACGACTACAAAATGAAAAGAATTCAATTAGAGACAATAATTTATTGAAATTTTTTGCTTTCAAAGAAACCATGGAAAATATTGAGCTATATAATTGGAGTGAAAGACAGTTTCTAAAAACATCTTCTAATAATTCACTTCTTACATTCTATATTCCCAGTTCTTATACCAAGCAAGTTAGAGAAGAATTGTCGAGAATCTTTAAAGATAAAATCAAAATGGATATTATAGAAATTACAAAGAGAGTTATGAAAATAGAGGAGGAACCGAAAAAGGAAACAGAAGAAACACATGAAATTGATCAGAGAGAACTTGATATTGCTGAGAGGTTTGTTGATACAAAAAATTTAAAAAATAAAGCTCCTACGGTTATGAAGCACAAGAGAAAATATATTAGACATTTTGAAGTTCTAACAAAAATGTATGGTGTCCCTGCCTATGCAGAAATTGACCCTACAATTTTTGTGGCTATCAGTTTCCCAATATTATTTGGTATTATGTTTGGTGATATTGGTCAAGGATTAGCTTTACTAATTGTTGGTTTAATTGGTGCGAGAATATATAAAAATAAAAAGGAAACTAGATATCACTTTAGCTATATTATTGCCTATTGTGGGATTGGAGCAACTCTAGCAGGTTTAGCATATGGTGAATGGTTTGGAGGACATGATATATTTGGATTTACTTTAATTCCTTTATTGATTAATCCTTTAGATAATATATTTTTGATATTCATATTCGCACTTTTTGTAGGGATTGTTCAAATTTGCCTAGGATGGTTTATTCAATTTATAAATTATTGGAAACAACATAAAAGATACCTTGCGGTCACCGATTCATTATTTAAAATTTGGATATTAGTTGCTGCAGGACTTCTGACCAGAATATTATATTTTGATTTTAGTATTGATATTTTTGCGTGGATAGCACCTCCATATCCCATCTTCTGGTATTTACTTATTCCCATAATTTTATTATTAGTATCAAAACCTTTGGGTAGGCTTCTGAAGATTTCTTATCTAAAACATGAATCATACAAATCCTTAATGACTGAAGGAACCATGGAAGCATTTGAATTAGTATTATCTACTTTAAGTAATGTCGCATCATATGCAAGGTTGTTAGCTTTGGAAATGGCTCATATTGGTTTAATGCTAACTTTTACAGATTTGATTGCATTGATAACTGAACCTGAGTATATATCAAATCTTATCTTAGGTGCAGTCATAGGAGGTGTTGTCGTGGGAATAATTGGGTTTATAATTATTAAACGTTATAGAATACTCGGTGTTATTATAGGGATACCTTTAGGAATTTTGTTGGGAATTTTTCTAGGAGGTTATCACCTTTCAGTGACAGTTGCGTTGATTGGAAGTAATGTTTCTGTAATTGTGCTAGAAGGATTATTAGTATTTATCCATGATCTGAGATTACATTTCTATGAATTTTTCTCAAAATTCTATCAAGGATCTGGGATTGAATTTAAATCTTTTATGATGAGCGAAGAGTATTCAAAAATCTATTTTGAAGTAACAGAAAAAGAAGATAAGATTTCTGAAGAGTTAGAAAAGTTAATCAATCCGCAAGATAAAAAAGACCTTGACAAAGCAAGATCAAAAGTTATTTCAAAATTCATTAAAGAGACTTAAACAATGGAACAGTCAGAGAATAAAACGTCTAAGAAAAAATCTCATGCAGGAATAAGGCTTTTGTTATTAATAATCTATGTCATTTTATTATTTGTGATTTATCAATTCTTTATAATAACTGAACATAATTTACTGGTTGGAATACTATTAAGTATTTTCTCATTCCTAATTTTTGTAGGTCCTATTTTTCAATATCAGAAAACAAAAAGGATGTATCAACGATTATTCCCCGATAAAAATAAAAGAATAAAAGAAAAATATGATAAGAAGCGATTAGAAGAAAAAAAGAAAAAAGACTTTGAATTTTATAAAAAGAAAATACCAATGCCAATTGATCTTGAGTACAATTACAAGAAATCGCTGATCCAGAAATGTCTTAATTGTGGAACTATTGTACCTAGTTTTGTGAAGAAATGTCCTAATTGTGGAGCATCTCTTGAATAAAATAATTTTTTAATATGGTAATTGAAGGAAAGAAAAAATGACAATGGGATTAGAAATATCTAATGCTGAAGGTGTTATAACAGGTATAAATGGTACTCTACTTGAAGTTAAAGGATTGGAGGATAATGTGAGATTACATGATTTGGTAAAGATTTCTAAACAAAATCTTTTAGGAGAAATCATTCAAATCTATAAAACTTATACTATAATCCAGTCTTTTGAAAGTACCTTAAATTTAAAGTTAGGTCAAAAAGTTACTTGTTTAAATGAACCCTTATCAATGGAGCTCGGTCCAGGTTTATTAGGAAGTACTTTTGATGGCATACAAAGACCATTAGAAATTACTTTTAAAGTAAATAAAGAAGGAAAATTGGAAAGGGGTATATATTTTGAACCTTTATCAAGAGAAAAGAAATGGCACTTTATTCCTTGCAAGAAAATAGGTAATATAGTTGAAGAAGGAGATGTTGTTGGCTCGGTACAGGAAACAGCATTAATCGAGCATAGAATCATGTTACCTCCGGGATACAATGGTGTCTTATCCTTTATCGTAGATGAAGGGGATTATACCATTATCGATGAAATCTACAAAATAAAAAATGAAAATACAGAAAAATCATTTAGTATGATGCAAAAATGGAAAATTACAAAAACAAGACCGAGTGCAGAGCTTAAAAGACCAAATATTCCATTAATAACAGGAATAAGAATTATTGACTTACTATTTCCAATAGCGAAAGGAGGTACAATAGCTATTCCAGGAGGATTTGGAACTGGTAAAACTGTGATACAGCAGTGTTTAGCAAAATATTGTGATGCTGATATTATTATTTATATCGGATGTGGTGAACCTGGAAATGAGATTGCAAACGTATTGAAACAATTTACCGAAACAATCGATCCTAATAGTGGGAGACCGATAATGGATAGAATTGTTTTAGTGGTAAATACTTCTAATATGCCCGGTTCCTCACGGGAAGCAAGTTTATTTTCTGGAGTAACAATCGCAGAATATTATAGAGACATGGGATATGATGTTGTTGTATTAACTGATAGTATCTCCCGTTGGGCGGAATCATTGCGGGAATTATCTGGTTTATTAGAAGAGATGCCCGCAGAAGAAGGATATCCTGGTTATTTACCCTCTAAGTTATCCAGCTTTTTTGAAAGAGCTGGTCTTATAAAAGCATTAGGTAAAGATAAGAGGGACAATGAAAAATTTGGATCTATTTCTATCATTGGTACAATTTCACCTCCAGGGGGAGATTTTAGCGAACCAGTTACTTCAGCTGCAAAACGGGTAGTCCAAGGAGTATGGGCTTTAGATCAAAGACTTGCATATCTAAAACACTTTCCAGCCATTAATTGGTTGCAATCTTATTCAAATTACCCTGAATATATTAAAAAGTGGTGGAAAAAAATAGATATTGATTGGCCAGAAATAAAATTAGATTGGGTAGGTTGCCGTAATCAACTCAATGAGATCCTATCTCAAGAGAGTAACATTCAAAATATTACGCAACTGCTAGGAGAAGGGGGAATACCACCAGAACAGAGATTAGAGATAATTATGAACAAAATCATTACAAATGGGTTTTTAATTCAAAATGCATTTGATGAGATTGATGTGTTTACTTCTCCAGAGAAACTGCTGAGTTTAATCAAACTGTTCCTATTATTTTATAAAGAAGGAAAAAACCGGATTAATAAAGGTTTAGTTATTAACGCTTGGAAATCTGAGCAAGTCATAAGTGAAATGATTAAGTTAAGGTATTCTATTCCAAACGAAAATTATTCCGAAATAGATTCAATTAAAACCAGAATGATAAACCAATATTTGGATTTGATGTTTATATAAAAATCTTAAAAAAATGTTTTAATTTTATTAAATCTTTAAAGATAAAGAAAAATAGAATATTTTATGTTAAATTCTGCTTAATTTTATTGATGCAACGAAATTTCTATTAATTTTCTAATAAAAAGTTGTAAGATTCGCATCTATTTTAATGTAGGTTTAATTAAATAAACGGGTATATATCATAATTTTAAACAATAATGAAAAAATATTAATGTAAGGCTTTTTTAATAACTGTAAAGAGTATATTATTTATACTAATTTTTGATCTAGATGATACTTCAAGGTCTTTTTAATATTTTAGAACTTTATTCAGATCAAGAAGATTTTTTTTATGAAAATATTGATAACTATTTTCGGAATCTATTAAACCACAATTTTAAAAGTTTTTCAGGCAAATATGAAGATCTCTTGAGAATTACAGAGGAAATTGTAAAAAAATTCAAAACTGAAATTGTAAAATTAGGTTTTGATAAAGATGAAATTGATAATAAATTCTCTGGTCGGTTTTTGAATTTTACTAAAGCAGACTTAGAGGAATTAACAACAATTGAAAAACTCTACAGAAAAGTAATCGCTCCGATTGTTTATGAAATTTTTTTAGAAGTAATTTTATATTATATCGCTGATTTAGAGGTTGAATCATTAATTTTAAATCTAAAATCCAAAGGATTTCTCCCCATTGAATTTATCTTAGAACTCGGTAATTTAAAGAAACTTTATTCACAAACTCCTGAAAAATTAGAAAATCTCCGGAAATATATTAAAGTCAAGGATGAAATTATTGCTAAATTTAGGAGTAATAAAACTAAAATAGAGACCTTGGAGAATATTAGTGAAGTTCAAGATAAATTACAATTATTATATTTAATTTACAGAATTCTTGATTTTTTCCAATTTGTGGGGTTCTTTGATTTTTCGCATTTAAAAAATTATATCGAGGAGAATCAGAATGATTGGTTATATTCTCTCCCAATTGTAACTTTGAAAAATCCAGATCTTTATTTCTGTGGAATATATTTAGCAAATAGATTTAGTATTCAACTAAAAACTGAAAAAATTAACAATTTTTTAAATGAATTATATGGTGAATTTATTGATGAATTTGAAGCCCCTATAGCCGAAGCAACCACTAAATTATATTATTTCTTTAAATCAACAGAAATAATGGGTTTCTGGTTGCCGATAGATAAACTTGCTCCTTTAATACATCGTGATGAGAAATTTTTCAATTCTAATTATCTTAAAGATTGTGAGACCTCTCAGTTAGCTGTTATTGTTAAGATACTTTATGTTCTTAACATTCAGAATAAAATCGAGCCTTCAATTTTAAAGAGTTTAATCGAAGAGATTGAGCAAAGAGTCACTCCAGAAGGAATCAAGCATCATAGAGATGGGTTTGTATCCTCAGAGTCAACATATTATGTTATTTTCTTAAATTATATGAGAAACACTTTAGATAATTTAAAGGACTACGATCTTTTAGACTCGATTATCACTAGAATTTATAGAAACTTAGAACTCATAAATTTTTCAAGTGAAACTAACCATGATCTAGTAAGTGAAATCTTTTATTCTGTTGAAAGTTTAAAATTGTTCAATTGCATTGAAACAAAAGAAATGATTACTCACCTAGTAAAATATTTATTCCCACAAGAAGTTGTAGATAAAATAGTAAACAGCGAAAAAATAACGGAAACAGAGGCAAGGTTCAAACATTTGAAAGTCAATCGAATTTCTGGTGAAACTGTATATTAAATGAAAATTTGACTATTTTTAATAAATTTAGTGTAAATTTACAACCTATATATCACAATAAGTTTAAAAGCAAGTAGAAATTTATTGATAAATCAAAAAACTTATCAAAACATGCTCAAAAGTCTTATTAAATAATAAGATTGAAAAAACTGCGTAAAATTTTTCTTTTCATTTATAGAAGAAGGCTATTCGGAACGATATTTTAATAATAAAATGATCGATATTTTAGAGAAGAATAAACTTGGATTATATTTTCATCATTAAGCAAAATGTTTAAGTTTTTATTGATAGAGTAAAATCCGAATAAGATCTGCAAGATCATGTATACGATCTGCAAGTTGTTCTAGCAAAACAACACTGTCTCTTAACCTTAATAATAACCTTATATCTAATTGCTCATTAGAAGTAGAATAAAGGTAATCCAGAAATTGTCTGTAATTTGTATCTATATCATTTTCCATCTCATGAATCTTTACGGTGTTTTCGTATACTTTATCTCTAGCATCTCTAAGATTTTTTATCGTTTGCTTTAAAATATCTGCCATTTCCATTATTTGATTTATTAACTTATAATAACGCTTCTTAATTTCACTAAATTTATTAGCTTTTAGATCAATTTTATCTAGCATATCAACAAATTCAAGAGGGTAATTAAGAACGTTATCCATTCTTAATATAAAGGCTACATATTCTCCTAAACCTTGAGTTCCAGCTTCAGAGAAGTTTTGTATTAACTTAATCTTATATTCATCTGCTTCCTCTTCAGAGATTTGCATTTTACTCTTTTTTTTTTGAAGACTATCTTTATTTTTTTCATAATCTTCTGCCCAGGCACTATAATAAACACCCATATCGCTTAGAACGTCATACATTATTCTTGAATGTTCCACGAGTAAACTAATAATTTCTTCTTTCGTCTTACTATTCAAAGACATTTTTTTCTTTCACTAAATTTTTAATAATCTAAGAATATTATATGATTAGATCAATAAAAATCATAAGATTTTAGTGTAATTTAATAATCATCTTTTAGAGATTACTAGTACAGCAAATAATATGACCCAATGTCTCAATATTACTGCTACTAAACGTAAAGTTTTTACTTCTAGGTTAATTTATCCAGCATAGGTGTATCATAAACACAATGCAAAGAGAGTCAAGATTTGAAAAATGGCGAAAGTATTCCCAAATGTCTGACTTGGGGATTATTACCCGTCGTAAATTTTTCAATAATTGTTTTGATGGAGCTTTAACTTGTGCTGGAATAGTAAGCGGAATGTTTATGATTTTTTTATTCGGAAATAGTACGTCAAACACTCCTTCAACTATAATAATAACTGGTTTTGCAACTGCTTTAGCAATAGGTATTAGCGGTTTGTGGGGAGCCTTTCTTTCAGAAGATGCAGAAAGAAAGAAAAAGATTATCGATTTAAAGAGGGATATGGTTATTATAGAAGAAGACTTAGATGAATATAGTGATGATGAGCTCGAAAAAATTGAGTTAGCAAAAAAGATTCTTGAAGAGAAAGAAATCCAGAGAGCCATGGTAATCCCTGTGAAAATAAAAGGATCAAGAAAGAAAAGAAACTTATTAATTCCGATTAAGAAAAAAGAAAAAAATGAGAAAAATAATAAAACAATGATAGAACATGCAGAACGATTTGCAACAATTGTTGCCTCTTTAGTAGATGGGGGTGCTCCAGTCCTAGGTTCATCACTTCCTTTAATTCCCTTTTTCTTCGGAGCAATTTTAACAATATATCATTTTATCTTTTCTTATATAATTTTAACAGGTTTACTAATTTATTTAGGTATTTTTCTTGGAAATATATCGGGAGGAGGGCGTATAAAATATGCCTTGCACTTGGTTACAGCGGGGATAGTCACATTATTGGTCTCACTATTATTAGGAATTTAACAATGAAATTGTTGAATAAATAACACTTTAAGAAATCTACAAAATGTTTGAAAAGTATAAACTTTATTCAAAAATAACAAAATTAGGAGCAATTGCAAGAAGATATTTTGTAAATAATTTTTATGATGGGCTTTTAACCGTTCTAGGAATTCTATTAGGATTTTTTGTACTAATTATTAAGGGTTCTGATGTTGCGATTAGTAGTAATATTGTTCTTTTAACAGGTTTTGGAACTTCTATTTCTATGCTTATATCAGGAATATCGGGTTCTTATCTATCAGAGAAGGCAGAACAAAGGAAATTGAAATTAGAATTAGATAAAGCAATGGTAATTGTTGAAGAAGCTCAAGAAGCAGGCAGTCAATTGTCTCAAGAAGAATTAGAAAAAGCCATGTTAAAAGAGATAAATTTAGATGAAAATTATGATAATCTACGTGAAAAAAATGAACAAAGCGTGGAAAAGAAAACAGTTCAAGAAAAAGCAAAAAGATTTGCTACGATTTTAGTCGCACTGGTAAATGGATTTGCTCCTTTCTTCGGTGGGGTTATTCCACTTATTCCATTCTTTTTTGTTTCTCAAGCGAGTTTTGAACTCTTTATAACTTCTTTCCTTATTATTTTTGGATCAATAATATTATTAGGAATTTTCTTAGGATTAATATCTCGTGAATCTATTATAAAAAATATTTTGCAAATGCTAATCGCATTTTCATTAACTATGGTTATCTCAATTCTTTTTTTAAGTACTGGTTAATACTGGTAATTAAAGGATAAATTTAATATTCCTTCATAAATTTTTAAAGTAAAATATAAATGGTAAATAAAACCTTGAAATCTTTTATCGGGATTGACATTGGATCATTAGCGACTAAAATCGTCTTAATTAATGAAGGTAAATTGATTGATCATAGGACAGAAAGATCCACTTATAATTTTAAAAAAGTAGGACATAATCTTTTTGATGATTTATTATTGAAAAATAATTTAATGAGATCTGATGTCTATGTCATGAGTACAGGTTATGGTAGAAATACCATCGATATTGCTGATGATAGAGTCACAGAAATTACAGCTCACGCTAAAGGAGCCCAATTTTTTTTTAATGACACTCATTCGGTCATTGACATTGGGGGGCAGGATAGTAAAGCGATATTAATCTCAAAGAAAACTAGAAATGTCATAGATTTCCAAATGAATGATAAGTGTGCAGCTGGAACGGGTCGTTTTCTAGAAGTGATGGCACATGCATTAGAGGTTCCTATCGATCAATTTGGCAATCTAGCATTAAATTCAAATAACGCAGCCTCTATTAGTTCTACGTGTACTGTTTTTGCTGAAAGTGAGGTCATTAGTTTATTTGCAAGAGGGTCATCTAAAGAAGATATAGCCGCTGGTATTCATAAATCAATTTCAAGGAGAGTTGCAGGTATGGCTAAACGAATCGGAGTTGCTCCAAAATTAATATTTTGTGGGGGAGTTGCTAAAAATGTTGCTGTTAAAAAGTACTTAGAGGCAGAGTTAGGTTTTGAGATTGTAATACCAGATTATCCTCAATTGACTGGTGCCATTGGTGCTGCGTTAATAGCTCAAGAAAATTATAACAATTAAAATTAAATCCTTTGATGGATTAACTCATTTTTAATCAAGATTTTATATCAATATGCAAGACTTAGAATTATTATCAGATTTTTCTTTATTTCTTAGAAAAAAGAAACAAGAAGGTAAGAAAGTTGTTGGTTTTATTTCTCATGATAACATTCCAGAGGAATTGCTTGATGCTGCTGGATTTTTTCCTCTTAGGTTAATGTTTGGTGGTAATGATGATCTGATGAATGCAAGTCATGATTATTTACCACCATCAACATGCGCATTTGCTCAATCGTGTATTGGATTTTTTTCATTAAAACCTAATTTTTTTCAATTTCTAGACTTATTAGATTACTTTATTGTGTCAAATCATTGCGTGTCTGATATTTGCGCTTCAGAGATTATTTCTAAATATTTCAATCTCCCCTCTCTAACTTTCTATATCTCATATACTAAAAATGAGAATAGTTTGAAGTATTTAAAAATTGAGTTAGAAAACTTCAAGAATCAATTAGAGGAAATCATAGAATGTAAAATTACTGATGAAGATTTACTAAAAAGTATTAAAAAATATAATCTATTTAAGGAAAAGCTCAGGGAACTTAACAAATTAACGATAAAGGGTTCTGAAAAATTAAGGATATTGCAAAGAGCGATTTTATTCGGTCCAGATTTCATGCCTGAATTAGAAAAAATAATTCAAAAACATAAAGAAAATCCTCATAAAATTCAATTTAATTCAAAAGACTTGATACTTACGGGATGTTCTATTTTCATTAATGATTATGTAATAGATTTAATAGAAGAGGGAGGAGGAAACATTATTTTTTTTGACACATGGATTGGCGATAATTATTTACAAACTATTGATCTTGTGAATATTGAAACAGCAAAAGATTCACTGAATCTGTTTGTTCAAAGATTTAAAGATAATATATATGGAGATCATTCAGTTCCGGATTTTTTAGAAAATAGAATAAGTCTAATATTAAAAATCTACAAAAATTATAAAGAAAAGACTGGAAAAAAATTAGCAGTAATTAATCATATCATCAAATTCTGTGATCATTTTTCTATCATGTCTACGTTTTTTAAAAATGAATTGCAAAAGGAGGGTTTATCTGTTTTAAATTTAGAGAGAGATTATTCAAAAGCAAATAGAGGGCAACTTTCCACTCGAATTGAAGCATTCTTGGAGATGATATAACTATGAGTCTAATTGCGGATGAATTAATTAGATTTTCCTCTGTTCTAAGAATTGCATACAATTTCTTAGGTGGGAGAGATTATTTAAAAAGAAAAAAATTCAGGGAAAAGAAAAAATTAATTTCTGTTGCTCTCCCATTTTCAGATTTAATCTTTGCTGCTGGAGCAGTACCAGTTTTTCCAATCAGAATGCAAATATTTGAGATCAATAAATATTTAAGATATCTAGGATCAGCTTCTAGTTTTTTTGGTTGGAATCGAGTATCAGATTTTTTAGGTTTTGTAAAGAACCTTGGTATAGGGGAAGTTAGTAAGCTTATAGATGAGATTATTGATGAAGTAATTGAAACAATAAATAGAAAGTATAATGAAATGTATGATTTAGGAATTGAGAGTGGTATTCCTAATGATTTCTGTTATGGCATAAAAAGTTTATATGGTATGCACGTTAGCAAAATTAAAAATGTGGATGCAACTTTAAATTATACTATTCGATGTAGTGCATGGAATAAATACTTAGAGTCTTTAAAAACAATTTCAGATGCCCCTGAACAAATCTGGGTTGATGTGCCTCCTCGGAATCTCGGGAATGCATTAGAACTTTTAACAGATAATCTTTCTATAGCTATAAGTAAAATGGAAAAAATAACTGGAAATAATATAACTGACAACCATTTTAGAAATCATTTTAAAATTGCTAACCGCATAAAAAATTCCTATAAAGTAATTTTAGATGAAATTAGTACCTCTGATTTTTACCCATGTAATCCCGCTACTTTTAGTGAAATTTTAGCTTTATTGAATATAACATTCCAAGATTATAATTCTGACGCCAAGAGATATGCAGATAATTTAGATTCATTAGTTACTGAAATACGGGAAAGAATTAGAAAAAGGATTGGGATGGATGTATCTAAAATGCCAAAAATTTTGGTAACTCCCATGTTTGGTGGCTGGCCTCCCGAATCTCACGAGATCATTTATGAATTAGGAGGGAGAGCCATCTATGCTGATTGGTATATGCTACAATTTTTCGAGAAAATTGATGTTTCTCCTAATTCGAATCCAATTGAAGCTTATGCTCATTTTTTAATGAATGCTACTGAAAATGGTTTAGGATGTGATAACAACAAATTAACAGATTCTTATATGAGAATTGCAAAGAATCTTAAGGTAGATGGACTTGTATTCATCCAATTATTTGGTTGTCATTCCATATCAAATTGTTATAGTATGCTTAAAGAGAAAATTAGACGCGATTTGGAAATTCCATCCATTGCATTAACTTTCAACAAAATTGGAGAAAACAGTGAACAAGTGAAAACACGTTTAGGAGCATTTATGGAGATGTTTTAGATTAATTTAGTAACCGCGAGAGACTTCCATTTGATTCTTTATAAACTGTAGAGAGCTTACAATATCTTCTTCCCCAATAAAACCTATAACCTGGTTTGTCGTTTCATCCTTGACTGCTACTAAATGAGGGCGATTTTTCATTTTGATTAATTGAGTTATTGCTTCTTTTCCATTAGCACTAGAACTGATAATTGGAAAATAGTTAATTCTTTTCATCACATATCCCGCTATTATTTCATGTCTTTGATTAAGTGGGACTCGCTTTACATCCTCTATATGAATAATTCCTACTACTTCTCCACCTTGAATAACGGGGAAATACGTTTTCTTGTACATCATAAAATAATTACTAATTACCTCACTTAAAATCGTATTAAACGGAACTGCTATTTCAGATATGGTTACTAATTCTCTAGCACTTAATTTTGAGAGAGCAATCTCGTTAAAAGTTTGTAGATACGCATGTCTTGATTGGTTATTTAGGAATGAAGCTATAATGATCAACCATAAACCACTGAAAAAATTAATCATTAACATTAAAAGAAATCCAATACCCATCAAACTATATGCTAAATAAGTTCCTACTCTAGCAGCAGTTTTGGTTGCAGACAATATATCATGCCTACTTTTCCATAAAATAGCACGCAATACTCTTCCTCCATCCATAGGATAGGCTGGGAGAAGATTAAATATGCCTAAGCCCACATTTGTTATTCCTGAATATAATAAAGTTACACTTACAATTAAGGGCAAAGTTAGTGATAATAAAGAGGTGGTTAAAAATAAAGTACCTAAAAATATCCCACCTAATACTAGACTTGAAATTGGCCCAAAAAAGGAAATAATGAGTTCACTTTTTGGAGTGGTGGGTTCTTGTTCTATTTTTGATACTCCTCCAAATAAATATAATTCAATTTCTGAAACTTTTAATCCATATCTTTGAGCGATTAATGAGTGCGTCAATTCATGAATTAAAATTGAAAATAAGATTATTATGCCATTAATTAAACCTACTATTATGAGTTGAATAATACTACTTCCTGGTGCTAAAGTTGCATATTCATCTGCAGCGTAAAATCCTACCAATCCAATAATTAGCAATGTACTAATATGTAATGAAATGACTATTCCTTTTATCTTGGCAACTTTCATATTTATCTTTACTTTTTAAATAGTTTTTTATTAATTTACATCTCAAAATGATTATCTAACTAATAAAACATCAGAACCAACATCATTACTTACTTTATCTGGTATTGTTCCTATAAATGTTCTTTTCAGCTTTGAATGTTTTCCCTTACATCCTAATATCACTAATTCAATATTCTCTTCCTTAGTTATCTTTTTAATATAATCTTCTGGAAGAATGTCAAAAATTAATCTCGTCTCCACCTTTTGACCCTCCTTTATAAAAAGATTTTCTACATCTTCCAAAATCTTTTTTCCATTATTGATGTAATCTTCATGAATTTCATAAGAAATTATACTATTTGGCCTTGACAATGAGAAGTTTGGAATAAATTGATTTAAATGGTGAATTACTGAATGAAATGCAATTACTTTACAATTATTACTTTTTGTATATTCTAATGCTTTTTTTACGGCATCCATACTATCTTCTGATTCATCAACACCAACTAAAATTTTTTTATATATATTAAATCACCTTAATACTGTTTCTCATTCAAGTAATGTTAAAAATACTAGTTAAAGATCAGCCTTCATAATTAAAAAAAAATTCAATAATAGGTAATCTCGAAATAAATTTATTTGAGATTTTATCTAGATTTTATAATTAAAATTAATTCACATAAAGATGATGCGTTTTGAATTATAAAGTTAAACCAGATTGGAAATCTCTTTTAGCCTCATCCTTAAAGTGATTTCGGAAATGTTTGCAACCTTGCAAACTTGTTTTTGTGTTCTAAATTCATCATTTAATTTTGAAAAATGATATAGTAGTGCAGCTGCGAAACCTTTGGGATCTTTTCCTGAAACTTTCAAACCTTTCCTTTGGCATTGGTTAATGGCATTAACGGCTAAATTTCTACATTTCATAGATAGATTTAATTCGTCGTAAAACTTATGGATATAATCTTGAGGTGTAAAATTAGAGACTTTTAGATTTTTTTTTGGTAATATCTCATTAATAATTGCTTTGTAGCAATACATAAACACTTTTCTAGAAATTTGAGAAGCCGATAGAACTTCTTCAATGGTTCTTGGTAAACCATGAATTTTTAGCGCACAATAAATAGAAACAGTTATTATTCCTTCAATGGTTCTTCCAAGGGTTAGTTTTAATTTTGCTGCAGATTTGTAGATCTGCAATGCTTCTTCAGCTATATAATTAGGAAGATTTAATTGAGATACTAGCTGATTAAATTTTGGTAAGGCGGTCCATAAATTTCTCTCAAATCCAGTTATTAAACTCCTATTTCGTTTAGCTAATCTATCAAATGCGAAAGAAGATTTAGGGGTCAAATAATTTCCCTTGCCATCTAAATTACCTTTAATGACAGTACGAGGCCCAATTTGATTCCGTACAGGTTCAGTATTAGTAGAATTTACTTTATCATCTAAAAAGAAATTTCTACCTTCAGTATAAGAAATAACTCTTGAAATTACTTGCCCACAACTAGTACATACATTATAACCATTACATGGAATAATATTTGGAATTACACAACAATTTACATCAGTATCTTCCATATAAACATTTTCATAATTCGCTAATACTTTGGATTGATTCAATTTAAAAACCTTTTTTCTAGATGTTTTTTTATTCTTTTAAATTTTGATTCTCGATACAATTGCATGTACCAGTCTCTAAGTCAATTGGTATGAGGAAATCATTATAAATTTCAGTAATTATCTCAACTTTGACATTAGTTATTTCAGGATTTTCTCTAAAGTGATAATTAACAATTTTATCTAGATCTTTTAAATTAAATGAAGCAACAATCAGAACAAAGTTTGTAGATCCGCTGACTCTATATCCGCGGATAATATAAGGACAAGATTTGATTGTATTTAAAATTAAGTCAATATTCCATGTTTTTAATTCTAGTTTGGCGAAATAACAATTTATATTTTTCAAATTAAGTCCCGCTTTAAATTGCAATATTCCAGAATCTTCAAGCTTCTTTATTCTCATCCCAACCGTGGGTTGACTTCTATGAACCCTTTTTGCGATCTCTGTATATGTTGAGGTTGGATCTGTTTGAATACATTCTACAATCCTCTTATCAATATCATCTAATGCAAGTGTTTTATTAATCATGATAAATCAATTCTTTTTCAATTATAGAAATAAAAATTTTCAGTATATTGAGATCTAGTGATAACATGATATTTAAGTATTGTGAATAAGTGATATCGTGATATTCTAACTTAGTTATATTTAAATTTCTAAATCATCTTATTTAAATAAGTTGTACTCAGAATATTTTTTGAGTTAAAAGTTGATAATGATTAAAATGTAGGATTTGCTATAATGGATGAGTTAACGAAAGAAATAGCGAATTTTCTAAAACTTTTGAGTGATCCCTATGCAATAGAAATTATTAGACTTCTTAAGAACAGAGAATTAGTATCTAAAGATATTCAAGATAGATTAAACATTAGTCAATCCTATGTATCACAGGAATTAAAAGCGCTAAAACAAGAAGGAATACTGAATGTTAGAAAAGATGGTAATATAAAATATTTTTCAATTAAGAATAAATCGATTTTTAAAGTATTTTCTTCAATTAAATCTTACATTTTGGAATTACACAAGGAAAAGTTTCAAAAAATGGTTGATTCGGATAATTTAGATAAATTACTATGAACTTAACTAACCGATGTCTAATATAAACAATAAAGATAAATCAGAAGGTTATAATAAAGTTGTAGTGATGGGATTAGATAATAGTGGGAAGACATCCATAGTTCTTAGTGTTACTGGTAAAGTAAATTTACTTAATTATTTATCATTAGACCCAACATTAGGTCATAATATCATTAATTTTAATTCTATTAATTCAAAATTCAACATCTGGGATTTAGGTGGCCAAGAAAGTTTTAGAGACGAATATTTGGATAATTTTGCAGAATACATTACGGGCGCTTCTAAACTTATATTTGTGATTGATATTCAAGATGTCCTACGTTATGATTTAGCTCTAAAATATTTTGAAAGCACTTTGAAACGAATTGAAGAAATGAATCTAAATTTAGATCTTACTTTGTTTCTTCATAAATATGATCCCGATTTAAAAGAACTCCGACCAGAAATTACTGAAAAAATGATTCTGGATTTAATTGAAGAGCTTAAAAACGTAATTCCTAACGATTTTTATTATGAAATTTATAAAACAACAATTTATACTGTTTTTGATAAAATTCTTGTTTATTAGGATTTTTTGTAATTTGAATGATTGAACCATTCACTTACTAAATCTAATCTCATTAATTTGAAATTAGCTTTTCAATCATCTTCGCAAAATATTCTACTTATTACTTTATAGTTTTAATACATTAATTAGATAATTATAAGGAATTTGCTTAATAATATGATATTTTGTCATTAAAATTTGGATAACTCTCACAACTGGTTTATGAATTTGGAAAGATAGGGAAAATCTCTTTTTTTACAAAAATTTCAATCTATTATAATTATATTAAAAAATTATAATACTTTTTATTTCTTGCAATTATGAAACCGTTTATTCTAGTAGTAGATGATAATAAACTAATATTGAAAAATGTTAAAATAGTGTTAGAAGAAAATGATTTCAGTGTGATAACGTCATCAAACGGAAAAGATGCATTAAATACGTTATCTAAGATTGAGGAAATACCAGATTTAATAATAAGCGATATAATGATGCCTATTATGAATGGATACGATTTCTTTGTAAAGGTTTCATCCACACCAGAATGGAGCCGTATTCCATTTATATTTCTAACTGCTAAAACAACTCCTGAAGATATTCGATTTGGGAAACTTTTAGGTGTTGATGATTATATCACTAAACCTTTTGAACAAGATGATTTATTAGCTGTGATTAAAGGTAAAATTAAACGGAAAGAAAAAATAAAGTCTATTGAGAATAGGATAAAAAAGTTTGTTGAAGAAAATGAAGACAAAATTACAATTTCAGGCAAATATAGTGATGATCAGGGTAAATGTGCAGTTCTTTTAATAATGTTTTGGGATGATAAACTAGGACCTAAATTGATGTATTATAATTCAATAAGAGAAAATTTACCTTATTCTTTAGATGAAATTGGTAGACAATTATTTCATGCCTCTGTCTTTATCTATGGTCATAATAAGATGGAAAAAGCGCAGGGAATCTTAGTAAATATTGAAAATATTAATAGAAAAGGGTATGCTTATTTTGATTCATATCCAGACAAAGATTTGAGAAGTGGGCAACAACAATATATGATTGCATTTATTACAAAAGAACTTAGTTATTTTAAATCTTTAAAAATAAGAAATATTTTTAAGGAAATTTCAAAAAATATCAAAAAAATGAAACCTGAAATGCTTGAAACATATCTATATGAAATTATAGAGCTTGAATATTAAAATTTAAAAAAAAGAAATTAATTTCTCATAAAGCAATTAAACCCACTATGAAAATTGGGGCAAATGCAATCGATACCGTATTAATTACCTTGACTAAAATATGAAGAGATGGACCAGCAGTATCTTTTAATGGGTCACCAAATGTATCTCCTACAATAGAAGCAGCATGAGCTATAGAACCCTTTCCACCTAAAAGGCCCCCTTCAATAGCTTTTTTAGCATTATCAAGGGCACCTCCACCAGTATTTAACACGAATCCTAAAATTATACCGGATACTGTTCCAGATATAATAAAGGCTGCTAAAGCAACTGGACCGAATAAAAATCCAATAGCAAGAGGAGTCAGAGTGGGTAACAGTGCTGGAAAAATCATTTGTTTTAATGCTACTTTGGTACCAGTATCAATACACTTAGCATAATCGGGTAATGATCTATTTTCAAGTATTCCCGGATCTTCTTTAAATTGGCGTTGTATTTCTTTAATCATTCCAGAAGCTGCTACCCCTGCGGCTCTAATTGCAAATGCTGAAAACACAAATGGAATCACTGCGCCAAGCAATAATGAACACAAAATGATTGGATCAACAATATTTACAATTTCATCCTTAATTTCGTCTAAATATGCTTCAAATAAAATTATAGCAGACAATGCAGCACAAGTAATACCAAAACCCTTTGCTAATGCTTTAGTTGTATTACCAACAGCATCTAGTCTATCTAAATTATATCGTACTTTTTCTCCTTGATGTGACATTTCTGCTATTCCAGCAGCATTATCAGATACTGGTCCAAATCCATCAAAAGCTAAGATTATCGTTGTAATTGACAATAAACCCATTGTTGAAATAGTTATCCCAAAGACACCACCTAAATAGTCATTTAAACCGGTCAATCTACCAAATAGAATGCCAAGAAAAAAGCTAAGAACGATTCCTACTACAAATGAGATTATTGGGATGGTAGGGGATTCTAAACCAAGTGACAATCCGCTAATTACATTCGTTGCTGAACCTGTTTCGGAACTTTTAATTACATGCTTTACAGGTTTATATCTCGAAGAGGTGTAATAATCTACTATATAATATGTTGATAAACCCAAAAATATTCCTAAAACTGAGCAGGTAAACAAGTAATACCATCCTATTGGAAAGGAAATCAATGTCAAAATCAAGAAAAAGATGATATTGAAAATCGCTGTAGCAATGAGACTTCTAGCAAACGCAGCGATAGGAGATTTATCTTTTTCTTTAATCTTTACAAAAAAACCTCCAAATATACCACCGATATTTCCTAATGCTCTTGATATTAAGGAAAAAATTATAAATAATGGATTGTTAGTAGCTGCACTTAATACTACTCCGATTATCATAGCAGCGATGTTATTCGCTGATGAAGATTCATAGAGATCAGCGCCTCTACCTGCACAATCTCCGACATTATCTCCAACATTGTCTGCTATAGCAGCGGGATTACGTATATCGTCCTCAGGTAACCCATGTTCTAGTTTTCCTACTAAATCTGCTCCAATATCTGCTCCTTTTGTAAATATTCCTCCTCCTAATTGAGCAAATAATGCTGAGAAAGAGGCTCCAAAAGCAAATCCAACAATGTTTTGAGTAGTAAAATTAAATACGAGATATAAAACACTTATACCTAATAATGATATAGAGATCACTGAAACTCCAATAATCATCCCTGCATTAAATCCTATCTTCAAAGCGCTATTTAAATCACTTTTACAAGCCTGTGTTACTTTCACATTTGATAATGTGGATGCAACCATACTGATATAACTTGCAATCAGAGAAGAAACTGCTCCAATTAAAAAAGAAATAGAAATAGAAAAAAGTATAGGGACTACAAAGGAAAAACTAAAAAGTAAAGCAAAAAGAATTACCAATACTATAGCAATTGTTTTAAATTGCCTTTTTAGATATGCGTTAGATCCTAGCTTTATTAAATCGTGGATCTTTATCATTTCTTCAGACCCATTGTCTAAATGCGATAATTTTCTCATTAGATAAATTATATAAATCAACCCAATAATAGATAATATTATCCCCAATAAAAAAAAGAGCCAATATAGCGTGACTATTGGAATACTAACACCACTTAAATCAAAATCTTGAAACATTTTTCTTTCAATTTTAATTGTATATTTTACTTTAATTCAGATGGGAAACCTTTTAAATAATCTCATAAAATTTTATAAATCTCTCTGAATTTGAATAAATCAATCTTCAGTATTACTATATAATCTTTTGTTCATCATTTTATTATTACAAGTTAAAATTTCTAATTATTTTTAAATTATATCAATTATCCATATTTTACAAATTTTTCAAATAAGAATTTTCAATTTTATTTTTTTAAGGAATATTCTTATTAAACTAAAAATCATTTTGATCTTAATTATTCAAAAACTACTTTCAAGGTGTAATATAAAAATTACTAATAATGAAAAAAACCAGGAGATAGCTTATTTCTCTATGGAAATAGCATTAGAAAGCAGTGTTCCAATCTATTCAGGTGGTTTAGGTATTTTAGCTGGAGATGCACTTCGTTCTGCAGCAGATATGGGGATACCTATAGTTGCCATTACTTTAACATACGATGCGGGTTACTTTTATCAGCAGATTAGCCCAGATGGAAGTCAAATTGAGAAAGAAATGGAGTGGAATTTTAGCGACGATTTTGAAAAAATAGACCAACAAGTATCTCTTGAACTACAGGACAAACTACTTAAAGTAGAGGCATGGAAGTATGAAATACTTGGAAGAAATGGTCATAAAGTGCCAATAATCTTATTAGATACTGATCTTGATAAGAATGAACCATGGCAACGGAAATTAACGCATATGTTATATGATGCTAATCCATTTCAAAGAATAGCCCAAGAGATGGTTTTGGGTATATGTGGTTATAAAATGTTAGAAAAATTGGGATATAATCGCATAAAGACATATCATTTGAATGAAGGACATGCTGCTTTTCTAATATTCGAGCTTCTAAAGAAATATAATTCATTAGATGAGGCTAAAAAACACTGTGTATTTACAACACACACTCCAGTTAGAGCAGGCCTTGAGGAATTTGATTACAACTTGGTTCGCGATGTATTTAGAGAGAGGTTACCAGAAAAAATTCAGGATTTTGCTGGAAAGAATGTTCTTAATATGACTATCTTAGCTTTAAATGGAAGTAGATTTGTGAATGCAGTCTCAAAAAAACATACTGAAGTTTCAACTAAAATGTTTCCAGATTACAGAATAAATACTATTACAAATGGAGTTCATGCTGGATATTGGATGTCATCTTATATGAGAAATTTTTTAAATGAAGAACTAGGAAGAGAATGGCACCACAATTTAAATTTATTTAACCAAGCTATAAATTTAGATAATTATGAATTATGGAGAACTCATACTAAAGCAAAGCGTAATCTCATTAAATATGAAAAAGCTAATTCATGGATATTATTCGATGAAAAGTTATTAACTATTGGATTTAGTCGCAGAATGGCAGAATATAAACGACCACTTTTAATATTTACTGACGTTGAGCGATTAGCTAAGATCATAAAAGGACGGGCACAATTAGTTTTTGCTGGAAAAGCACATCCTGCGGATTCGCATTCGAAATCTTATATAAAGAAAATTTTTGAATACAGCGATTACTTATGGCATTCATACGGGATTGGTTTAGTGTTTTTAGAAAATTATGGAATTGCATTAGCAAAATTATTAGTAAGCGGAGTTGATGTATGGTTGAACAACCCTAGGAGGTATTTGGAAGCGAGTGGAACAAGTGGGATGAAAGCTGCTATTAATGGGGTCTTAAATTTCTCCACATTAGACGGTTGGTGGATAGAAGGCTATCACTTGTCTAATAAAAAGGCAGGTTGGGCGATAGGTCCAGAACCTTCCGATCCAAAATCAAACATTAATGATGATCGGTTGGATGCTGAAGACTTGTATCATAAATTAGAAAATGAAATAATACCATTATATTATCAAAATAAAACCGAGTGGCAGCAGAGAATGAAGTATGCTATAAAATTAGGAGCTTATTTCAACACAAACCGCATGATGGAAGAATATGCTTTAAATTCTTATAAATTAGTAAAACAACCTTTATGGAAAAGCAGTATAAGTTGATCTAATTAAAAAATTCTTGAATATCTATATGTTTTCTTTAGAAGATACTGAAAATGGATTAGACACAACTCAAATTCTAAAAAGACTTAATAGGTATGGCTACAATGAAATAATTTCTAAAAAACCAAACCTAGTGTTACAATTTCTAAGAAAATTTTTAGGATTTACTCCTTTAATGCTATTTATTACAATTTTGCTAGAGATTGTTATAGGTAAATATTATGAAGCATATTTGATAATAGCTTTACTCATATTCAATTCTTCAATGTCATTTTTTCAAGAAAGAAAAGCAAATTTAGCATTAGAATTATTAAAGAAAAAGTTACAAGTGAAAGTAAAAGTAAAACGTCAAGGTGAATGGCTATTAATTCCAGCAAGAGAAATTGTTCCTGATGATATTGTAAGATTAAAGTCTGGCGATTTTGTACCAGCAGATGTATTAGTTCTTAGTGGGAAAATTGAAGTTGATCAATCATCTATTACAGGTGAATCTTACTTAATTGAAAAACAATATAATCATATTATTTATGCAGGGTCAATAGTAAGAAGAGGTGAAGTTATTGGAAAAACAAAAGCAACAGCAAACCAAACATTTTTTGGACGTACAGTTAAATTAATTGAACTAGCAAAACCGAAATTTCATAGTCAGATTATGATATCAAAAGTAGTTAGATGGCTAATATTAATAGTAATATTTTCAATTATCTTAGCGATATTGTTATCGTTTATTAGGAAACTTGATCTTCTAACGTTAACGCCATTATTTGTTGTTTTATTAGTTGCTTCAATACCAATAGCTTTACCAACTATGTTTACTATTAGTATGGCTTTAGGTTCTTCAGAATTATCCAAGAAAGGAGTTCTTATAACGAGGTTGGATGCTGTGGAAGATGTCGCTTTGATGGACATAATATGCATAGATAAAACAGGAACTTTAACACTTAATAAGCTTAGATTGTCGAAACTAATTTGTAATTCAAGATTTAAAGAAAATGATATTATTCTCTATGGTGCCTTAGCTTCTCAGGAAGCAGATGCAGATCCTATTGATTTCGCATTCATTGAAGCGATTAAAGAAAAAAATTTACCATATAATGATTATAATCAAAAAAAAATTTTACCATTTGATCCTATTAATCGACGAACAGAAGCTATAATTGAGAGAAATGGGTATGTGTTTATTGTATTAAAAGGTGCTGTTAACACAATCTTTAAGATGTGTGATTTATCCCATATCTTGAATTTTGAGGATATTCAGAATAAAATAAAGATATTATATGCATCTGGATATAGATTAATTGCAGTGGCATATGGAAGAAATAAAAATAATTTGGAATTAGTAGGTATTGCTGCTCTTTATGATCAAATTAGATCAGACGTTTCTAATTTAATTCAAAGAGTAAATAAACTGGGAATATCATTAAAAATGTTAACTGGTGATGCCCTATCAATTGCTAAAGAAGTTGGAAAGAATTTAGGTATAGGAGAAAATATAATTAGTCATACTGAACTTACTGATCTTCTCAAAAACGATTACTATAGAAAAAATTTAGAAGATATTGAGGGATTTGCTGAAATATTTCCTGAAGATAAATATTTAATTGTTAAAAATCTTCAAAAATTTGATCATGTTTTAGGGATGACTGGTGACGGGGTGAATGATGCTCCAGCCTTGAAACAATCTGAAGTAGGAATAGCTGTAAAAAATTCTACTGATGTTGCTAAAAAGGCATCAAGTGTTGTATTGACTGAGGAAACACTTGAAGGAATCATTAACTTAATAGAAAT
>JBHLON010000019.1:0-65385 GCA_048940445.1 Promethearchaeota archaeon
AAAATTTAGAGATTAATTCAAAGAAAAAATTGAAACAAATAATTATAGAAATTTTAATGGAAGACTGGCCTTCCTTTTTTATGAATAGCTACACCAAATACATCTTCTGCGGCTTCTAAAACCATTTCTGAAATAGTAGGATGACTGTGGATTACCTCTCCAACTTCATGAACTGTCAATCCATGGTGCATCGCTAAAGCTATTTCTGCAATGAGTTCGGAAGCTTCAGCTCCGATACAGGATGCACCAATGATCTTATGAGTCTTATTATCAGCTAAAATCATTAAAAATCCCTCTTCATGACCAGCACACTTCGCTTTTCCTAATGATGCATAAGCAAATCTTCCCATAGCTACATCTATTCCTAAATCCTTTGCATGGCTTCTTCTCAATCCTACTGAACCAATATTAGGTTTAGTAAATATCGTTGCTGGAATTACATGATAATCTGTTGTTCTCTCTTTTACTGGGAAATCTCCGATACTTGTTAGAGCGTTTGCAACAGCCACATCTCCCATATAACTAGCTACATGTGCTAGCATTGGAGCACCTGAAGCCGCTACATCTCCAATCGCATAAATTCCCTTTATGGTCGTTTCAGTTGTCTTAGTATCGATAGTAATAGCACCTCTTTGAATTTGAATTCCAAGATTTTCAAGCCCTAAATTTTGAGACTCTCTTGCTCGACCTATTGATACTAAACAATAATCTGCTTCATAAAAGAATTTTTCAGCACTGTCGATTTGGTCTCTAGGGACATCAGCAGAACATGTAGTAGCTTTTACTCCGGATCCAGTATTTTCAACAGATATTACATTTTGAGAAACATGTACCTTTATACCTAAATTAGTTAATTTCTTTTGTAATTCTTTTATAATCATCGGTTCTTCTGTAGCGATTGGTGATGAAAGGAATTCTAAAATCTCTACTTTTGAGCCAAAAGTAGAAAATATGTTGGCAAATTCACAGCCTATAACCCCTGCTCCGATAATAAGCAATCGTTCAGGAACGATCTTAAAATCAGGATGAAGAATATCATCACTAGTTAGAATCCTATCATGATCTATATTGAAAGCTGGAATCATTGCGGGAGAAGACCCCGTAGCAATAATCACCCTTTTTGTCTTAATAGTTTTTGTTTCAGTTCCCTCAATTGATATTTCGAAACCTTTATCTGCGTTACCTCCAATAATTTTCCCATACCCATTATATACGTCATTTTTCCAAGCTTTTTCTAAGCCAGCGATTCCCTCTACTAACTCTTGTACTACTTTATTTTTTCTCTCAACAGCCTTACCAAAATCTAATGTAGGATTACAAGAAATTCCGAATTCTTCTCCCTTTTCTTTTATCTCATGAACTAATTCAGCGGAAGCGTACAATGCTTTAGTTGGAATACACCCCCAATTAAGACATGTACCACCTAATTTTGCTTTTTCGATTAAGGCAACTTTAGCGCCATATTGTGCAGCTCTAATAGCAGCATGATAACCACCTGGTCCAGCACCTATTATTGCTATATCATATAGTTCATTTTCACTCATCTAAGAATTCACTTTCTAATTTTTTATGTATTCAAATCTTTTTAGATAATGATATTTAATTAAATTATACAACTAATTTTAAGTTTAATAAAACATATGGTATTGTTAAATATTTAGAGAGATTCTATTAATATGACTCAAAGGTTTATTAAGAATTATGATCAATTATTATCTGAAGAATTACCGCAAAGATATAAAATTTTAAGAGAAATTGTACTTAATGCACTAGAAATAGCTATTATTTCTATTAAACCTGATAAATTAATGCAAAAAGCAATCAAACTTAATAATAATAATTTAGTCATTAATGGAAAAGTCTTCGACCTTAATGATTACCATAAGATATATATAATTGGTGGGGGGAAAGCAACAGCAAGAATGGCACTTTTTTTAGAAAAAGTATTGGTAGATTATGGAGATATTGATTATGAAGGAATCATAAATGTTCCCGATAATTTAAATTTAAAGGAAAAAGATTTTCCAAAGAAAATTGAACTCAATTTTGCATCACATCCTACTCCTGATGAGAGAGGTTTAAATGGAACAAAAACAATGATACAAATGATAGAAAGAACTTCAGAAAATGATTTAATTATTTGTTTAATTTCAGGAGGCGGGTCTGCTCTATTACCTTTGCCAAAAGAAAACATATCCTTAAAAGATTTACAGAGTATAAGTTCATTATTACTAGCTTCTGGAGCATCGATTGATGAGTTTAACTCGATTCGGAAACATATATCTGATTTCAAAGGAGGAAATATAGCTAAGAAAGTATATGAATGCAGTGGAGCTACCCTAATTGCTTTAATAATGTCTGATGTTGTTGGTAACAAGCTAGATACTATTGCTTCAGGTCCTACTGTTCCAGATTCTACTACATATAAAGATGCCTACAAAATTTTAAAGAAATATAATTTAATAGAAAGAATTCCATCTTCAATTAAGGAAATAATTGAGGCAGGATTAAGTAATCCCGATTTAGAGAACCCTAAAAAAGAAGATATTTATTTCGGCAAGGTTTTTAACTTTTTAATTGGTAGTGTAGAAACTGCTGTCCAGGAAATTTCTAAATATTTTGATCAATTAGCAATTAGCTATAAGTATTTCTCTAGAAATATTATTGGAGAAGCAAGAGACTTTGCCTATAATCTCTATAAAATTATCTCAAATGAAGCAAAAACATTATCTACTAAAAAAAATATGAAAAAACGTATTGCTCTTTTAGGAACGGGGGAACTAACGGTAACTCTTAAGGGGAATGGGGTTGGTGGTAGAAATCAGGAATTACTACTTAGTTATTTAGATATTATAAGGAATAAAAATTTAGAATATGATTATGTTCTTTTAGCAGTAAATCTTGATGGAATTGAAGGAAACAGTAAAGCCATGGGAGCTTTAATTGATAATTATTTAGTAAAACAAATAATCTATAAAAATGTTGATTTACAAGAATTTTTAATTAATAATAATTCAAATTCATTCTTTAAAATGGTTTGTTCTGAAATAGTTACAGGTTCAACTGGAAGCAATGTCAATGATTTAATTATAGCATTGCTTTCTATATAACATAAACATTAAGATAGAAAAATGAGAGAAGATAAAGAAGGAATAAAGATTAAAGGAATAAATAACAATTTTATAAGAACCTGTCCCGTGTGTGGATATACTTTTAGAATCTTTGATCCTAAAACAAAGAAAAAGGTAACCATGTGCCCTATGTGCGGACATAAGTTTTTAGACCCAGATCTTAAACCAGATGATAGGGATCAGTTGAAAAAAAGATTTTTCTAAGGAAAAAAAAATTTATTCTCTGAATTAGCGAAAAAATCTTTTTTAACTATCGTGTTTATATTTATTTTACTAATCAAATATTTATTAGTCTATAAATAAATCAACTCACAAAAATGTAAATATAGGGAAATCTAATATGGCACGAAAGAAAGATAAGAAAAAACGAGAAGAAAGGCGAATGGGTTGGGATGCTACAGAAGCAGATGAAGCAAAGGTTGCTGAAGGTTTAAAAAGAACAGATATGGATGAAGGAAAAGTTCGATTAGTTGATAGAGATATATCTACTCCCGTAATAGAAACATATGACGCTGATACAGGAGCTCTTGAAGGATCGATTCTATTGAAGGATGGAAATCGTGAAGGTCTACTAGCATTAGTTAAAATTGTTGAAGATGTAAATACTGAACTTGACCATGATGGTAATATAGAAGCGATTAATTTTAAAGGTAAATTCAGTGTTGAGAATCCCAGTAAAAAAGATAGATTATGGGATATAGATTTAAGCTTAAAAAACATTGATGAAACAAATTTAAAGTCAAAAGAATTAAACATTCGAGAATTAGGAACTGACCCGGATACAAACGCAGAGACTCAAGATTTTTTAATTAAAGGGGAAGCAAAAAATCTTTTACTTATAAAAGAATATGTGAATACACTTCCTAATGCTGATGATGTGTTAAATATTAGGGATATCGAGAATGATTTAATGAAATTAAAAGATAAAAAGGCTAAAGCAGGTTCTGGTGTAAAGCAACGAAAAGTTGAAGTAGAGGAAGAAGAAGAAGAGGAAGAAGAAGATGAGGATGAAGAAGAAGATGAGGATGAAGAAGATAATGATACATATGATGTTGCTTCAACATCTTCATTACAGTCCTTTGGCATTTCTATTGATAAGGAAAATACAGTCACATTTGCTATTGCAATGAGAAGTCTATTTGAAAAGACTATCTCAAATGTAAAGATGGTTAAAAGTATCCCAGATGATTTTAAAAATCCATCCGTTAGAGAAACAAACATTGGAAAAGCAGAAGTTGAAAATGGTAATGTTGTATGGAAAATTGAGAAATTACCACCAGAAAGGACTGCTTTATTAAAGTTTACTTGCGATATAATGGTCACCGATATAACAAAAAGGAGAACAGGTCCAATAGAAGTAACATATGAAGGGTCATCTTCATTTGCGGGAGGTCTCGCTGTAGATAAATACGATGCATATTCTAGAAATAAATTTTATGTGGATACAGTAGAAAGAGATGAAGAACCGGGAGTCTGGGATTGTAAATTGGTATTTGAAAATCCATCTGAGTTTATATTCCAATTGTTTAATGCTGACGTCTATGCTCCCGATGATGAATCTACAAAATTCGTAGACATAGATCCACAAGACGTCCCATTGCTTCCTGCTGGAGCACAATGGCATTCCACTAAATGGCGATATGAATCTGAAGAATATCCGGCATTTAGAAAGAAACTCGAGTTTCGAGTTATGCCTGACTTTCAGACAATGGTAAACGGTACAATAGATATTTCTGATGTAATATTAGAAATCGCCAGTATTACCGGTGATATGAAATATGATATTACACAAGTTCCGACATATAAAGAACAGGATGTAGAAACTACTCTAAAAATAATAAATAATGGTTCTGCTCCCTTAGATCAATTAATTATATCACAACAATACTTTACCAATGAATTTCAACCACCAGAGGCATCTGAAATCACAATGCTCTGGGATAATAAAGAAATTGAGTTATCATCTGGAGCAGTAAGTTTTGACGGGAGAATTTTTAGAATTAGCTTAAAAGATTTGAGAAATTCTGACACAGGAATGTTTGTACCAGAATCAAGTCTAGCATTTAAATATCCCATTCATTGTATAAACCCTGTCCAAGAATCTACTTTTGATTCTCAAATTGTATATAACGCAAATACGTATCCACTGTCTCAAGAATTAGAATTTATGCCTGAGGTACCAATAATCGAAGCCTTACACTTGAGAAGAAAGTTCAGAATTGGAAAGGAAGTTTTACATATTGGTGACTTAGGGAATTATAAAATCATATTAACAGTAGAAAATATAGGTACTGCACCTCTCCAAAACATGATTTTGATGGATAAAGTGCCTGATCAATTTGAATACGGTACATATAGCGAAAAACCAGAAATAACTGACGAAGTAGGGGAAGATACTCTAAAATGGACTATTGATTTATTAAATGCTGGAGAAAAAGTAGAAATAACATATGAGATAAATGGTACTGGTGAATATAGTCCAAGTGATGCTCAGCTTGGATTATAGTTTTTCTTTTATTCTTTATCTATTATTTTTTTTTATAATCTTTTTAAAATCAAAAGCATTAATTAGATTTAGAATACGTTCAATTATATTTTTAAAATTAGAAACGCATTTATTATCAATGGTTCTATATTAATTAATTCTATCATATTAAAAACTTAGAATATGTCCGCTCTTAATAAAAATTTTAACTTAAACTGGATGTTTGAAGCTCCTGAGGCTGTTTTAACATGCTCAACTCTGAGATGTGAAGACAAATGTTATTTAGTATTTGGTGGACACGATAAGACCTTATACTTAATGGATGACGAGTTAAATATTCTTGATAGCATCACTTTTGATGGATGGGTAAGAACTACGTATCCCATTGATATTACTGGAGATGGATGTGATGAGATTCTTGTTGGAGCTGGTGATGGAAATTTCTTAGTGGTAAAATTCGTTAAAGGTATAAATAAATTAGCAGGAATAATGAATTTTAAGACTAAGGGTAAAGTTTTATGCGTAACTGCTGGGGATTTCACCAGAGACGGAAATGTTGAGCTAATTTATGGGGGAGAAGATAAGACTCTCAAAATTTTTAAGAATATAGACGCAACAGACCCTCAATTTACACTCTATTATGATTCTTGGGTGACAGCATGTAATATAGATTATTTAAAGTTACCAAAAGTAGAATTTCCTATTAATGGATTGTTAGTTGGAACAAAAAATGGGTTACTCCAATTAATTCAATCTATTGAAAGCAAACCAGATATAATTTGGCAGAAAGATCTCGGATCTCAGATTAATGCTATTCAAATCGGTGACGTAACTAATGATGGATATCATGAAATAGTAGTTGGTTCTGATGATTCTACCATCTCAATCTTTAACAGTGAAGGTGAGAGCTTAAAAATTATAAATATTGAAGAAGGTCGTCCAGTTTCATTAAAAATTGCAGATATTGATGGAGATAAAGCGAATGAAATCCTTGTAGGATGTGCTGATGGGTCCTTAAGAATCTATCATAACACAAAATTAGATTCAACTGATATTGAGTTAAAATGGAAAACATCAAGCTCAACTTCAATAAAAATAGTATCAACTATGCCAAATCCAGAAGCAGAGTCACCAAATATTATATTTGGTGGTTATGACAGGAGTATTCGATGTATAAATGATCTTGAGTGTGGAGAAAAACCTGTTTTAGAAATACCACAAACAGTTGATACATCTGAACAACAAGGATCACCAGCAGAGGAATCTCCTGAAAAAACTCTCAAATTAGAAATAGTTCCTACAAATATTAGAGAATTTATTTTTAAAGATTTAATTGATAAAAAGATCATTCAAGAAATTGCTAATGATTTAGAAAAAAGAGGCTATCTTAAAGATAGAGTTATTGAAGAATTTGAGAAGATGATTACTGAGAAACAAGATAAATTTGAAAAAGTTACCTATTCTATTTGGACTTTACCTGAAGATAAAATTGGTTTAGGAGGGGCTGTAGGAGCTCCTGTCAAAAAGAGCAAAAAGATAACACCTATTGTAATTGAACAGGAGGCCGAGAAACCTAAAGGTGAGGCATTAATTGATGCTTTGACTAAAGAAACAGAAAAAGAGAGTCCGAAAAATGCAAGAGCCCCACAAGGGACAATAACAGAAGAAAACTTAAGAACAATTATCATTCATCATTTAGAAAAAAATAGAATTATTCCAACAAAGACTAAATTTATCGAAGATATTGTCATTTTAGGATATGACAAGGATTTAGTAGAGACACAAATTGATTTATTAAAAAATCAAGGAATTATTGCCTATTCTCGATCAGATCCAAAAGGATGGTATTTATCTAATTAGTTTTTTAAATAAGAAAACTTTCAATCTCTTTTTTGAAGGAGTGAAATTGACTTAATTCTGTAAAATCTTTATTTTGAAACCTTGATATAAACAATTGTAAGATAATTTGAAACTTGCTAAGAAATTTTTTCACAATTTTGTCAGTATCTCTCTTTTTCTTATCTATTAGACCGTATAGAATTATAGGTTCTGGTTCATGGCAATCAGAAGTTTTAATTTCGGAAGCTTTGAATATAAATAGAATGTTATTAGATTCAAGGTATTCTAAAGTTAGATTATTAAAAGCATTCTTTGCAAAAGTATCTATTGCTGAAATAAATGCTCCTCTTAAATCCTTGCTCCCTTCACTAAAATTATCTTGCTCATCCAATATCTCGGAAGTATAGTTTACTAAAACAAATCCTCTAAAAACTATTCCGAGTTCATAAAGACCTTTCATCATTCCCTAAAATGTTAGATTAAATGGCTAGACTATAAAATTAGAAAAAATTTTCATATTTAATTTTAAACTAAATTCCTAATGAACTACTCCTCCAATAGAAAAAATAAGTTTTAAAAATTTTTAAATCAGTTATCTCTTTTCTTTAATACTATAGCTTCTTCTGGGCATTTATTAACACATATCCCGCATCCAAAACATAGATTCGATTTAAATTCTAATTTTTTATTGATTACTCTTGCTCCAAAATAACACCATCTTGAACATATTCCACAATTTTTACATTTATTTAAGTTAGTTTCAGCAATAAAATCACTTTTAATAATTTGAGGACTTCCCATTTTTAAAAACTTGCTCAGAACAATACAACAGCATGGACAGCAATTACAAATCACATAATAATAAAAAGGATTTGGGAAGAATATGATCTGATGTATCAAACCCCTATCTTCAAATTTGATTAAAAGTTGTTTAACACGTTTCTTAGAAATCTCTCTTAAGTTTTCGGACTTGAACGGTATTTCATGTAGAGAATTCCCATACGATAAATGTATGCAAGTATTTAGAGGATGAGTACAATTTGCAGTAATTTCGTGCTTTCTTTGTGTATCTCTACAATAACAAGTAGCAAGACCCACAATATTAGACCTACTTATTAATTCTAATATCTCCTGAGATGGAAGAAATTTAACATGAGAATCAATACTTTGAGATATTGGAATTACTCTTCCACCCCATTTGGCTTTAAATATGTACTTAATTACAAAATTAAGCGAATTAATATGAAAAATTTTTCCAGTTAAACGAAGAAACTCTAAAATATAATATTCCAAAAATCCAAAAATTGAGGAGAATAATTTACCTAAGACTCTAATCCTGATAGTAATTAAATCAAAAAATGCTTGATTTCTTCTTCGCTTTAAAATACTCAATTTTAAACGATTTTAGAAGATTAATTTAGCTTCAAAAAATATTTAACAAATATTAATTGTTATGCTTTTTTTCCAAAAAATAGGATCAAAATGAATCACAATAATAAGTTTTTAGGATTTGGTCTTTTTACAATATTGATTTTTATGCTTCCTACCTGTTTTTTGGGAAATTTCCCAATTGTTGGAAAATCAAATAATCTAGATTTAAGATTAAACGATTTTGATGATATTTTTGGTGAAATCTTTATAATAAGGCCATCAAGTTCAGATATTTTAAAAATAGGGGAAAATTTTACTATTAAATGGGAGTATAAGGGTTCGATTGACCTAGTTTCAATCGCATTATATAATGGAATTAATTTTTTCCATATGATTGCTATAGTAACAATTAATGATGGTGAATATTCATGGTTTATTGCTAATTATACTGAATCAAATGATTATTCAATAGGAATTTGGGATTATAATGATTTTAATAATAATGATTTTAGTGAATTTTTTACAATTACATCCCTTTCAAATAATAATTTAAATCATTTGATTTATCTACTGATTGGACTCTTTCTTAGTATCCCATTAATCAGTGTCCTATATTACCTGATAAAATTAAGAAAACCTTCTCTTTCAGTATAAAAGTGGAAATTAAAAGTTTTTAAATTATTAAATTCTTATTTAAATTATTCTAAAAAAATTATCAATTTGAAATAGCATGTCTTCTGAAGAAGAATCTTCTCGCTTTTGTCCCTATTGTGGTATAGAGTTAACCCACCCCTATTGGGTTCACGTTCAGAAGGAACATCCAGAGAAATATAGTCAGAAGCAAACCTGGATTAAACTATATGAGGATTATAGGAAGTTAGGGATGGATCAAGACATTAGTCTTACTGTGATTTCTGAACTCTTCAATGCAACTACAGAAGAAGTGAAATCCTTTTTGAGGAATGCAAAAGTATTGTAAATCACGTAATTATTTAATGGAAATTAAAATAAATATAAAAAAAGATATAAGTCAAGCTAAAAATCTTCTTCGTCTTCTTCTAAAAATCCCGCCTGTTTTAATAAATCCTCAACAGAATCACGAGCTTTCATTACTTGTTCATTATCCGTTAATTTTAGATTTTCCAGAACAGAATCAGAAAATTCCATGAACTTTTTGATAGATTGTGAGGAAAAGTCTTTTATTTTTTCAGATGTTTCTTCAATAAAATCCTTTCCACTTTCACCGAATGCTCCTCCTACAAAATCTACAAATGCATCATTAAGTTTGTCCAATAGATTTTTTTTCTTTTCTCCTTGTTCATTCATTTTTTACTTACCTTTTGAATTCATTTTGATATATTTTAAAAAATAAATACATAGATGTTAAATAATTTTTTGAAATCCTTAATCATGTTTTTCATATTATTTCGTTTTTATTAAATTAGTAATTCATGATTTCAGCAATTCACCAAAATTATTAGCAAAATCTTTGATTTGGTCCCAATCTCTATAATCATGCTTTCTACCCTCTGGATTCTCAATTCCTTCCTCATTCTTCATAATACTGATAACAATTTTGCGGGTTATACCAGTTAGAGGAGATCCTTCAGTTAAATCATAACATCCCCCAAATGCATCAATTAAGGCTGGCTTTATTCCTAAACTTTGCAATTTAGAGGTTATATATGAATTTATTGCACTATTTATTTTACTTTTCTCCGCCGCTTCTCCACAACACACATAGAATCCCAATTTAGTTTGACAATTAATTAATTCCGATTTCCTCTTTTGCATAAATTTCTTAACACTTTTAGTCCACTTTTTCATTTTAATGCTGGTGCCTATTATAATACCATCGTAATTCTCTAGAAGTGGAATTTCTTTGGAATTATGTTCATCTAAATCATAACTTTCAGCAGTATTTCCCCCTTTTTGGATTATTTTCTGGATCTCGTTTGAGATTTCTTTAGTCGTTCCATATCTGGTTCCATATAACATTAAAACTTTACTCATAACAATCCCAAATTTTAGATTGAATTCTAAATATCTTATTTTAAAAGTTATTGGCACTATTTAAATAAATTGAAGACCATTTTTAGAATATTTTAGTTTCTAGATTAATTCTTTTCGTTTCCATCTTTATAGATTATGTTTATTATATTTAAGCAATCCACAATAAATTACTTTATTATCTTCTCGGAATATTTTATTTTACATTTTAATTTGATGTAATCTTTTTAAAAATAAGGAAAAACATATGAGTGAGAATCATTTCCTCCATGGCTTTTTAAACCCTAAAAGTATTGCTTTTTACGGGGCTAATAATGATGGAAATTCATTAGGATCTCTTCAAATTATGAATTTAGTCATGTCAGGATACCAGGGTAAAGTCTTTCCAATCCACTTAAAATTAGAATATGTTATGGGGTATAAAGCTTATAAATCTATTCAAGATATTCCACAGATACCTGAATTAGTAGTAATTGTTCTTCCTGCTACGATTGTCCCTCAAATTTTTAAAGAGTGTGGAGAAAAAGGAGTTAAAAGAATAATTTTAATTTCAGGTGGATTTCGTGAGTTAATTGGACAACGTAAAAATAACCTTACTGAAGAAATTAATAATATAGCTAAAGAGTATGGAATTAGATTTATTGGCCCAAACTGCCTAGGTGTATTTAATAATTGGTACAGACCAGAAGAAGGAAAGAAATCATTCAATATTTTTATTTGGGAAAATCTAAAAAGGAGTAAATTTTCTATAGCCTCTCAAAGTGGGACACTCTCCTGCCATATATGGTGGGATCCTCTCAATTTAGATTTAGGTTTGAGCAGATCATTGTCCCTTGGAAATGAAGCAAATGTAGATATAGTAGATTGTTTAGAGTATTATAAAGATGATAAATATACTGAAATAATAGGTTTATACGTTGAAGAGATCAAAAGAGGACGAAAATTCTTGAAATTAGCAAAAGAAATCACTCCAAAAAAGCCAATTATCGCAATATATAGTGGTGGTACTAATGCTGGTAATCGTGCTTTACAAAGCCATACAGGATCCTTAGCAGGTAGTTCTAAAATTTATGAAAGTGTTTTTAAGCAGGTAGGGATAATAAATACAGATTATGTACAAGAATTTCTAGATATTGCTTTGATTTTTTCAAAAGGAATATTACCTAAGGGAGACAGATTAGGCATCATTACGAATTCGGGAGGCCCAGGAGTAATGGTGGCAAATAACGCAGAAAAACATGGCGTATTAATTCCAGAATTTTCAGAATCACTCCAAAAAGAGTTAAAAGAGATGCTTCCCTCTACAGCAAGTACTAAGAATCCTGTAGACTGTACATTTGATGTAACCTTCTCAAAATTTTATATAAATTTACCGGAAATATTAATGAAATCAGGAGAAATAGACGCACTTATCCAATATGGAGTATACGGATTCCAAGATATTTTGGATAAGTATTTTAAATATGATAGAATAGTTAAAAATGCTAAATTTCAACAGTTACCTGAAGAAAAAGTTATTAAATTAGCTCAAAACTTAATCCAACCAACAATTATAAATTCTAAAAAGTATTCGATTCCAATCTTATATGTAAATCCAATGAATCTAAATAGCCAGTGGTCAAAAATTTTACGTGATAACGGAGCAATATTATTTAAGTTATGGGATCGCCCAGTAAATGCATTAGCTAAAATTGTGGATTATGTTAGATTTATTAATAAATTTAAAACTGGATGAGATCTAAAAAGATTAAATTCTATTTTCTTTAAACCATTTTACAGCAAAATCCACCATTTTCCTTTGAGACAATAAACGACTTTCTGCAAGTCCTACTTTTTTAGGCTTATATTGGATTAATAATTCATAATTTCGGCCTAATTGATCAAAATCATCAATACTATGGTTTAGTTCATTCCAAATAAACCATCTTCTTCCATTTTTGACTTTTATAGCAGAAGCATTCGGCGTGTATTTTTTACCCTTATAGTCGCATCTGTATTCAGCTAAATGGAGGGATGTATTGCTCTCATGTGAAACTCCTAAAAGTAAGATTTGACCATCTAGATCATAAATACGGGATAAAGGAGAATTTTCTCCTAGATCCGAATTTAAATCATGAATCTTTGTTATCTTTTTCGCATATTTACCCCAAGCTGCAAAAGATGAAACAGGATGGGTACTTCTAAAAACTTTCGGAAAACTTCGAAAAGTTTCAACAATTCTTCCCATTCCTCTGGTTGGTGTAGTCATTGGTTCAAATTCGGGCATATTTTCTCTTATTATTTTCCACCATTTTTCAGGTACAGGTGGATTCTGCCAATTGGAAGGTTCAGTATTATCACCGGTAAAAGTGGGCATAATTAATGTTCCTTTTGGTGTTAAAATTTCCATCATTGCTTTTATGACGGATATAGGACCACCAATTGTCCATCCAATGCTACTCAGAGAGCTATGCATTATTATAATTGCCTTTTCTTGTATCCCAAGGTTTTTTAGATCTTGTTTTAAGGAGTTTTTAGTATTCGGAGTATGAGTCTTATTGATTGTATCAAATTCCTTTTCTACATATGTCATAATATCAAGTGGAAAAATTATTGAAATAAGATAAAATTTAATAAAAAATGATAAGATGGAACTAGGATCAAAATATTTAATTTTAAAATTTATCCAAAATTACTAAAATAAACTCAAGAAATTTTAAACATAAAAGGTGTTAAATATTTCAGATGTAAGGAAAAAATTATGGGAACCCTCAGATGTTTGGAAACAAAATACTGAGGTAACTCGATTTATTAATTATGTCAATAAAAAGTACGGACAAAGTATTAAAAATGGAAAGGAACTCTATAAATGGTCTGTTGATAAGATAACTGATTTCTGGGAAGCGATGTGGGACTTTGGAAAAATAATTTATTCTAAAAGATATGATAAGGTGGTTGAGGATTTAAATGTTTTTCCAGGAACAGAATGGTTTGTTGGTAGTCGTCTCAATTTTGCTGAGAACCTTTTAAAATACAAAGATAATCAACTAGCATTTATTTTTCAAGGAGAAACTAAATTATTTAAGCAAATAACTTATGCAGAGTTAAATAAGAATGTAGCTCGATTATCAAAAGCTTTAAAAGAGAGTGGAGTAGAAATTGGTGATCGGGTAGTATCATACATACCAAATCTTATTGAAACTCCAACTGCTATGCTAGCTACTACTGCTATAGGTGCTATTTGGGCATCTTGTGGTGCTGAACTTCAAGCTAGTGCTGTAATTGATAGATTTAGTCAAATAGAACCTAAAATCCTATTTACAGTAGATGGGTATTATTACCGAGGACAAATCTATGATATTAGAGAAAATGTAAAAAAAGTAATCGAAGCTATTCCCTCTATTGAGAAAGTGATAGTGGTTTCTTATGTCTCTGATGGTAAAGTGGATGTTAATGACATTCCAAAAGCCATAAATTGGGAAGATTTCATATCAAAAGAGTTAGATCTAATACCTAAATTTGAACAACTCCCTTTTAGTCACCCTGTCTACATAATGTTTTCTTCTGGTACAACAGGAGCTCCAAAATGCATTGTACAAAGTGCTGGCGGTGTTCTTATTAATCATTTAAAAGAACTTATCCTATCTACAGATTGCAAAAGAAGTGATGTGATAAACTATATCACTGCCCCAAGTTGGATGATGTGGAATTGGTTGATAAGTGCTCTAGCAGTTGGTACAACTATTTTCTTATACGATGGGAATCCTCTTTATCCGGATCCACTTAGATTTTTTGAATTGATTGAAAAACATAAAATTTCAATATTTGGAACAAGTGCTGCTTATATCCATTATCTTATGGGACTTAATGCTAAACCTGCTGAGAAGTATAATTTAAGCTCACTTAGGGAAATCTCTCAAACCGCATCTACATTATCTCCAGAAGGATTTGAATATGTATACCGCGAAATTAAAAACGATTTGTTCTTTAACTCGATAAGTGGTGGAACTGACATTAATGGTTGTTTTGCTGGGGCAATTCCTATTTTACCTGTATACTCTGGTGAATTACAAGGAAGAGCACTTGGAATGAAAGTGGAGGCTTATAATGATAATGCAGAGCCGGTGGAAGATGAGCAAGCGGAACTTGTGTGTGAAGCACCTGCACCCTCAATGCCCGTATACTTTTGGGGGGATGATACAAATATGACTAAATATAAAGCAGCTTATTTTGACTTCTTTAAAAATGAAGGTAAAAATGTATGGAGACATGGTGATTATATTATAATACATAGTAATACTGGTGGAATTACCTTCTGGGGGCGATCAGATGCAGTGCTTAAACCAAGTGGAGTACGCATAGGGACTGCGGAAATCTATAATGTTGTGGAACAATTGCCGGAAATAGCAGATTCATTAGTGATCGGGCAACAATGGGAAGGTGATATACGAATTGTAATGTTTGTGCTTTTAAATGAGGGAAAACAACTAACAGAAGAATTAAAGACTAAAATACGCCAAACAATCCGAGAAAAGACTAGTCCAAGGCATGTTCCTAAACTAATCTTCGCGGCACCCCCTGATGGTATTCCATATACATTTTCTAACAAAAAAGTTGAGATTGCAGTAACTAAAATAATACACGGAATGGAAATCGCTAATCGTGGAGCCCTCAGAAATCCTGAGTCGTTAGATTTCTATATTGAAATGAAAGACAAACTTCAAAGTTAAATCCTTTTTTTTAAACTTATTTTTAACAATTATGTCATATGTTAAAATAACTTAAAAAATGTATTTTCTCTCCACGTAGAATAATGAAATGAAATTATGGTGACCAAAATTATTCTCCCCTAAGAAGTCACAAACCGTGACGCCCTCCGAAATCTTTAATTTAATCTTTTATAAAGAATTATAGTAAATCATCAAGGAGATCGCCAACATCTTCCTCAAATTCTCTTGGACCAGCAAATAGTTCTAGAAAAATCGTACTAATCCCAAAGAAATCCATATCTGTAAGTGTTTCAATGCCTTCTCCTCTTAAATATATCTTTTCATTGTTGATATGATTCTGTATTTCACCTTTATCTTTATAAAAAGACAATATAAGTTCATCACTTCCGCTATAAAAAATGTTATTCTCTTTTAAATAACCTTGTTCCTCAAAATCCCAATCATCATTTAATGTTATTTTACCATCATCTTTAATATACAACAAGGGATAACCGTTTTTATCCTTAGCAGCATTTCTATCTAAGTAACCCAATAATTTTTTTTTCTTACTCAAGTATTTTTTCCCATCAACAAATCCTATAATCTTATCCTTTTTTTTACCTTTCATATATACTTCAATCATTAGATTCACCCATAATTTTAATAATATATAAAGAAAATACCTATATAAATGCTAAACCTAACATAATCTAAAAGAAACATATTACTTTCAATTGCCCTTAAATTAAGATATTATTTTGCTCTATATGCAATTTTTTTGATTAAGAAATGAAAGAGTTACATTGAAATGAAGGGAACAAGTAATAGCCATCCTCCCAAAATTATCTCAAAAATAAAAATTAACAACCCTCCTATATTCCAGAGAATTTTAAAGTTAGATTTTATAAGAAATATTCCATCACCCAAACCATAAAGGACGCTAGCAACAATTCCAAACCATCCGATAATTATTGGTATAACTCCATAGGCAATAAACAAGATTGAATATGCGAGCGTTCCTATGAAAAATAATATCTGTGCGATTGCGAATCTAAACTCTTTTGTTTTAAGGATGCTACGACCTGAATCAATTAACTTATCTTTTTCAGAACTGCGTGTATCTGAGTATTTCATTGCTAGACTAAGAAGTCCCCAATAATTCTTTTTATCATAAATTTGGATCAAGGCTTCTCCTATTCGAAAGATACACCAGATAATTCCTAGAATTAGATTATAAGAACCAAAAGCAATAAATAACGTTATGGCAAGAGAAATTATGCTAAGATGCTCTATGAGGATTAATATTACACTAACTGTGAATTTTATTGGACTCTTGTTAATCTTTTGTAACTGAGCTTCTGAGTCCCATTTACCTAATGTTTTATAACCAAATACACTACTTGCAAGGTTTGTAATTATAATAAATAGAAAGAGAAATCCAGATAATGGAATTTCGATACTCAAGGGCAATCCTCCAATTATTATTTTGAATCTATAATCTGTATCCTAACTTTTTATTATCTTTTTTATATTATTCCTAATACATTTAGCATTAAAAAAGTTGAGTTAAAAAGATAATCTATTAAATAGCGGTAATAAATAGAAGAGCTCTAAAAACTCAAGTTCTACGACTTCGAAAAGTTTTTACTGTGATCATTAAGACTTTCTTAAATATGGACATGATAAAATACATACCATACATCCATTATCACCCAAGCAAGTCTTAATATCTAGAACATCTTCCCGAGTTTTGGGGTGATCATCGAATGCCACGAAACTGAGCGCATCTTGAGGACATGCTTCTATACACTTTTGGCAGTTACCACATTCATTTCTAATTGTTTGATTTGTTTGAAGCGGTAGATCTGTTAAAATAGCAATTAGCCGATGTAATGGGCCATATTTTGGAGAAACAATTAATAACGACCTACCTTGCCAACCAAACCCTGCTGCTTTAGCTAATAATTTCAGAGATATGAATCCCAGGCGATTAATGGGATCAAATTCATCTTCTGTATGAATAATAAGTTGCCTATAACCCTTACTTTCTAAATATTCCATTACAGAAAACGCCGCTTCTTCCAAAAATAATGCGGTTCTGCCACCAGAGGCTTTTTTCCCTAACTTCCCATATTGAGCTCCTAAGACAATGGCATATGGAAACATATTTATGAATTTTTTACTATCCGTAGGAATTCCGGTTTCAATTTCCATTAATTGACGCATGTCGGCGAAACCATAAATATCAATTCCCAGGTTTTTAATGTAATTTCTAAGATTTTTCGTTTCTATTACCATTTGTTGGTCCATTTTCTACAACTTTTTTTATATTTTTTAAATTATGATTTTTTAATATAAAACATATTTAAACTTAAGAACCTCAGGAGTTCCATACCTTGTACATACAATTGCCTTCATTAGAATTACTCCAAGGTTATTACAACATTTCCCTTCTTGTGCCCTTGCTCTACATACCTATGAGCTTCAACTATTTCCTCCAATGGATAAATTCTATCTATAGCTGATCTTAAATTTCCTGTCTCAATTAATTCCTTGAGGAAGGTTAAGTTTTCAACTTTTAATTTGTTTGGGGAATCTTTTATAACATTAAGATAAATACCAGTCTCCTTGAGTGCTTTTTTACCGTATGATGATGAAATTCGAGCCACAGCATCAAAAATAACATCATATTTAGTTCCGCTTTGAGTAAAATCTTCTTGGGTATAATCAATGACTTTATCTGCCCCTAATGATTTTACCATTTCTAAATTGGTTGTACTACAAACCCCAGTGACTTCTGCTCCAAAATACTTGGCAAGCTGCACTGCAAAGGTTCCAACACTTCCTGAAGCTCCATAAATCAGGATCTTTTGTCCACTCTGAATATTTGCCTTTCTAAGAACCGTCAAAGCTGTAACTCCCCCTGAAGCAAAGCCACCTGCCGCTTCTGGATAGCTTATATTGGTAGGTTTTAGTGCTAATATTCCATCTTCAGGTAGACACTTGTTTTCAGCATAAGCACCAAATTTGAATTCAGTTGATGCAAAAATAGCGTCCCCTATATTATAAAACTTTACATCTTCTCCGATAGCTTCAATTTCCCCCGATAATTCCATGCCTAGTATAGGTCTCTTAGGTTTTCTGATACCTAGCATGAGATGTAACATAAAAGTTTGAAATTTGGAAGTTGGATGTTTACCCCTTCGAACTATAACATCCCCGATTGTTACTGAAGTTGCGTGTATTTTAATTAGTATTTCATTGTCTTTGGGAATGGGTTTTTCCACCTCTTCGAGTTGAAGAACCTCTGGAGGTCCATATTTTGTACATACAATCGCTTTCATAACATTCTCTTTTAAATTATCCACCATTTCATTTTCACTCATTTTATTTAATTCTCCATAATTATTACTATTTTTCCTTTGTGGTGGTTTCCTTCAAAATACCGGAAAGCGTCAGGAACTTTCCTTAAAGGATAACGTTTATCTATAAAAGGGACCACATTACCACTTTTAATTAACTTAAGAATGCAATTGATGTCTTTTTCATTGTTAGGTCTCCAAACTGCAATACTCATTTTTTTATTCCCAAATAAAGGAATAAATGGTCCAATGAATAATGTTTGGAGAATGTACTTCCCAGATCCTCCAACAACTTTATAAGTTCCCTTGGGATTCAAACAACGCTTATAATTGAAAATAGAATGATGAGCTTGCATATCAAGGATCATATGATATCGTTCTCCACTCTTTGTGAAATCTTGTTGAGTGTAATCAATGACATGATCAGCACCAATTGAGAGTAACATGTCTAATTTCTCTGAATTATCTACCCCAGTAACCTCTGCTCCAAAATACTTAGCAATCTGTACCGCAAAGGAACCCATCCCTCCTCCTGCACCATTAATCAAAATTTTTTGTTCTGGTTTAAAGCGTAGAATTTGTTTCTTATTACGAAGACCTTGGAGTGCAGCGACTGCTGATTGAGGTATTGTAGCTGCTTCCTCGAATGTTAAGTTCTCGGGTTTCAACCTTAATTTTCCTTCAGGAACACATACATACTCTGCAAAAGCACCATACTTTACCAATGATGTATCCCCAAATACTTCATCACCCTTCTGGAACTGTTTTACATCTTTTCCAATTTCATGAATCTTCCCTGCTATGTCAGTTCCAAGTATCTTGAATCTGGGCTTATGAATGAGAGGTTGCATTCTACCTCTGAGTATTTCAACGTCCATCGAATTGATAGATGATGCATGAATCTTTACAAGTACTTCATTTTCTCTAGGTGTAGGAGTCTCAACCTCTTCGAATTTAAGAACATCTGGAGATCCAAATTTAGGGCATATAATCGCTTTCATAATTGATACTTATCTGATTTTTTTTTATTAAAATCTTTTTAAAAAAAATGATTTTTAAATATTATCTTCCTTTTTTTCGGATATAAATATATATAATTGTCTCAAGAGCCAGAATGACAATTAACCCAATAAACACATACAAATATTCAATTGGAAGTTCCCAAATATAGGTTTTAAAATCAACAAGTATGTGCCCCCCATATGAAAACTCATAATAGGAAAGAACACCATTAGAATTATATCTAACATTTATATCAATGGCTACGCTGTTATTTTCAAATCCAAATGCAGGAATGTTTAATAAAAAGCCATCCAATAATTTCTTTATATTCAGCCAAATCTTCCACTATCAAATTAATTTTTTAGAAGTTTTGTTTCTTTTTTAAATACTTACTTTCATTTATAGTTTCATTTTATTAATTTTAACGGGGGCTGAAACTAGAAGGTAATTTTTAATATTATAATAAAAAATCATCGTGCATGTTTTTTCTATATTCTATAGAGAACACATTATAATATCTTATTTCTCTTTATATTAAGCATGGATTCCTATGAAAAAATCCCTGATATGAAAATAGCACCTGTTGGAGTATTATCAAAAAAATTTTTAGAATTAGGTGTACAATCATTTAAAGAAGCTTGTAACTACGTGCATAATACTGATTATGGATATAATACTGATTATGATGACAAAATGATTTTCTTTAAAGAAAACATGGGAACTTGTACGACTAAACATGCAGTTATCGCAGGATTGGCGGCAGAATTAGGGATTCCTCTCTATAAAGAGATAGGAATTTATAAATTTACAGAAAAAATCTCTACTGGGGCAGATGAAATTTTAAGAAGATATAGCTTACCTTATATTCCTATGGTTCACTGCTTTTTAATCTATAAGGATTATCGATTTGATTTAACAGAGGACAATTGTAACGGTAAAAATACTCATATAGATGAATTTATTCATACTGAAACAGTAGATCCATTTATCACTCAAAAGGATGAATATCTGCTTTATAAAAGAGTACTAAAACAGAAAGTACTTCAATCCAAGGAAATGCAGGGAATAAATGAAAAGCAAATACTTAAAGCAAGAGGAGAAGCTATCCAACTACTAAAAAAGAATACAGAACTCCAGAAGAAACAAAGATTGAGTTAGTTTAAAATTTCATAAGTCTTATTGGCTTCTATTATTCTATACATATAGTTCAAAAGCCCAACACTTTTTTGCTTTTAACTAAAAACACAAAATACATATATGATCTAATTCTATCTAATTGGATTGTAAATAAAGATAATAGATAGTATTTTATTTTTGAAATATTATTTCGCAAATATTGCGAAGTTCTATACTTTACACCGATTTTCAACTAATAAAAGCATTTTGAGATCTTAAGTAAATCGGATTTACAATTTTAAATTGTAAAGAGAGTCAAAAAATTATGCCAAAAATGAAAAAAAAACAAACTAAGAAAGGGAGGAGGACATATGGACCAAATCCACAACCTGAAGTTAAACGTGTGAAAATGCCATTTAGGAAAAATGGGGAAATGTTTGGTAGAGTTACCGATATTTATGGACAAGAACGTATGGGAGTTTATTGTGAGGATGGAAAACATCGTTTAGGACGGATACGAGGAAAGATAAAAAAAAGAGTCTGGATAAGGAAGGGTGATTTAGTGATAATTAATCCTTGGAAATTTGAAACAGAAATTGAAGGTCAAAGTGAAAAGTGTGAAATCTTTTGGAGATATTTAAAACATGAAGTTTCTTGGCTGCAGCGAAAGGATTTGATACCAGAAAATCTTGATATAAACAGGATTCCCCTTTAATTTTTTTGTTATTTTTAAGCCCTCAGAAATTGATTTATACAGGAGAAATCTCAGTTTATATAAAAAATTAAAAAAATAAATAATTAAAAAAAAGATAGGGTTCGATAACTCGTAAAAAGAGATATTTACTCCTTCCTATTTATTATTATCTGTTGTTGATTTATAACTAAAAACGAGATTTTCTACCGCCTCGACCACCACGATTTCCACCTTTTTTAAATGAACTAGGTTGGCGAGGTGCCTTTTCAGTAACCACAACATTACTTGCTTGTGGTCCTTTTTGACCTTCTGTAACTTCAAACTCGACTTTATCATTTTCATTTAATGTTTTGTATTCATTTTCTTCACCTACCAAAGCAGAAAAATGAACGAACACATCATTACCTTCTTCAGAAGTTATAAATCCATAGCCTTTCCGGCCATTAAACCATTTTACTGTTCCGTGTACCAATTTTAAAACCAATTTTCTATTTTAAAAAAATTCTTTTATCTCTAAAAGAATTAATTGTAAAAAAATATACATCACAAATAAGTTTTTTCTTTTTATGGATATCTAAGATTATCAAACTTAAATCCTAATGTTAATTAATATTTAGAATAAAAAAAAAGAATAAGGTTCTATAAAAATCGTATAATTTTTATTTTTTCCTTATGATAATTTGCTAATTTTTATAGATTCATTGATTTTCTAAAAACTAAATCCGAAAACCGCCTTTTCGAAGTTGTGGAGGAGCTTTTTCAGTAATAACAACATTACTTGCTTGAGGTCCTTTTTGACCCTGAACCACATCGAAAGTAACCTTATCTCCCTCATTAAGAGTAATATATTCATCATCTCTGCCAGCTAAAGCAGTGTAATGAACAAATATATCTTTTCCCTCTTCAGAGGTTATAAATCCATAGCCTTTTTTGTGATTATACCATTTTACAGTTCCATTTACCAACTTTAAAACCAAATTTTTAATTTGTAAAATCTTTTTAAAACTAAATAGAAATAAGGTACACACATAATAAATCTTAACTTTTTTTAATTTTAGAAAAAATAAATCTTTCAAAGAATAAAAGAAATCCATTTTATTTTTAAAATAAGGAAAAAAATGATAAGTGTTGATAATAATCGTAAAAAGGGTTTTACTACTTATTACATACTACTTATATTAATTTGTTACTTTTTTAGATTTATAATTATCCATAAAACTAATAGAATCTATTATATGGATTACTTTGTTGAGGAGCCTTTTCAGTAACAACAACGTTACTGGCTTGAGGTCCTTTTTGACCTTCAACGACCTCGAATTCGACTTTATCATTTTCATTTAAAGTCTTAAATTCGTTATCGTCTCCAGTAATTGCAGAGAAATGAACGAACACATCATTTCCCTCTTCAGAGGTTATAAATCCATAGCCTTTACGGCTATTAAACCATTTTACAGTTCCTTGCAATTAAATTACCAAGTTTCTTATTTTATTCAAATATATTTAAGTTCAAAAAGAACTATTTTAAAGATGCATCAAAAGCAATTAAATTTTTGCTTTTTTTGGACAACAGAAACAAATCATTTATTTATTTCACCCTTTTCATAATTCTATTGATGGAAAACATATTCGAATATTGCTTATGAAAAATTAATGAATTATTTAATCATATTTCTTTTCTCCTCATTTTAACTAAATACATTTATTTCTTATTTGATTTCTATATTGTATGGATGAAATTGATCTCAAGATTATTTTACTTTTATTTAATAATTCAAGATTAACATACAGAGAGATTTCTGACTATTTAGGCCTGTCTGTTAATGCAATTTATAAAAGAATACAAAGTCTTACGGACTTAAATATAATCGAAAAGTTTACAGCAAGTTTGAAACCATACGCGATCAACGCAATCTATTGTTTTATCTTTGGGCAAAGTGAAGCTCAAGATTTGGGCAATCTAATTTCTGAATTAGGAACGCATGAAAATACCTGGCAGATAATCTTATCTAGCAGAAATTATTTATATATTGGTGCAATATTGGAAAGTATCCATCAACTGGATGATTATTCCTCATTTATATCTCAAACGGCTCATATTCAATCTCCAGAAATTGGATTACTTTCTGGTGTGCAATATAATGCTCCTGTGCCTTATATTGTTCCAAAATCAAGATCTATGAATTATGACAAACTAGATTTAGAAATAATTCGATCATTGAATAAAGATTCCCGAAAACCTATCTCAGAGATAGCTGACGATCTTAATAGTACCTCAAATACAATTCGTCGCCGCTTGACTAGACTAGTTCAAGAAGGGATTATTGAATTGTCGATTAATTTTAATCCTGAAGGTTCCAACGATATATTTGCTCTATTTCAAATTACTGTAAATCCTTCAATTAATAAAAGCGAGTTTGCAAAGCATTTGAATAATATATATGAACCCAACCTCTTTTACTGTTGGACATTTAGTAATTTACCAAATCTAATTGTTTGTTGGGTGTGGTCTAATAATATGAAAGAGTTAACAGATTTGGTTGAGAATATAAAAAAAGAAAAGATAGATTCAATTGTTGTTGACATTATGTATAAGGTCTTTTATTATGAAACTTGGAAAGAAAAACTGTTATATAAATAAGAATTTTAAGAATAGATTTATCTATTATTACCTTATTATATCAGCAATACATAGACCAATTTGCACTATTCTACGGGAATTAGAGTCTTCTAGAGGGTTCTCTTCATCTTGAACTATACAAGAGATAATCGGATGAATGAGTCTGAGTCCCTTTTTTTTCAAATCTCTTCTTATTCTTTTGGCTACTTGACCTGCTAATGTATTACTTGTTATCACCTCAAATACAAAACCTATCTTGTTCCTTAAATTGTAATATTTAAATTTTGATAAGAGTATTTTCAATTGTTTAGAACAAAATAAACGGTTTGAAACGCCAATTCCAATAACATCATAATTACTCAACTCTTCTATATCTAAGTCTTGAACAGAAATGCAATCTACATATACATTTCCTTCCTCTAATCCACGAGTTAGCAGCATCGCTACTTTTTTCGTATAGCTATGGACAGAATCATATAAAACTACTACCTTTTTCATACCTGTCCTTCACTTTTTAACATTTGGACCATTTCATAGTTTTTTCGATAAAATAATTTTGTTAGAAAACCATGCTTTCGCTTACAAAAAGGTAAATTATTTGCATTAGAATGATAATTGCTACATTCTTCACAATTTCCATGATTTTTGCATGCATTCTTGGGACACGGACAAATTAGATTAACTTCTATCACCACATTTATGTTTAATCTATGTAAGGAATGCTAATAGATATAATTCTAAGTTAGATCGTAAATAAAAAGAATAACCTCTTTCAATACTAATTTTTGTTAAAAATTTAACTAAATGGGAGACAAATATGATATGCAACTCAATTTTTATGAGCTCTATAAAATAAAAAAATTCTATTTCCACAACATATTTTTATTGATTTATTTAATTCTTGTCGTACACGGAATTAAATGATAACAAATGTGTATAATAAATTGACTCAAAAAAATTGGGTGAATTAATTTGCAGATTCAAGAAAATAGGATAATAGGTAACATTCAAAAAGTGTTTAAAGCGATAATGCTGGGATTCTACTTGATACTTTTAATTGGATTAATAGCAAGTGGTATTTCTATGGGTATTATAACTATGATGCCTGATGAAGCAAGTAAGTCATGCTTTTTAGGATATTATGCACATTGTTCTTTCACACCTTTTAGTACATTAATCTTATTTACATTGGCTATAATAGGTTTAATCTTATTGATAAGACTAATAAATCATTATAAAGGAAGGATTCCAAGAAAAAATTAATCAAAATTTTTTTTAATTTTATAAGTTATTTAAAACTAAGTTAACACTTGCCGTGCCTTATTTCTTCTTTCTTCATGAAATATTTGTAACTTTTTTTGCATTTCACTAAATTGATCATTATTAATTGGAAAAAAAGCAAAAATGAGAACTGCACAGAAGCCTCCTAAAACCGGTACTAATGAAACTAAAATTTTCAGACCAGCAATAGCGGATCCAGGTTGCTTTAATGGGTTTTCTATATCTGGATCAAAACCAGTGACTTCTTGTACAATAATTAAGGTTATCCCAGAAAGAACAAGGGAAAGCCTCGCGATCAAAGCTAATATGCCATTATTTGTAGCTTCTCTACATTTTCCAATTTTTAATTTTTTAGTACTCAAATTTTTGAATTATTATTATATTGTTCTATAGCTTCAAACATAGCCACAATATTTTGAGGTGGGACATCAGGTAATATGTTATGAACTGTATTCCAAACATAACCTCCACCAGGACTAAAGATTTCTAACAGTTCTAGAATGTGGGCTTTAACTTCATCAGGAGTTTTACGATTTATGACATTGCGAGTATCCGCTCCACCTCCCCAAAAAGTAATGTCATCTCCGAAATTCTCTTTTAAAAATTTTGGATCCATATCACGTGCATTAATTTGCACAGGATTAAGGATATCTATCCCAGTTTCAATCAAATCTGGAAGGATTTGAGTTATTGAACCGCATGAATGGAACATAATTTTCATTGAACTATGCGTTTTAATAAAATCACATATCTCACTATGTCGAGGTTTAAACATTTTACGATAAATCTGAGGGCTAAAAAAGGGTCCATTATTTTCACCAAGATCATCTCCAATTCGAATTATATCCATAACGTCTCCAACATAACCACAAATCACTTTTAATGAATTAAGAGAAAATTCCTGTATATAGTCTAGCAATTTTTCAACTTTAGAAGGATTTCTTCGAATGTCAATAAGATGTTTATCCATACGTAAGAAGCTATTTCCAAATTCAAAACTAGTACTTCCATAATTAAGTACGATAGCTTTTTTAGATTGTTCTTTCAATGTAATGGTATTTTGTCTTAACCTCTTCCAAAACTTTTTTTCTCCAATATTACTAAATGGTGGTGTTGGAAAAGCTGTCCATGGACTTTTACTGAGTACTTTCTGAAAATCTTTGTAACTATCTGGATATTTCTCTAAACATGGGTAATAGGTTTGATCAAAAACTAATGCATCTTTGGTCATTCTTGAAAAAATTGTTCCATCACGATGAAGAACATCATATGAATCATCAGCATTATGACGTGGCTGAAACCATTTAGGCCATTGCATATCTATCCCATTTACATGTATATCATACCAATCTTCATCTTTTGTGTTAAATGTTCTCCCAATATCTAACGCATCAACATTAAAGCGTTCAAGGATGAAATCTTCTGGTTGAGCTAATTGTTGAGAAAGATCGTAGACTCTCGTGTGACCTCTAGTATAGCCTAAATACTTTTTCAAATTATGATAAGCAATAGCTGATATCCCAGTACAAGGAGTTGATCCCAAATCTACTGGTACTCTATCAGGTTCTTTATGATTTATAGTCTCGAGAATTCTTTGGATTGAATCCATATAAATCACATCAATTTTTTAATTTATATTTAATTTCAAGAATCTTATATATAGATCCTACTTTACTATATTTTAAGATTAGTAACTGAAACTTATTTAATAAAATTATATCACACAAAAATGGAAAAGAATAACACATCGAAATTAACCAAGGAAGAATTAAGAGAATTCTATGAAAAAACTAAAAATTTAGACAAAAAGCTCGATCATGGACGCGCATATAGAACTCTTACTAATCCAATTAGAAGAAATATTCTTAATTTTATAGGGTATAGTATTAAAAACAGTGAACAAATCAAAAAAGAATTTCAACTGGACGATTCACAATTAAATTATCATCTTAATATGTTAAAACAAACCTTTTATATTTTAGATTCAAATGAAGGTTGGAAGCTAACTCCTCGCGGAATTGGATTCCTAGAGAATGCAAAATTATCTGATTAAATAATAGCATTAAATGTTTAATGGGTATTTACCAAACTTGTGTGCTGCTTCAATCATCCATTTTAATCTTTCAACAGATATAGCTGGATGAAAGTTTGCAGGAGATAACATATAACCTCCATCATGACCAAGCGCTTTAATAGCAGATCTCACATCTTCCTCGACCTCTTGTTTAGTAGCTTTAACTAAAGTATACCTTGTATCTATGTTTCCCGAAAGGCATATCTTATCTCCAACTTTTTTTTTTACTAAATATGGATCTACAATAGGGGGTTCTAAGCATTGTAAGCCATCAAAACCAGATTCAACAATAAAATCTAAAAGACTTGTAATATCTCCGTCTGTGTGTAAAATGTATTTACCTCCCCATTCATGAATTGTATCAGAGACTTCTTGAAAGCATGGCAATAGGTATTTGTAGAAATATTTTGGATTTATCATTGGACCTTGGCTATGAGCAATATCTCCTCCCTCCAGGAATATCTTAGCACCGCAATCATAATAAGCTTTAAAAATTGTTAGCACAAAATTAGTATTAAATCGAAATCTTTCTTCAATTAACTTTGGATCGTTTTTTAACGCGCGGACAAAATAATTCATTCCCATTCCCTGCCACACAGGTGGAAAAATAGAAGTAAGGGCATTTTGAGCTATTACACAAATATCATCTTTAATGTCTCGACACTTCCTCAATACTCCTTTATAAAATTTTTTAGCTCGATTATACTCTTCCTTCAAATCTGGTTTAGGATAAGCTTCCCAATCTTTCCTATTCTTAATATACCCTCCATAATAATCAGGATACGGATTTCCATCAACATTTTTAATTTTATGTCGCTTTCCGAAAATATCTGTCATTTCAGTTTTACTTTCTATAATGAAGGGAATATAATGGATACCGACTCCATCGAATCCCAATTTGTAAGCTGCTCTAACACATTTCGCAAAAACTGATATTTCAATATCATCAAGGATGAGATTTATTTTATTCAGCCATTCATCTCCATATTCTTTTTCCATTTCATCAAAAACATCAAAAGCTGTTTTTTCAGGCCTACCAATCACTTGATCTGCTACATTACCATCAAATTGGATTGTGTGAGTTGGGATTCTGTCTGGTTCTTCTAGGTTTAAAGCACTCCAAATACGTTCAAAACAATTCATAACGAGGAATCAATAATCTCAAAATAATAGTAATATATATTATTAATACACTGAAATAAATTTTAAGAAAAATAATTTTTTAACTAATTGATGTGAAAATTGAAGAGGACTTGGTGAAGATAAAAAAATTTTTAAATCGCCAATTTCAAAATGAAAAGAAAATAAAAATTTTTCAGAAAAGAGAAGATCCTCAAAATTATTTTAAACAAATAAAGCTTGGAGTCAATTTAGAAGAATTTAAAGATATAATTCTTCAAGAAGAAACAAGTCTAGAATTAGGAGGTCCTAAGAAAAAGTCTTTTTCTCTTATTTATCCATTCAAGGATTTTAATTTCTTGGATGATGGAAAAATAGTTATAGTAGGACCAGAAACTAAAGAACTCTCAGAAAAAGCTATAGACTTTGGAATTATAATATTAATTGGTGTAAATTCTGTTTCAGAAAAAATTTTTGATCAATTCAGAAATATTGCGTTTATTTCAAACGGAATTGAAGGTTTTATGATACGGACAATTCCGCGGAAATTTTGGTGTCGTATTAGTAATAATGTGATTAATAAAATCTCCTTTGAACTCTTAGCAAATGCAATTTTATATCTTTATAATGCTAGGTTTGGAAATTTTATAAAAGCTATAGAAATAATATTGATAAGTTCAGAATTAGATATTATAGATTCTTTGATTGATATGACATCTTCCATTCAAGATGTGTTTAACCTAAAATGGAAGGAAAAAGTCAATGAATGGAAAAGAAGAATAGATTGTAATTTTAATTGGGAATGTGCAGAATGTCCCTATTATGATTTGTGCGAAAATATCAAGGAAGTTTTAAAAAAGAGAGAGGTGTTAGATTAATAGAAAATCTTGTCAGACCTATTAAGGTAGCTATTGTAGGTAAGGGAGGAGTAGGGAAAACCGTAATAGTAGTTCTGCTCGCGAAAGTTATTTCAAAAGATTACAATTATAAGCTATTATTAATAGATGCAGATCCTACTCATCCACACTTATGTAACATGCTAAAAATCAAACCTAAAAAGACTCTCGAAGAATTAAGGCTGGATGCCATTAAAAACGCCCATATCGCGAAACAAAATCCTCAAAAACTAGCTGAAAAGATTGATTTTGATATATATGAAGGAATGGCTGAAAGTAAAGATTTTTGTATTTTTTCAATGGGTCAACCAGAGGGCCCTGGATGTTTTTGCCCTTCAAACATTCTATTAAGAAGAGTAATAGAATCAATTTCTCAAGATTTTGATCTTATTTTAATAGATGCAGAAGCTGGACTTGAGCAAATTAATCGAAAAGTTTTTGCATCTATTGATATTCTTCTAATAATAACTGACTCATCACTTAGAAGTTTGGAAACAGCAAACTCAATTAAAAACCATGCTAAAAAGTTTACAAATTACAAAAGGATAGGTGTAATAATAAATAAAGCAAATGAAAATATAGAATTTCTGGTTGAAAAGCTTAAGGAATTAAATCTTCCATTAATAGGGACTATTCCCGTGGATAATATTGTCAGTGAATTTGATTTACATGGAAATCCTCTTATTGATTTACCAGATAATTCTAAAAGCCTGAAAAGTATAAGAATCTTGATAAAAGATATTCTTCCTTTTTAAAACAATTTAATACTTTAGGTTAATTTATTAACAATTTCACTTGCCCATGAGACTAATCCTTCTTTCAATTCGTTAGGATTAATATTTAATGATTTGATGAAAAAATTTTTATATTAAAACACATGATTACTATATAATGATTTCAAATAACACTGCTTCATATTCATCTGTAACAGAAGAATTTTATTTAGATGATTTGCTTGCTGTGTTATTGTTATTACTAGAAGCGGAATAAGTCTGCTTAATCTTTTTCTTTTAATTTTTCGGCGGATTATTTCGCGTGGAGTGAACTTTACTTGAAAGAGATCACAGGCGGGCTTTTTCTAATAACCAACAAATAAAAAATTATAAAATTAGTGTGATAATATGTATAATGCTCTAGAAATTGAGAAAAAATGGCAAAACAAATGGGAAAGTGCAAAGATTTTTGAAGCAGAACCAGATAGCTCTAAAGCTAAAATCTTTATTACTTCACCCTATCCGTATGCTTCAGGAACTCTTCATATCGGGCATGGTAGAAGTTTTGTTAATGGTGATATATTTGCACGCTATTACCGTGCTAAGGGATATAATGTTTTATACCCTATGGCATTTCATATAACAGGAACTCCAGTTTTAGCAATCTCTTCATCAATTAAGAGGAAAGACAAAAAAATTATAGCTAGAATGAAGGAATATGTTTCTTTACACACAGAGGATCCTAAAAAAGTAAGAGAAATAGTTGACAATTTTACTGATCCTTGGAATATTGTAAACTATTTTTCTAATACTATGAAATTAGATTTTAAATCAATTGGAATGAGTATAGATTGGAGGAGAGAATTTACAACTGGCGATAAAATTTATAATAAACTGATTGAATGGCAGTTTTCTAAATTAGCAGAAAAGAATTATCTAGAAAAAGGAGAATATCCAATACTTTATTGTCCAAGATGTATGAATGCTGTAGGTGAAGACGATATAGCTAGTGGCGATGAATTAAACCTTGATATTAACGAATTCATATGCATAAAGTTTCCCTTCGAGGATGGATACTTAGTTCCCGCTACATTAAGACCAGAAACGATATATGGAGTAACAAATCTATGGATCAATCCCATTGGAGATTATGTAAAGGCGGATGTAGATGGGGAAATTTGGTTCATCTCAAAAGATGCAACTAAAAAGTTAGAACATCAAAATAAAACGGTTAAAGTCCTTGAAACTTTTATAGGTGAAAAACTGATTGGAAAGAAAGTTAAAAACCTTGATAATTCTAAAGATTTGCCTATTTTACCTGGATATTTTGTTGATACCGACGCTGCAACTGGAGTGGTCTATTCGGTACCCGCTCATGCACCTTTTGATTATATAGCTTTACTTGATTTACAAAAAAGTACTGAGTTGTTAGAGAAATTTAATTTAGATAAGAAAGAAATTCAAGATATTAAACCAATTCAAATCATAGAACTAAATGATTTCCAGGATTACCCTGCTAAAGTTTATTGTAAAAAATTTGAGGTCAAATCTCAGGCTGATAAGGAGAAATTAGATAAAGCCACCGCAGAGAACTATAAGGTCGAGTTCTACAATGGAATTTTAAATAAAATTTGTGGTCAATATGTAAATAAACCTGTAAGTGAAGCTGTTAATCTTGTAATTGAAGAACTTTTAACGAATAACCAAGCAGATAAGATTTACATTCCTGTTACCAAGAGTCTCAAATGTAGGTGTGGGGAGAAAATAATAGTTACTATTCTTAAAGATCAGTGGTTTTTGAATTTCGATGCTGGTGATTGGAAGGAAAATGCCTTTGATTGTTTAAGTGATATGATAATAGTTCCAAAAAAATATCGAATGAATTTTGAGAATGTATTTCATTGGTTGAAAAAAAGACCTTGTGCTAGAAAACGAGGGTTAGGTACAAAATTACCTTTTGATAAGGATTGGATTATTGAATCCTTAAGTGATTCAACAATATATATGAGTTTCTACACAATAGTACACCATATCAAACTTAATGGAATAAAACCAAATCAATTAATTCCCGAATTCTTCGATTTTGTATATTTAAAAAAAGGATCCATAAACACTATTGTAAAAAAGACGAGTATTGATGAAAAATTATTAAAGAAGATGCAAGAAGAGTTTCAGTATTGGTATCCAGTTGATCATCGGCACACAGCAATAATGCACATTTCAAATCATTTGAGTTTTTACATATTCCATCATGTTGCCATATTTCCTAGACATTATTGGCCAAAAGTTATCACTTTAATTGAACCTGTATTAATTGAGGGCCAAAAGATGGGAAAATCTAAAGGAAACATAATTTCTCTTGGAGATATAAAGACTAAATACTCCGCAGATTTGTTTAGATTTTATATTTCACATACAGCTGATTTAGGAATTAATATGGACTGGAGAGAGAAAGAAATTCAAGCAGTTAGAAATCATATTGCTAGATTTTATGAATTCATGCATCTACATATTGAAAATGTAAAAAATTTTGATTATCATTACAAAGATATTCAATCAAAATATGCATGTGTAATTTTATCAAAAATCTCTCAGAATTTTTTAGATGCTGATGATGCTTTGAAAAACTTCAATTTACGGAAATATCTTCAGCTATCTTTCTATGAGGCATTTAATTTAATACAAGATCTACAAAAACATGTTGAGGATTATAATGATTTTGAAATTGTATTTAGCATAATTTATAGAGAGTGGCTTAAAATTATATCTTTAACTATGCCTCACCTGTCTGAAGAGTTATGGGAAATTTCAGGAAGTCAGGGATTTGTTTCAAAATCAGTTTGGGGTCAATTAGATAGTAGATTTATTGATAAAGAACTTGAGATTGAATTTAATTATGTTTCAAACCTTATTGATGATATCTTAAATATAAAAAAATTAGTTAAAGCTCGAAATACAGAAATTATTTATATCTACACTGCTATTGATTGGAAATATAGTGTGAACAATCTAATTATAAATAAAAAAGGTGACTTTAACGCTGTTATTACTGAATTGAAAAAAGAACCTGATTTGATGAAGATTAAAGAATTAATTCCATTTATCAAACATCAAATAAGTAAACGTAGTTGGAATACTTCTATTCCTAAGTTACATGAAAAACAACTATTAAATGAGTATAAAGGTTATATTGAAAATAGGACAAATTCAAAAATCATTATAGATTCTGATATTGATCCTCAAAATAAGGTAAGTAAAGCCATCCCCTTTAAACCAGCAATATATATTGATATCAATTGAAGAAAAATTAACATTAGTATTATTGAATCATTGGTAATGAAAAGTAGAATGTTGAACCTTTTTTACGGCCTTCAGATTCTACCCATATTTTTCCATCGTGTAATTCAATTATTTTTTTTGAAATATATAGTCCTAATCCCGAACCTTCAATATCTAAATCCCATCCTTGACCATATCGTTCAATCTTTCCAAACTGTGTGAATATCCTCTGCTTCTCTTCTTCAGTAAATCCAATACCCTCATCTCTAATAGCTATTATAATATAATTGTCTTTTATTTCAGATAAAATCTCAATCTTTCCATAAGGGGGAGTATATTTTATAGCATTGCTTAGAAGATTCCCTATTACTTGATGAATCTGTTCCTGTTCAAAATAAGTCATAAGATTATCATCAATATTCAATCTTATTTCTTGATTCCTTAGTTGTGCTAAGCCTCTTAATTCCTTTACTGATAATTTTATCAAAAAGGATAGATCATCTTGAGTCTTTTTTAATTCAATCTTACCAGATTCTAATTGTGCTGTTCTTAAAATATCTCCAATTAAATTTTCCAATCGTATGCACCCATTTCTAATTTGCTTAACAGTCTCTAAAATGTAATCATCAAGTTTATCTTTGTGAAGGCTTAATAGAAGATCTGTATATCCTTTGATAGAAACTAAGGGAGTTTTCAATTCATGAGATGTTCTTCTCAGTAATTCTGATTTCAAATTATTCAATTTAATTAATTCTTGTTCAGCATCCTTTTTTTCTGTTGTATCCATAATTGTAACCAGTTCTGCTGGTTTTCCCTCATAGATAATAGGCTTAGAAAATTGGTCTATCCATCTCAATTTGCCTGATTTTGTGAATACTCTGTATGAATAGTATGGCTTAATTTCAAATTCATTTTCTCGTAATTTTTGGCGATATTCTCTTAGATATTGTAAATCATCTTGATGAATTAAATTAATTAGATCCTGTTTATTGAAATTTAAAACCTCCTCCTGATCAAATTCAAATATATTAAGCAAAGCTTTATTCACATATGAAACTTTATCATCTTGAACGATTAAAATGCCCATAAATGTTTGTTCTGCTATAGTTCTGAATTTTCCTTCAGACTCAATTAAAGCCTCTTCTGCTTTCTTTCGTGCAGTTATATCTTCAGCGACAGAAATAAGATAATTAGGTTCCCCGTTTTGTTTAAATAATATTGCTAAATATAAATTAACCCATACAATTGATTCATCTTTCTTAATATATCGTTTTTCTATTGATAATGTTCTTAGTTCACCAGATAACATTCTCTTTAAAAATTCTATATCTTCTTGAAGATCATTTGGATGGGTAATTTCTTGAAAGTTTTTAGTTACTAGTTCTTCTTTAGTATAACCGACTATATCGCAGAAACGTTGATTCACATTTAGAAATTCTCCAATTGTTGAAAGTTGAGCAATTCCTACGGCAGCTTGTTCAAAAATAGATCGAAACTTTTCTTCGCTCTCTATGACTTTCTGTTCTGAAACTTTACGCTCAGTGATATCTCTTACCACAGCGTAAATTCGATCTTCACTATCAATATTAAAAAGTCTACCTGATACTGATACATAAACATACTCACCTCTTTTATTTAAAACCCTCAATTCAATGTAAATGCGTTTTTTTTTTAATAAAGTATATCTAAGAATCTCACGAGCAGGTTTAATATCTTCAGGATGAATAAACTCGAAACCGTTTCTACCAATAACTTCTTCTGGTGAATATTCTAAAATGTCCCTTACTTGGGGACTTACATATAAAAAGATACCATTTAAGTCAAAAATAGTAATTATCTCTGTGAGATTATTAATTAAATTACGATACTTTTCTTCAGATTCTTTTAGTTTGTGTTCAGTTTTCTTTAAATCTGTAATGTCAATATTTACTCCTAATATCCCAATCACTTGATTTTTCTGCTTAATTGGGGAAATAATATTATACAAGAAACGTTCTTGACCTTTTATATCAAACCATACTTCACCTTCTACAGTCTCTCCAGAAAATGCTTTTATATTATTACCTTTCCAAATTCTGCGAATTCTTTCATCTGTTGCTACATTTTCCGGAAATTCTCCTATAACGTCTCCCCAATTTTCACGACAGACAGAATTTTGCATAATATATCGACCATCTTTACCAATAGCAAAAAAATCAAAAGGTAGACTCTCAATAGCGGTTCGAAATTTAGCCTCAGATTCCTTCAACTCTTTTTCCATCTTAACTCTTTCAGTAATATCATTTCCAATGACGCCTATTCCGTCTGCTACTTTGAATGCTGTGATATTATAATATCTTTCTTCTAAATGAGCAGGTGCTCTAATGTTTTTAAAACACTTAGGTGTACCAGTCTTGATAATTTCTAAATAATCATCATATCTTCCTGTTTCTTTAAAACCAGGAAACATCTCAGTCATGTTTTTTCCAATTACCTTATCTCTAGATATGTTTAAATGTTCCAGAGCTGTTTTATTAATTTCAACTAAATTAAGCTTTGAATCCCAAATAGTTATACTATCTGTTGCTGATTGTATAAATTCATTTAATACTTTTTTAGATTCTTCTAATTTTTGTTTTAATAATTTACGTTTAGTGCGGCTCATATTAATCTTAATTTATTAAATTTAGAGATATATTATAATTATCAAAATTTCAATTTTAATACTTTAATATTTAGATAAAATTAAAATTAAAAATAGTTTTAAATCACATTCCATAAACTTGTCTTGGTCCTAAATATTCGGGGTAATTATCTATTAATGCTTTTCTGGCTAAGAAACATAAATGACATTCATCAACATAGGTATTCTCATGTGGGATATTAAATTTCTTTACTAATTCAGCAGGTCCACCTTGGATTAATGGACCAATAATAGGATGTGAACTAGGATGATAGTTTTTGATTAAATCAGAAAGATTCTTTGCCCAGAAATTTCCTATACTCAATCCCTGGCAAATCTGGGCGTTTCCAAATGAGTCAACATGAATTCTTCCAAGGCCCTCTAAATCTTCATATGGACATTTATTCAAATCTTGCCAGAATCTCTTCGGCAAATCAATAGTTAATTTTTCGATAGCTCTTCCTCGAAACATTGCTCCCCCTCCGATCACAGGACTTCCCTTTTTATGCTCTTTATCAATTCCATATTCCACTGTAGGTTCATCAATACTTATAGAACCTACTGGTAGACCTAATGTATTAGCGGATTTTCTTGCAATTTTAGAAAGATTTTCTTCTTGATTACTATAATGAAAATTATCATCACTTACCGTAAAATCTTTTATTCCGCATTCAGCAATAGGATTTAACCAGATTTCTGCATCTCTTTGGCAAGTAGCCCAATATGAATTTGTCACTATGCCCACTTTATAACCTTTTTCTTTCGCTTTTTTAATCCCTTCAATCATAAGGGGATAATAAAGAAAAGGTTCCCCTCCCTCAAAATAAATCCACTCTATTGAATCAATTTTATCAGCCTCATCGAGTATCTGCTCAATTTGGTCCATTGTGAAGGTACCCTTAGAATTTGGACTACAGTAGAGAAAACAATGGTCACATTCGTAGTTGCACGTATAAGTTAACAAAAAATGGATTCCTTTCAGCATATTATCCATCTATTTCTTTATAAGGTGATACCAAAAAAATAATTCTATATAAAGAGATTATTCTAAAGTATAAATTATTTTCTTACGATAAATAATATAATTTCTTTTCCACTAGCTAAAACTATTATAATGTTTATTATGATCTTGAAGGGAAAGTCTTGCCTAAGCAATGGATTCTTTAAAAAAATCTTTTCAATTGATTGACTTCAAAATTTTATACAATTTTGAAATTATGAGTATATATTCATTCTCTAAAAACGTTAATTAATAAAAAATCATTCAGTTTCATAAAATTACATTAAAATTGAACAATAATGACAGAACCTATAAATTTATATGAGAAATATTTTAAAGATCCAAAAAGGGAGCCGGTATTAATTGATTATGTGAGAACCCCAGTCGGAAAAAGGAATGGAACAGTGGGGCTCCATAGAGGTGATGATTTAGTTGTACATTGTTATCAAACTATTATTGAAAGAAATGATTTCGATCCGAAAATTATTGGGGATTCTATCGTCTCATGTAATAGCCAAATTGGAGATTGTGCTTTGGATATTGGGAGAACTACTGCATTAGCAGCTCATTTACCCATTAACGTTCCTGGTTTTTCTATAAATCGTCAATGTGCAAGTGGTGCTCAATCGATAATGTCTGCTTGGCAAGCTATTGCATCTGGGATTAATGATTGTGTCATATGTGGTGGCGTTGAAGTACAAAATCGCTATCCTATCATGTCTGATGCTAATATTTTCGATGAAAAGCAAGGAAAGCAGGTTATGATTGCTCCAAATGGAAAAATTTTAACACATCCATACGTCTCTCAAAAATTAAAAGAACATAAAACCTCATTTGCTGGGCAAATTAACTCTGCTCATGTTATGGGTCAAGTTTGGATGAAAAAATCAGGATTAAGTTTAGACGATTTTAGATATGAAATGGATAGTCTATCATTACACTCGCATAAAAAGGCATGTTCTACTTGGGATGAGAGAGGAAAAGAAATAGAGCCGATCTGGTGCCCTAAGCTTGATGAAAATGGAAAACCAACCTTAGATGAAAAAAATCAGGTAGCAAAAGATTCGAATCTTTCTGTATTAACTAAAAATGATGAGACTCCCAGACCAGGGACTTCAATGGAAAAATTAGCAAGCCTAAGAACGATTACTGGTAGGAAAAGTCAAGCCTTTCTTACGGCAGGTAACAGCTGTCCTACTAGTGATGGAGCAGCAGCTCAGTTATGGATGACTAGAAGTCTAGCTGAAGAATTAGGGTTAAAACCAAGAGCTACAATTGTAAATTATATTGCAATCGGAACTGATCCAGTATTAATGCTCACAGGTCCAATAGATGCCATTCCTGAAGTTTTAAAAAGAGCTAATATGACATTAGATGATATGGATTTCATTGAAATTAATGAAGCTTTTAGCCCTGTTGTTTATGCTTCTTGTTATGAACTTGACTTAGATTGGAAAGACGAGAGATTTAATCCATGGGGAGGCGCTATCGCATTAGGTCATCCAACAGGTGCAACTGGCTGCAGGTTAATTGGTACTAATCTCCAACAATTGGAAAGATCAGAAAAAGAATTTGCTATTTCTTCGATGTGTGTAGGATTAGGAATGGGAGCTGCAACTATCATCAGAAATGAGAATCCAAAATAAAGCACAAATTCTTTTTTTTAAACTCTTATTTAAACTCAAGACACTTACTTATTAAACCCTCTAAAGAAAAAAAGAAAAAAATATTAAGGAATAAGCAAATAGTTACATTTAGGTTATAAATTATTCATTACCAAATAATTCGGATTTTAAATAATGACTGAAAACAATTTCGAAAAAGAGGATTGTAAGATCATTAACTTTAATGAAGTTTTCCATCTAATAAATCTGATAAATAAAAAATATGAGAAGTTGCAACGCAAAATAATTCAAGACGAAAATTTAACACCCGCCCAATATTCTATCTTGCAGCAACTATGGGAATCTGACAGTAAGCCTTTTAAGGATTTAGCCTCTGAATGTTGTTGTTCACAATCTACTATAACAGGTATTGTAGATACAATGGAAAAGAATAAATTAGTCAACCGTAAAGCAAATCCAAAAGATAGACGAAGTATATTAGTTGTTCTTACAAATAAAGGGAAAAATATAGAGAATGAAACGCCTCCAATCGAAACTATATTAAAAAGTTGTTGTGGTGGCTTAAAAGTTGAGGAAATTGAACATCTTATCATTTTGCTTAAAAAATTATCTTCTTCTTTCGATCCTAATGAAGTAGGGGAATGCTAATTCTCCATTTTTTCATTTTTAAAAATAATATAATGTGATTTTTGGATCATTCGGGACCGAAATGTTCGGAACCTTTATATATGGATATTAACTATAAATATATAAAGAAAAATTAGAAAAAAATGACATTAAAATTAAAGAGAAGTGGTTTATTAAATGGAAGATCATGAAATAAAAAAAATAGTTAGAGAGAGATATGGTAATGTAGCAAGAACTTCAAACTGTTGTGGTTCTTCTTCTACTAATGATGCAAAAGTTAAAGAGTCCTCAGATCGGTCATCTTGTTGTGGTACAACTGAAATAGGATATAAAGTAGAGGAACTTAAAAATATTCCTGAAGGTTCAGACTTAGGATTAGGTTGTGGAAATCCTACTGCTTCAGCAAATTTAACAGAAGGTGAAGTTGTCCTTGATCTTGGTTCTGGAGCAGGAATTGATTGTTTCTTGGCTGCAAATAAAGTTGGAGTTGAAGGAAGAGTTATTGGTGTAGATATGACTCCTGATATGATTGATAAAGCACGAGGAAATGCTCTAAAAGGAGGTTACAATAATGTTGAATTTAGACTTGGAGAAATTGAAAATTTGCCAGCAGCAAATAATGAAATAGATGTTATTATCTCAAATTGCGTAATTAACTTATCTACTGATAAAGATAAGGTCTTTAAAGAAGCATTTCGAGTTTTGAAGCCAAATGGAAGAATTATTGTTTCAGATATTGTTTTAAGAAAAGAGTTACCTGATTATATTAGGAATAATCCTGATGCAATTGCTGGATGCGTTGCTGGAGCAATTTTGAGAGAAAAATATTTAGAAAAAATTAGGAATGCGGGATTTAGAAATATTCAAGTTATTGAACAGACTACTTATTCAGAAGCAAATTTAAAAGAAGAAGAAATAGAAGTTCGTGGAGAACATAGCTTTACATTGGAAGATATGGAAAAAATCTTGCCAGCACTTCAAAGTATAAAGGTTAAAGCGGTAAAAGATTATAAATAATTCTAATTTTTAGTATTTTTTAATTGTTAAAAATATGGCTTAAATTTAGTAAGGCGTCTCAGGTACTATCATATTGAGATAATTGTTCGGGATCGAAACATCCGGAACCTTTATATACGGAAGTTAATTATTATTATTCAAACAAAATTAATTTTTAAAAAACCCAAAAAGACTTTTAATAACCAAAAAGAAGTGATCTATTATATGGAAGACTATAAAACAAAAAAAATAGTTGAAGAAAAACAAAGTGAAATAGTAAAATCTTCGAGTTGCTGTGGTTCTTCTTCTAGTATAGAAAAAGAAACCAAAGAATCAGATAACAAATCTTGTTGTGGCTAATAATTCTCTATAAGGATTATAATTTGGTAATAACAAGATTTCATTAACTTCAAAATATAAAGTTTAATGTAATAAAAATATCAGAATTTTTTTTTCTCTTTTTATTGAAATTAATAGAAATTATTATTTGGTTCTCTCTAAAATAATTACTATACCTTGATACACACCAGAAGGAACAGTTTCAACCACATAATTTCCATGTTCAGATTCCATAATTCTTGCTAATGTTCCAATTAAATATACCAATCATACCAATAAGATTTCTCAATGAATAGGCAGTTCTTTTATATTTAATCGAGCTCTTCCATTTAATTATCACAATTTTTTTATTATTTTACTAAATTATTATTAAATAGTATTATAAGAAGTTGTAGTATCTTTTTACTTTTGAACTACCCAGAAATAAGTTCCCCCTTCTTTTATAAATTCTGCTTTTGTAAATTGTGTTGATTCGATAAACTCTCTAAAAGTTTTCTCATTATAAAAGTGCGCGGAACCCGCTTCAGAGAATTTATGAGTAATATCAAAAAGGCGAAATCTACTTTTAGGAGCAAAAGTATCAGGAACCATAGTCTCACCAACAAGCAAAATCCCTTCATCTTTTAATAGAGCATATAAATCTTGAAAGAACACGATACTGGAATCTTCATCAAGATTCATTTCGTGAAAAACTTGATTTAAAATGATTAAATCAAACTTCTTTTTTACACTATCTTTATATTTATGAATGCTACTTTTAATTAATTTAACTCTTTGATTCCAATTATTTCGTTCTAGCATCTCCTGTGTTGATTCAATAGCTATTGAGTCAATATCAATTCCCACGAATTGTGCTTTTTTGTATGCATTTGCCCAAGTCTCAAGATTATATCCATAACCACATCCAACCTCGAGAATCGTGCCATTTTCTTTTAATTTCTCACAGAAATCTTTATAATTTTTTGCAAATAGGCTATGTATTAAATTACCAAATCTCTTGCTTCTTTCTTGTAACTCTTTTACAATCTCGGGAGGCAATTGAAGGAGATTTATCGTTTTACCTGTCTTAAAATTATTTAACATCAAATCTTGAATTAAGGCTATATTATAAAAGGCTCCAAGAGTACCTCCCACGTATGATTTATGGTTGCAATCAATAAGTAATTCATAAATATATGGAGAAGTCCTTAACCATTTTTTTTGAGGATCATCTATTTCAAGAAGATCACATTCGAGCGCTAAATGAATCCATGCATCTAAATATTCTCTATCTAAACCAAGATTTTCGGATATTTCATCAGGTGTGAATCTTACAGCTGTATAATCAGATATTGATACTTTCTTACCCTTTATATAAAAATAGTCAAATATGCCCAATTTTCTGCCCATTCCAATTAAGATTATAGTGTTAAATCCATATAAGCTTTCTATAGCAAATCTTTTGATTTGATCTTTTAATGTAATAGTTCTTTCGGTATCCATTTTCATTACCAGTCACACAGACATTTCAAATATAAATCTTTGCAAATTCTTTTTAGATGACTATAATTTGACATTTAATTAATTATATTCGAATAATAAAACTTAAGAATTATTCGATTTTACTAAATTCACTATAGTTTTTAATGATTAACATCCTAAAATCGATTAAAATTTCGTTAAAAAGGGAAAAATAATGAGTATAAATTTTACTGAAGAACAAGAAATGATTCAGGAAAGTGTAAGAGAATTTGCTCAGAGTAAAATTGCTCCAATTGCACTTAAAATGGAAGAGGCAAAAGAAATACCTAGGGAAATCGTTAAAGGAATGGCAGAATTAGGACTTATGACATGTACTGCGGATGAGAAATATGGAGGTCCTGGCTTGAGCGCTGTAAGTGCTGGTGTTATAGCAGAGGAATTAGCTAAAGCAGATTGTACTGGATCTACTTGTGTATATTTTTTAGTCCCTGCCTCATGGGGTTTTCTATTAAATAAATACGGAACAGAAGAAGCTAAACAAGAAATTTTTCCGAAAACTGTCTCCGGAGAATGGTTTCTTGGAATAGCAACTACTGAAAGTGATGCTGGTTCGGATGTTGGTGCTACTAAAACAACCATAAAACCTGATGGGGATGGATTTGTTGTTAATGGTGAAAAAATGTACATCAGCGGTGTTAGAGAAGCTGCAACTTATGGTGGTGGTCATGTTACAATTGCACACCAAACTCCCAGTCTTGGAACAAGAGGTATGACGATGTTTTATTTACCATTAACAGCTGAAGGTATTACTCCCACCTATGTGGCTGATTTAGGACGAGAAGGTATTTCTTGTGGAGGTTTTTCAATTGACAATGTAAAGATACCGAAACATTATATTATTGGTGAAGAAAATAAAGGATTTTATATAGTACACGAAGGATATGAATATGCAAGAGCATTGATTACTGTTATATGTGCTTCTGCGGGTTTAAAGTCGTTAGAAAATGGAATGAATTATATCCAAGAAAGAAAATCATTTGGAAAACCATTAGCACAATATCAAGGTATTAACTTTAAATTAGCTGAACATTACACAAAATTAAATATGTTAAGAGATTGGGGGTACAAAGCATTAAAAACCATTGACTTAGAACAAGCTGGAAAAGTAAGCAGATTTGAAACAAGCAAAATTGTAGCAATGGGAAAAATGTTTTGTTCTCAATGGGCGTGTGAGGCAATAAATGATGTAATGCAATGGCAAGGAGCTTTTGGATATTCTCGAGAATGCCTCGACCAGGCTGCATGGCGAGCTGTTAGATCATTTTCACTTGCGGAAGGAAGTTCAGAGGTTATGAAGATGATTGTTTCCAGAGAGATACTCGGTAAGAAACAATATTAATTAACTTTTTTTTATATTTTTAATATCTTTATTTAACTCTTAAAAGATAGAGAATGAATTTAGAATTTCAAGTTCGTTTTGATAAATAATGAGATTCATAGTATGTGTTAAACAAGTACCAGATACAACTGAGGTCAAGATTGACAGTGAAACTAATACTTTAATTCGAGAAGGTGTTCCAAGCATCTTGAATCCTTTTGATCAGTTTGCACTTGAAGAAGCAATTAAGATCAAAAAAGAAGATGATAAAATTACTGTCATTTCTATGGGACCTCCTCAAGCTAAAAAGGCATTATTGAAATGTCTGGCTTTGGGAGCAGATGAGGCGATCTTATTAACTGATAAAGCATTTGCAGGTGCAGATACTTGGGCGACATCCTATACGCTTGTCAAATGTATAGAGAAAATTGGAGATTTTGATATTATTTTCTGTGGTTTACAAGCAATAGATGGAGATACAGCTCAAGTTGGTCCTGAAATTGCAGCTCAATTAGGGATTCCACAGATAACTTATTGTGAGAATGTTGAAAAATTAGAAGGAAAAAAATTAACAGCTAAAGTTCAAACTGATGATGGATATGAAATTGTGGAGGCAAGACTTCCAGTACTTATAACTGGAATCACTCCATCTTCATTTGAGCCATCAAACCCGCCTATGATGAGTATAATGAAGGCTAATAAAAAACCATTTTTTACATGGAATGCTGATAATCTTGGAGGCAAGAAAGAGGATTATGGATTAAATGGGTCTTTAACAGAGGTTATAAGAATTTATTCGCCACCTGCAAGACCACAAGGGGTTATTCTAGAGGAAGATACACCTGGAACTTCTGTTCAAAAACTAATAGAACTATTATCAAAAGATAAGGTGATTTAATGTGATCAATGTGGACAAAGAAAAATGTACTGGATGTGGATTATGTGAAAAAGCATGTCCCTTCGGTGCTATTATAATTGTTGATGAAATTGCCAATATAGGAGATGAATGTACCCTATGTGGTGCATGTGTAGATAAATGTAATGTAGGTGCAATTACAATTCAACGAAAAAAGGTTGAAAAAGTGGATCTCTCAAAGTATCAAGATGTGTGGGTTGTTGCTGAAATAAAGGATAAGCATGTTAGGAATGTTTCATATGAACTATTAGGTAAAGCTAAGGGACTTGCAAATGAATTGAATCAAAAAGTATGTGTAATACTCATAGGAGATCAAATAAAAAAATTTATACAAGATTTTTCTAAACGTGGTGCTAAAAAAATATATGTTGCTGAGCATGAGGCTTTAAAGTATTATCACACTGAAACCTATTCGTCTGTAATCACTGGGATAATTTCAAGATATAATCCAAATATAGTATTATATCCAGCAACTATAAATGGAAGAGATTTAGCACCTAGAGTTGCCGCAACACTTCAATTAGGTCTTACTGCTGACTGTACTGGGTTATCTATACGAGATGGATTATTATTACAAACAAGGCCAGCCTTTGGGGGTAATATCATGGCTGATATAATCTGCCCTTCGACAAGGCCCCAAATGGCAACTGTTAGGCCTAATGTAATGGAGCCAGCACCAATTCAAGAAGATGATAATAGCACAGAGATCATTGAAATACCAGTAAAGATAGATCTCCAAGGCTTAAAAGTAAAAGTAATAAAAGAAATTAAGGCGATGGCTGCTGAATGTGGGATCCCAGTCTGTGAAGCTGATACTATTGTATCTGGTGGAAGAGGTGTTGGAAGTAAGGAAAATTTTAAGTTAATCGAAAATTTAGCTAATGTTTTAAATGCTGCTGTGGGAGCAAGTAGAGCAGCTGTTGACTTGGGCTGGATTCCAAAGTCACAACAAGTTGGACAGAGTGGTAATACTGTCTCTCCCAAGATTTATATCGCATGTGGAATAAGCGGGACAATCCAACATATGGTTGGAATGAAGAGTAGTGATATAATAATTGCTATCAATAAGGATCCCAATGCTGCAATATTCAGTATCGCAAATTATGGGATTGTTGGAGATTTATGTGAGGTAGTACCTTTATTAACCAAAGCCTTTAAAAAGAAATTAAGCCAAAATTGAACCCTATGGGAAAAGGACTCTTTTTCTTATTATTATTGTATTTTTATTGTTTTTAAAATTTAAATTTATTAAAGTTGAATTAATAATAAATATCTGAAAAGTGATTAAAAATGGTTAAATTCACAACACAAGCAATTAAGGATGAGATCCTTGAAAAATTAAATCTTAAGTATAGATACAAATTTCTCAATGAAAATCTGATATCTATTCTTTCTGAAGATCAACTAAACTTCCTCAATGAAGTTCAAAAATTTTGTTTAAGATTTGAAAGAGACAACCATATCACTCATGGACCTGACGAAGATATCTATGAGTGGTATCCTGCTTTTGGGAAAGAAGGTTACATTACTCGTCAACATGACTTTGAAGTGATTGGTGAAAATTATCAAGAATATGGATTAGCAATGGACTTTATGAGGACTTTAGCTCTTGATTTTTTTGACCCTCAATTAGCTATGAGTTTTGGAGCTACTGTAATCGGAATTAACCCAATCTATGACCATCATGAAAACGTCCCTGTAAGATTACAAGCATTAAAGGAATTGGTAACGGGACAAACACCAGGATGCCTTCTAATAACAGAACCAGAACGAGGTTCTGATGCAGTACATCAACTAACATTATGCGAAGAGCAAAGTGATGGTAGTTTTCTCTTAAATGGAGAAAAAATTTATCAAACCAATGCTCCAAAATCTAAGTGGGCAGTAGCCTATGCCACCGCAGAGAAAAATAATGGTAATAAAATGGCTCAATTCTTAATTAACACGTCCTGGGAAGGATGGAATTGTTTAAGAATCGACATTCCTTGGGTACCTAAACTCTACCTCGGAAAAGAATACCTGGTTAATCTTAGAGTACCGAAAGAATATATATTAGGGGGAATCGGAAAAGGGAGAGATCATCTTTTTGAAGGATTAGTTCCAGAAAGAATTGCTATTGCATTACGAGGGGTGGCAGAAAGTTGGGGAGCCTTAGCACATGCAACTATTTATGCTAATATGAGAAAGCAATTTGATCAAGAAATTTTACTTTTTCAAGGGGTAGGATTTCTACTAACAGATCTCTGGGCGAAAACAACTCAATTGACTCATGCAATATTAAAATTTTGTGAATCCTATGATGATAAAATGTTCAAATATGGAGGAAGTTTACCAAAAGATATCTCAGATTCTATGGTGGCATCAGCAAGTCAATATAAATATAGCTGTGCTAAATTGTCTCAAAAAATTTGTTATGAAGCTGCTAATCTAATGGGTGGGGCAGGTCTATGTTCAGATACATTAATGCATGACCTCTTGAATATATCTAGAATTCAAGAAATAATTGGAGGAGCTAGACAAATTCATAACTTTATCATGTCTCGAGGGTTAAGGAGATTGTTCAAAAAAGTTATTAATTAAAAAGTAAAGAGAAGCTGCATTTAATCTATTGATAAATCAAAGTTTTCTTATTTCATTTATGATATCTGAGCTTTCTTTTATTTTTTCATTAAAAATGTCAATTACTTCAATTAACTTTTCATCTTTATTTGCATTGACTTTATTGATGATTAACTTATTTGCCAGATCCAAAGCTTGGAGTACATTTGCTAAATTATGAGAATATAAGTCTTTTAACTTATTCTTTTGTTTAAAATTGATATTATATTCTAGATGGATTAAGAAAATAACAATTAAAATTGTTGAGATCAGACCAGGTAACCAATACAACATTAAAAAAATTGTATTGCTTGATGTATAGATACCTACAGAGCCCAACTGAAAAGTGGTATAAAATGTAAGAGGGAGATAAATTGATAAAAATAAACCTGTTATGTAATACCATCTTATACTACTCCCAAGTCTTTCCTTTAAGGGTTCAAATTTAATCACAAGTATAAGAAAAATGCTTACAACAGAGATAATCAAAACTGTACTGGCAAATATCGAGCCGATTGCTTTTCCGAAAAAAAGTAAGAGGACTAGAGGAATTAAAATTATTAATAGCGAAATTAGCAATATAAATTTAGGCTTTATTTCCATAAAATAAGAAAATACGCCTAATAATAAATAAAATCCAGCTAATGCCGCAAATATTGAATTAATAAATATAAAGTCTTCTAAAAAAAATGCATTGTAATATAACGCCCCTATTATTAGTAATAAACTAGCAATTGCCCAACTAATCCACCCAATAATGAAGAAGATAAACCCTCTTTTTCTATTAAAATAAAAGAAATCAGTAGAAACTCCTAATGCTATTATTCTAATAATAGTTAATGCCATCAAACTATAAAGCGCAATTATATTCAATCTATTCCCCTCCTTAGTGTTATAATCACAATCTATTTGAACAATCAGATTAATTTAATTTAAATCTATTTCTTAAAATTGTTTTATATTAACTAATTTTTTACATAAGAAAATTACTTAATTGACAATAAATCATATTCTTTAACAAATGCATTTATCTTTAATTTAAAAAATTACGAATTAACAGAGTCAGCCATAGATTTATACACTGACTCTTTTAAAACTACTAAATTAAGAAGTAAAACTTATATGTTTCTTATCTTTCTCTTCTTTCCTCTGACTCATTACTTATTAAAATTCTGAGATTCACGGCATATAATCTTTATTAAATTCTGGTAGGTCATTTATTTATTAAATGAAATATTAAAATATTTTATTACAACGTAACCGGAAAGGGATGCATTAAAATGAATGAAGTTGCAATAATTGGGGTTGGTCACACTAAATTTGGAGTTTTAAAAAATAAGGATTTATTAGATTTACTTTGTGATGCATCATTAGACGCTCTTGAAGATTCAAATACAACTGAGAAAGATTTTGATTCTGTTTATGTTGGAGTTATGTGCCCGGGAGAATTCAATCACATTACAGGAGTTGCAAGCGCTTTAGTTGACAGAATTAGCTTATTACCAGCAGCAGCAGATCATATTGAAAATGGACCTGCAAGTGGAGGGTCAGCTATTAAAGCAGGATTTCAAGCTATAGCATCAGGTATGAGTGATTTAGTTTTAGTTGTTGGGGGAGAGAAGATGACTCATATTGATATTCCAGGATATGTGACTTCAATAGTTGCTACAATAACCCATCCGCAAGCAGAGCGTTCACATGGTGTATCATTACCTTCTTTAGGGGGGTTGTTAACTAGAAGTTACTTAGAAAAATATAATGCTAAATTAGAATGGATATCGGAAATTGCCATAAAAAATCACAAAAATGGAGCTCTTAATCCTAATGCTCATTTTCAAAGATCTATTAATGATTTCATGAAAAGTGCGATAAATAAAGGAAAAGGGAATTGGAATAGCGTTTATGAATTTTTAGATGATGTCAAAGTTAACCCAATTATCGCTGATCCATTAAGGCTTTTCCATGTTTGTCCTATTTCAGATGGAGCTGCAGCTTTGGTTTTATGCAATGCAGATATTGCCAATAAGTATTCTGATACTCCCATTTTAATATCAGGTATTGGTCAAGCTACGGATACACATGCAATTATTGAACGTGAAGACATTACAACCCTAAAAGCTCTTAGATTATGTTCAAAACAAGCATACAATATGGCCAATAAAAAACCAAGTGATATAGATGTTGCTGAACTTCATGATGCATTTGAAATTCTTGAAGCTGTTCAAAGTGAAGATATTGGTTTCTTCAAAAAGGGAGAAGGTGCGAAAGCTGCACATGAAGGTTTAACCGAAATAGGTGGAAAGATTCCAATTAATCCATCGGGAGGACTGAAAGCCAGAGGGCACCCGCTTGGAGCAACTGGGGTAGCGCAAGTCGTAGAACTAGTATGGCAATTACGAGGAGAAGCAGGAAAAAGACAAGTTAATGGGGCTAATGTGGGCATTACATGTAATTTTGGAGGATTTGGGAACAATATTATATCAATTTTAGCAGAAAGAATTTAAATCTATCTCAAAATAGTTAGAGTTGTCTATTAATCATTGTTTAAAAAAAAAATTCAAAAAAAAAAACGATTTAACTTTTAAAAATTGAACATAAATTTTTAGACATATTTAAAAGAAGGGGATTTTAAAGGAATCCAATTAGAATTATAATTGTAGCCACGAAATTTCCTCCTTCTGTAGTATAAAGACTGATTCCCCCATTTGGTGATGTTAAATCTGCAAGTGTTACATTTGATAATTGTAGATCAACAAATAGACCAATTAAGATTGAAAATAGAACATTAAAAAACAAAAACCAGTAAATATATCAACTCCCGATAGAAATGAAAGATATTAAAAAAATTGGTTTGATTTAAAGACAATTATGTCAAAGATCCTTCCTTGTGATTTTATATTGATAAATAGATCTAATTTATAATAATCAAATATCTTAAAAAAAAGGCGTTTCTAATGAAAAAATCTAGAAATTTTCAATTTAAATTAGCTATATTTGGATTACTTATATTAGTTAGTTTTACTTTCCTTACTCCATCATACGCTCAAAGTCAATTTAATAATGCTAATCCTGTTATTATTGATGGCAATAATGGAACTATGGAACTATCATTGGTAGGAGATGGTTCAATTTCTAAGGGAACTAACACTGATAACACAGTTGATAACCCAGATGACATGGTTGAATTATCTGAGGAGGATAAGCTATATAAAATTCCAAATTACAATTATAGTGATGCCAATCTAAATGTATACCCAAAATACTATGCTAAAGACGAGACTTTGAAAGAAAATTTTGCTTATATTGATGAAGAGAGAATCAATTTAGATTATGGTGATCATCAATACATATCAGATGTGGAAGCGCAAATATCTTCAGTTCAATATACTGTTGATCCTGGAATAGATAATGTTCAATATTTAAGTGGGTATGAAAGAACATACATAAGTGGAGTAACTGATATGACATGGGAAACTGGAGATATTTCAAAACTTCATGATGAAGATATTACCACGGAAGTGATTGAGGTTTGGAAATCTGTAATAGTTCCAGGTGTCGCAGTACCTTGTTCAGCTGATGGTGCAATTTTTGTTGGATCTGAAATACGCAACTCTAGAATGAATAAAACTGGAGAACTAGAATGGGATTGGAACTGGGATCTTGAATCTGTTTCTATAATTTTTTGTCTTGAGGGAGAAGCTTTTCTGGGTAATCTTGATGTAATAGCTGTGGCACAATATGTTTTATTTCAAATGGATATAATGGCAAGAACTGCAGAAGGTCAAAATTATGCAATTCATATTATTAACCCTATTATTAAACAAGTTAACCCACTTTTTCAAACAGGTATACAATTATCAGAGATACCAGGAGTAGTAGCAGTTAGTGGGAATGTTGGTTTGTTTTATTATACTCTTGATGATTCATATTTTACTAATTTAACTGATATTAATAGATATAGTTCTGAAGTATTAGGATGGAATGGAACCTATGGAAATCCAGTAATAACCTACCGTTTTTGGTCATATGCGTTAGAAAATGTCATGGGATATGTTGCAGCTAGTCATTTAGGTCTCAATGAATTTAACAGTTTCGATTATACATTTCGTTGGAATAAAGCTTCGGGAGAACTACATCGTAATTCTGATGTTTACCTCAGTGAACAATTTTATGGTGATGACATAGATATGGATCAGAATTATTTTTTCTCTTCTACAGGGCACCTTAGTATTAAACATGGTTGGGATAATAGATTAGAGTTAACTGAAAATAAAAACTACTTCACACTTAAAACTAATTTCTATGAAGGATCAACCTCAGATTATTATGAAGCGTATAAATTTATCGTAGTTCATATGGAATATCTAAAAATTCGTTATTACTCCTTTATTCCTTATACTGGATGCGATCTGGAAATCAGTGGTGATCCTACAACTAGAAATCCAAATTACTGGCAGTATACTTTTACTGAGATTGACCAAACGTTGCTATATAATACAATAGATTCATTTGCTTATATTAATTTATCTTATTTGTCGTTAGAAAGCTGGGACGTGGGTTGGGAGTATAATGCTAGTCTGGTGTTTGCATTCCATATTAATATTGGAGAATTTATCTTTGAAGATACAATCCCTTACTATGATTGTTATGGTGAATATCTCTACGATCTGGGATTCTGGTATAGAGATCTTATCATCAATTGGAAAGAGGTTCAATTAAAAGGGGTTTATCTTGAGGAGCTCTATATTGACAATATGCTTCAAGCCCCTGACCGAATCTTTTTATATAATAATGATAATAATATTCCAATTTGGGCAACTAAACAGTCAATATCTAAAAATTGGAGTGAAGGTGAAAGTTATGAGAGCATTGCAATCAAATTTTACACAGAATTCTTCGAACCAGCACTTCTTACCTTACTTATTGAATTACAAGAGCAAATCTTTTCTAAAAATCACTTTAACTTTACTTTCTCTATATCAGATGAAGAAGGAACATCCATTGACAGTGCTACGATTCAGATGTGGTGGCATGGAACAGATGTTTCTAGTGATATTCAAAATATAGGGGGTGGATTATATTTAATCTCTTTAGACCCAATAACAGTTGATCCTGGAGAAGATTCAATCTTATTAACTATGATTGCTTCTGCTAGTGGATATGAGGATGCATATTTTGAAACGTATATCTCAGTAGATCCTGATTTACTCCAAGAAGGAGGTGTTAGTCCTCCTGGAGATTTAACTTTAATTATAACTATTTCTGTTGCAAGTGCTGGAGCTATTATAGGAATAATGAGTATATGGCTAATTAAAAGAAGAAAAAAAGCGAGAAGTTAATAAAATTTTAAATTATCTTTTTTTTAATAAATATTGAAAAAAGTAAATCATAAACTTTGGCGGTTTACTATTAGTAAGAAGAAATAGAAAGCCAAACTAAACTTAAATTCTTATTTTTTATATTTCATATCGAAAAATGAATTAATAGATATTTTTGTAAAAAATCCTTCCTTGTGGTTTTAAATATATAGTTCAAAGAATTATCTCATAACTACAATATTGTATAAAAAAGATGATAAAAATGCGAAAAAACAAAAAAATCTTGTTAATAACAACATTAGTCATATCACTAATCATAGTCTCAAGTTTATTAGGTAATCAAAGAAACGTTAAACATTCCATTGTTAACAAAAATAATAAGGAGAATAGAAATGTGAGAAACTATCTATCTACTAGTAATTCACATACACAGGAGTGGAATCGTACATGGGGCGGGAGTAATTATGATGAAGGTATGGGAGTGGCAGTGGATTCAGCAGATAATGTATATCTTGCAGGTTACACATATAGTTTTGGAGCAGGATCAGATGATATGATTCTGACGAAATATAACAGTTTGGGTGTGCAGCAATGGAATCGCACATGGGGCGGGAGTAATTATGATGAAGGTATGGGAGTGGCAGTGGATTCAGCAGATAATGTATATCTTGCGGGTTACACAGAAAGTTTCGGGGCGGGATCAGGTGATATGGTTCTGGCGAAATATAACAGTTTGGGTGTGCAGCAATGGAATTGCACATGGGGCGGGAGTAGTTCGGATATGGGCACGGGAGTGGCAGTGGATTCAACAGATAATGTATATCTAGTGGGTTACACATATAGCTTTGGAGCAGGCTATTATGATATGGTTCTGGCGAAATATAACAGTTTAGGTGTGCAGCAATGGAATCGCACATGGGGCGGGAGTAGTATTGATGAAGGTACTGGAGTGGCAGTGGATTCAGCAGATAATGTATATCTTGCGGGTTACACATATAATTTCGGGGCGGGATCAGGTGATATGGTTCTGGCGAAATATAACAGTTTGGGTGTGCAGCAATGGAATTGTACGTGGGGCGGAAGTAGTTTGGATGAAGGTACGGGAGTGGCAGTGGATTCAGCAGATAATGTATATCTAGTTGGTTACACACTTAGTTTTGGAGCAGGCTATTATGATATGGTTCTGGCGAAATATAACAGTTTAGGTGTGCAGCAATGGAATCGCACATGGGGCGGGAGTAGTATTGATGAAGGTACTGGAGTGGCAGTGGATTCAGCAGATAATGTATATCTTGCGGGTTACACATATAATTTCGGGGCGGGATCAGGTGATATGGTTCTGGCGAAATATAACAGTTTGGGTGTGCAGCAATGGAATTGTACGTGGGGCGGAAGTAGTTTGGATGAAGGTACGGGAGTGGCAGTGGATTCAGCAGATAATGTATATCTAGTGGGTATCACAAGTAGTTTTGGAGCAGGATCATATGATATGGTTTTGGTGAAATTTACTATATTACCAAGGATTAACATAATTACACCAGAAAATATAACCTATACCGCACCGATGAGTGGATATTATCCAGCGAACTATGGATTTGAGAATGATAATAATGGAGATGTACCAAAAGGTTGGAATTATTGGGTATCTATGAATAATCCTGTCCCTCAGGTTATTGCATCAATGGAAACTCACAATAAAGTTGTTGAGTTTTACGATCAAACAAGTGGTGGACAAGTGAGTCTTACTCAAACTTTCAATGAGAATAAAACTAGTGGAACAATAGAATTTTGGTTTTATACCACGGATATAACTCAAAGAACAAGGATTGCTGCTCGGAATTCGACCTCAAGTCAATCATTTGATATCAGGGTAGAATCCTCCAAATGGCAGTATTATAATGGTTCAACATGGAATGATGTTCCGAATGTGGCAGCGCCGCAAAATAATAGATGGATGCATGTAAGGATTGATTTTGAATGTGGTAATGGAGGGTATTTAGGATTAGGAAATGATGAATATTATCTCACTATTGATGGAATAAAGTCAAATAACCTCCCTTTTAGCAATAAAATGGATAAAATTGAAATATTTATTCTATTTTCTGGAGTCGATGCAACTAATTTTCATTTTTATATAGATGCGGTTGGGTATTCTTGGGATCCAAATTACAATATTGGAGATAATCTCTATGAAGGATTATTACTTAGCTATGAATCCAATATAAACTCAGATTGGTGGGAATATTCGTTAGATAGTCAAAATAATGTAACAATATTAGGGAATACAACTATTCCATTGCCCGAAAATGGGACTCATACAATTCAAGTATTTGGAAATAGTTCCTATGGCATGGAATGTCAATCTGAAATAAGACATTTCATTATTGATTATCCAATTGAATTAATAACTCCAGAAAGCGGAGTATTTACAGGACCAATGAGTGGGTATTATCCAGCGACCTATGGATTTGAAAATGATAATAATGGAGATGTACCAGAAGGTTGGCATTATTGGGTATCTAGTATTAATCCTGTCCCTCAGGTTATTGCATCAATGGAAACTCACAATAAAGTTGTTGAGTTTTACGATCAAACAAGTGGTGGACAAGTGAGTCTTACCCAAACTTTTAATGAGAATAAAACTAGTGGAACAATAGAATTTTGGTTTTATACTACGGATATAACTCAAAGAACAAGGATTGCTGCTCGGAATTCGACCTCAAGTCAATCATTTGATATCATGGTAGAATCCTCCAAATGGCAGTATTATAATGGTTCAACATGGAATGATGTCCCGAATGTGGCAGCGCCGCAAAATAATAGATGGATGCATGTAAGAATTGATTTTGAATGTGGTAATGGAGGGTATTTAGGATTAGGAAAAAATGAATATTATCTCACTATTGATGGAATAAAGTCAAATAACCTCCCTTTTAGCAATAAAATCGATAAAATTGAAACATTTATTCTATTTTCTGGAGTCGATGCAACTAATTTTCATTATTATTTAGATGCGGTTGGGTATTCTTGGGATCCAAATTACAACATCGGAGATAACTTAAATGAAGGACTATTGCTGAGTTTTGAAAATAACACTGTTTTAGATTGGATTGGGTATTCACTTGATGGCCAAGCTTATAGAACCATCTTAGGAAATTGTACTTTCCCATTACCTGAAAATGGACCTCATTCAATTAAAATTTTTGGTAATAATTCATTAGGAACTATAGTTCACTCTAATATTAGGCATTTCTTAGTTACAATTTATCCTGAGATTGAAATCATCTCTCCTTGTCAAAATGAAATTTTTGGGAGTATCGCCCCAAATTTTGAAATAACTGTTAAAGAACTTAACCTACATTCTACATGGTATTCCTTAGACGGTGGTGTTACAAATATTACATTTTCTGGATTAATTGGGACAATAGATCAACTAGAATGGGATAAGAAAGGAGATGGTTTAGTGATTATAAGATTCTACGCAAATGATACTGGTGGCTTAAAGAGTTTTATAGAAGTCCAAGTTCTAAAAGATACGACAGATCCGATTTTTACAGATACACCGAGCGATTTCACTGTTGATTATGGCTACACTGGAATAAGTATTTCATGGACTGCAACAGATTTAACTCCTAGGGCCTATACCATTGAACTTCAAGGGTTTGGTATTGTAGTTCCTCCAACTACATGGTTAAGCGGAGTGGTTATCACATATAATGTTCCCAATGGTCTATCTGCAGGAACTTATCTTTATACCATCAATATCACAGACGGTTGCGGAAATTCAAATGATCATACAGTAGTTATGACAGTAAAGGAAGAAATTCCAAGTGGAGTAATTCCTTTCGAACTAATACTTATTGTTTCGACTGTCATAGGTGGAGGGGCAGTGATTGGTATTGCAGTTGCGTTATTCATGAGAAGACGACGAAAGGCACCCTAATTTTAAAATATTAAAATTATTTTTATTTTTTTTCTTTTGTAAAAAATCCTTCCTTATAGTTTTATATATAGAGTTCAACTCCATTTATAACAAACATAAAATTTGTAAAGGTGAGATAATTGAAAAAGAGATTAATTATTTTACTATTGAGCGTTGTTTTATTCTTAATTATTCTACAATCTTCTGTTGTTATTAATGGCCGTTCAAAAAGCCAAATTTCAGGAGATAATGACATAAGAACCGTAAAAAGTTCATCAAGTGATTGTGGAATTGCTATTTGTGATTATAATGGATCTCAGTGGAATCCTAAAATATGTAGTAGTGGAGCTGGAAATGCTATTATTATATGGTGTGATCATAGAAGTGGTTCAGATACCGATCTCTATGCACAAAAAATCGATCTAGATGGTAACGCTGATTGGCAAACAAATGGCATTATGATCTTTAACTCTACAAAGGAAAATCTTAATTTAGAGACATGCAGCGATGGGATGGGAGGAGTTATAATGACATGGAATCAAGTAGTACTTGTTACTGAAAGTGCAATATACGCTCAAAGAATTGATTCAAATGGAAATATAGTATGGAATCCGAGCGGTGCCTTGATATTGTTCTCAGATACTTTCAATTTATTTACTCCTCATTTATGTTCCGATGAGACAGGTGGAGCAATTGTAACATGGTTTAATGAAGACAATAATAGTATACAAGCTCAGCGGATTGATATGAATGGTGATTTATTATGGGGTAGTAGCGGTATAACTGTACGCTCAATTAATGCCAGTGAACCCATGATATGTAGTGATGGTTTTGGTGGAGCTATCATCAGTTGGGAAGATTCAAGACATTATAATATGAACTATCAAGATATTTATGCTCAAAGAATAGATTCAAATGGTAACTTAATGTGGGATACTAATGGTGTAGCAATCTGTACAACAACAGATTCTCAAGCTTATCCTAAAATATGTAGTGATAATGCTGGAGGTGCAATAATCACGTGGGAAGATTCAAGAAATGGTTTATATGCACAACGAGTAGATTCTGATGGTAATTGCTTATGGGACAATAATGGTTCCTGTATATCTGAATTTAATGGATGGGATATCTCTATTCAACCAGATGGACAAAATGGTGCTGTATTTGGCTTTGATACTTATGTGGACATAACTCCAACCATAGGTGCACAAAGGATAGATTCCAACGGAAATCGATTGTGGGGCATAAATGGCACAACTTTATATTCAGGTGAATACGGAGAAAATAACTGTGAATATCCCCAAATATGTAGTAATCAGGGAGGAGCAATTATAACATGGCAAATCTATAACTATAATACACATACAATAGATATTTATGTTCAAAAAGTTACTTCTGGTGGAAATATTTTATGGCAATCAAATGGCGTACCTATTTGCATTTATGCTTCAGACCTTCGGGATCCCTTTCCACAGATATGTAATGATGGTTTTGGTGGAGCATATATAACTTGGAGACATGACATAAATTTGGCTAGTGATATCAGAGCTCAACATATTACTTCAGATGGTCATTTTCCCTGGACTGAACCTAGTATTCCATTTGGAAATGTCCATTTCTTATGGATTATTATTTCCGTTTTATCATTGATACTATTCATAAAGCGCAAACGTGTGAAATATTTTAATCCAAAATAACTTTTTTTTTATTATTTCTTGACTTTCAATATTTTCTTAATTATTATTGTTTTATCAGAGAGCAGAGAATTTGTCATAATGATAAATCGTTTTTAGAAAATGATTTAAGTATTATATTGGTTTCATTTTAAAAAAAAGAAATTAGTAATTAATGTCCGATTGTAAAAAATCCTTCCTTGTGATTTTAAATAGATCACTAAACATAATTTGTTTTAAACATAAATTTTCTAAACAAAAATAGGTGAAGAATTATAGAAATAAAGGATAATATTAAACAAAGTGAATTAAAACCATTTAAAATAACATATATAACAACATTTTCAATCATCTTACTATTCGATATTATTATTATAGTTGTGCTATTTTCAATATGGGCGAATCTTGAAGCATTAACTATATTAAAATATCCGATGTTTATATGGATGTATATTCTATTTTTATTTTCTCCGATTATCAAAGTAGGATTTGAAATTTATGAATTGGTGAGATTTTCAAAATTTTTAAAATCGGGTCAGCAAAATAAAGAACAAGCTATGAGGGTGGCTCGAGGCTTTCTAGGAACCAGAATTTATCGTGTTTATTATATCGCATTAATGATGGGATTGATTGTTTGGATGGAAATAATTCAATATATTTCGTTGCTGCCATTTGCCCATGGTCCAGGAGAATCAGAATACCTAGAATTTTACTTTTGGTTTTCAATCTTACTCTTTATTCATATCCTTCCTTTATTCATCGGTCCACAGATCATAAAGTTTTCGATAGATCCAACTGATAGAGTGAATAAAATTAAAATGATCGTTTACACAATAGTCTGGACGATTGTGTTGATACTTGTATTAAACCTAAATTTCATAATACTATTATTTGCTTTTATCCTTGGATAAAAACCTACTATCAACTTTTTATTTTTTCTTTCTATATTAAGTGATAATCTTCATGATCATGATCATCAAATAATAATTATTTTGTTCTAGTAATATTGATTTTCCCTCGGAGGTTTGAAATCAGAGACGTGCTTTAGGAACAATTGGTGACATACAAGTTGTAAAACTAGTATGGCATTTAAGAGGTGATTCTGAAAAAAGACAAGTTGATGGTGCTGAAACTGGAATTACATGCAATTTTGGAGGATTTGGTAATAATTTAACATCAATATTATTAAAGAGAGTGTGATTTTGATAAAATATTACTTTTATTCATAATATGAGAGAAAATTATATTGTAGAATTTGTGATTGTTGCTGAGATTCTTGAATTATCCCCCAAAATAAGAAGAATTTTAAAAAAAAATAAATTTTAAGATTTTATTGAGATTTTATCCTTCTCTTCCTCAACCAATATATACTTATTAACCCTATAATTGCTGCTGCAATTATTGTTGAAATGGTGATAGTTAAGGCTAAAGGAAATCCCTCAGTTGGTCTTCCTCCTCCTTTTAAAAGTGAAGCTGGATCTACCGCAATAAATGTTTCAAAATATTTATCCTCATATCCTGAAATAGAAATGATCATTTTAAGTAGGATTGGATCCTCTCCAGGAACTACAGGTATTGCATCTAATGATACAAAATAGTATCCATTTCCAAGATTTTCAATATCAGCAGATACATCAATTCCATTCCACCACATCTGAATTGTTGCTGAATCTATTCCTTGATTAAATTCATTGAATATAAAAAACGTGAAATTAAAGTGTTGAGTTGAATAAAAATGTTCAGTTATTTCCACTTGTAAAAATTTAACTATTTCAGATGGTTCTACAGCAATGAACATTTCGAAATATGTTTCCAAATGATAAGGTGCTGAGATTGTCATATTTAATAAGATTGGAGCTTCACCTGGATTTATAATTATCGGAGTTAATGATATATTATATAGTCCATTTCCAAGTTCCGCAATGTTATTTGGAGCTACTTTGTTTCCATTCCACCACATCTGAAAATAAGGGTCAGAAATTGTAAGACCTATAATTTCACAGGAGATCTTAATGATAACAGTAAATTCTGTAGTTGTGAACGATTCAGCAATTACTTCGATGAGAATACTAGGAGGCATATTAGAAATATATTGTAGTTTAATTATTGTATTGTTTCCCAAGTCCTCAATAAATTTTCCATTATTGCTAACTAATACATTTCTTTCGATAGTATTATTATCACAATTAGCAGAAGATATAGAGATTGCCCAATTTAAGTTATAATATACATAATTTTCCAGTATGGTGTTCTTGTCGCAATTCTCAACTAAATACACTCCATATTGTGAATTATTATTTATGACATTATTCGAGATGGTCACATTATGACTATCATATAGATAAATCCCGTCTTCTGAATTGCTATTTATAACATTATGTGAGATAGTCACATTATTAGTACGATATAAATAGATACCATTTGATGTGTGAGATGTATTTAAGTTCGATATGACTGAATTATTACAATAGAATAATAAGATTTGTCCGCCTCCTGTAAAATTGAGTGCACTTAACCCACTTTTATTTACATAATAATAAATAGATCTTTCATTTACAGTATTGTTTGGATAAATCATAAGTGAAGATAATTGATCAATTGAACCATCGACCATCAAGCCACATCCATTCATGTTGTTATCTGATAATTCTATTCTATAGACATTTACTAAATATATCCCATAATAATTATTGTTTAGAGTATTTCCTATAATTGTTGTATTATCACAATCTCTCCCCTCTATAAATATTCCAGATTTTTGGTTGTTATTTACTTTATTTCCCGAAATAATATTATTATAGGATTCATATTGTAAATGTATACCTGATTCTTCGTTGTTATTAATTGTATTATTTAAAATGTTATTATCATCGCAATCATAATAGACTTCTAATCCATAGACATTATTGTTTACTATGTTTTCTAAAGCAGTGTTGTTGTTTGAATAATAACGTATTCTAATCCCATATATCGAATTATTCTCAAAGATATTATTCAAAACAATATTATTATCGCAATAATAATAAATATATATCCCATATCCATTATTGGTAGCGGTATTTCCGAAAACTGTGTTATTATCGCAGTAATAGGTAATATATATCCCATAATCCTGATTAGTAGCGGTATTTCCGGAAATTGTATTATTGTAGCAATATTCATCAAAAGCTATTCCCCACCAGCGATTGTTATCAACACTATTTCGAATTATGGTATTGTATTTGCATCTATAAAGATAAATCCCCACATAATAATTATCATTTGCAGTGTTTCCCGAAATTGTATTATTATTGCTATTAGACGATATTGAGATCCCAAAATTATTGTCATTAACTATATTTCCCGAAATTGTGTTATTATTAGATTGGCCGGATAAAACCATTCCCCTATCGTCGTTATTCTTGACTTCGTTTTCCAAAATCGAATTATTATTACAATGTTGAGCTAAAACTATCCCACGTGCCGTGTTATAACTTGCTATATTTCCCAAGATGGTATTATCAGTACAATTGATTTCTAATATTATTCCATGATTATCATTGTTATTTGCAGTATTATTCAAGAGTATATTATTATTACATTTATCATGCAAACATATTCCATTATAATTATTATTAGAGCAGTTGTTGTCCACCAAATATCCATTAGATGTATGATTCAAAAATATTCCAGCATTATTCCCAGATCCTGAATTTGTCAATGTACAATTCCTAATTATAAAAAAAGCACTTGAATTCTCTATTAATATCGCAGATCCCAACCCACCAGCGTCAATAGTGACATTCTCTATGATATGAGGATCATTTTGAGTTCCAGAATTAACTTGAATCCAATCAATGGAGCTCTCTGACCAATTATCATTTTTAATATGGATACGGGAACAATTCGGCCAAAATCCCGATTTCTTTAAATTTCCAAAATTATCTTTCTGGTGGTTCTCCTTTACTTCTTTCGTATTTACTTGATTATTGAATGTTATATAATTCTTGACACTTAAAAATGCAGTAATTATCACTAAAGCTATAATAATTTTTTTTGTTTGATTTCTCATTATAAATCCCCCCATATATAATTAGATTACATAAAATTATGTTAAATTAATATATAACATTTTATTTAAAGAAATAATTTTATAGAGATGTGATGACGAATTATGAGAAATTTTAATTATTACAATCCCACTCGAATTCAGTTTGGATGGGGGCGTATTAATGAACTTGGAAGAATTGTAAAAAGAAATGGTGTAAAGTGTTTATTAGTTACAGTTAAACCTTTTCCTGCGATGAAAGATTTATTTGTAAAGGTAAATCAGTTATGTCAAGAAGAAGGAGTAGAAACAATTCATTATGATGGTGCTATTCCCGAACCCACCGATGAATGTGTAGATAAAGGTTCTGAGATTGCAAATGAAAATAAAGTAGAGGTAATCTTAGGAGTAGGAGGGGGATCAACCATTGATACAGCAAAAGCTATTGCGGTTGGAACCACGCATGAAGGAGGTGTTTGGGATTATAGGATAGGCAAAAAGCGTATCGATGGTAAAAAAGTCCTTCCAATCATTGCAGTACCAACTACAGGCGGTACAGGAGCAGAGGTTACTAATATGGCAGTGATAAAGAATTCTAAAGACAAATTCAAATCTGCATTAGCTGATTGGAATCTTACTCCTAGTGTTGCTCTTGTTGATCCTGAACTTACATTAACCGTTCCACCACAAATTACAGCAACTACTGGATTTGACGCATTCACTCATTCATTTGAAACCTTTATAAATAAAAATTCTTCAGATTTTATAGATTTATACGCTCTGCGAGGATTAAAAAATGTCATTAAATATTTACCAATCGCTATTGAAAATGGTACAAACAAGGATGCAAGGGAAGCTCTTTCATTTGCCGCTACACTTGGTGGGCTCTGCATTTCAAATATAGGAACTACACTCCCTCACGGTATAGCAATGGCACTTGGAGGACATTCTTCCGGTATCAGCCATGGTCAGGGGCTTGCGATTCTCTATCCGGAAGTTAATCGTTGGACTTGGAAACACGCAATTGAGAAATATGCTGCAGTTGGACGAATATTCAATCCTGCACTAGAAGAAAGTTCTGATGAGATGGCTGCTGAAAAATGTTGTGATGAGATTGAATCATTCTTAAAGAGAATTGGATTATGGATAAGTTTGGAAGATAAGAAAGTATCTAAAGAGGATATTGGAATGATTGCTGCTGATACACTTAATCTTCGTAATTATACACTTCATCCAAAAATAGCTAATTATGAAGAAATCTTTAATTTGATTAAAAAAAGCTTTAGAAGATATAATTAAATGCTAAAATTTTTTCCTCTACAATTAGATATCTTACTAAATTGTAATTGAATTTACCTAGCTATAAATATTTTAGGAACACTATTACTTACAAAATCATTAAATTTTTAAGAATAAAGAAATAATTAACGCAATAGAAATCCCTAAAATGCTCAATAGTAATATAATCACAGAGGGATTCTTCTCATGAGCATCTGGTAATAACTCACTTGCTCCTAGGTATAAAAAACTTCCAGCAAAGAATGGAAGTATTAGGATTAAAATTACCTCGGGGAAACTTATAAAAAAAGTAGTAACAACACCTAAAAAAGGAGTAGATGCATCAAGTAGTAAAATCCATATACTTTTTTTAAGTGAATTCCCAGTTGTAAGCATTAAAGTTGTTGTATTTAAACCATCAGAAAAATCATGGGATATTACCGCAATTGCAATAATTAAACCTACTGTGGGACTAAATTGGAATCCAACACCTATAGCAAAACCATCTATATAACTATGAGCAGATAATTCCAATGCACCATATAAACCTCCTTTAGGATGTCGAATGTTTTTACAGACATCTTCCTCACATACCTTATGTACAGAAATATATCGTTCAAGAATTAATAAAAAGATGAAACCTGCTGCTGTTACATACATGACATATTCTATTGAAACATTCAGTTGAAATGCTAAGTTCAATGCTTCAGGTAATAATTCAAATAAGGGTACACCAATTAATACTCCTGCAGCGAAAGCACTAAATAAGTCAATTCTTACTCTAAACTTCGCTGTGAGGAGACCACCTGAAAGAGTAGAAATGAAAGTAAAGATTGTTAATAAAAGAGCAAATATATTCATATAATAGGAAATCAGATAATAATTCTCTTAAAGCTATTGATAATAATTTATAATTTTGTTGTAGATTCAAAGTATTATTGGGAAGAAAGTAATAAGGTGATTAATTTATAACTCTAAATTGAAGCTCAGTGCCATTTTTATCATAGCATTTAATATGATTTAACGTATAAGGAAATCCTACTATAAAGTGAAATCTATTACCTTTAAATACACTATTTAAATCTTGAAGAGAAGGTATTACGTTTCCAGAAGGATGTGAATGAATCGTTCCTTGATAGTCTCGATTTATTGGGATTCTACCTGGAAAAAATACTCCCGTATTTCTTGAAGTAACTGCTCCTGGGGGTAATATGAATTCTGTAAATACATTCTTTTCCATTTTAAGTATTCCTAAAAATTCTTTTGGATGATGTGCTCGACATAATGCAAAAAACCCATCTAATAACTCCCTTTTTATCCTTACTATATTTGATTGCAGTCTTTTTATAGTAAGATTAATTTCTTTAATAACTGATAAAACTGATTTCACGTTGTTTTTTTTCCAATTTTTTAAAGAAGTTATCTCATTATTCAAATTTTTATATATACTTCCAGATTGGTTAATTAGGATAACTTTTGGTCTTTTAGGATACTTTGAATAGTTAATTTCTAAAATTATCTTATTGGATAAATCAATTTTAATATGAGAAATGCTATTTCTGATGGCTAATGCATTTGGATAATTTTCTATAATATCTTGATATTGTTTCTCAATTTCATTAATCATTATGAAGTCTACATATTCGATTTTAAAATAATATTTCCAATCTAGAAAAGAATTTATATAGTTATTCAGAATACATTTTTTTACCATTAGATTTAAAATGATAATTAGCTTATTCTATTCTTAAGTCTATAATCCAAATCATAGATAAATATGACTCCTCAAAAGTTAAAACGATTAGAAGAAACGGAACAACTTTTTGATGCTGGCAAACTAAATGAGGCTTTTGAACTTCTAAATGATTCGAGTAAATTTACTAAACTT
>JBHLON010000118.1:0-4041 GCA_048940445.1 Promethearchaeota archaeon
AGAGGAACTATGAGATAAAAAATAGCGGAAAGAATTCCGTATAAAATCATTTTACCATAGTGAATTTCCATATTTTTTAACCCTTCGCGAGTTTGTTTTATATTTATTAAGATGAGATATTATTCTTAAGATCTTTTTTTGCTTATTTAAATTTTATACTAATTTCAATACTAATTAGATATTATTATGAGGAATTTCTTTCAAGTTGTTCCATCCATACGCAGATTCAAGATATAGTTCTCCATCTAGATTCAGATACTTATCTCCAATATACTTTGCTCCAAGCCTTATATAAAATCCTTTTGATGGATTTTCTTTAAGAACCCAAACGATCATACTATCAACATTATGAATTAAAAGATAAGAAACAACTTGAGAAACAAGGTTAAATCCAATCTTTTTATTTTGATATTCTTTTACTACATATATTGCCATTAATTCTCCTTCAAAATTATTTAATTCAAGTAAATCGCCTATAGGGTTAATTTTTTCAATTGCTGCCCAAACAAACGCAATAATAGCTCCATGGTCATTTTCAGCCACATAAATAACTTCTTTATCAGTTAAGTTTGTTAATCTATCATTCCATCTCTGAATTAGTACTTCATACGATCTTTTTTGTAGAACTCTAATGGAGATTAGACCTTTATATGTTGTATTCCAAGTATCAACAGTTACTGTTGCTATTTCATTGACATCTGAAAGATTAGCTTCTCTGTATAACACGAATCTCATTCTTTTTTAAAATTAAATTATCTCTTAAAAGATTTTTATGTTTTTTCTTTAATTTGATTTTTTAAATATTCTATATTTTTTTTAAGAGTCCCTGTAATCGGTTCATCTTGCATGTCCAATCGATCTAAGATTTGAATAGCATCTTCAAACAATTTTAATGCATCAGGAAATTGTGTTTTTTTGTAGTAAAGCCCTGGAATATCAAAAAACTGAAAGGAAAGCATTTGTATTGCGGTTGAAACCAACCATATCATCATTATAGTAGCTAATATCCATTCAATTAGAGGTATATTAGTAACAACAAATAAGATTAAAACACATACAATCAAAAACCCAAAATAAGCATGATTTCTTTTAAAACTTGGACCTCTATAAAGCTTAGATTTTGGACCCATATACATTAAAACACTATATAGCCCGATATAAATACCTGTTCCCACAAAACTAAGATAAGCTACAAAAGCATGAAATATTATAAAAAGATTGATATAAGTTTCATCTGGTATAATACCCACTAATGAGACTGCTACAGAGGAAATAATTGATAATGCTGTTGCTAATCTTCTTATAGACTCTTTAATATTTACTAACTCTCTTTCAAGTTGTATAAAAAAAGGAATGTTAAGTGCTCCCATTACAACAAAAGCAATACTAAATAATGATTTTGCCCTCCCTCCTCCTAATGAACTTATAGTATTTGTTAATGGACTATACCCAGGAGTGAAAACTACTGCTAACACTATCAATATGACACCAAATACATTACCAAATATGGTAAAAAAACTTTCCATCTTTCCTCCTATCCCATATCTCATAACCATCTACCTTTAAAATTGAACTTATATAATTAACTTAACATTTATGCATATAACTTTTTTGATAATTTTTAAAGAATATATAGTATTCTAATCACAAGTAAGAGTTAATTTTATATTGATATTCATTGATATTTAAGTTAAGAAAGAAATAGGAGATTTTTATCTAATGACTAAAGCACCTCAGAAATTCACTTATAAAATTACAGTCATAGGTGATGGGGCAGTAGGAAAGACATCACTTATTAAAAAATTTAGTAAAGGTAGCTTTCAAGAAGATTATATTAAGACTATAGGTGCCCAATTCTCAACTTACACTGAAATAATTGACGGTAATGAGTGTACTCTTTTTTTATGGGATATTGCTGGTCAAGATGATTTTTTCTTCTTAAGACCTGCATTTTATAAAGAAACTCGAGGAGCAATCATAGTATATTCGGTTGAGGACAATGAACATGGCCTCCAGAGTCGTAGCCATATAAGAGAATGGCATGATGATATTAAGAAATTTTGTGGCAAAATCCCTACAATCTTATTTGCTAATAAGATAGATTTAGTTGATAACGTGGATCTTAGTTTAGTCGAAAAAGTTGTACAGAAAAGAAATTTTCTTGGAGTATATCCAACATCAGCTAAAACTGGGGATGGAGTTAGTAACGCATTTCATAGGATTATAAGAGAAATACATTATAGCAAATAGGACGGGAATAGGTTTTTATTATATAAAAGAAAAAAAGGTCCTTTGTTTAAGATTTAGTCACAGTTATGGGTCTAATTTGACTTCTATTTTCTGTTTTATCAGCAATTTTTTTAGCTAAAATATAACTAAATGTCCCAATCCATGCTTTAACTGAAATTTTTCTCTTAAAACGTTTATAAGCGAAATTAAGAAAAATTCCGACTAAGACAGTTGTTATGATCAAAGCCAGCCAGACTGTAAAAATAGTTAATTCTCTACGAAATAGGAAGTATAAAATATTATGTCCTAAGTAAACAGTAAATGAATAATAAGAGTAATAGAATAAGAATTTATAACTCTTTTTTGTCTTAATAAGATTAAATTCTTGTATGGCAATCAAAATGGCTAGTAAAGTGATAATTATACCTAAAGAATAAAGAAAAGACGAGTAAGTCCTCATTATTATAAACTCAGGGAATCTAAATAAAATTCCGAATAGGATCAATAGACTGCCTGAAATTAATGAAGGGATGATATAATTTTTCCGTAGATAGATTTTCTGATTATCTTTGTTTTTAATGATATTTAACTTAAATAAAATATCACCAAGAACTGTTCCAATAAGAAAGATAGAAAAGAATGAGATTATGGTATATTGGTCAACAGGATTATACAAAATAAAGTATAATACTCCAAATAAGTTTGTTTGCCCTTCAAAGAAGTTTAAACTAGTATATATTAGTGGATTTAGGGATAGTAATAGAAATCCAAGAGCACCTCTAAAAAGCATGGGAGTTTTAAGTAACGGCCAAGCTAATAGCAAGCTAAAGCCAATTGTCTGAAGAACGTACCATCCCCAAACATTTTTTGGATGTCCATAAATTAATGCTACGAATATGTTATAAATAAAACCTATTAGTAATATAAAAAGGGCTCTAAAAATATATTCATTCCGGACTCTTGACAATTGTAATGGATTTATCTGATCAATTCTTGTCATACTTGCCTTATATGATAAAGCAGCGCTGATCCCTGAGGCAAATAAAAATCCTGTGGAACAGATTGGTTCCAGGATTGCATATAATTGAATTTTGTGCCAGTAAAGATCACTCCTTATCCACCAATCAATTAAATGCCCTGCTACCATCAACCACATTGAGATACCCCGGATGGTGTCTATTCCATTGAATCGCTTCATTTTAAATTCCCCTATCCATTTTTGTATAAGAAGGAAATACTCAAATTCATTTAAATATTTTGACAATTTTATCTTAAAAATGTAGTTAATTTATATTTCGTGAAAGCACACTTTCACGATTCTTAGTATATATTAAAATAATATGTTAGATTCAAAGAATTTTATAAAAATCTAAGCTTTAATAATATTATGTCTAAAGAAGCTATGATACCTTTTGGTTACGCATTAGAAGCTTATTACAAGGGAAAAGAAAACGCAAAAATAATATATCACAGAGACGATGGTCAAAGTTCGGAAGACTTTATTAAAGGATATTTCAGAAATTATTCTAGTTTTCCAGAGAGAGAAAAGGTTGCAATTGAGAATTGTAAGGGAAGGATATTAGATATAGGAGCGGGTGCAGGACGGCATAGTTTAGAATTACAAAAAAGAGGATACAATGTTTTAGCTATTGATGTTTCCGATAAAGCTTGTGAAATTATGAAACTTAGAGGTGTAAAAAATATTAAATGTATCCCCTATTTTGAACTTGAAGGAAATAAGTTCGATACACTACTTTTAATGGGATGCTCGATTGCTTTTGTTGAGAATCTCGAAGGTATTAAAAAATTTTT
>JBHLON010000119.1:0-3990 GCA_048940445.1 Promethearchaeota archaeon
ACTTCCTAGCTCTTCGATCATTGAAATATTATCAGTAACATTAAATGTATTTGAATTACATTTAGGACAATTCTCTTGTTGCACAAAATTTTCAATATCAGAAATTTTATGTTCTCTAGCAGTCCGATTTTCAATATATCCACAGTTTGAACATTCTAACCTCACCTTGTGAATATCCAATTTCTCAGAAAATATTAAAGTATCGACAGCTCCCATATTTAAGGCTTTTTGCACCTCTTCAAGACCATAAGTGACCATTCCAGTATCATTTGCAATCTCTTTCATGAAATTTTGCATTACTTGTTTTTCTCGAATATATTTTACATCTTGAATTTTGTCCTTTACTTTTTCAATTAGAGCACGAATTCCTTCAGATCCACCATATCCAAGATCAACTACATCTAAAATCTTTTCTCTTAATCTATAATCCAAACTATCATCACTTACAAATTTCTCTTTTGATTGTCCAGGACCTCCGATAAAAATTCCTCTTAAATCTTCCATATTTAGAAATAAATCATTAACTTCTGCTGAAATTCTTCTGTAAAATTGTTTCTCACCTTCCTCAATTAATCTTTCAAATCTCCGTTGAGATTGCCCTCCTGCTCTATGTTTACTATGTATTCCAGAAGTAAATTCTCTCACAATCTCTACATGGCTTCCCTTAATATACCCAACTGCTGATTCTTGTCTACCAATCACAAGAAGTCCATATGTTTCTTTTGGGATTATCATTTCCTCTAAAGGCCATAATAAAAATTCACTTGCACAATGGTATCTGAAAGTTTTTACTTTCTCTGGAGGATCAACAATATAAAGCTCATTTTTTTCTGTACCAGGCGTATTACTCTGAGGAATTGCTCCAGAAAACATAATTAAACCGTTCTCAGGAGCAGTGTTAACATTTTTTAGTTGTCCTAAGAGACTAGCAATACTATCTAATACATTCTTTCTGGTTAATTTTGATTTAATATTTTGACTTTCACTTATTTCATTTTTCAAGTAATTTGTTACATCAGATATTTTACGATCATGAGGAATATATAATGAAACTAATTCTGTATGAAAACCTTTTTTAGCTTTCAAATAATCTAACAATTTCTTGGTTTTATAAATTTGTAAGTCATTACTTTTCTTTTGAGCAACCGTACTCATATATATCAACTAGGATATTAAAGATACAAAAAATTAATAGTTTTTCTTTATTTTAAATTATAAAAATACTACGATTATTATTTTACAAATTATGAAACCTAGCATAAACAATGATTATGAAATACCGGAAGATCACCCGCGTTCTATTAACCTTAAATACCGTCATAAAATTATAGACGGTATGAAAAATTTAATTGTCGCAGAGGCAGGACTTATTGCTCATGGGAGAGGCGAGTGTTTTGATTACATTTTAGGGGAAAAAACTAATAGAAATGCAAAGAGAGCAATAGAAGCAGCAGTATCTCTATTATTATTAGCTAGAAATCCTATAATTAGTGTAAATGGTAATACTGCCGCGTTATGTGCAAATGAATTAGTGAAATTATCAAAGCTTGTAAATGCAAAGTTAGAAATAAATTTATTTTACGCTAAAGAAGGAAGAATTGAAGCTATAAGAAAGGTTTTGGAGAAAGCAGGAGCAAATAATCTACTTGGAATAGATAAAGATAAAATGGTTGAAATTCCAGAACTTTCTAGTAATCGGAGAAGAGTAGATCCACGTGGAATTAAAATTGCTGATGTAATATTTGTTCCATTAGAGGACGGAGATAGAACAGAAGCATTAAAAAGAATGGGAAAGAAAGTAATTGCTGTCGATTTAAATCCAATAAGTAGAACGTCAATCTGGGCAGATGTTACAATTATAGACAATATTGTCAGGGTTGTGCCCCAAATGATTTTATCCGCTAAAATCTTAAAAAATTTAAAAATTCAACAATTGCAAAATTATGTTAATAAATTTAATAACAAGAAAAACATTCAAGATAGCCTTGATCTAATAATAAATTATATTAAAGAACAAAAAAAAGATGTATTTCAGATTTTAAAGAGTTAAAAATTATATTTTTAATTAAAAAAGCTTAAAAAGTTCTAAAATAATATCTAATATAGCTAATTTTTTAAAATTAAAGGATAAGAAATACTAAAGATGGGCACTGATAAAGAGACTCAGACAGATTATTTCAATAGATTTGATGATGAAGCTTCAATATCAATCAGAAGATGTACTATAAATGATTTGGAAGGCGTAATTGAGGTAAATGAAAAAGAATTACCTGAAGATTATCCATACTTCTTCTATAAAAGTATCCTCGATGATTATCCTGAATCGTTCTTAGTTGCATGTAATTCTCATGGAAAAATTCTAGGTTATATAATGTGGAGAGTTGAAAAATTACCGTCCAAATATAATTTAGAATTTACAAATAAAGGTCATTTAGTCTCAATTGCAGTATTAAAAGACTATAGAAAGCTAGGTATAGCAAAATCACTTTTAAAAAAATCAATGCATGAAATAATAAATTACAATATTGATGAGTTTGTATTAGAAGTTAGAGTAAGCAATTATCCTGCAATAAATTTATACAAAAAATTTGGATTTAAAACACATAGTATTAAACGAAACTACTATCGTGATCAAGAAAACGCTTATTATATGATAAAAGAAGTCAAAAAGACAAAAGAATAGAAAATACATCAAAAATCTTCAATATAAGATTGTTCCAAACCTTTTATTAAAATTGTTAAAATTTCGTTAATAGGGACTTTTATTTTCAATTCCTTTGCATATTCGACGATTTTCCCATTAAGATAATCTATTTCAGTTTTTTTTTGTTTTATAACATCTTGTAACATTGAATTTTTGTTGTTGCAAGTTTTTTTTGCAACTAAATAGGTTAACTCAATAATATCTTTTCTGCTGAAATTTATCTTTTTCAATTCAGCAACTTTCAATCCTTCTCTAACAGCTTCTGTCATTATTTGCTTTAAAGATTCAGATTCCACTAATTTACCATTAGTTAAACGCGTTAATGCTCCCAGAGCATTAATTCCAATATTAACAAAAGCTTTTTCCCAAGATTTTGCAATAATATTTTCGACATATGATGTTTCAATACCTATTAAATTGAGAAGAGTCATGATTTGAGCTAAATCAGATTGAATTTCCTCTCTATTTGATTCCTGACGACTTAAAAATGGGAATCCAATAAAAGTAAATCCTATTCCGATATGATAAACATAACCAGGTTTTTCTAATAAGGCTCCGTGAGAAGTGACAATTCTCATTAATTTACATTTTATACATTGATTTTTTATGACTTGTTCATTTCCAATTCCATTCTGCAAAATGACAAACCATCTAGATGTGTTAACTAATTCACTGTATTGATATATAGCTTCTTCATTATCATAGGTTTTAGTAGTAAGAAAAAGGAAATCAAATGGTAAATTATCATCTTTTCGTTTATAGTCAGTAAGACTTTTAAAAGCTTTAATATTGTGGATAAAGTGAATCGTGCCATTTTGATTAATTCTAAGACCTTCTAAATTTATTTTATTAGCATGATCTTCTCTACAAAAAAAGACGACTTTGATTGAGAATTCTTTAGACTTAATTCCAGCTAGATATCCACCGAATAGGCTACCTATAGCGCCAGCGCCAATAAAACCAATTTTAATTTTTCTTGGAATCTTATATCCCATCTAAGCTTTCTATTTTGCTTTAATTCATTTTAAATACTTTTTTAAAGCTAATTGACCTTCAGGTATGGATCCTGACTTTTTTTTAATATCCAGGATGTTAATATTATCTGGCTCATTTTTAGGTCTAAGATTTAATTCTTTCATCAACATTAATGAATTCTTAGCTGCATAACCTGAAAAATGATTATTAAAATAAATACTAATCAAATCAACCTTATTTAAGGTATCTTTAATAGAAATAGCCCACTTCTGGATTTCTGCTTCTTTGAAAAAGTAATCAAACCAAATTTC
>JBHLON010000120.1:0-3964 GCA_048940445.1 Promethearchaeota archaeon
TTAATCATTTTTATCCAAATATTTATATAAAATTAAAATTAATGAAGATTTAGAGATATCAGAAAGATGCCAGTAAAGAAAAAGAAATTTAAGTATCAGCCTTTATCATTAAAAGATATTTTAAGGGAAATGAAACAGAATATTGATTTGATGATAGATTTAGCTTATAGTGCAATTAAATTTGGTATTAAGGAAATTGCTGATGAGACTTCTAAGATTGAAAAGCGAATCCATGAATTAACTTTTTTATTAAATTTACAAATAATTCAAGCTCAAGCTGGAGGAATAAAAGAAGCAAAAAAATTGGAACCCATTGTCGTCATGGGTTATTCTATTGATAAAATATCCGATGCGCTGGCAGATATAGCAAAAGTGGTTTATATCAATAGTGATATTTCTGAATTCACTCAATTATTTTGGGATGATGTACCTGAACCAATAGTAAAAGTAACAGTTAAGGAACCCTGTGAATTTATAGGGCAATCTCGGCATAATGTCCATTTTCGTTCTAAATACGGAGTTGATCTGATTGCAATTAAAAGAGGAAATAAGTGGCTATTTAATAGAGATGAAATAATTGAAAAAGGAGATATCTTAATTATTAAAGGAGAGCTAAAACCGATTAATGAATTAAAAAAATTAGTCTTTGATTCTGAGACTTTTTCTTTCCAAATCAATGAAGATAAGCGTGAAAGTGAGTTTGATTTGTCTAATCCAGAAGAATTAGAATATCTTGAAGAACTTAAAAAGGATTATGTTCAAATTACTGATATTTCGGAAACTATGATAGAGTTAGCCTTAGCATCCCTCTTTTTTAATAGTTATGAAGTTGCGGAAGATGTTTTAGAAATGGAAGAGTTGATGGATGGTTTAAATATTACTTTCGAGAAGGATCTTTTAGATTTTGCTCAATTAGTTGAAAATCCTCGAAGTTTAACTGGAATAATGAGAATAGTTTTTTCTTGTGAACAAATAGCGGATGCTGCAGCAAATATTGCTGAAAATATTCTAAAAGGCTTTGAGCCTCACATAATATTGCAAAAGGCAATCGAAGAAACTCAAGAAGTTGTTGTGCGAGAAACACTATCAGCTGATTCCTATTTTAAAGGAAAAAACTATGCTCAACTACAAGACAAGAGATATAAGAGAGGCTTTCACATTATTGCTATGAAGAGAAAAAGTAAATGGATTTATAGTTTCAAACCAGAATTTATATTTCAAGAAGGAGATCTTTTAATTGGTTTAGGACCAAGAGAAACATTGGAACAGTGGAGACGCTGTGTCCATCCAGAAATTTTTAGAGAAGAATAAATATATAAGGTAATTATAAAATTGAAATATCAAGATAGAAAAGCTAGATTTTTGAATACAATTGAAGAAATTTCTAAAAACTTGAGTAAGAATAGAGAAACTGTTAATTTTGATAAAATCAATGAATTTATAGATTCAATTGTTAGAACTTATGGTAATAATAATATTGTATTCATTTATGGAGCAGGTAGATCGGGATTTATTGGTAGATGTTTTGCTCAGCGCTTAATGCATTTAGGTATAAAGTCCTGTTTCATTTCCGATACGATAACTTACAGATTTCATTTAAATGATTTGTTAGTTGTTATTTCTGGAAGTGGAGAGACAACTTCATCATCAGCTCTAGTCAAAAAAGCAAAAGAGATTGGAGGTAAGATAATTTTACTTACTGGAAACCCATATAGTACTATAGGGAAATATTCTAATTTAATCATCCAAATTGAAGGAAAAAATAAATTAAAAGCAGTGAGCGATGATACTCTAGCTCCATATACTTCATTGTTTGATATTGCTGTATTAACTGTTTTGGATGCAATTGGAGGAGTCTTAATGAAAATTTTAGGAATTTCAGAGAGTGATATTGATAAACGGCATGCTTCATTGGAATAGTGTATTTTTCTTAATCTAATTTAGCTGACATTAAGTGAGTGAAAAATATGCATGAGTATATCGAAGTGAGATTCATATCTGAGAAAAAAGGGAGAGGAGCATTTGCAAAAAAGCCAATAAAAAAAGGGACTCTAATTGATGTTGCACATGTTGTCCCTCTTCCAAATAAAGATTATATGAAAATCTGTAATACAATTCTGTATCATTTTTGCTATGTATGGGAAGATCCAAAGCATTTACCCGAATTTGAGAATGCAATCACTCTCAGTGTGAGCCAATTTATGAATCATTCATTTAAACCGAATGTAAAATATCTATATGATTATGAAAAGAAGGTTATCGAATATACTGCTTTAAGAAACATAGCTGATGGCGAAGAATTAACTGTAAATTATAATGGAATTGTTGGAGATAAAACCCCTGTATGGTTTGAATTAGAATAATATCATTTTTTTCGTAAAGAGTTTAATGTGGCTAAATTCATTACATCTTCTTTTAAATCCTTGCCTTTAGGAGTTTCTAATATCCCTGGATGATCTCTAAATCTCTCATCATTAATAAAAAACCCAAATGGTTCCTTTCCAATCTTTCCTTGACCAATATGGATATGACGATCAACTCTAGAACCTAATTCTCTAATAGAATCATTAAGATGGAAAGCAAAAATGTAATTTAAACCTATCTCATTATTAAACATATTCCACATTTCTTCATATTTTTGCTTAGTAGTGAAATCATAACCTGAAGCAAATGCATGACAAGTATCAAAACATACCCCAATCCTTTCCTTATTATTGATTTTATCAATTATAAACTTTAAATGATGAAATTTTCTTCCTAAATTATGACCTTGTCCAGCAACAGTTTCTAACAGAATTTTTACGGTAGAACTTTTAGTAGTTTCCATTAACTTATTTAGCTGTTCAGAAATACGGATTAAACCAGTTTCTTTACTTTCATTTTTGTCTTCAATGTTAAATGTACCAGGATGAATTACAACATAATCCAACTTAAGTTGTTCAGCTTTATTTAATTCATCTAGCATTGCATTATAAGATTTAGCAAGCTTCTCTTTATCTGAAGTTGCTAAATTAATCAAATAACTATTATGAGATAAAAGTGGCCAAATATCTCCCTTAAATTTCTTCCTAGTGTTTAAAAATACATCAATTTCATTTTGATCTAGTGGTTTAGAAGTCCAACCTCGGACATTTCGGATAAACATCTGAATTGCTTCACAACCAAGCTCTTTACCGCTTTCAAAAGCGAGGTATTTACCGCCACTAATGCTCATATGTGCTCCTATTCTCAATTTATAAACCCATATTTAATGTTGATTATCCTAGATTTGATAAGAAAAGTAATTTATTAATAATTTTGTTTAATCCTGTATTTCATAATCTAGACTATCAATAATTTCAATTAGATCCAAAATTTCAAAATTCATCTTAAATTTTTGATTAGCGTCAGATAAATTTGTTCTACAAAATGGGCAAATAGAACTCACGATACTAGCACCGGTCTTCGTCGCTTCTTCTAAACGTTCTCCTGAAACATCTAATGCCCAATCAGGATATCCAATTTTAACACCTCCTCCTGCACCACAACACCATGCATTCTCCTTATTACGTTTCATTTCTACTAAGTTAATTCCAGGAATTTGATTGATAACCTCTCTTGGAACTTCATACATACCTATATGTCTTCCCAAATGGCATGGATCATGATAAGTTAGATCTTTTTCATAATTTGACTTGAATTTCAATCTATTTTCATCTAGTAGTTTTTTTATTAATTCAATTGTATGAAAAACCTCAACATTTAAATTTGAATCATATTTTATCCAATCTTTTTTTATAGTTCTATAACAACCTGCACAACTTGTAATTACTTTAGAAGCACCCACTTTCTTAATTTGAGTCAGGTTGTGATTAACAATGTCTTCCACAGGCTCAGTCTGACCCGTCCTAATTATTGGACTACAACAACAATGTTCATCTATAAGGGTAAAATTAATTTTAGCTTTTTTAAGGAATCTTATTGT
>JBHLON010000121.1:0-3940 GCA_048940445.1 Promethearchaeota archaeon
GAGACCTCATTTGGAAATCCTGATAAAAATAGGGGAATCTTTCCTCCATATGTCCAATTTTCTAACACACCCGATGCAATACCTATAGAGACTTCTTCAATATCGCTTTTTGTGATCACTTTGTCAGCTAGGCTTCCATCAAAAAATTTCATAAGAAGATTAGCAAGTAACTCATCCCCACGAATTTGACCAAACACATCCCTTTCAGGTTGCTCTGGTCTGGAACGTGAAAATGGTGTTCGAGCGTAATCAATTAACCAGACTTCTTTTAAATTCATTCTATTTTCACTCTTTTTTATAACATTTTTTATTGTAGAAAATTTCATTTATTATAAAATTTATTAAGATGACAAAATTGGAGTAAAACTTAAAAGCATATTAATATAATTCACTATGATTTCATTTGAGAAATCCATTTTAAAAATTATATGAGGTGTATAAAAATACCTTATTTAGTATCGTTTACATGGTATCCTACTTCTTCATCAGATATCGTTGCTGAGAGATATCTAAAAACGCTTCAAAAATACCCAGTAATCTCCACTATCAAACGCATTGTGCCTGCTGCTGTTGCTACAACTAAAGAAGGAATTGAAGTCTTTATTGTTGATGAAGTTAAGCGAGCTGATGTAGGAGAGGCTTTAGATTATCTCGCTAAATTTTTAGTAGAGTTTCGAGATATTGAAGGTTTTAGATATCAAATTCGGACTTTAAGCACTTTAAAAGAAGCTATGGCATATATAGGAAAGTAAGAGTATTTCATTAAATAATATCAATACTAATTCATTTTTTTTTAAAAAAAATTAAGAAATTATAATAAATTTGTAAGATTTTTTTATTTTCCCTTAAACTTAGGGGTTCTTTTTTCAAGAAATGCGGTAACACCCTCTGCAACATCTTTACTTCGTGAATTTATAGCATAACCCATCTGTTCAAATTGTAATCCTATGTTTAGTGTTGTTTGAGTTCCATAATCTATGCTTTTCTTAATTATAAATAAACTATTTGTCGCAGCATTTCCTAACCAAGAAGCTCTTTCCTTAACAAAATCTTCAAATTTGTCATTATCTACGACAAAAGAAATAACACCCCAATCAAACATTTGTTCAGCAGTATAATGTTCACCAAAAAACATTAAACGTTTTACTCTCATTTTACCAAGATTTCTAATTAATCTTTGGGTACCACCATTAGCAGGAAATATACCACGTTGAATTTCAGGAAAACCAAAGGTTGATCGTTTAGATGCAATAGATATATCGCATACTAAAACTAATTCAAAACCTCCACCTAAAGCATACCCATCAATAGCAGCTATTAAAGGCTTTGGGAATTCCTCAATTAAATTATAATATTTGTGTCGGATATACATCGCATGACTTTGATGCCTTAGATTATCGGGATCAAGATTTGAACTTCCTCTAGTAGCTAAATCAGCTCCTGCAGAGAAGGCTGGTTTTTTAGTATATTCTTTAGTCCCTCGTAAAACTACACATCTAATACTTTGATCTGTCTCCATAGAATGTAGAGCTTCAGATATTTCTTTGAGTGTTTGATTTTGAAGAGCATTTAGCTTATCGGGACGATTTATTGAAATTATAGCATAATTATGCTCTTTAACCCTCTCTATTTTTATATGTTCATATTCTTGTTTCTCAGTCAAATTTTAATATCACCTTCAATTTAGATTTAAATTAATTTTTAAAAGAGAACTTTATACTTAATTCTTATCGATTTTTACAAATTCATCAAATCTAAATTGTAAATAAAAATATTATTTAACTCATTAATAAACAACCTTAAAACAAAATTTAGATATCATTATTTTAATAGAAAACAAGAGGACTATCAACGGAATAAATGCTTTATAAGAAGGAAAGACCGGCAATTCTAATGCTTCAAAATGGGCGCTACTTTCAGGGTATTGGATTTGGAGCGACAAAAAAAGTAGGTGGAGAATTAGTCTTTACTACCATAACTGGCGCGGGATATAATGAAACTCTAACAGATCCTTCATATAAAGGACAAATAGTTGTAATGACTCACCCTTTAGTTGGTAATTATGGTATTCCCGCTTGGGAAAAGGATGAGTATGGAATACATAGATATTTTGAATCTAGTTCAATTAAGGTTAGCGGTTTTGTTGTTAATGAATGTTGCAAGAATCCAAGTCATTATGAAAGTGTTAAAACCTTAAACGAATTTCTTTTAGAAGAGAATGTACCTGGTATTGAATGGATTGATACTAGAGCAGTTACTAAAATATTACGAGAAGAAGGAGTACAAATTGGATTACTACAAGTGTTTAATCCCGGTGAAACGCCTAATCTTGAAGAATTAAAATATGAAGTTAAAAAAGTAGAAGATCCAAATCTTCGAAATTTAGCCAGTGAAGTATCAACGAGAGAAGTAAAAAAATATACTCCTCAAAAAACTAAAGGAAAAGTGGTAGTCTTAGATTTAGGAGTAAAGAATAATATTCTTAGAAACCTCATTGCTCGAAATATAGAAGTAATTTTGGTGCCATCTAATTACAGTTATGATCAAATAATGAAATTTGCTCCTGATGGAGTATTAATTTCTAATGGTCCAGGAGATCCAGCAGTTTATCTTAGTGCAATTGAGGTTGCAAAGAAATTAATTACATATTCGATTCCCACCATGGGAATTTGTTTAGGAAACCAAATTATTGGAATAGCTGCAGGAGGAGTTTCTTATAAATTAAAATACGGTCATCGTGGAGGCAATAAAACTGTTATAAATCCTACAACCCAGCAATGTTATATTACATCTCAAAATCATGGATTTTGCGTAAAAGATTTTAAAGAGAGAAATTTTGAGGAATTTCTTAGAAATATTGATGATAATTCCAATGAAGGTTTAATTCATAAGAGCAAACCAATCATTTCAGTTCAATTCCACCCAGAAGCTTCACCTGGACCTTTAGATTCCTTATATCTATTTGATAAATTTATAGAATTAATGGAGTTATAGAGATGCCATTAGACAGGACTATAAAAAAAGCATTAGTATTAGGTTCGGGAGGGATTCGAATTGGTCAAGCTGGTGAGTTTGATTATTCTGGGAGCCAAGTACTAAAAGCACTCAAGGAAGAAGGCATTGAAACCATTTTAATAAACCCAAACATCGCAACTATACAAACAGATCCTCAGTTATCAGATCGTGTCTATTTGCTTCCAATTAACGTTAAATATGTTGAGAAGGTTATAAAAAGAGAGAATCCTGAAGGTATATTATTAGCTTTTGGAGGTCAAACTGCTCTTAATGTTGGTGTTGAGTTAAAGGAATTAGGAATTTTAGATAGATATAATGTTAAAGTACTTGGAACACCTATTGAAGCAATCGAAGCCACTGAGGATCGTGATTTATTTGTTCAGGCTATGAATCGAGCTAAAGCGAAAGTTTGCAGAAGTAAAGCAGTAACTTCTTATAAAGATGCGATTGAGGTAACTAAAGAATTTGGCTTTCCACTAATGATTAGAGTAGCGTATACACTCGGAGGACGAGGCTCAGGAATAGTAGAAAATATAAAAGATTTTGAAAGGATGGCAAAGAGGGGATTGGCTCAGTCAAGAATCAATCAAATACTGATTGAAGAATCTGTTTGGGGCTGGAAAGAAATTGAATATGAGGTGGTCAGAGACTCAATGGATAACTGTTTTATTAATTGTAACATGGAAAACTTTGATCCAGTTGGAATTCATACAGGCGAAAGCATTGTAGTCGCGCCTTCTCAAACATTAACAAATGCAGAATATCACATGTTACGTTCAGCCTCTATACGTGTAATAAGAAGTTTAGGAGTAATTGGTGAATGCAATATTCAATATGCTTTAGATCCCTTTTCTAAAGAATTTCGAGTAATTGAAGTTAATGCTCGCTTATCAAGATCTTCTGCTCTTGCTTCTAAAGCTACTGG
>JBHLON010000051.1:0-16417 GCA_048940445.1 Promethearchaeota archaeon
TTTTTAAGTACAAATGTCTTTTCTATTAAAACCCCTCCAAAGTCAAAAATGAAATGTTTAATCTTATACAATCTAACCTTCTGTTTCTTAATGATTTTAGTGTCATCGAAATCCTCTAATTTCTCTGAATTTTTCTTTTCAATCAAATTTTTAGTCTCGGCTCTCACTAATTTCATAACTTTCAATAATCATATCGCATATTTTCGATACTGGATCATAATTTCCATGCCAATTGGAGAATTCAGGAAATGTACCGGGGTCTACAACATATAGCTTATTAGATGAAGATTCTCGTATCATATCTAAATGTCCAAATAAAAGGTTATGTTTATCCTTCCATTTGAAGATTATTTCTTCAATATCATTAGGAGTTTCAATTACCTCAACGGGAGCATGTTCATTTACCATTGGCTTTTTCTTACAGACGCATATCTCATTATCAATAAAATATACTAAGTAATGTGTACCAAGTATATATTTTTCGAGATAAAATACTTTTAGTTGATTCTCTTCAAGATCGCTTATTTTTTTAATCAATTTAACGTCTTTACTTCCTGATCCAACAATCTGTTTTGAGACTAATGGAAATAAACCATTCAAATTTGTTTTTAACGTTTCAAATGTTCCTAAAAATATATGAGGAATATTAAAATCTAGTTCTTCTAATAAAAAGGAAGCTTCCACTCTATTCTTACATTTATATGATATCTCCGTATTGGGGACTACAAGTACGTTATTCGCTTCTAAGAAGTATCCGGCGTATAGAAATATTAATTGTTTGGATTTTAGAATAAAAAAATCATGTTTAAGTAGAGAGTCGTCAATACGTAATCTCTCTTTAGTATATACTTTTACTTTAAAACCTTTCTTTTCATAATAATTTTTCATTTTTGCTGTTAAATGGGTTGTCCGTTTTGAAAGTATTCCAATTCTCAAATATATACACTCCTATTTTCTAGCTTGTTCTATTAAGAAATTAGTTACTTTTTCAAATCCATTACTGATATAATTAAAATTAGGCGTTGAATTAACATCAGTTACATAGAATTTTCCTTCTTTAGATTTTAAAAAATCTACTGATGTAATGCTTAAATCAAGTATTTCTTGGATTAATTTTACTTTTTCTTCTAATTCTAAGATAGGAGGGATTTCTTGCCTTGTTTTCATTTTGTTTGGGTTAATCAATACAGGTATTTGCTTATAGAAGTACAAGGCATCCCCAATACCATAAACCTTATATTCCCATTTACTTTTAATAAATTTTTGATAATAAAAAAATTGATAGTTTTCAGGACCATCGAAAGCCTCAGTTAAAGCCCGTTCGTCAATGATTTTAAGATGTCCTTCTTTTTTTTCTATGTTCGCATTAAAGGCATAATTTTTTTGATCGATGACATTTTTGATAATGTAATCTTCAAAAGGAGGTGGCATTCCAACAGGTAATATAGCATGATCGGGAATATCGATTCCTGCCTTAGCTAATAACATACCACTTAAAAATCTATGGGATGTTAACATAATTCCTTTTGATGAATTTATAATGGGGATTGACGTTTCGTGTTCAATTAATTTTCCTAAATTTAATATTAGATCTCCTTTTCCTTTAACAAAAAAAATATCTTCTTTAAAATCTTTAATTGAAAAATCTAAAAGGAAAGATTCTTCTAAATAAATAGAAATCTTAGTAAATCTTTTCAAATACTTCAAAAATTCACTTACTTTATTTTCTAAGTGATATTTGTCAAGAATTAACCCAACTTTAATCAATTATTTTACCTTATTGATATTTTTTCTAAGAAAAATCGATATGTTTATTTTCAAAAATAATAAATTATTTTAATATAAATAAGTCTTAAAGAATAATAAACTTAGGTTCCAAATGAGACCTACGAATAGTTAAGTTGCTATTTAAAATCAATATATTTATATAATATAATTTGCTTTAATGAAATTGAATTAATAGGTTTTTGAAATGGCTAATAATGTTAAAAGGATTTATATTGGAGCCATTTGTAATAGAGATCTCGAGGTTTTGGAAAGAATAAAGAAATTTTTATTAAAAAACTATAATGTCCTTATTGTTGAACTATTAAAAAAAGGGACTAATTCATTTGATAATAAGTACTTTTTAAAGCAGTTAAAAAAATATCCTATCTCCTTCTTAATGCTGAAATTGACTACCCAAAATTCTAACAAAAAAATTTATGAAGCAATTGAGCAAGTATGTCCTAATATTCCAATTTTAAATAGCTTAAATTCTGTTCAAGTTTGCGAAAGTCGTAAAGAAACATTTAAAATGATTAGTCAAAAGTGTAAAAAAGTGAAGATACCAATTACTTACTTTTCATTGAAAGAAGCTTTAAGAGCATGTCAATCTGGAACTAAAGTAATTGTCAAACTTGATGCTCATAATATCCCAAATTTTCCAAAAAATGATAGAATAATAGGAATTGCCAATTATGTAAGCGAACTTAATGAAATAATCAAAAATTATGATGAGAGAGATCTATTCTTTCAAGAATACTTAGGAGAATTTGATATTATTTATAAAGTATATGTGATTGGACGATGGATGGTTTCAATTACCTCTCATAATAGATTACACAATCCTAATAATTTATCTCCTTTAGAGTTAATTCATATTAGGATACCAGTTGAGAAACAATTAAAAAGTAGAATAAAAAGATTGGGTCGGAAATTTGGAATGACTATTTTCGGGCTAGATTATATTTTAACAGAAGATGGACCTTGTATTATAGATGTAAACGATTTTCCAAGCTTTAGAAGCATTCCTGAAGGAATTAGCTTAATTTCGGATTACATTTACAATATCATATCTTTACGAGAGCAGTATTCCCAAATGCGAATTACGGCTAAAGCAAAATAAGCTTGAGATATTGATCATTTTTCTCGCTTATTTTGTAAAAATTCCAGTAATCTTTCTTTCGCAATATAATCCTCCAATTGTTCAGGAGGATGTTTAGCAAAAAATGAACACGCTGAATGTAAAACACCCCCTATATTTCTATCTTTAGCTATCTTACTTACACGTATACAATCCGTAAGCACACCTGCAGAATTGTTTCCATCCTCTACAAACAGAGTGATGTCCATTCTAACAGGAGCTCCTCCAAAAACGCGGCCCTCAAGTCTAATATACGCTTCTTTCTGGTTTTTTAAGAAGGGAATATAATCAACAGCAGAAATTTGACAATCTATAGTATCTCTATTCTGTAAATTAGCTACAACAGATTCTGTTTTAGATTGTCTCTTTCCTTCTTCATATCTTAGAGTTCCATTTTTCATAGGAGTTAATAAATTACAAAAATCGCTGGAGCCTCCCCAATCAAGTTGTATTGTTCTATCTAAAATCGCACCTCTCATTGGAAATAGATTAGCAAGTGATCTATGCACAATTGTTGCTCCTATTTGTGATTTTACATCATCTCCTATTAGTGAAAGCCTTAATCTTTCAGCTTTAGCAATTATCTCTGAATCCTTGACTACATGGGATGGCATTCCATTAACAACACAGGTTCCAGCATCAAGAGCAGCAATAGCATAATATTTTACTGCTTTATGACTTCCGGTAGGAAGTAATATGACTACAACATCAACATTCCTATCTTTTAATTCTTTTACAATATCAACAGAAATTTGATTATCATCTATAGGAATGATATTTTTTATATTGCTATCTAAACCATCCATGACAGGACCTTTAACTACTGGTGCATTTAAGAAAGGTGGCTTAAAAAGGATCATATTACAATTAGGTTCTGAAAAAATCGCTTCACTTAAATCTTTCCCAACTTTTTTTGAATTTACATCTATCCCCAATACAAAATTTATATCATTAATACTATATTGAGTAATTTCTGTCAAGATTCCTATAATTTTGTCGGGATTTTGTTTGTAATTTTCGACACCTTGTACTAAAGCTGAAGCAACATCTCCTACTCCAATAATAGCAACGTTGATTTTTTCCGCCATAATATTTTCTATAATAAAGGGATTGTATTTAAATAATTTTAAAATATAAAAAAGCTTTAATATTGATTTATTATTTGCAAATAATCTAGAAATGAATTATCAAAATTAAAATTGTGGTGGCTTTCATAGAATTGAATTTAATTGACTTATATTTAACTTTTTTAATTATAACCTTTATAATTCTATTTCTTTTAACAGTATATTTGATTTTACCTTGGATATTCAAAATTTTTGTATCTCCAAGATTTAATGCTACCTATGTCTATAACTCAAAGGATTTTAAAAAGAAAGAAAAATTAGAAGGCTATCCAAGTAAACAGGATATTTTTCAAGTAGATTTTGATAATAATCTCGGAGGCTATTCAATTTCATTTGGAACTACAACAAAATTTTCATATGGAGATATAATCATTAGACATAAACATCAAGAATATAATATTTATAAAACTAAATCGAAATCTCTTCAGTTAAATTCAAAGAATGAAAAAGAAGGAAATGATAAGTTAGGTTCATTTAAATTAATAATTGCTGAATTTAAATCGGAGGATAAGGAACTATATTTCAGTATAGCGATAAAGAATTATCTCCGAGAGAATTTTATTATTTTTGAGCTGAATCTTCCTGAAGGGCTAAAAGCTACTTCATATGGTAAAAAATCAAAATTTATTACTTCCTACCCCTCATTTCTAAATATAAGTTCTCATACAAAAATATTTAGTTATCGTAATACCAAATTCTGTCCTCCTTCAAGAAAACTTAATACTACATCAGCACCTGTTTTACTATATGATGACTCTCTGAACTGCTTTACATTGTCTCCATTAGATGGTTTCTTAAACACATTGATTTCAAAAGATAAAGATAATAGAATAAATTGCGGTATCCAAGGAAAGATTAAAGAGTTACCAAGTGGTTTTTCACAAAAATTTATTCTTCTTTTTAGTAAAGGAATAAATCACTCTTTAGAGCGTTTAGGAGAAATTTTACTAAAATATCATGATTCTAATCGTAAAGACCTTTATGCTAATGTAGTTACATCTTATTTAGGATTTTGGACAGATAATGGAGGCTATTATTACTATAACACAGAGAAAGGAATGAACTATGAAGAAACAATGTTATCAATTAAACAGTACTTTGAAGAAGATGCTATACCCATCATGTATTACAATTTTGATAGTTGGTGGTATTTAAAACATACAAATAAAATTTTAACGACTTTATTAAGACCAATTGTCCGATTGCAGGGAGGAGGATTATTTGGTAATACTTTACGTTGGGAAGTGGATCCAAAAAATTTTACGACTAATTTAAAAACATTTCAAAAAAAATTTCAAAGACCAATTACGGCTCATAATCGTCGTTGGGATTCTCGCTCTCCCTATGTAGATAAATTTCAATTCGAAACTTATAAAAATCATGCTGTGCCACTGAATAGAGATTTCTGGCAATGGCTAATGGCTTATGCCAAAGAAAGCGGCATTGTTGTTTATGAACAAGATTGGATTAAAAATCAAATTGCAAGTATACCAATATTAAAACAATATATTAATGCTCAACAGGATTGGTTGGACAATATGGCGTTTGCTGCTAAAGAGAAGGGAATTGATGTATTTTATAGCATGCAAACTCCTGGTGTCTTACTATACAGTATAAAACATTCAAATGTTAATATTTCCCGATGTTCGGAGGATTACAATCATAGGTGGCCTTTAACTTATAGATATGTTCACTCCACTCAAACGAATATACTTTTTAATGCTATTGGTATTAATTCTCATCCAGATGTTTTCCGTTCAAGAACAATAGAAAATAATTTTCTGAAACTTTTCGGAGAAAAGTATCCAAATTTTAATTGTCTCTACCAAATCTTGAATGCTGGGGTTGTTGCACCCGGAGATAAAAAAGAAAATGTAAATTGGGATCTTCTGAAAAAAACATGCAGGAGTGATGGTTTATTACTGAAACCAGATAAACCTTTAACTGTTAATGATTTGATGTTTAAGAAACATAAGAAATACTATATTTGTGATACTTTTACCAGGATAAATAATTTAACTTGGAAATATATTTTAATTTCCAATCTATGGCCTCGAAGAGTTAAAGAAACTTTTTTCACATTAGCAGACCTAGGCTTTGAAAAAGATGATTATATTGTCTATGATTATTTTTCTGATATTATCACTCGAGTTAAGTTAGATGAAAAGATTGAAATAGGACATTTAAAAAAATATGACTATAAATATTATATAGTGTGTCCTATTGTTAAAAATGGAATGGCTTTAATTGGCTGTCCTGACAAGTTCATTACTTGTTCAAGAAAATTGGTTAAATTTTTCAATGCAAATGATAAATCCATTAACTTTCTAGTGGAAAACACACAAAATACTAGTATTAAACTTTTAATTTATTCAGAAAAAAAGCCTACTTCAATTCAAGTTGATAAGGAATTAACTAATTTATGGAATTATGATGAGGAACTAAATAAAATAGAAATATACCTTTGGTTCGATACTAAAACTAAAAAAGAAGTTATAATCAAAAATAATATTTAAGGTCATTTTCTAGCGTAAGAACCTATTTATTTCTTAATTAATGTTTCTTTTACTTTTAAGAAAAGCGGTATGGATCCCAAAAAGAATATTGGAGCGAATGTGAAGACAAACGATTCTGGTATGATCCCTACTATTAACATATAGGTAGCAATTAAGCCTCCTACAATAGAACCTATTACCTGCGAAACAGTTCTTATAACATTTAACAGTCCAAGAAACTTACCTCTTTCAAATTCAGGTAACAAATCTTGGGACCACGCATTCATTGGTGTTTCTAAACCCAAAATTCCGATAAGTATAAAAGGAAATAATATAAACAATAACATCAAATTGGTTGATGATCCTATTTTAACGAAAGGAATGTAAATCATTGCTATAGATATAATATAAATTACAAGAGGTATATATACTCGGCGACCATGTTTATCGCTAAGTTTGCCCAGTAAAGAAATAATAATAAATAGAATAATAAATGAAATAAAAACTAATAAGATCAACTCCATTGTAGTCAATCCTAAAGCAAATATCCATATAAATAAAAAAGGCAGAATTGTGGATATCCCTGTTCTATATACTGTAAGAGCTAGTACAATTTTGAAGAATTCCCTATTTTCCCTTAATTTTCTCACATTAAAAATTCCCTTAAATTCAGTAAAAAATTTCTTTTTTGGAGGTAATTCTTCTGATGATTTCTCTTTTATAAGTAAAAATCCTAAAAAACCTGTAATACAAATACTTATTCCTCCTATAGTTAAAGTAAAGATATGCCCACTTTGTCCAATTACAGTACCACCTGCAGGAGTGTTTACTCCAAAAATCATGTCTGCTACCAGAAAAGAGGCTACAGCGATTAATAATCCAATATTACCTATAATATTTATAATACCATTTGCTCTCCCTCTTCTTTCTACTTCAACCGTATCTGGAATTAGTGCCCTCTCAGATACATAATACGCATTAGAACTAATTCCAATTACCACAACATCTAAAATGATGCATATTATGTAGGCAATAGTAATGTTTCCGCCAGCAATGTTAATTGAAAAAGCGAAAAGTATCATTGAAATCCCTGATATGATTCCATAAAGTAAATAAGGACGCCGTCTTCCAAATCTTCCCCTCGTGTTATCACTTTTTATACCCCACATCAAGTTTGAGATTAATCCCACAACTGCTGATAAACTAACCATTAGAGTAATGAATAAAGGTTTTAGGAATAAAACTTGATTTAAATAGGTATTTAAATAATTTTGCTCAAAAAAACCAAAGATTGTATCACCTGCTAATAACATACCTATTAAATAAACTTGGTTTCGTAAGAAATCACTAAATACTCTTTCTTTTTTTCTCATATTTAATTCGCCGTTAATTATTTAAGGAATAAGTTTTAATTTTATTTTGATTTTATTATTTAAAAGTATATCTTTTTAACTTAAAGCAACATTGAAAGAAAATGAACATAATTAAGAGATGGCGAAAAAAGTTATATTCTCTGCAAGAGAAGATCATGAAGTAATAAAGCGAGTAATAAGTAAATTAAGTAAATTAAAAGAGATTCAACTTATTACTCATGATCCTAAAAAGGATTATTTCAACCTCTCAAATATGCCGACTGCATTTAGAGAAGCTGATTTAATAATTGTTAAAGTCAGAAATGAATGTTCTATTGATCTTCTTCACTTTGCTAAGATAAATAAAATTCCGACACTTCATGATATAGATACCGTTCTAATGTGTAAAAATAAAGTATCCCTTGATTTTGCCTTGCGAGATGCCCTCCTTAAAAATCCTATTCTTAAGAGGTATTTTTCTTTACCGCATTCTTGGAACCATAATGTATCTAATATATTAAAATTTAAAGAATGGGCGGCTCCAAGGTTACCCATTGTAATTAAAAGTCATTATCAGCATGACAAATTTAATCGATTTAACTTTTTGGTAAGAGAATTGAAAGAAATAGATAAATTTTGTGAAAAGTATAAAGATTTCTTGTATTATGATGTATATGTCCAAGAATTTATAGAGAGTGACGGTATTGAAAGGAAAATTTATGTTGTGGGTGATAATATTTATGGTATCCAAAGAGAAAATCCCATATATATTTACTTGCGGGAGGATCCCAAAAACATTAATGTTGAAGAAATAGCTAGACAAGAATATAAAATAACAGAAAGTGTTAGAAGATTAGCGAAAGTTTTAGCAAAGGAGCTAGGCCTAAGAATTTTTGGTTTTGATCTTGTAAAACCTCTAAATAAGCGAAAATATTATTTAATAGATTTAAATGATTTTCCAGGATTTATGGGTATACCACATATAGATGATATAATTGTAGAGTATCTTAAAAATTATATTTCCAATTTAAATAACTGAAAACTTAAAATAGTTGGATTGATCTTTTTTCACAAAATTTCTCATCTACTGCTAAATTTATAAATATTAAGGATGAATAAAGTTTTATTAATCACCTAATTGGAGAAATCTAATGAAAAGAAAATTTTACACAACAGTTCTTATTTTAATATTGTTAATATCTAGCTTCTCGATAAATATAAGGGACTTTTATTCATCAGAACCTAAAAATTCGCTAAAGTCAGACGAGTTTAAACCAAGAAATACAAAAAATTTATCTGATCATCCTATTAATATACCTTTCATCTACGGAGTAAGTCGTGGTCCAATTGAACTTGATCCACATAATAGTTGGGATTCTAATTCTTTTGATGTAATTCAACAAGTTTGTGAAGGCTTATACGGCTATAATTATTCAGATCCTGAAATGGAAATCATCCCTTATTTAGCAACTGCAGAGGGTGTCTGGTCACCTGATGATCTAAATTATACCATACCATTAAGAACAGGGGTTACATTCCATGATGGGGCACAATTCAATGCAACAGCAGTTAAATTCTCGTTTGATAGATTAGCATATTTGATGGACTATTCTATGTCTGTCGTATATAGTTTATATGAAGTGTATGATCCTAATGTCGCCTCTTATAAACGAATTATTAACAGAACTGAAATAGTTGATACTTATACAATTAAATTCATATTGAATATGCCTTATGGAGCAATTGATGCTTTATTATGTTTTCCAGCTTCTTATATACTATCACCAAAATCAACCTCTGCAACCACTCTCATAGATACAGAAACGGGAGATTTAGTAGGAACAGGGCCTTTTGTCTACGATAATTATTCAGTTAATGTGGAGGTTAATTTTCATGCGTATAATAATTATTGGCGGGGAAAAGCTGTTATTGATCAAATGAAATTTAAAGTTATTGATGACACTAAGGAAAGAGAGTTGGCATTAATTAATGGAGATGTCCATTTCATTTCTAGCCTTGATTCTGATTATTATAATGCTTTTAATGCTTTACCATATATTAAGTTCTTGGATACTGGAAAAACAAGCGGTTGGACTTCTTGTCTTGGGATGAACAATAAACAGATTAATGTTTTATGGAGAGAAGCTATTTCTTATGCGATTGATTATGATTATATTATCAACGATATTAGAGAAGGGTATGTTGAAAGATTAAAATCACCTGTCCCAGATGGTATAAGATATGCAAATTCGTCATTTAATTATCCCGTTTTGGATTTACCACATGCTAGGATAATTGTTCAATCGATGGGATATGGTATTGGATTTGATATATATGATGATGCTGAATGGGAAACTGCCGCAATTAATACTCCTTTTGCAACTTTTAACTATACTTACAATTTAGGTAATAAGATTCGACAAGACATATTGTATCTACTTCAGGATAATCTAGGAAAGATTGGAATTAAAGTGACTGATGCTGGTATGACATGGACTGAATATCTCTATAGGTTATATGAAGTTGGTGATTATAGTAGAAATCAACTTCAACTTTATTGGTTTGGCTGGGTACCAGATTATAATGATCCAAGCAATTTTCTTAATTCCCTATTTACTAATCGTACTGTTGCATCTAATGCTGCTCAGGTTAATGATCCCATTGTACAACAATGGATGGAGGACGCTCTTGAAGAAACGGATCAAACCCAAAGAGAAGCACTCTATGATAATATTCAAAAACGTCTTGTGGAAGAAGTTTATCCTTGGGTTTGGGCCACAGTCGAGAAATTATATTACGCTTATCATATCAATCTAACGGGATTTCAACCAAATGTATTAAGAATAAATTATTTCTATCCGTGTCAATGGAATCCATGGTATATCTCTCCTAGGGTTGATGCAACATTTATAGTTGGTGTGTTAAGTGGTCCTCATGATATTGACCCACATAATGCTTGGGATAGTATGTCATATCAGGTGATCGATCAAGTCTGTGAGGGATTATATGGATATAATTATTCAGATCCTGAAATGAAAATCATCCCCTATTTAGCAACTGCAGAGGGTGCTTGGTCACCTGATGGTCTAAATTATACTGTTCAATTAAGATCGGGAGTTACATTCCACGATGGAGCACCGTTTAATGCAACGGCAGTCAAATTCTCTTTTGACAGATTAGGCTATTTAATGGAAAATGATATTGCTATTATAGAAGAACTCTATTGCTTTAGAGATGGGACCCCAATTATCAATCGAACTGAAGTTATTGATACCTATACTATTAAATTCATATTGAATATGCCTTACGGAGCATTTGATGCATTATTATGTTTCAGTGGCTCTTATATACTATCGCCAAAATCAACTCCTGGAACAACTCTTATAGATACTGAAACGGGGGATTTGATTGGAACAGGGCCATTCGTATATGATGATTATATACCAGATGTGGAAATAAACCTTCATGCTTATGACAATTACTGGAGAGCAAAAGCAGATATTGAAGTAATGAAGTTCAAGATTTATGATGATCCTAGTGAGAGAATGGCAGCATTGGTAACTGGAGAGATTGATTTCGTTGATAAATTGCTGCCAGAATGGGTAGATCTCTTAAAAAGGCTCGCCAATATTACAGTTTTGGATGAAGGTAAAACAAGCACTATGATTAATTATCTTGGGATGAATAACAAACAGATTAATGTGTTATGGAGAGAAGCTATTTCTTACGCGATTGATTATGATTATATTATCAACGACATTAGAGAAGGGTATGTTGAAAGATTAAAATCACCTGTCCCAGATGGTATAAGATACGCTAATTCAACGTTTAATTATCCTATCTTAGATTTACCACATGCTAGATTAATTGTTCAATCAATGGGATATGGTATTGGATTTGATATATATGATGATGCTGAATGGGAAACTGCCGCAATTAATACACCTTTTGCAACTTTTAACTACACCTATAATGTAGGGAGCGAGATTCGAGAAAATATTTTGTATCTACTTCAGGATAATCTAGGAAAGATTGGAATTAAAGTGACTGATGCTGGTATGACATGGACTGAATTTATCTATAGATTATTTGATATTGGCGGTTATGGCAGAAACTATCTTCAGCTATATTGGTTATCTTGGGTTATGGATTTTAACGATCCAAGCAATATTCTTGATTCGATGTTTTTAGATACATCCACATCTAATTTTGCTCAAGTAAATGATGCACAAGTTTCTCAATGGCTGCAAGATGCAATTATTGAGACTGATCCTATTCAGAGGGAAATATTATATGGTAATATTCAAGAACGCCTTGTGGAAGTGATTTTTCCTTGGGCATGGGGTACGGCTGAAAAACTATACACAGCTTTCCACGAAGATTTAACAGGATTTCAACAAAATACATTAGAACGACTTTATTTTTATTCATGCAAGTGGGATAGAAAGCTTCCTGGTACATTCATTTTGAGTTCTGATGCTGGAACTCCAGATGATGACGGGATTTTTAATCTAACATGGTCAGCATCCGATGGAGCAATTAATTATACTGTATATCAGCATTCTGAATACATAACTGTTGTTAATGAAAATTTAAGTCTATTAGTTGATGGAATTACAGATCTAAACCTTTCTTTAAGTGGTTATTCTGATGGAACATATTATTTTATTGTAGTTGCAAATAATGTGTATGGTGAAACACTTTCTAATTGCTATCAAGTTGATATACTTACTTCCAAATCTCTTTCCATTAATATTCCTGATAATCTTAGTTCATGGGAAACTGGGACACCTCACAACATAAATTGGACATCAACAGGCATCATTTCAAACGTAAAAATAGAGTTATATATCGATGATATGTTTGTCATGGAAATTTCCTCCGAAACAAATAATGATGGGGAATATTTGTGGGCGCTCCCCTTATCTCTTATGAGTTCTACTCTCTATCAAATTAAAATTAGTGATGTATCTGATCCTTCAATATATGATTTTAGCGATTATTTTGAGATTTTTTCGCCCTCTATTACTATTATTATTCCTGATGATTCAAGTTCTTGGGAAACTGGTACCTCCCACTACATAAACTGGACTTATACAGGTACAATTTCGAATGTGAAGATAGAATTATATGAAGATAGCTTATTTGTATTGGAAATTACTTCAGATACCTCTAATGACGGAAAATACTACTGGACAATTCCTACCTTACTTGGAGGCTCTACTCAATATCAAATTAAAATTAGTGAAGTATCTGATCCCTCTGTTTACGATTATAGCGAATATTTTGAAATATATACTTATGCTATTGTTATTACTGTGCCTGACAGTTCTAACTCTTGGCAAGCAGGTACATGGCACTATATTTATTGGACTTCACCATTATTGATTTCTAATGTTAGAATCGAACTGTTCAAGGATGATACATTTACCATGGAAATCACTTCTGGCACAGTTAATGATGGAGAGTATTACTGGTTGATTCCTACCACACTTGAAGCTTCGTCTCATTATCAAATAAAAATTACTGATGAATCTAATCCTTCTACCTATGATTTTAGTGAATATTTTGAGATAAGGCAGCCCCCATCAGGAGAATTTCCTTTAGCCTTAATTATAACAGTTTCAGCTGTTGGTGTTGCTTCAGTTATAGCTTTAGTTACCATATATCTGCTATACAGAAGAAAGCGGAAAATATAATTTAATTTAAAATCCTTTTTTTTCTTTAAAATATTAATAAACATAAAAATTAATCTTTGAATTAAAAAAAATTAGTTTAGACAACCTTAAGGGTAAGAATTCTTATCTTTAACCTATTGGACTGTAAAATAAAACTGGAAATAGGATTAACCATGCAATAATTCCATAGAAAATACAAAAATATCCAAATTGAAACTTTTTTGAAATTTTAAGAAGTATATTTATCGTTAAGTAGCCAACGACAAAGCTAATTAATGTTATTAAAATTATAGTAATAGGATCCAAAATTCCAAATACAGATCCCTCCCCAAAAATAACATCCATTCCAATGGAAGCTATTATTACTGGAACAGACATTAAAAAGCTAAGTTTCAATGCATTATCTGTTCTGTATTTTTCAGCTAATATTGTTGATACTGTAAATCCTGAACGTGAAACACCAGGTAAAATACTTATGCCTTGAATTAAGCCAGATATGAATGAATCTTTTCTTAAATCTTCATTAGAAACGTTTTTAAGATTTTTATTTCCATAGTTCCTTTTAAATTTGATTAGAATAATCCCAGTTATTATGAGTAACCCTGCTATAATTAATGTAAGAAAATCCCCACTCTTTGCAGAAAATCCCTCGATTAATACAAATTTGAAGATAAAATAAAGTGGGACTGCAGTAATTGCTGTTGCTAGGGTCGCTATTATTACCCAATTCCTTTTTTTAATGTCAATTTCTTCTGAATTATATCTTTTTGGAGCTAAAGATTTAAGAATGTTAAAATAATCTTTTCTAAACTTTAAGAGCACGGCAAACATAGTTCCTAAATGAAGCCATATACTCAAGCTAAAAGCTTCAGTTGGGGTGATATTAAAAAAGTCAGTAGCAACAATTATTACTTGACCTGAAGATGAGATAGGAAGCCATTCAAATAAACCCTGCAAAATAGCAATAATAATATATTCAATCATAATTTAATTCAAATCTTTCCATTCCTTTTAATAATGCATTTTTGATTTCTTCTCTTGATTTTCTAAAACCTTCTAATCCTTTCATTGAAGGATCTTCAATATCTCCTTTTTCTCCTGCAAATTCTTTTAATGTAAAAATGGACTTATTATTATGCCCGATGAATGTATTCAATTCTTCCTTATGTTTTTCTGTTAAAGTCAAAATTAAATCCGCTTTTTCTATTAAAGATGGGCATCTTTTTAAATCAATTGATAAAGAATCTTTAGGCAAATTAATTCCCACTTCTTTCATTACCAAAATTGCATCCAATGAAATTAACATCCCATCTCTTGCATTTGAGGATATCCCACCAGAATATATATTCACATGTATATTATTTCTAATAAAAATATCTTTCAGAAATCCAACAGTCATTGGACTTCTCGCAGTATTTACACTACAAACTACCAAAATATCTTTATAGGGAAATTTCATCTTCCTTCTTATAAGTTATTCACGGTTTTCAGAGAAATTAAATAATAGATTATGTAATGAATCATTTTTTTAATATTTTAAAATTAATTTAAATAAAATTAGAGGAAGCAATCTTTATTTACAAATTTAATTCCTTTTTCAGGCATTGATTTTAAAGAATTCGCAATATTTCCTGGAGGTAGATCGATCCCCTTGGTTAAATCGGCTAAAAGCAATACTTCAAATCCGAAATCAATACCATCCATAGCTGTAAAATAACAACAATAATCTAATGCTAAACCACAAACAAAAATTCTCTTAATTTTTAATGATTTTAAATAACCCGCTAATCCTGTCTCAGATTTTTTATCATTTTCAATAAATCCAGAATAACTATCAATTTGAGGGTTGTAACCTTTACGAATTATTGCATGAGCTAAATCTGTTTTTAGATCGCTATGAAATTCTGCTCCTTTTGTCCCTTGCACACAATGGTCGGGCCATAAAACAGGCCCTATTGCTTCAGTTTGGTAAAGATCTCCTGGTTTTTTTCCCGAGTGGTTGCTTGCAAATGATAAATGTTCTTGAGGATGCCAATCTTGGGTTAAGACTACCTTGGCATTTTCTTTATTAAATTTCTGGGCTAGTGTATTGATATGATTAATTATTTGATCCCCCTCATTAACTGGTAATGCTCCACCAGGCATAAAATCGTATTGCATATCCACAATAATCAAAGCATCATTCTGATGAATCTTAATATTGCTTCTACCTTTTATATCTTTAATATCCATTGTTAACTGTACTTTGTCTGTTTTATTGAAGTATTATAATAAAAGATTAGATTTATAATTATATTTTTGACTCTGGTTTAAAAGTTTAATATTTTTTATAAATTAAAAATATCGATGTAAAGAATACTGCAATCATAATTCCAAAAAATGATGTCCATTCCAAGATTGACAATCTAAGGGCTATATAAATAAAAAGTACTCCTGTAACAATAAAACTCAAATAAGCATGAACCTTCAAAAATTTTACACTTCTAAGAAATATATATCCATACAATAAAAATGTGATAGAAGTACAAACGAAGAATATGAGAGCTAAAAGACCGTGAATCGTTAAAATCACTAAATTTTCAGGATAAGCAGGAAACACTCCTATTAAAGATAAAGAAACACAATCTATAATCGAGATACGTAAAACAATTTTTTTTATGTTATTATTAACACTTTCTCCATTGACTGCTTTTCCTAAACTAATATTGAAGGGTATTGCAAAAAGACCAGAAAGGATAAAACCTATATTAAAATAAATACCACCTGGACTAAGTGCTAAATGGCTTATATTATATTTTAACATGGAATACCCTGGAAATGAAAAAAAAGCAATAAGATTCCCAAGAAACATTATCACTAT
>JBHLON010000020.1:0-62811 GCA_048940445.1 Promethearchaeota archaeon
AAAGGTTCTCCACCAGGATTACCCATTTTGCAATTCACTTGCATTCCATCTGATAACATCTCGCATTCTATATTAAAATTTTTTTCTCCTGCATTCCAATCTGCCTTAATGGCATCATACGTTTCTTTAAAACTTGGCATTTTTATTTCACTTCATTTATACTATATCGAATTAAGTCTTGAATTAATATTCAAAATGTATGTAAGATAAAATGAAATTTGATTTAAAATTGTCGATTTTATTTAGAATAAAGTCTTAATAATAAGTCATAATTAGGGCTATAACTTTTATAAAAGAATATATGATAATATTTTATAATTAAATAAAAGGGAAAATAATGAATTTAGATCAAAAATCTCCTAAGTTAAAACGTAAAATTTCTCTATTTGGTCTTACTGCTTATGGTGTTGGAAATGTATTAGGAGCGGGAATTTATGCTTTAATTGGAGAAGTGGTAGGTATAACTGGAAACTTAAGTTGGTTAGCATTTATTTTAGCGGCAATAACAGGAGCCTTTACAGGACTCTCTTATGCTGAGCTCTCAACAATGTATCCAAAAAGTGCAGCAGAATTTGTGTATACAGAGCAAGCATTTAAAAAAAGAATTTTATCCTTTATACTAGGGTGGATTATAATTTTCTCAGGAATCCTCTCGGCATCTACTGTTGCATTAGGTTTTGCTGGCTATATAGCAGATTTATTGGGAATAGATCTTATCAGTATGAAAGTAATTTTTGCTATTTACTTGATTTTAATTCTCAGTGTTATTAATTTCAATGGTATAAAGACTTCAACATGGATGAATATAGTTTTTACTATAATTGAAGCCTCAGGTTTAATTTTTATCATAATTATTGGGATACCCCACATTGGTTCAGTCAACTACTTTGAATTACCTCCATTCAGTTCTTTTGGGGCCATATTTTCAGCAATAGCATTAGTTTTTTTTGCCTATATTGGTTTTGAGGATATTGCAAATGTAGCTGAAGAAGTAAAGGAGCCTCATAGAAAGCTTCCAAAAGCGATAATAGGTTCAATTCTAATCACAACAATATTATATTGTTTAACAGCAATTTCAGTTGTTAGTATTTTACCATATTCAGAAATAGCGGCTTCAGGAGCTCCATTAAAGGACGTTGCTAATGCTGTCTTAGGACCTACAGGTGCAAGTATTATTAGTTTAATTGCATTATTTGCTACCGCTAATACTGTCTTAATTATGTTAATTGTTACTACTCGAATGATATATGGAATGGCAAGAGATAAAGCTTTACCTGAAGGATTAAGCAAAATCTCCCCGAAGCATAGAATACCAATATCTGCTGCATTATTTACAATGATCTTCACAGCTATTTCTGTATTGTTCGGTGATATTACCATAGTAGCAAATGCCACTGTTTTGGGTGTTTTAATAACTTTTTTCCTAGTAAATATTAGCTTAATTGCATTAAGAAGAAGTAAACCTAAAGTAGAGAGACCATTTAAACTAAAACCTTCAATAGGGTGGGTTCCAATAATAGCTCTACTTGGTTCTATCATTTGTGCGATATTAGTATTTACTTTTGAATGGTATATATATGTAATACAATTGATCATTATTGTGGTAGGATTACTTCTTTTTTATGCCATGAGATCAAAAATAGAAACCAAAGCTCTTCCGAAGATTCAAGAGGAAAAAGAGATAAAGATATAATCTTACTTAATCGTTTCTAATAGAAAATCTGTTATATATCTAATTTTTTTATTATTCTGAGTCTTATAATTTACATAACGATAATTAAATACGCATAGAGGGCATGATGTGATAATTTCTTCAGTTGGAGCTTGTTCAAGGATTTTAGATCCGATTTTTATGGAAATACTGCTATCAACACCTCTTATACCGGAGCCTGCTCCGCAACACGGAGATGTATCTTTATTATTGCTCAATTCATTTATTTTCTGTGAAGTTTGAGTTAATAGTTCACGAGGCTCATCATAAATTTCCAAAGAATTAAGTTTTCTACCAAGACGACATGGGTCATGATAAGTAATTTCTTTCTTTAATTTAGAAAATTTAATTTTACCTCGGTGAAAAAGTTCATATATTACTTGGATTACATGTTTTACATCTATATCCCAACCTTCTATATATTTTGGATAAACATTGTTATAGGCATATAAGCATCCACCACATGTTGTTATTATACTTTTTATCCCTAATGCCTTGAACTTCTTATAATTATCATTAAATATTTTTTTTGCAAGCTCTAAATTTCCAGCAGAATATACATATTCACCACAACATGGTTCTCTCTCTAATATTTTAAAATCATATCCTCCCATTTTTAAAAGCTCATAGGATGCACTTGCGCTCTCTCTGACACGAAAAGAAGACATACAACCAAGGAATAATAGAGTGTCAGATTCTGTAGATTCGAAATTTTCCTGAGATTTAAATTTTTCAGGAATCCATTCTAGTCTCTCATCTGGATTTCCTTTTACACTGTTATCTTTCTCAATGATATCTTTAATGATTTCATTATGAATTTCCAATGGTGCTTTATTCAATTCTACCAATTTAACTTTTGCGTGGTGGATAATATTTGCAATTGGAATATCATTTTTGCAAGCGAGATCACACAACTCACAGAGTGTACATGTATATAGTGCTATAATTTCTTCACTAGTAATATTTTTATTTTGAAATATTTTTTCAACTATTTTTAATCTTCCATTTGGTGATTTTAAGAGATCATGAGTTACTTGATAGGTATCACATTCTTCAAGGCATTCTAAACAATCAGTACACAATTGGATTTGCTCAATTAAGTTTTTATTTTCCATCTCAATAATACTTTCATTTAGTTCCAATTATTCTCAATATCATTTATATTTTTATATCCCACCACATTGTCTCTAAGAAAAATTGAAAACCTAGTCTTTTTATTTTTATACTTTTTAAGAATTTTAAGGAGAACTAAATGTTCTGGAATATTATAGATTTCTTTGTACTTTTCTCCAACCCCTTCAGAATATTGATATTGTTGCAAAACAAAGTTCCCTCTAAATCTATTTTTCTTGAGAAATGTGATGATTTTATGAATATCTTTTGTTGTTAGTAAATTCTCTACGTATGTAGTTCTTATTTCAAATTCAATAGTGTTCTGATTATTGACAAGTTTGAATGTTTCAAGGATGGGATCAATATCAATTTTGCAATTAACAACACGTTCATATATTTTTTTATTAGGGGATGCTTTTAGATCTAAAGATATTCTATTAATATATGGAAGTAGCTTCTTTATCACAGATGGATTTGTACCATTTGTATCAATATTTATTAACTTCCCGTTTTTATGTATTTCTTGACATAATTCTATTAATTCTTTTTGAAGAGTAGGTTCTCCACCACTAATACTAACCCAACTGACTAATACATTACTTTTTACATGATTTAATATCTCATTAATTTTCATGTTTCTTCCTACTTTAGGATTGAGCAGATTTTTATTATGGCAGAAAGAACAGTTTAAATTACATCCAACAGAGAAAATAACCATTGAAGTTTTACTTGGAACATCTTTTGTTGAAATATCAATGATTCCCCCCACTCTCATGCTATCACTTTAAAAATTCATTCGAACGAAATCATCAACTTCATATAATGTTAAATTAAAGGGACCTGGAGTTTCTAATTTAAGAGAAGTCATAGCTGTTGAGAATTTCAAAGATTCTTTAGGTGATTTAGAAATTCTGGATCCCAGATAACTAATAAAAGCAGTGTCACCTCTTCCTGTTCTACCTAAAATTAATCTATTTTTCCACGGATAGAAGTAGATATCTCCTAATGCGTATAAAGAAATTCCTTTTTCATGGGTAGCGATAATTTCTCTTGGTCCATAACTGCTTAATTCAATTAATGCGTCGTCAATGTTATTATGGTTTGTAAGGACTCTAGCTTCTTTTTGATCAATTTTAAGATAACTAATGCATGATAAGATGTTCTTTATTTCATTTTTTGATAATCTCTCGTAAGTAATTTTGTTATTTTTTCTAATCCGTATAAATCCTTGAATATCTAATGCGAGTCTTCCATTGAATCTTTCATATAAAAACTCAAGCAATTGAGCATCGATTTCACCTGCAATTATTGAGCCTATTACAAAGAATTGAGGATTTATATCGGGAATATTTTCCTTTTTAAATAATCCAGCAAATCCTAACGGTTTATAATCTCTAACTTCTAGATTTTTTGAAGAATAGATATTCCATAATCCTGATGTTTCTTTTGAAGGGTAAGCAAAATATTGAATCCCTTTTTTTTTAAAAATTTCCAGAATTGAGAAATCTTCGGCTTTTAATAATGTAATAATCGAAATTTTTAATCCCATATGACTTCCCGCAATCCCGCCGTAATAAACTGTGCCTCCTAATGATTCAGTGACTTTTCCATCCACTTCTATAATATCTTTAGCAATATGCCCTAAAATAGCAATATCAGAATCATATCTAACATTATCCATAATAACAATAAGAATAATTGATTAACTATTTAAGAAATTAACTACCTAATCAACTTAACGTTTCAATAAGTCATTTATTCTTGTCTTTAAATGAGAAGAATTAATTAGGATATTAGTAATTTATAAACTTTAAGAAAAGAATCTTTAAAAAACTACTTTAAATTCATTCATATATTAATGAGGGGTTTGTTTTATCACGAATATAAGTAGCAATTATCCTTTCTTCAATTTCATGAAGCTTTGAGCTATTAAAGTCACTACAATTCCAGTCATAGCTCTTTCTATCATCTTTAAAGACCACACTACAATGAATTTCATGATAAGTACCTTTTGTATATTCTTTGCCACATACTAAACATTTTTTCATTATGATCAACTTTTTTCTAAAAAATTTTCTATTAATGCATTCTCTTCCTTAACATATATTAGCTCTTTTTCATATTTAAACCTTCCCATTACTTTCCCAACGTATTAAAGAAAACAAAAGTAAGACTCATTCGACAAAAATCCCGCGATTTATTATGAGAAATGAAAAAATTTCAGAAATAATCACAATAATTATAAATTTTTTATTCTAGATGTGATGCTTTATAATATTTATGGTTGATTATTGAAAATAGTTTAGAGTTAAATGATTGTAATTGCAAACTAAAAAAACCTCTCATTAAATGAATAATAATTCCGTGTTATGGTTTTATAATTTATTTTCAAAATCTTTTTTAATTCTAATAATTTTTTATAATTACAATTTAGTAAAATTTATAGTTACTATTTGACCAAGGTATGGGATATAATGGCTATTGATGATCTTATAAGTTTTTTGAAGAAGAAAGGTTTTAGAGATACACTGGAAGTCCTAACTCAATTTAAGAGCTATAAAGTGGATAAGCATACATTCTACAATGAGTTGAACAAATTTAGTTATTATAATTCATTCTTTCGAGTGAAAGATGATTTGATTGATAAAGGACTAATTGAAATTGAGCACAATCAGAGTAATAAAAAGAAGTACGTAAAACTTACTGAGAAGGGCTTAGATGTGTACAATAAACTAGTCGAGATAAATAAATTGATAAATTCCAGATAAAATCGCTAAATAGTAATTCTTTAAAGAATTTTTCTGAATTTTTCTTAATTTTTCTTAATTTTTTTTTTAATTCTTATCAATTAAAATTAATTAAATTCAAAATAAGATGATATTTAAAAGACTTGTAGTAGGACCTTTATCAACTAACTGCTATATTTTTGGGTCTGAAATCAGTAAGGAAGTTGTTATTATTGATGCTGGTGGTAATAGTGATAAAATTATTGAAACTGTCAGAAAATTTAATGCTCAACCTAAAGCCTTATTATTAACCCACGGGCATTTTGATCATACTATGAAAATTGATAAAATTTTAAGGCATTTTGATATACCCCTAATGTACAATAAGAAAGAATTTGAGTCAGGGATTTTTACACAAAAAAAAGCAGATAAATGGTTAAAAGAAGGTGATACTATAAATATCGCTGATTTAAATTTACATGTTTTGGAAACTCCAGGACATTCTCCTGGATCTATTTGTTTTTATACTAAAGATGTTAAGAATTATAAGGATTTAGAAATTGATGGGATACTTTTTTCAGGAGACCTTATTTTTCGTAGGAGTATAGGAAGATCGGATATTCAAGGTGGGAATTCCAACCAATTATTTGAAAGTATTCGAAATAAGATAATGTATAATATAACCTTTACAGACAAATTTATCATATTTCCAGGTCATATGGGAGAAACTTTTGTTGGGGAAGAGCGCAAAATGAATCAATTTAAAAATTATTTTCTCTAACTAAACTTAAGAATTAATTTTAGGATTACTAATTTTATTTAATATTTATTTAATAAGATGATAATTTTTTAAATACAAAATATATTATATTATTAAAAATTAGTTTTTAACAAGGATTAATTGAGAGTAGATAAATTTGATTAATAGAAGTGAAGTCAAGGCTATTATACGCCGATTTGAGGAACGTGAGGGAATTCGGGGAGTAATTATCTGTGACTCAACGGGATTACCAATTGATTCAAATATGGATATTAATATGAGTGAAGAAGTAGCTGCGTATGTTACATCATTGATTGGTAAAGGAAAACAAGTGGTTGAGGCTTTAAATGAGGGTGCTCTAAAATTCATAAGGCTGGAGACTTCTAAAGGGGAGACTATGATCGCTCTTGAATCTAATCTAATTTTGATTATATTGAAGTAAATTTTGGAAATCTTTTTTAAATTTTAACCCATTATTTTATCGTGAAGGCAATTTTCTAAAAAATCTTAGAATCTAATGCTATTCAATATGGACATATTAATTCCATTTCGAATTTTTAAATACTTGATAAATTTAAATTTCTTTAAATTATATATATATTTAAGAAAATTTCTTACCTCAATTTAGAAAGGTAAAAAGAAATAAAAGTTGCATATATATGGATAAAAAAGTAATTGAGAAGAAATTAGCAGAATTAATGGATATTGTACCCGAATGCGAAGGATTAATTGCAGCAGATGCTAATGGCAAGGTCATTATCGGTCAAACGATAACTGAAATGGATCATGATGTTATAGCAAAAGCCTGTGCGAATATAGTAAAAGATTCAAATTCATTAGGTAAAGATATTGGCAAGGGGAAACTAAAAACCACTACTATTGAACTAGATGATGGTTTTGCCGTTTTAGTGGGTTCAGATACATTAATTTTGATTGCTCTAGCGGGTCTTGATGGGCGATCATCACTTAGTCTTTTAAAAAGAAATTTGATATCAATTTTAAATTAATTTATTCCATCTTTTTTTAAAAATGAAAATTTAAGAAAAAGATTTTAATTTACTTTTTATTTTTATCCTTAAGGCCTTTTTCTTCTAATAAAGAGTCTAAATCTGTCTTCTCAGCTTTTTCCACTTCTTTTTGCTCACCTTTAATTTCTGAAACTTTCACATATTTGCCACGTTTAGGTTTCTTTTTCGTTGGTTCTTCTATTGGAGTCTCAATACGTTTTATAAGTCTCTTTATTGAACTATATATGATTAACCAAAATAAAATGATAACTCCTATAATCAAAATAGTCAAGAAAGGAATAATGTAATCTAATATGGGGAGATCAAAGGTTTTGAAAGTCTGGGAAGTATGAAGGGTGATTAGTTCCTTTGTAATAATATTTTGTGCTTCAATTGAAACATTAATTGTAAACTTATTTACTGAAGATACATCAATTTCGAGAATAACTACAGTAGATTCTCCTGACTTTAAATAATTAAGATGATTATAATCAATTTGAACAATTTTATTTACTAACCTTGGTTGAATCGTAATGGATATATTTGATGTGGGTATGTATAAGCTAGATGATCCATTATTAATAATAGTTAATTTAATTGTTGTTTTTGTATTTCTATAAATTTGTGGAACATTCTTATAGATCGAAATTCTAAGATCATTCACTTCTCTGTATAAATCTACTGTGACATTTTGAGCATTACTTAATCTATAAATATCTCCTGACCAGATTAACCTAAATACTGATTGATCTTCTTCATTTAAGACTAAAGTGTCAATTTCAAAATTAATATATCCTTCATTATTCGAAAGTTTTGAAGATAAATTCTCCCATGAATTATCATAGTATTGAAGTGTTACATTTTTTGATGATAATGGGTCTCCAAATTCATTAGTTAAAACTGCACTAAGATTAAATTTTTGCCCCCGAATAGGAGATTCTGGATCTACTGTAATATTTGAGAATTTACTATTCTCTTTTAAGGCGAATGATTTAATAAAATCGTTATAACTACTCACGTAATTTTTATCATAGATATTTACAACGAAAGTTGTTTGTTCTGGTAGATAGGTGCATTCATTTCTGTTAAACGGTTTTAATATTGAAGATCCCGTTATTTCTTTATCATATTTTAATGCTAATAAGTATCCCTCAAAATTATTTTGTGTACTGTTAACAATCAAAGAATAGTCTTTACTCTCATAGGTTCCTAAATTTACATCCTCATTTTGATATTTAATGATTATTGTTAATTTAGTTAATGCTCCTCCTTTTCTAATAGGTGCATTAACACCTTGCCAGATTCCATCATTATATAAATGCGGTATGTTAAGATCTAATGAGAATTCTTGAATATCTCTCCCAAGGGGGTCTCCTTTCAATTTCAATGTTTGATAGTTTGAAGTTACCTCACTAATAATCCATTCTTTATTTACTAAAGAAACTAGTTGAGCCTTTACTTTTACATCTACATCGCTCAATTCAAATAAGTTTTGTAGTGTAACTTTTAAATTAACCGTCTCATCTGGGTTTATAATTGTCTCATTTTGAAGAAAATCCTTCAAGACGATTGGAATTTGCATGTTGCCAACCTTAAAATTATATTCTTGATTGATATCATAATTTTTAACGGGGTAAAAGTTAGGTCGGTTAGTGACATTCACAGTTCCTATAAGGATCGAATAACTCTGATATACTTTATCTACACCTCCAGATAAAATGTTTTTATCTAATACGGGCTCATAAAAAAAATCATCTAAATCAACCTTATAAGAATCAATATATAGTCTAAGTTTTTTACAACCGATCGCTGAACCATTAGTCCAAAAGAAACCTAAGAAATAATCTCCAAAATAGCTTAACGTATTCCTAATTTGTAAAAGAGTATCGTTATTGAAATCATAACTAAGTAAAGATCCTTTAATTACACCTGTTAAATCATTTTTTTCTCCTCCAGGATATTCACCTCCTGGATTTTCAGGGTAAAATAATTTTACATTAGCATTTCCTCCTTTTGGTGGATTTCCATTTATATCTTGAATGTCAACACTCGTTGTCATATTATCTCCAAACATAAACCCATTCGTCTCCCATAAGGTCCCACGATAGTCATTAAAACTATGCATTTGGAAGACTAGATTTGGACTGGCTGCTTTTAAAGTATAAGTACCATAATTACCATTAATTAAAGTAGTATTTACTATAATTTTGTCATAACCTAATTTAGAAGTTACTCCCGATTCTCCTGAAGTATCAGGATATAAATCCTCATCATTTGGATTAGTTAGGTTACTTGGCTCATAGGAATTTGGAAAGAGAAACCAAATTTCAAGGAAATTCCAGTTATTAATATCTGTATGAGTTGATGTGAGATCAAAACTTAAGGACCATCTTGGTAAGGCATCATATGTGCAATTATAAATTGTAGAAGTTAATTCAATCCAATATGCTTTAACTGAATAGGTAACATTAAAATTAAACCCCTTTGTAACGGTTTCATTCCAATTAAGATTTACCTGAAAATTATTTGGAGGAATTGCACTAATAGCTGTTGTAAATTCATTGTTCCATTGACCTAAACCCCATGTTAAATATGAACTATCTGCATATATTCCAGTATCATCAACTTGATCTTGTATTGTCATATTTTGTATATTCAAGTTATCATTCTCAGATTTCCAAAAATCTGAGGGCATGTAACCCCGTGTAACATTTATTTTAAATGAACTTGCATCAAGGGGTTCAGAATCGTAAGGAATTGTAGAAGGAACTGTTTTTCGAGCTATCTTCCAACTTACACCACTATTAGATGTCATTCTTAATTGATGATCAGCACGATCATCCGGATCTCCAAAAAAGAATAGTGGAATTGTTGTTAAACTGTACACATTTTCAGAGCGATTAGATTTTATTACTATAAAATAGTTGTATAACTTTAGATCCATCGTATGAGCTGTATTGAATGCAAAATAAGCTAATTTATCTTCATTATAATTTGAAATTGTAAAGGAATCTATCATTTTACTATAATTTGGAGCAATATTATTTGTTGTTAGGACATTCTGGGTCCTAACTATTGTACCATTAGCCTCATATAAAGTGATGTTTAATTCAGAGTAACTGGCTAAACTTACATCTAATGTCCGAATCCAAGCATAAAATCCATTTACTGTAGACCTTTTTCCCTTTAAATCAAACTCTAATGCTACATAGTCATTATTCGTGATGGTTAAGTCAAAACCATAAGTTGCATAATCGTATAATTCAGTAACTCTCACAGTATAAGTAGTAGTTGTTGAGTTTCTAAAATAGAATTGGATATTATTTATTTTTGCTAGATCAATAAAATTTAAGTTTTCATTTATAATTCTCTCATCATAATTTGTCAGCGTTGAGCTGGCTTTAATGAAAATAGGTTCCGTTACATTTATCCAAGTTGATTGTGATATATCATACATCTTTATTGTAAGGTAAGTATTTGCACCTGATCTTAAAGTAAATTTATTTATTAATCCTAAAATATATGCTCTGTTAAAATTTAGGCTGATTGGCGGACTTGCTCTATTATAAGATGTGCCTGTAAAATTCGCTGCTAATGTAAAATTAATCACTCCTCCTGCTGACCTGAATCGTATATAATGATCGGGATTCCCATCAGTCAAATATGTTAGAGGGTTTGATGGATCAAGATTAGTTCCTGTATTTACTGTTAGATAAGATATACTAGGATTATATAGAAATTGAATAAACTCCCTCGCATGGAGGGCATCTGTGTTCTCTAAAACATAATCTGTAGTATAATTATTCTGAAATGTGAAATTAAAGTTTCCATATGAAAGATATCCTGTTTGTGTAGAAGATATTGAGGGAACGTTAAAATAGTGATTGTTATCTATTGTATATGAACTATTTTGACCATAAATACGAACATCTTGAGGATCTCCAGCACCTGTTATATAATAATCTGATAAGTATCCATCAGCACTAGAGGATAAATCCTTTTGATCGAAATTTACGTCATTTTGAATAAAATTTTCATTAGGATAAATTTGAATATTTGATAATAATATAGACAAAACAAATACAGTTAATAGTAAAATTCTTTTAATGTTCTTTCTCTTTTCCATCAAAAAACGACCATCTATCTCAAATTTTTTAGTTATAAAATCATTTAAAAATATTAAAATTTGCCAATTTTTTTAAAGTTATTACAAATTATAGTAAAATGACTTAATATTATAAAATGATTAAATTAATTTTATATCTAGAAAAATCTTAGTAAAAAGTAAATAATAATCATGGTTATAGAACTAATTTCAAATGAAATAGAGACCAATAAGGAAGAATACATCAATTTTTTACAAAAATTAGTCCAAACAGATTCTTACAATCCTCCAGGAAATGAAAAAAATGTTGCTTTAGAGATTGAAAGTTATTTAAAAGATTCTGGTATAAAAATTGAAATATTTCCATTTGGAAAAAATAGGGCAAACTTAATAGCATATTTACATAATGAATTTAAAGGGAAGAATCTTCTCTATAATGGACATATGGATGTAGTACCTGCAGGAAATAAAGAAGAATGGAAAAATGCCCCTCTTTCTGCTTATATTAAAAGGAATAAGTATATGTATGGAAGAGGTACTTCTGATATGAAGGGAGGTTTAGCTGCTATGACAATTGCTTTAAAGATCCTAAAAAAGATTGATGCAGCTTATAAAGGAAATTTAATCTTAAATGCAGTTGCTGATGAGGAAACTGGGGGAAAATTAGGGACTAAATGGAGTATAGAAAATAAGTTAAAGCATATCAAATTTGATTTTGCTATCATTTCAGAACCTTCTGGGCTTGATCCTTTGCCCAAGGCAATTATTTTAGGTGAAAAAGGACGCCTTGTCGTTAAGATTATTACTTATGGGATTTCAACTCACTCAGGGTGGCCTTTTATGGGTAAAAATGCAATTTTGATGATGAATAATATCATTAAAGACCTTGACAAGATAGACAAATATGTTACTCATGTAGATCCACCTATAGTTTTGAGCAAAATCAAGAAATTAGTAAGTAGAGCTTTCCCGAATGAGGAAATATTTGAAAAGGTTTTTAATGAACAACTCTTACTTAAAAATGTACTTTTAGCACTTACACGATTTAGTAAAAGCGTGAATATGATCCAGAGCGGTATAAAAGATAATGTGGTACCAGATAAATGTGAGGCTATTATAGATTTCCGCTTATTACCAAAACAGGACCCAAATGATATTATAAGAGCATTAAGAAAGGTAATAGAAAGTGAAATAGGATATACTTTAAAGAATCCCTTAACGAAAAAAGGCAAGGATCTCTATGTTGATCTTGAAATATTAGAGCAACATCAAGGCTCATACTGGAAAAACTGGGAAAAATCTTTAGTTTTAGAAGAATTGCAAAAAATAATAGACGAGGTATATGGAAAAAAATCTTTTTTTGTGCTAATGCCCCAAAGTGCTGATTGTCATTATCTTCGTAATGATGGTTTTTGTCCTCAGACAGTAATCTTTGGTCCTGGAAGTGGTTCTAAAGTACATTCTACAAATGAATTCATTGAAATAGAAGATTTTTTAAATGCGATAAAAGTTTTCACTTTATTTGCTTATAAATTTTTAACATAAATCATTAACTTTAATATAAACAATAAGTGTATTTATTCAATTAAACAATTATAATAATACTAAACAAATTCTTTGAAAAGTTAAATTGAAAGACTTCAAAATTGAAGATTCAATTATTTTGATTGATACTTCTAGATCCATGTTAAGAAGAGATTTTAAACCTAATCGTTTAAATGCAGCCTTAAATACAGTTAAAACATTTATCCAATCTAAATTTGAAATTGACCCAAAAGATAGAATTGCACTTGTATCTTTTGGTGATAATGCTAAAAAATTATGTTCCTTCACTTATGATGAGAAAATTCTAGTAGAATCTCTGAAGAAGATACAAATTTCGGGTAAAGGTTTATTACATGAGGGTATTGCATTTTGTCTTCAATTATTAGTAGAAGAAATGAGAAAAGTGGGGGGAAAAACAAGTAGAATTTTAGTAATTTCAGATAATAAGATACTCATTACTGAAAAATTGTATAGAATTATTGACGTTGCCAAAGGTTTAGGTATTTATATAGATTCTTGCCAATTAGGCCAATCTGAAAGTTATACAGAAAGTATTCTTAATCAGATTGCTAAAGGAACTGGAGGACAATTTGGTTTTTTTAACAATTCTAAAGCACTAAGTAATGCGGGTAAATCCTTTGCTTCAAAGAAAGAATTTAAAGAATCAATAGATTATTTTTCACCTTCTAAAGATAAAAAAGAAGCTCCTTTATTAGGTGAGATTGCCCTAACGCTACGTAGACCTACCGTTTTAGATATTAGACTAATGATGAGCGATAATAATAAATTTGGTGAAAAGTGTCAAATATGTCATTCAGTGAAGTCACCTATTACAGATGCTGATTTTTACTCTGAGGGGAGATATTGTCCTTCATGTGATCGCCCAATGCATTTATCATGCGCGGCAATGTGGGCAAAAAAAACTGAAGAAAAAGAAAATATTTTTAGATGTCCTTTTTGTTTTTTTCTTTTAGAATTACCTTCTTCATTTTCAAAATTAATTGAAGAAAAAGAAGAAGATACACCTAAAGTAAGATTAATTGATGAAGGAGAAGAAAATACGACTACATTGGTTCAAATCCCTAACGAGAAGATTAATGAAATTAATGTTTCATGTTCTTATTGTCATAGCATCTTCTTAGGAGAATATAAGGTTTATAAATGCGAGAAATGTGGGGCTTATTATCATGAACCTTGTTTAGAAAAAGTATTTAAAGAACTTGGGGGATGTAGGAATTGTGGTGCTCAAATTATTAGCGATTAAAAGTAAATTTAAAAGAAAGAATGCCTTTTATTAAGCATATTTATGCTAATAAAAGTTGTTATCTAAAGGAGTCTAAATCGGTGATAAAATTAGGTACGTCTCATAAAGAAAAGTGGATTATAACTAGTGCTTGGCCTTATGTGAACGCAGATAATTCTTAAGTATAGTAAGGATTAACGTAATTCCACATTTAGGCAATATAATAGGAAGCACTTTATCAGCAGATGTCTTTGCTCGATTTCTTCGAATGAAGGGAGATGAAGTAGTGTTTGTATCCGGTTCCGACATGCATGGAACCCCTGTAGCAGTTGAAGCAAAAAAAAAAGGTATTCCTGTAGAAGATTTGGCTCACATAAATCACCAACAAATTAAGGAATTACATGAAAAATGGAATATTTCATTTGATAACTATACTCAGACTCATAACCCCACTCATATAGAATTTGTACAGAATTTTTATCTTGATGTTCAAAAAAATGGATTTATCTCAGAAAAAGAGATTGAATCCCTATATTGCGAAAATGATAAACTATTTCTTCCAGATAGATTTGTAGAAGGAATATGTCCTCATTGTGGAGCCGATAAAGCCAGAGGAGACCAATGTGATAACTGCCAAAAATTATTGACTCCACTTGAACTTAAAGAGCCTTACTGTTCGATATGTGGAGAAAAACCTGTTATTCGGAAAACCAAGCACTGGTATATGGATTTTCCTAAACTCCAGCATGAACTAAAAGTATTTATCGAAAAAAATAAGATCATTCCTTCTAATGCTAGATTAATGTGTTTAAATAGTATTGGTGAAGGTTTACCTGAAAGAGCTATCACAAGGGATTTAGAATGGGGCATACCAGCTCCGTTTAAAGGTGCTGAAGGAAAAACGATTTACGTCTGGTTTGAAGCGGTGTTAGGATACGTCTCTGCTGTGAAAGAATGGGCTGAAAAGTTGATAAAACAACCGAAAAAGTTTGAATATTTTTGGAAAGATCAAAATACTAAATCAGTTTATTTTATTGGAAAAGATAATATTATCTTCCATTTAATTGTATTTCCTGGTCTTTTAATGGGATATAATGCTAACAAAAAAGATTCCGATAAATTAGTTCTTCCATATAATGTTTCATCTACAGAATGGTTAATGCATGAAAATGAAAAATTCTCAAAATCAAGAGGTATCGGGATTTGGGTTGATGAAGCTTTAGAACTTGCACCTTTGGATTACTGGAGATTTACTTTAGTTTATAATCGTCCTGAATCAAGTGATACTTCATTTCTATGGTCCGAATTTGAAAACAACATTAAGATCTTAAATGACACTATAGGAAATTTCATCCATAGGACATTAACGTTTATTGATAAACAATTTAATAAGATCATTCCTGAAAATCTAGAATATGATGAAGTAGATAAGGGCTTCATTGAAAAAATTAAGATTATAAGTAAAGAGATTGGTGAAAGTTTAAATAATTTTAACTTACGTAAAGCAATACGAGATATTGTAAGTTTTGGGAAGGAAGGTAATGTTTATTTAAATGAAAAAGCGCCATGGCATTTAATTAAAAAAAATAAAAAAAAAGCAGGGCATGTATTTAATATTTGTGCTCAAGCTGTGTATGCTTTGGCAATTCTTTTAGGTCCATTTATTCCTGCTACAGCAGATCAAATTCTTTCATTTTTGAATTGCCCAAAATTGTCAGAGTTATCTTGGGATAGTATAAAAGAAGATGCTATTAAAGCAGGAATTAAAATTAAAACGCCTCAACCAATTTTTCAGAAATTGGATATTGAAGAAATAAAAAGTAAATTAAATTTAATCAGACAGCAAAAGAAAGAAGGGGGAAAAAGTGAATTGATATCATATGAATATTTTAAAAAACTAGATATCAGAGTAGCAAAAGTAGAATCTGTAGAGAAAGTTCCAAAAGCAGATAAGTTGTATAACCTAAAAATCGATCTTGGTAATGAGAAAAGAACATTAGTCGCTGGTCTTGCGAAATATTATAAACCAGAGGAATTGATTAACAAGAAGATTATTGTCTTAACAAATTTAGAACCTAGAAAGTTACGAGGTATTCAAAGTGAAGGAATGTTGCTGGCTGCAGTAGATAATGGGAAAGTATCAATCTTAATACCTGATAAAGAGATTGAGATTGGAGCAAAAATAGAATAAAGCTACAATTTTAAAGAAAATACTGGATTCAAGCGGGCTATAATCTCTCCTAAATCAAGTTGTAACATCTTTAAAATTACATCTCTTCCCCGATATTCAAATTGTAATTCTTTTACATTCTTAATTATTTTTAATTTTTTATTATCTTTTACTAATTCACAGACAAAATATCTTTGGTCGTTGTATTCTAGAATTTTCTTTACATTTTGAATATCTGGGAGATTATATCCCCCCCCATGGGCCAAAATATTTACATTTCTTAATAATTCTAACAGTCCTAATTTTGAAGCTCTTTTTATGAAATTATTAGTCTTTAAGGTAACTTCTGAAAGGTTTTTCCGTCCCATAAATAAATAACAAGCTATATCTGCTCTAAGAGCTGTAGGAAACACATTTGACGTGATAAATTTACAATTAATATCAGTACAATTACTCCCTAAATACATGTTATTAAAATCTTTCAGAAATTGGTGTGGTTGATTACAAATTACTTGATAATCACTACCAAAAAGATGATCTGCAATAAATCTCCTTTTTCTATTTGAAAAATTCAGAGCCTTTTCATTAAAATCTAAGTAATCAATTGCATCAGAATCCATTAGAATATATTGTTTTCCAAAAACAGTATTTTCCTCACATGCACGTTCTTTTAACATTTTCGACTGATCAATGTACAATCCAATTCCGTATTGATCGTCTCTAAATTCTGGAGCAGAGCCATGTACAAAAAATGTATACGGTGGAAAATCTATGTCTGAGAGATTTTTAGTTTCAAAACAATTAATAAAATGATTTGAGATTCCATAGTCCCAATTAATTAGAATATCTTTATAATATAGTTCTTCTGATTTAATTTCGTCAATTTTTTTTATAAGATCGTATGGATCTGGAAGTTCATATAATCCTCCACATAATATGCCACAGCAATTTGGTTTAATATTTAGGAAAATTAATTTATCATTTCCAGTTCCCCAGTTTAACCTACCTCCATAACCTAATCCAGAATTCCACCTAAAAGTATTCCTTGAAACAGTTTCATCTGGTGAAGATATAAATGTTGCTTTAGGTTCAAACCCATACTTTTCTTGAATAAGGTGGAATTGAGCAAGTCCGTACTTCATATTAGCTCTACAGAGTTTGGAAGCTCCATCATTTAAACCAGTTGAAAAAATATATTTTTCTGCTCTACTTAATAAATCAGCTTTATGCAATTGAGATAAATTCTTAGAAATACTAGAGCTCGCCATGGAAAACAAAGATTTAATGTTGTTAAACCTAAATTATATAAACCTAAATTATAATTATTACTACATTGATATATAATATTAATGCATATCAGTTTTAAACAAAATAATACAATCTAGTAAATACTGTTTAATAAAATATTATGAATCCCCAGTTTGATCATATTCTATATGATTCATTAAAGAGAATAAAGAGACACGGAGATTTTAATGGTTCGATAATAACAAAATGTAACGACAAACCTAATTCCTTGATTTTTTCTGATAACGTGAAAATTACACATTCAGAGGGGATGTTCATAACAAAAGGTTTGAAAGTTGGTTTTGAAAAGGCATATAATAAAAAGTCTGCTTATTCTAAAGTAATGGATTTCCATTGGAATGAAAATCTTTCAAGAATTCAATATTGTGTACAGATTCCTGACGATATAATGCACCTTTATTCTGAAGGTCAGTTTTCAGATACTTTTCCATATACATTGACTCTTCTGCATACAGCAACTTTATTTTTGGAGGATTATGAATTCAAGATTAATCATCTAGAATTCTTTAAAGGCGAAATACTCAAAAACCCAATCTGTCTCATAATGAATGGAATTCTAATAGCTGATAGAGTAGTAATTGATCATAGAGGATATCCTGTTTTTTATGATTGTTTAATTATTGGTAGAGATAAAAGTGAGGATTTAAAAATTAGTTATGAGCCATTAACTAATGTTGATGATAAAGTTGTAAAATACATTATAATTCTAGGTATTGAAGAATTAAGAATTTAACGCGTTGAAAATGCTATTATATGAAGATAAAAAGGGAATTTTTTTAAATTTCCTAAAAAGCGGTATAAACCCGTTTGAAAAATTCGTGAGCACTGGAGAAATTAAAGAAGATTTAAGTCTAGTGAAATCTAGAAAAGAGTTATTGGATTCAATTGTTAATGTTATAGAGAAAAAAAAAAATTTTATTCTTCCCATAATTGGTAATGTTGGAGTGGGAAAAACTCATTTATACTGGGCTTTGAAAAATAGTTTGTATTACTTCAATACAATCCACATTTCACTCGAAAAAGTATATAAGAAATTCTTTTACCACACATATTCAGAATTTATTGAAACAATTGAAGTAGAGCCTTTAAGAAATATCATTAATCAACTTTGTAATAGTTGGGGAGCTTTAGAAAGAAAATATGGGTTTTTTCATGTTATAGATATAGAAAAAGTGAAAAAAGAGGCATATAACAAAATAAATGCTAAATTTCAAGATGATGAAAAGTCAGCTTTATTGGATGTATTAACAGGAATAACTACTCATCAATTAGATCCATATAAAAGAATTGATGCAGAAAGGTGGCTATTGGGAGAATTGATGAATGTAAGAGAATTGTCCCGACTTAATTTGACTTATGATCTGAGGAAAAGCAAACTTGCTTTTATAATGCTTAAAATTCTTATTGAAAATTCAAAGTTAGGAACAGTACTATTCATTGATGACTTCGAGAAAATTGTCTCTTACCCTAAATCACTGGGAGAAGAAGATGAGGACGAAGTATTTGATAGAAGTTGGCTTTATGGTAAAAAGCAATCACCAGATGACTTTGTCTCGCAAAAGGTCCTCGAGAAAATCCTTAAACTACAAAGAATTGAAGATCTACGCTTAATTATTGTTTTAAGATCTGTTGATTCACTTGAACAAGTCAAGAAAAAAATTAAGAAAGCTAAAACTCCTTTGACCTTAGAATTATTAGAACCATTTTACCTTCAAAAGTTTACAGAAGAAGATCTATTTGAATTTTATTTGAAAACTATGGAATTATTCCTTCAAAATTTTAATTACTTACATTTTTATGATGATTTTCAAGGATCTTTCTTTCCTTTAACTGAAAATATTCTTAAAAGAATTTATAACATAAAAAATGGTAATCCAAGAGGAATCTCTAAACTTCTTATAAAAATTTTTAATGAAATAATTTCTTCACAGGAAGAATTGAGAATTATATTGCAGAAATTTGAAAATACTAACTAAGATTTTTTCCTTGATTTAATAATATTCTTTGATAAGATTCTATCTCCTTTACGAATAATGTTTTATAGTTTTCCTTCCAATTACTTTCAAGTATTTTCTCTTTAAAATTTGTTAAGTCAATTACAGAATTAAAATATTCGATTAATAATGTCCTAACAGAGTTTTTTGTCAATAAAGCGTAGTTTTCATCTGTATTCAGCATGCTAAATAAAGCGAGATCATTTTTTATATGTTCTTTTAGTATCTGGATGCTATACTCAACTACTTCTAAATTACTAAAATCAATTACTTTTATTAGGTTTTTAAGAATAATATTTGGTATAGGATTTAACTTCTTTAGTAATTTTAATGCATTAATTTTAGTAGGAATATATTCCTCAAGTATAGCATAAGCTATAATATCAAAAATTTCGCTCGAAACTTCATTTATATTAATTATTTTTGCTAAACTCTGAATAATTTCATTTCTTTCCCATCTATCAGAATTAAAATATGATTTTATCAAATAATTTATGTATTTCTTTTCAAGGAAGTTATTTTTTCCAATTTCACCTAAAAGGTATATTAAATTAATTTTAACCTTCTCGAGAAGAGAATTCTGTATATTTTCAATAAGATTATCAAAAAATATTAAATCTTTTTTATCAGGTTTTTTACTTACTTCGATTAAAACATCATTGAGAGCGTCGGTATTCATATTTTTTATATAGGTCAAAAACTTATTGTACCTTTCTTTCAAAGATCTCTCTCTATTTTTTATAGTAGTAAAAAAATTATTTAGGTTATTTCATATTGGAGAAAATTATTCTATAAGATTTAAATATGCTTGAATAATCCTAAATTTTTAATTAAATACCAAAAAAGAATCCAAACAAATTTAAATATATTAAAATCTATGTCATTTACAAATTTAATTACAAAAAAGGTGTGTAAAATGTTTAATACAAAAACCAAATTTAAAGTAAAATTTCTGTCATTTTTCTTGGTTTTCATTTGTTTAGTAGCTGGATTTATTTTTGCTTATTTAGTTAATGACCTAAATATTGTGAATAAAAAATCGTTCAATATCGACTTAAAGACTTCTGCAACTTATAACGCTACTCTTTATATTGATGATTCGCCTGGAAGTCTATTTAATTGGACGTGGGCAAAAGATCAAGGATATTGTACAGGTGGTGGTACTTCAAGTAATCCTTATGTTATTCAAAATCATTTGATTAATATCACAGACACTTTTTGTTTAATAATTTATAATTCAAGAAAATACTTTAGAGTTACAAACTGCATCATGAGGAGTACTACACTACCTGCTTATGGTATTGCTCTTGTTAATACAACAAATGGACTTTTAGATAAAAATGATATACGTTCTTTAACTTATGGAATCAATATTGTAAATTGCAGTTATACTACAATAAAAGAAAATGATATCTCCTTGTGTACTTTTGGAATTAATATAATTAACGCCAAATTTTTAACAATCACAAGTAATTCTGTAAGAAGAAGTGTTAATAATGCTGTTGCTTTAACTAATGCTCGAGGTTCTTCTATTTCCGGAAATAGCGTTTATAACAATACAAATAATGGAATTCAATTAGTTTCAAGCAATGATAATTCGCTTCTATCTAATAATATTCATGATAATACTAATGGTATCTATCTTCAATCATCCTCGGAATTTAATACAATTTCTAGTAATATCTTAAATCATAATTCTATTCGTGGAATTTATGTAAATGGGTGCCATAATAACACAATTTCAAAAAATACAGTAAACAATAATGCTCTAGAAGGAATATGGTGTACTGGTAGTAGCGATCTTACAATCTCCCAAAATACCGCCTATAATAACAGCTTATATGGAATCCGTCTCAATTCCGGAGTCAGAATCACTTGTTCGAGCAATACAGTGAGCTATAACCATGATTTTGGAATAAGAATTTTTTCTTGTGATGATAGTGTCATTCAGAATAATTATGTACATCATAATGCTAGATCAGGTATATATATCTATTCAAGTAGTATTCGAAATATAATAAAATCGAATATAGCAAATTATAATAATGAAAGTGGCATCTTTATTAGTTCTAATAGCGATAATAATCTTATAACTGCTAATTCAGCGAATTATAATGAGCAACATGGTATTTACTTATCCAATTCTGATAGTTGTGTAATTTTGGATAACACTGCTAATAATAATAAAGTAAATGGTATAAATCTAGAAACAAGTAATAATAATTTTGTCTCTTATAATACAGCTAATTATAATAATAATGGGATTTACTTAGATACAAGTAATAACAACTTTATTTTGTATAATAATCTAGCAAGCAATATAGTATGTTACAATGAAACCGGTAGTATCGGAAATATATTCGAAGGAAATACTTGCATAGCTATTGCCCCTCCTATGGATCCTTTTATATTTGGACTGATTATAGGCCTTGTTATTGCGGGAGGAGCATTTGGAATCGCAATTGGTGCAACCTTATTTATTAGAAAAAAGAAAAGGAAAGGATAATTAAATTAATTACTTAAAAACTTTTTTTTTACCTTATTCTGTTATAAGCTTTCATAACCTATTGGTATGATATAAAGGGGCTCTATATTTTTTTGTAAACTTAAAACTTCTTTAACTTTAATATCTTCATATGCTCCAACCGGTACAGAGGCTAAACCTAAAGCTACTGCTTGTAAATGAATATTTTGAGCACAGTGACCTACCTCAATAAATACATATCGTATCCCTCTTTGACCATACACCTGAGTAGCTCTTGAAAAATAAGCGCAGATTATGATATTAAGGTATGCTTCTTCTATAAAATATTGATCTAAAGATGCTTTTACTAATTTTTTGCTTAAATCTTCATCAATTAGCAATTCTAAGTTATGTTTGTCGACATTATAATGAAAAAGACCTTTCTCTCTCAAAATGACATAGATTTCTAACGGATAACTTGCCCCCGCTGAAGGTACGGTTCTTTTTGTGCCTATTTTCCCCTGTGCAGCCCATAGGAGCTGAGAAATCTTCTCCATTTCGACTTTTTTATTGCTAAAACTCCTTATACTACGGCGTTTATAAATTACTTTCTCAAGACTATATGCTCCATCCAACCTTGGAGGGAAAAGTTTGATAATCATATTAAATCATGTAATTATTTCTAAGATAATAAAACTATTTAATTTTAATAAATTAAATTATATCTTTATGAGCTCAAAATTAAATTTAGAAAATCTATTTAAAGAATGGCATAAATTAAATAGTTCTGCTGAAGAATCTTTCGGACAATTTAATTTTTCAAAAATTAAGGAAATTAGAGCAAAACAGAAAAAGCTTGAAGATATAATATATGAAATACTTAAAGAAAATTCTTCGGATGAATTAAGAACTCTATTACCAGATGACTGTGGTCAATTAGAAGTAGGTTATGATACTGAAGGGAATATCTTTTACTTTGTAATGATGGATCCTGGCTTAAACAATGAAGATGATATTAAATTAATTGCCTTTACTATTGATATTGAAAAACGGGTGAATCGCATTGATGATTTCAAAATAGAAGATTCCTAATGATTATTAAAAAGAAAAAACCTAACCCTTAATGAAAAGAATAAAATCCTATTTTTTATTTATATTGTTGATTAACTTAAATTGATAAATCACTAATTTTCAAATCTTTAAATGAAAATATGATAAAATGAAAAAAATAATAGGTTTTAAAGAAATTTAAAACTTATCTGAATCTTCATACCAGTTGGGATACCACTCATAATATTCTCTTGGAAAAGCTTCTCTTAAGCCACTATAAGTCGCTTTAACTAAAATTGCTTTACCTGATCTGTCTCGATGTGCAACAATGAGTTTCTTCGCCTCCAAAATTTCAAGTACTTTTTTAATAGATGAACGACTTCCTCCTATATCTTCTCTTACATCATCAATAGTCATATACAGCCCCGGATTGACTTTGTAATCATGGGCAATTACCTTTAATACATTTTCCTCATTTACTTCCATTCCCTTGAATCGAGAATCTTTCTTAGATATAATCGGCGCATTAACTTCATCATTCCATCTTAATCTTATTGGAGCATTATAAGATGGTAGCATTGAAGAAAATCGATATACAATCATTTTTTGTATCTCTGTTGTCCCAGCTACAATTTCACCTATTTTACCTTCTCTTACTAAACGTTCCATTGGATAAAATCTCGTAAGTCCATCTCCTCCCATCACCTGGACTGCTTTTATTCCTGCTTCTCTAATATATTCACTGATTACCCATTTGGCAACAGAAGCATCAATCATGGGCTCAAGACCACTATCTAACTGTTTAGCACAATTATATGCAAATAATCTTCCCATGCGATATTTAGCAATAATATCAGCTATTTCATTTTGAATCCCTGGGAATTTATTCGTTGTTTTATTAAATTGCACTCTTCTCTGGGTATAATAAAATAATACTTTTATAATATCCATTAAAGTACCAACATATACCGCACCTGCGATTAACCTTTCAAAATTCAATCCTGCCATCATTACATTCCATCCTTTCCCAACAGAACCTACTCTATTTTCATCAGGAATTCTCACATCTTCAAAACTTAAGTAACCATTAGGTACGTTGTCAAATCCAACTAAAGGATTGATTTTTTCCAAATGGAAACCTGGAGTTCCCTTTTCTACAATAAAAGAGGTTATATGACCATATTGTTTCCTAATACTTGGGTCATCACTAGTTTTGGCATATATAAAGTAGCGATCTGAGACTCCTGCTCCAGTAATATATCTCTTTTTACCATTTATAACCCACTCATCACCATCTTTTGCGGCGGCTGTCATCACATTTGCTGCATCAGATCCAGCATATGGTTCAGTAATACAAACCGCACCTAATTTATCACCTTTAGCTAATTGAGGTAACCATAACTCCTTTTGTTCATCAGATGCATATCTTAGAATTTGCTCAAAACCTGCTAACATACTAACAACAAAAACGTGGCCAACAGCATATAATCTTCCTAATTGTTCTGCTACTATACAAGCACCAGTAGCTCCTAATTCAAGACCTCCGTATTGTTTTGGAATTCCTGCACCAAAATAACCTTCTTGAGCTACTCTTTTAACAAGTGGCCAAGGAAACTTTTGTTTCCAAAAATAATATTCTGCCTCTTCAAATAGATTATCAGCAAACTTTTCAACCTTCTGTGCAAATTGCTTTTGTTCTTCATTCCACCAAAAAAAAGGTTCAGTCATTTTATCTATCTCTTTTGACATTACAATTTAAATAATGATATTTTGTCATAATAATTATTAAATCTAAAACTTTGGGATATACTTTAATGTTAATAATGTAATAAAGAGAAAAGTCTTGGAAGAATTTTACAAGTTCATAAAAAGTGAATACAACATCAATGATAGGTTTTTCTTTTTAATTTTTTTGCTTCAATACTTACAATAATAATAGTTCCAAAAATGGTAAACCAAATAAAATAATTACCTAAAGGTACTATGACAATAATCTCTTCTTTTATTAGTTCCCATTTAAATATCGTTGTACCATTTGTTCTTTTTTCTATAGAAGTTGAAATACCTTTAGAATTATAGATTACATCAATAGTAGTTGCGTTGTAATAATCCATCCGTAAGGTATTAGAACTAATTATGGTTGCGTTTAGTACTCCTTTATCAATAATTGCACTGCTCACTAAAGTAAGATTAATTGGAACTGGTATAATCAATGGAAATGCTTCATCATACACCAATTTGGACCAATTCAGAAAATTTAATGTATAATTGTAAGAAAGATAGAAAGCATTATCATCATCCGGACTCTTCTTGATCCAAGCAAAATTATGGTAAAATTCTAGTGTATAATTCACAATCAAACATCTATTTATATTAATACTAGCATTATATACATCCGTAGCAGTAAATCTGATGAATTCAATTTCTTCATAATAAGCTATGGTCGCATTAACGGTTTTCCATCTAATACTCTCATTTTTCTCCAATGGAAATGATGAATCTCCTAAAGTAGTTTCTCCGACTGCTTGTGGTAAAAAATGGCAAACAGTTATAAAGCAAATGAGTAATGGCAATAGAATTTTCTTACCAGAATTCATAATTTAGAATAGAGTTTTATTTGTCTGCAATGATAGATAATGATAAATAAAATCTTTAGATATTTAAGTTTTTAAATTAAATTTTAGTTATAATAGTTATTAAAACAATTTAACTAATGATATTGAAGTAAAATAGCGAGAAATAATAAGAAACGAGTAAAATCCATAAGAAATATATAAAGAATCTTAATCTTCTATTTTATCCTCTGTATTAACATTTAAAGCCTTACGTTCCAGTTTTTTTGAATAGGCTTTCCAATGATTACTTTCGTCTGCTGCTTTCTTAGTAATCACAAATGAACAAGTTTTGGCTCCTGCAGGTATTGTACTTTTAAACTCAATCTGGTATTTATCTTTCAATTTTCCAGATTCTTCAAAAGCATTGATTATACCCTCCACTAAATATCTTTGCACTCTGCAATCAAATGCATTATATATATCTTGAAGCGGACACCAAAGAATATCGAATGAACATTGGTGATCACTGTCGATTCGTGGATCTTCGAGAGATGTCCACGCTTGGGTATTTATGATAGTAGCTAAAAAACTCATTAATTCAATATCAGTAATATCATCTGGAATAATACTATTTAAAACTATTTGGGAACCCAACTCGTATCCTGTTTTAATTAAACCATCTATTACAACTCTTTGGCCTTCTTTTCCTAATCTTTTCTCTGCTTCTTCTAGAACATTAATAAGTCCTCTTGCCATAAACAAACCAAATTGTAATAAAGAAGTAGAATCAAAATCATTACGTCCTAAAATTCGTTTTCTAAAACGATCTAAAGCGATTTTATATGGTTCTCCAAGTTTAGTTCTCTTCCAGATAGTTTCTTTTCGATTTGCTCCTTTCAAGTTGCCTATGGTTTTCATTGTTATTCAATTAAAATATAAATTTGAATTTATAAGTTATAAGATAAAATTTAACATTAATATTTCTATTACATAAATATATTAGGAATCATAAAATAAGATTTCCAAAAAGGTTGATGTTAATGTATGTTTTGGTACTTTTAAGACATGGTGAAAGTATTTGGAATAAAGAAAATCGTTTCACTGGTTGGACAGATGTTGATTTAACAGAGAAAGGAATTGAGGAAGCAAAGAAAGCCGGTGAATTATTAAAAAAAGAAGGTTATACGTTTGATATTGCTTTTACATCTGTATTGAAAAGGGGTATAAGGACTCTTTGGATTGTATTAGATGAGATGGACTTGATGTATATCCCGGTTTATAGACATTGGAGATTAAACGAAAGGCATTATGGTGCTTTACAAGGATTTAATAAAGCTGAAATGGCGAAAGAATTAGGAGAAGAACAAGTTTTAATTTGGCGAAGGAGTTATGATATACGTCCTCCAGCTTTGAAGACAACAGATCCCCGATATCCTGGTAATGATCCACGATATAAGGATTTAGATCAAAAAGATCTTCCTTTAACTGAATGTTTGAAAGACACTGTTGAACGATTTTTACCTTATTGGCATGAATCTATCGCACCAATGGTTAAATCTGGAAAAAAAGTGTTAATTTCAGCACATGGCAATAGTTTGAGAGCACTCGTAAAATATTTAGATAATTTATCAGAAGAAGAAGTAATAAAGTTGGACATACCTACAGGTTTTCCTCTTATATATGAACTTGATGAGGAACTAAAACCACTAAAGCATCATTATCTTGGAGATCCAGAAAAAATTCAGAAAGCAATTCAAGTTGTTGCTGAACAAGGAAAAGTAGGATGAAAAATTGATTATTTATAATTCCTTCATTTTTTTAAATTTTCTAAAATATTCTAAAACAAACTATAATTAAAATTGTATTTATCATGAAAAAACATTTAGTAATCGATAATCCTACGGTTTCGAATATTATATTTTACCCACAAAAAAGTCCTATCCCTTCGCAACTTGACCCAAATACAGAGATTTTGAATTTTAAGGTAGAAAAAAAAGTGTCTCTTGGTGGATTTTTTTTCTTAAATAATATTAATTTTCCAACAATCTTTTTATTTCATGGAAATGGAGAACTTGCGATAGATTATAGATCTATAGCTCCTGTATTTTTTGAAAGTAAGGTTAATTTAGCTGTTATTGATTATCGGGGATATGGATTTAGTTCAGGTCAACCATATTTCACAAGCTTGATTAATGATGCTCCAATTATTTATCAACAATTTATAGATTGGGCAGATAAAAGGGGATTAAGTAAATCAATCTTTATTCTAGGGAGATCGCTGGGTAGCGTTTGTGCTGCTGAGATAGGATCTCAAAATCCTGAATGCTTGAGAGGGATTATTTTTGAAAGTGGTTTTGCCAACCTTTACAATGTTATGACACATTTATTTAGAATATCGAGCTCAGAAGTAACACCTACTTCTATGAGTGAGTATTCTAATGATACAAGAATAAGACAAATTAAAAAACCAGTTTTAATAATTCATGGAACAACGGATTTTATAATCCCTAGTGGTGAATCTGAATTAATATACAAGAATTTATCGATTGAGATTGATAAGAGTCTTGTGCTAATCGATGGAGCTGGTCATAATGACATTTTAATGTACCATGATAAATATTTTGACCCTTTAAGTGAATTCATTGAAAAATTTAAGTAAATATTACCTTACATAAATAAATCAAGGATTGGACTAAAGATTATTTTAGTATAATCTAAAATTTATTCTTTTAATGAAAAATAAAATCAATTTACATGAAAATATATCCGATTATGCTTAATTTTTGTCCCTATTGTGGTAGTCAATTGAATAAAGAAAGAAAGTACAGCCTTAACTTTTGTCCTTATTGTGGAGAAAAATTAAATGATCATGTTAAAGAGTCTAAATGCACAATTTGCCATCAAAAAATAAGATATAATCAAAAATCTATAAACTGCTCATATTGTGAAAGTCCATATCATTATAATTGCGTATCTTCTTGGCTATTAAAATACAATTCTTGTCCAACATGTCAGAATTTATTTCTTAATCCAGACTTAAAAGTTCAAAAAAAATAAAAAAGTTATTTCTTCTTTAGCATATAAATTCCATTTTCAAAAAACCAAAAAAGATTCGCAAAGAGAAATAACCATTCTGTAAGACTCTCAGCTTCGGGAGTCAGACCATGAATAACACGATTTAAGATTAAAAGTACTAGATAAAGAAGAAAGAAAATTACAACTAAAATGTTAAATATTGCCTGTGATTTGGGAAACTCAGATGACCTCCATTCTAAGTATGTGTAGAGAAATAGATAAAGAATACCCGTAACAAAGAAAAGTAGTTCAAACATTAGATGTACTAAATAAATAGTATCTGAATTGAAAATAGCCATTCCCATAATTCCAATCGCCGAAAGAATCCCTAGGATACACGCTATCTTTGAACCTTTGGAACCAATATTCCTTTTCTGTAAATATCTATTGAATCCGATAAAGAAAAGTATTATAAAGACAGCCGTAATAAACCAGCAAATATTAAATAAGATATATAGTGGATTTGAAGGAGTTCCAAGATAACTTATATGAGTGACAAAGAAATTAAAATCTGGATGTACTAATATTGCTGGAACAAGTCCAATAAAGAAAACTATTAAACCAATGAATGCAAAATAGCTAGCACTTATTTTTTCATATATTTTATCTAATTGTTGCATAACTTTCAGTTTTAAGATAATAAGTTAAAATAGTAGTTTGTTAAACTCCTATTTATAGATTTTTATAATCTTGAAAGTTAATCAGCTATTTATACAATGCATTAGGTTACTAGGCTGAATATTTACATATTGTGTGTATGTATTTTGATGATTGTGAAATAAAGACTATTATAACTTTATTATTCAGACTAAAATTCCTTTAGCTACCATACTTACTTTACCTCCAACGGCAACATAAAACTTACTTTCCTTTTCTTCAGCTTTTAATAGTAAGAGAGATTTCCTACCAATCTCATATCCTTGTTCCACCCTAATATTAAGATTTTTAGTATTAAAATAATCATATCTAACTAAATAAGCCGCTAGGCAACCATTTGCCGAACCTGTAGCGGGATCCTCAGCTACTCCTAAATAGTCAGCAAAAAAACGAACATTCAAGTCATTTTCTTTATTATAAGTTTCCGGACAAAAAACCAATATAGATTTAGCTTGAGTGTTTTCTATCATCTTATAGTATCTAGCTTTATTAACATTGATTTTTCTTAATGCTTCAAGCGATTTCAAGGGTACAATTATTGTAGGGACTCCTGTTGATACTTCCTGGATTTTGAAGCGAGTATCAATATCTCCTTCATTGATATTCAGAACTTCTGACAATAAGTCAGGAGCAAAAAATCCATGAAATGACGGTTCTTTATGTTCCATCCAAATTTCTGTTAGCAGATCTCCTTGATACTTAAATAAAATAGCAATTTGGCCTATTTTAAGGTTCATTAAAATAGTCTTAACTTTTTCTTTAATAAACTCTTTATGAAAGATAAAGGCAGCACCTAAGGTGGGATGCCCTGCAAAAGGTAATTCAGTTCTTGGAGTAAAAATACGGAAACTAAAATCATCAATCGAAGTAATAAAAACGGTTTCTGAAAAATTCATTTCTTTAGCAATTCTTTGCATTTGTTCAGTGTCTAAAACTTTATTGTCAATAACTACAGCAAGTTGATTACCTTCATACTTATTCTCAGCAAAAACATCCACAATGTAAAATTTCAAGCCTTCTGACAAGTTATCCTTCATAGCTTCACACTTATAAATTTAAGATAATCTTAATAAGGATATTCATATAAATCTTTTAAGATTCAATATCTAAGTAGACTATGTTTTTAAATAAATTTTATTAATTTTGATTATATGTATTTTGATGAGACAGATTCAAAATCATGGGTTAAAAAAAAGTTCTCGATAAGAGAATTAGGAGGAGCTTTTGGTGATTGGGGAACTTTAATTCCTTTTATTATTGGTTATATTTCAATTGTAGGTTTCAATCCCGCAGGTATCTTTTTAACCCTAGGAATTACCAATATTGTTTTAGGGATAAAGTTTAATCTTCCCCTACCTGTTCAACCTCAAAAAACGATTGGAGCAATATCTCTCTCCCAAAAATGGAATCCAAATCTCGTAATTTCAACTGGTTTTGGAACTGGAATAGTTTGGGCATTATTAGGATTTACTAAAATACTGAATAAGATTGTTAAGAAAATACCTGTTGTCACTGTAAGAGCTATTCAATTAGGTTTAGGACTAATCCTTGGGTGGACAGCTCTCATTCTCTTTATAGATAATCTCTATTTAGGAATTATTTCAATGGGAATAATAATACTTTTAATTAATAATAAACGAATTCCATCAGCAATTATACTTGTTTTATTGGGTATCATTCTCTTATTCGTTACTGGGAATTTAATTCTGGATGATATTAAATTTAATATTCCCTATTTTTATCTTTATATTCCTGATTGGCGCAATGTATTGTTTGGAATGATTTTCGCCGGGTTTGCTCAGTTATTTTTAACACTAACTAACGTCATGATCGCCACAATAGCTTTAATAAAGGATTTATTCCCAGAAAGTAAGATAAATGCTAATTCTTTGGCCTTAAATATGGGAGTAATGAATATAGTTAATCCCTTTATAGGAGGAATTCCTTTATGCCATGGTTCAGGAGGCTTCGCAGCACAATATGCTTTTGGGGCACGTACAGGTGGATCCATGATATTGGAAGGAATATTAGAAATAATTTTAGGCCTTTTCTTTTCTGATACTCTCTTTCTGATATTTAACAAATTCCCAAGTGCTATTTTCGGAGCAATGTTACTATATACGGCATATTTGTTAGCAAAAATTTCTATTAAAGATTCTAATAAAAAAACCTTGCCAATAATTATAGTTTCAGGTTTGATTTGTTTTGTCTTTTATTTCATAGAATATATAGGTTCTTTTAGTATTACCATAGGATTCTTTGTAGCTTTAATTCTTTACTTTATTTTTTCCAAAAAGTTGAGGCAAACAACAGAATCTTCTTAATGACTTTTCATTATTTATTTTATATCCTTAAAAACTGAATTTCTTATACTTTTTTTAAAAAGATGTAGTTATATTTTTAAGTTTACACTAATTAACTTTTGAATAAAAACGTAAATTTCTTTTTTTTTAAAAGTAATAGTGATTAAAAATGGAAAGAAAAAACAGCTTTTTAATATACCTTCTTATTGGCATTATATTTGGAGCTACCATTCCTCCTATTTTTATTTATAGAATTTCTAAAGATGCAACTGGTTTATATAGAATTAATAAAGATGGGACTCGAATTTCTGAAGTTGAAATAAATAATCAAGTTCCGGTAGGTAATATCAATTTCGTACCTGTTAGTAGTGAAAACACAATAATAACAGCAAAATGGTCAATTTCCTACGTAGGTATTTATGATCCTCAAAAACTTATAGTTGTTTCTTATAAAGTAATTCAATCACGTTTAATTTTCTCTATTTATAGCAAGATAGATAAGTTAGCTTTTATAAATTCAATTTTAAGTTTAGATCTTTTCATTTTTTTTAATCCATCTTATAATGCCTATAGTTTTCTATCCGATAGTGAAAAAGGTAATATTAATCTTTTAGTGTATAATATTAATTTTTCTAAATTTGAATTCAAATCCGATTCTGGAAATATTAACATCAGACTTGATTATACAAACATATTTGATGATTTTAAAATAACAACAAGTTCAGGAGATATATATTTAATCATCGATCACACCTACTTTGCTAAAGATTTTATATGTACCACCAGTTCGGGGTATCAAAATTTTGATTTTTGGAATATTAGATTTAGTACTAAAGCTAATTTTTTTGTATCTTCAAATACGGGAAGAATATATATATTATGGGCTAACCATTACTTGAAGTCTCACAATTTAAATATTAAATTAGAATCTAACAATGATGTTTATATAAAAATGTGGTCTCCTAAAGAAATTATTAGATCCTATGTTTCAATTGAAACTACTGATGGTACAACTCGTTTCTCTAAACCTGCTGGAGTTTTTCAAGAGATAGATGAAAATCATTATATAGCAAATAATATTAATGACTCAACAGTAGATTTTTGTAATATTACAGTAATTTCTACTCACGGATATGGATGGGTCTTCTATGTAGATTGCTTTAAATGGCAGCGATTTTGTACTTATGGTGATTTTACAGATTATTATGTTAAAAAATCGGGGAGTTATTCAATTTTAAAGGAGGCATATAATATAACGTCTATAGAAGTATATAACTGGAATTATGTTTATTTGAATACGTATAAGAATTTACCATTAAATATTGAGCCGCTTCCAATATCTAGTGAGAATTTAATATATGTTATCTATGACTTAAAGTATTTACACGCTCAAGGCGTTGGTGTTGGAGAAATTAATTTAGATATATCCCACAATCAAGAAGGTGATAACTTAAAAGTAAATATTAGACTTAGCTTTGTATTAGATAAAATATTACCCACATTTTCAAAGTGTAATATCACTTTGTTTTATCATCCAAGCTATATCTTTTCTAATTATACTATTTAATCTTTTTTCTATTAAAATGCAATCATATAAAATGTAAATTAATGTATAATAATTGATTAGGATGAAGAAAAAGAAGAAAATATACCAATTAATTATTAATCTTATGAATTCTTGGCCTGCTAAGTATTATTTTTTCCATAAAGGATGGATTTTACGTTTTACTAATGGAGTAACCTCCAGAGCTAATTCAGTTTTACCTCTCAATTATTATGGCAATAGAAGAACATTAAATCGTGATATTACTATTGTAGAAGAAGCATATAAGATGTATAATCTACCAGCTATCTTCACAATGCATGATTTTCATAAACCTAAGTATCTTCGCAATGAATTAATTAGTAAAAATTATAGAGAAATAAGTCATACAGTTGCCTTAGGTGGACGATTAAATGATATTAACATTGAAAACCTTAATAAAAATTATAAATACTTCTTTCTAGAGATGCGACATGGTGATTTTTCAGAATTCCTTTCAAGACAATCTCAAAAATCTGAAGAAGAACAGAATATTATAAATAAAATTACCCAAAGAATTAAGATTCTTAAAAAGTGTTTTTTAGTTGTAAAATCTCAGAGTTCAATCGTTGGAACTTTAGCGGGGGTGCTAGATTTAAATGGATATTTATATCTGGTAGACATATTTGTCGATCCAAATTTTCGTAAACAAAGTATCGCTAAATCAATGTTCTTTAAGATAATGCATGACTGGGTTAATCCTCGAAATATAAAGATGGTCTGGTTGCAAGTTGAAATTGAGAATGAAACCGCCATTAGTTTATATGAGAATATTGGATTAAAAAAATTGTATAATTATTATTATCTAATTAATTCTTAGTTGGCTGGAAGAGTACTGCTTTACAATTCTTCTCCTTAATATTTCTATTAAGAATCATTTAGAAAATTTTTATAGTTTAGATCCCTTTAAAGTGTATATGGATAAAATAGTATCAATTAAAACAATCATCTTTGATTTAGGTGGAGTTTATTTTACGAGAGGTACAATACTTGCTTTAGAAAAACTTAAAGACATATATGATTTGAATTATAGGGATCTTTTTCTATTTTTTAGAGATATTCCTGGAAGTGAGGGTTATTTAATTAGACAGGGTTTAATAACGATGAATGAATTTGAAAAAAGATTTTATTCTAAATTTAATATAGAAGAAACAAATACACAGATAATTAGATACATATGGTTTGGAGCATATGTCCCACATTATGGAATGAAAGAAATTATAAAACAATTAAAAGAAAAAAACTATAATCTAGTAATTTTTAGTGGAAATATTCGAGAAAGAGTTGAATTCTTAAATCAGAGATATAATTTTTTGAAATATTTTACTACAGTTGTATTCTCATATGATTTTAAAAAAAACAAAAATGATATAGCTTTTTATGAACATTTAATTAGTCAAATCGGCTGCAAGCCTCAAGAAGCAATCTTTATTGATGATGAACATAAAAATATAGAAATTGCTAAGACTCTTGGATTTAATTGTGTGCCCTTTTATTATACTGAACAATTAGTAGATTCTTTAAAAAAATATAATATAGATTTAATGTTAAAAACAAGTTAAATTTTAATCAAAATTTTTTCTTATAGTCCGCCTAATTGCAAAAAATTGAGTACCTTGTTCTATTAGGACTTAAGCTTCTACCATTAATCATGATTCTATTCTTTTTCATTTAACTGCTGACCTTTTGTAATTAATTCTTTTATTTAAAAATAGACTACAAAAAAATTGTCAAAAAAACTTGAAATATTATCTTAGAGAAGTAAGGTATTCTTTCATAGCATCTTCAAATTCGATTCTCATTAAACTTTTAAAAATAGGATTTCGGTTTTTAAATTGAATAACTTCTTCTCCAGAATAGATATCATTTCTCTTACCGGTATAAAATATCTTTGAAAAAGGAATAATTATTCTCGAAATACTAGATCTATCAATATCCAAATTTTTTTCTTTAATTTCTGGTATCATTTTCTATCTCGTTATTTAAAGAAAGGTTTATTTTCTTATTATTAGGCCATTTTCATATATCAAATCTAAACTAAGTTTTAATAATTCTTTACGATAACCAAATACTATTTTCTTTAATGTTTGTTGATTAATCTCTAATATTTCTGCTAATTCTTCAACTTTTATGCTTTTTATTGTCTCAAAAAGACTTGGTAATTGACTTATAATTTCTTTATCAAGTTTTCCTAATTCTTCTTTAATGGGTAATCCTTTTGTTTCAGCAAGTACTTGGCGACGTATACCTGCTAAATCAATATCCCAAGTCTTCATTATTCGCTCTGAATTCTGATTTATCCATTCTTTTATCATTTGATAGATAACAGCTGCTTTGGAATTTGCTATAACACCATCTAATGCTTTAACTATCTTAAAATCTATTGGTTCTAAATTAACTGTAATCCTCTTTTTTTCTGTTTCAGATTCTTCAGGAGCCATAAGATAAATTTTGTCGAATTTTTCTAGCTTTAATCTTTTTAAGAAAAAACTAGTATTTAAATATTGTTAAAAATGCAGCAAAATGATGCACTTTGCATCACATTTAAATAATATAAATGTCATTTGTATAATATCAAAATATCACTAGCATATTGCTTATAAAATTGTGGAAGTTGGAATGGTGTATGTAAAATGTTAGAACTATATTCCCCCTTAATTGAGACTGTAAATACCAAAGAAAGAATAACAGTCGATTTAATAAAAGATGGTCGTGATTATTTAAGCAATTTTGATATCAATCAAGATTTTTTATTAGATACCGTCTCTCTTGTATATAGATATTTACGAATTAACAGGAAGATTCCTCATGATCTTTATAAATTCTTTATTGCCTCATATTACATAATTTCACGGCACCCATTTGCTTTTCCTGCACATGATTCTAAAAAAGAATTCTGTAAAAAATTTAATATCCAGGAGACTTCATTAGAATACTGTGTAAACAAAATAACAAATACTTTGGACTATATACGGATTTTAGATGATATGAACTTTCCATATTATATTGATCCAGAGCGAGATATAAGTCTTGGAATCATAAAAAAGATGATTAAAGAAAAAGTGGATAAATATATGATGAAATTTTTACTCTATCATCAACCTATTAATTCCCAAATTTTAACAGAAGAATTGGTATGTGAAGTAATTTTTGAGCAAAAAGCTTTTCCTGAAGAGTTATTTCGTCAATTATACGAGATAATAAGTGCATTTATTGAGAAGGAATTTTCAGAGTACGATGAATATGTAAAATTACAACGGAAATACTTTATTTAAAGGTTTTAATAGCTACTTCTCATAAGTTTTAAGGTAATTAAGAAGTTCTGATTGGAAAAAAGGCTATGTTTTATCTTAATGGGATCAGCATATTCAAATTCTTTAAACAGATAACTTCTGAAAAAATCTTCATTCCATTCATTTAATGCTAATGCTATATTTAGAAATTGCTTTTGAAAATTGATCGGTGCCGAAAATTCACGAAAATGCAAAAATGGATTTATGTCAATATTTGCTTTCCCTTTTCTGGGGAGCCAACGCACTTCCGAGATTTTAGTATGAGCAAATTTACCGTCTCTGTTGAACTTTGAGCACAGACGATTTGAAGTTAAATATATTCCTACTAAATTTGGATCATATCCTCGTTTTTTTCTTAAGTGATAATGAAAATTGAATAATACAAACAAATTTGGTTTAAGTTTTACAACGAATTTGTCATTAAAAAATATCCAACATATTGGTAAAGCAATGCTAATTATTAGATACAGAATGATAATTGATTGAATAAAAGTACTTAACTGACTTCCGTCAAATTGAATAACTCCAAAATCGACATAAAGTAATAAGGCAATAGCACCAGAATTCAACATTATAAATAATAAACTACTAGTATATCGCTTTTTAAATTCAAAACCTATATTTTTCATCTCTTTCTTGAGAAAACATATTAAAGAGGGAGTGAATTTCAATTTAATTAACTTAATAAGATAAATAACTACATATATGGATATACTAAAGAAAGCCCAACCAACTGTTAGGTTAAATGAATAGTGTCTAATAGTCGAAACATAAATATCATTATTTAAAACCATATTAGGTTGATAACATAGTATTAAATAAATTAGATATACTCCTAATATTAACACAATACTTATAAAACCTTTAATTGCTTTTCGATAGTACTCTGATTTAATTATCTTTAATGAATTTACAATTTGATTTTCATCCTCAAAATCTATATCTATATAATCCTTATCATTCTTACTCATCATTTACCTGTCCACCTCCTTGTTTTCTCATTTTCTTCTTGAGGTGTTAACCAATATTTTTGGATGATTTCTCTAAATATTGTTAAATCTGGATTATCCATCTCATTTAGGGAAACAATATGGAATTTTTCAGTTTTTTTCTCAATCTTAATATAATTTTCTTTTTCTAGATATTCAAAAGCATGGAACAATTTTTCCAGACGATCTATATTTAAACTATGCATAATATCTGTTTTATTGATTACTGTATTCTCTTTTTGAAGTTTGGCTAAACTCATCAGGACTTGTCCACCTCTAAGGGAAGCAATATTCGTTAATTTATCAAAAATTCTAGATATCACCTTCAATAAGTTGTCAAAGTCATTATAGAAATCAATTTTTCCTTCTCCTTTCAGTTCTAACTTATCATTTATATTAGCTAAGCGGTATTTATCAACAAATTCTTGATATGAAAGTGTCATCATATAATATATGTCTTACCTCTTATAAAAAAATACTATTTTATTAAAGTTATTTACTGAAAGGGATACTTTTAATACCATATTACGGGATTAATGTAATACTATTCCGAATATTAAAAGTCTAAACATCCTAATCATAGATAAAAAAGATTTTACTTTTATAGCTAGAACAGAGTCAAAGATATTTAAAATTAAAAAAAAAAAAAATTAATTATTTTTTAGGCCTTAAGATCGGTAAACAGGATAGAATCTTAAAAGACCAGGTGTGTTATACCATATTCCATGTAGATCTGCTGAATGAACAGTTGTTATTTTTCCATGATAGACAAAACAGTGAGGATATAGTCTATTAGCTAGGTACCATTGAATATTTTTATAGATGGTATTTCTGGCAGCATCGTTTGTTGTTTGCAATGCAAGAGCCATCATACCCTGTAATTTTGTATCATCAACCTGAGCAGAATTAGCGCTTGATGCAGGATTGAATAATGGATCAAGCATATTGAAAGGATCAAGGTAATCTGGACCCCAACCAACAAAATATAGTCCTAGTTCCTCAGGATTGACATACAACTTTCTGAGAAATGCATCCCATGTTATACCATCGTCTACCACTGTTATTCCTATTGCAGGAAGCCAATTATTTAATACATCATAAATATCTTCCCTTACAGAGTTACCAATGTTGTAGGAATAATTGATTGATCTTAGGTTAGCAGCTAACCATTGAGCATTAAGAGGATCATTATTTACTGGTAAACCCGCAGCTGCAGGTACATTATCGACAAGTATCTGTCGAGCAGTCGCCAAATTATAATCAGCAGCAACAACAGAAGAGTTATATGCAGCCCCATATCCAGGAGAGATTGGACTATTGGCTCTAACACATAAACCGCTCATTATTTCTTCATTAATGTATGTATAATTGAGAGCATATGAGATTGCCTTTCTCCAAGTAGAATCAATATCTAAATTGTTCATACCAAGATATTGGTATCCTAACCCAGGAAGACCATATATATCAGTAAAATGCTCAACATGAATTGTTGGATCTGCATCATAGGTTCCGATCAATGAAGGGATAATCCCTAGTATCCAATCAATTTCATGACCTAACATTGCGTTATTTCGCGTTGTAGCATCTTGTATGAATGCCATAATTACTTCTTCGAAAAATGCAGGAGGTTGCCAATAATAGTCCCAACGAGCAAGTCTAACTTCAATATTAGGGACATAATACTGATAAGCAAAAGGTCCTGTTCCAATAACTCTTCCTCCTGTAAGAGAGATATATCTATCTGCAGGAGTAGAATCTGGAGACAACATAGCACCAGCTACATAGCATAATAAATCAAGGAAAGGAGCGTAAGCACCATTGAGATAAATAGTTACGTTATAGGCAAAATCAGAAACAACATGGTTTATAATGGGTTGACCATTAGGTAAATAATACAAAGAGGAAGGTTCTCCAACAGTCATACCGGGTGGAAGGGTTCCTGAGCAATTAAATAGATATAACATTCTATCAAAATTCCATTTAGTTGCATTTGCATTAAAAGAAGTTAAATCATGAAATACAATCCCTTCTCTAAGTTTTATTTCAAGGCAAGTTTCATTTTTCCAATAGTAGCTTTGTGCAAGTAAAGGAATTCGTGGCAACGCATGATCTGAAAGATTATAAGTAAAAAGTGTTTCGACCACTTGTTCAAGTACATTATTAGATGCCTGATCCCATGAGTTTACTGGATCAAGAACGTGTGGCGGGTTAGAGGTACCATATACAAGAGTTAGGTTTTCTGGCGCCACAATTTCTGCCTGTGAAAGCCCTAAGATGATGTTTCCTACTCCTGAAGCGGCTAGCGCAATAGCGAGTACGATAATGGCTACATTCTTTTTTTCCATTTCCAAATTAATCACTTTTTTTTATATTCTGATTTTTTTATTATATATTTAGTTAGTTTGTTAATCACACTGGCAAACTTATAAGATTCCTTCCATAAATATAGGAAAGGAATACATACTTTATGTAATTCTATATATGAATTATGTGTTTGACTCTAGTAAATGTTCATTCCCCTTTTTAAATACAAATTTCTTAATTAAATATGAAAAGCGAAATTTAACTTTTCCATATTTTTCCAAAAAGTTTTGATTGGAGAGAGTATAATAAAAAATTATACTCTTTCTAATTTTTGTTTTTCGTAAGTTTTACAGGATTTATTTATAAGTTTCCCAAAATCATATTCTACCGAGTATGAAAACTAATACATATTTTATGTAGTCCTATTGGAGAAATAAGTATTTGATTCCAATAGACGATCATCTCTTCTTTTATAGTAAATACAATAAAATATGATTAATGGAAAAACAATGGGAAAATACTCCCGAGTCCTAATCTACTACGAGTTATGATTGGTTAATAAAAAATAGGAGGGAATAATAATAAAAAGAAAGGATATTTTTAGAACTTTTGAAGAAATGTGTTTAGAGAAATTAGCAGAAATTGGTATAGCTTCTGCCGAAGAATGGGCTTCCGCTATGGGGTATGAATATCGAGCTTCTTTGAATAAGGTTATTAGAAGAATAAAAGAGAAATATCCCAATAAAATTAGGATATATTATGAAAAAAAACCGAGAAAATATGAAGCTTTAATCAAATAATCTAATTTTTCTTTAACTTTTTATATAACTCTAAATTTTTAATGATAGATTCTACTTTTGAGAACACTCCCATCGTTAGACTTAATTCTTTTTTTGTTATTATGGCTCTTTCAAAAATGTTCTTAATTGCAAAGAGTACATTTTCTTTTTTATGGGTTCTAATTTTTAATTTTTCTATTAAATTTTCGATAATAGAATAAAGCATTAAACGATCGTCCTTATCTGCTAATATAACTGGATTGCTTCCCCTGCCTAAAGTAATTGAATTAATCTTTTTAAAAATCTCATAAAGGATAATCCCACATGCATGAGAAAGATTTAAAGAGGGATATGCATTTCCTGTTGGAATCCGTAGTAATATATCAGCAAGTTCTATTTCTTCGTTTGTTAATCCTCTTGATTCTTTCCCAAATACTACTGCAATTTTAAGAGGTTTTAAGGATATAGGGAGTTCTAAATCTTGTGGAAAAATAGGCATCCTTCTTATATTTCGATAATTCTTTCCTTTTGATGTAGTAGCAATAACTAAATCAAACTGTTTCAGTAAAGTTTTCAGCCTTGAAAAATGATCTACTTGGTTTTCAAGAGAAATAAGATTAGCATTAAGCAGGATATCTTTTCCGTGCATTGCAAAACCTTGAGTTTCATAACTAAAAATAGTCTTTTCATCTTCGAGGGGATTAAAGATAATTAAATTACAAAAATTAAAATTTTTCATCAATCGAGCAACTGATCCAATATTTCCAGCGCTTTCGGGTTGAATTAGTATTACTGTAACGCTAAGATTATCATATTGCTCATAAATTTGTGTTTCTTGAAAGGAACTGATTGCTCTTTTTAAGTTTTTCTTATTCAAAGGAATCTTAACTCCTTGTTATTTATATAAATAACTGAAGTAGTACTATATAAAAAAATTAATAATTTTTTATTTTAGATCTTAATTTTTCTTCTTTTCTAAGTTTAATTTTTCAAGTTTTATCAATTTATATTTTTCCTTAGTAATCGGAAATCGATAATTGGATGATCTATTGCTAGTGAAAGCTAATATTGTTAAATAAATGTAAAAATTCATAATCCAAATACATTCTCAAGTAGTCATAAGAGTGAAGATCTCCCTCCAATGCTTCAAGGTATCAGTCTCGAGGGTATATCTAAAAAATTCTTGTTTATATCCTATAATTTCATTCTTTCTTATTGAAATTAAGATGCAATATATAAATATTTGAAAGATTTTTATTATTTATATACAAAAATACATCTGGAAGTATTAAAGATAGTAACTATTAAAAGGTTCATTCAATATTCAACTTTGATTCTATTAGGTTGATTAAAATGCTAAGTCCTGAGAAGATAGTCAAAAATTTGGAATTTATTAATATAAGTAATGATGAATTCACTATATTTGAATGGAAACCTCCAAGATCTTTTAAAAGCTTTGCTTTAGATTTAAATATTCTAAAACAAAATCCCTCTAGTGGCATATTTTTTCATCTACATAAAGGAAATATGAAAATTGCCTATATAAGAATGGATAGTCTTATTTACTCTGCAGGTTCGGATACAGATATCCAATTTCAATTATTAGAAGCATTAATTGAGGAAATCGCAAAAAGATTTCTTGAAAGATATGATATAGATTCTTATTTATCATATGGTAAATTTTCATCTAATTTATTTGATGATTTCAAACCATTAGTTAAAGATATTATAAGAACTTTTAAGTCTCTTGATCTTGTAAAAGAAATTAAAGTACCATGTACGGTTTGTGATAAAATATTGCCTTTGATTATAAAGAAAAGCTTTATCGAAAAAGCAGATTCTTATCCCGTTCCCATCGTATATAATCATTTAGGGCATTCAATACTTTGCTTTATTGATATAAACTATAACGTGCGTGGAGTAGAATTAGTTAATGTAACCGGTTAATTTTATTGAAATCCTACTATATATGCAAATGAATTTTATGACAGAAAATAATAATCAGGAAAATGAGAACATTTTTGAAGATATCATTAAAAAAACTAAAACTGGAATAACCTTTCCAAAAGAATTAAGAGAGACATTATTTAAAGAGGAAAAAGACATTTATTTTCGGATTATTGTCCCAAGTGAGAAGGATAAGATCATATTAGAAATTTTAGATGAAAATGAAACTAAATCAGAAACAGAAAAATTAAAAGAAAAAAAGCCCAAAGTAAACATAGAAAAATTAAAAGAAACACCGGGAAAAGAGATAAGTTATGGCCCCAATTGGAGTGATTATTTTGTGTACGAATTTAAAAATATGGAAAAAGTTAAACCTATTTTAGAAACAGCCTTCTATAAGTTTGCAGAAAAACCAATTAACTTAGAAGATGCTATGGGGAGAGTCAAATATGCACTGGTATCTTTTTTAACATCTACTAAGACTGAGAATGCTAAATTATATTATTCAGTGATTAGGTTTCTTTTAGATATTGTTGAAAAATTTGATCAAGTAAATTTATTGGACTGGATTTTTGAAAAAGTAATCCCAAATATTGAGAGTAAATTTCTTTATGAACTAGCCCTTTTAGATATTATTGAAGTTTCACTTAAAGCAAAACGATGGGAAAAGGCAGAGCTCTATATTTTTTACGTATTAAAGAATATAGACGAATATCCGAGTTCTGAAATGTATAATATTATGAATAGTTTTAAGCAATTAGTTAAAAAAATAAAAAATGTGGAGCGAAGTAATAAAATTGATATATTGCTTAAGGAAAAATTAATGGAATATTCTAATAATATTATAAAGGAGGATGTAGATTATAAGATTCAATTAATTGAATTTCTTGAGGATTTACAATATATTGAACTTGCATATAAACTAGCAAAAGATCTTAAAGATAGTCTACCACCTGAAAGTGTTAGAAATGAAGAAATTCGAAAAATTGTAAAGAGATTATATACTGCTCCTATTGCTGAAAATAAACCAGAATCGAGCCTAGATTTTAGTGAAATTGATGAAGAAAAGGATGACATAAACGAAAAATCATGATTTAGAATTCTCTTTTTCTTGTTTTTCTTCTAGATCTTTAATACGTTTTTCCATTCTTTTAAGTTCATCTTCAACAATTTTTTGCTTTTGTTCTTCAATTTTTTTTTGCTGTAATTCTAATTGTACTTCAGAAAGTTGATTTTCTTTTTGAATTAATTCTTCTCTACGCTTAAGCATTTCTTCTTTTTTTAATATTTCAAGTTCTTCAATCTGTTTTTCTTTTGAATCTAATTCTAATTTTTTCTTTTTTAATTCTAATTCTTTCTGCTTCAGTTCAATTTCTTTACCCAAAATTTCTGATTCTTCTTTTTGAATTTTCTTTTTAATTTTCTTTGGTATATCACTTAATTCTTTTTCAGATCGTAATAATTTTTCTTTATCAATTATTTCTTCCTTCAATTTTAAAGCTTGGTCTTTTTCTACCATGATTTTTTCTTCTAATTCTTTTTCTCTCTGTTCTAATTCTAACTTTTTCTTTTTTAATTCAAGTTCTTTCTTTTTTAATTCAAGTTCTCTATCAAATATTTCAGTTTCCTCCTCTTCTAATTTTTGTTTCTCTGATACTTCTTTACCTTCATCTTCAACGATCTCTTCAATTTTCTCAATAGATACAATAGATTTTAAAATATTGTCCACTGAAGCTTTAATCTTTTCATCTTCGGGATTTTGTTTAGCATAATTTTTAATAACTTTAGTCACTAAAGAAGGATTATTTTTTCCTATAGCTTTTAAAGCCTGAATTGATTTTTCAACAACAAAATCTTTTTGATCAGATAACTTCTCAGCAATTTTATTTATTAAAGATTCATTCTCAATAGGAGTATCTCCTCCCGCCATAAAAATCAATAATTGTAAGTCTGCTTCGCGAACATTTGGATCCTCAGAATCTAATAAATCTTCACTAAAAGGAAAAAATAGATCTTGCTCATTTTCACATATTGATTTAAGTAAAAGTAAGAAAGAATAGCGAAGAACAGAATCTCTTTTCGATAAATTTTCTAGCAAAGAAGGAATATCAATAATTAATTGCTCTATCAAAAATCTTAATACCGTGCGTCCTCCATGCAAAGTAAGAAGAGTTTCTATGATGTCTTCAAGTCGATCGAGGTAGTTCTCATCAGTAGAGTCCCCTAAATAAAGAGCAATTATTTTTGATGCATCATCAAATCTTTCATCTTTTATAAAATCTTTAATTTTTATAATTTCTGGATTTTCTTGTTCTTTTTCACTCACTATATTCACCCTTTATAGTCATATATACGTTATACCCATAATATATAAAAATCATTATATAACCGGAAAATAATATTAAAAATAAGTCTTAAATCTCTATATCTTACACTTAAATGTTGAATTCCTATACATAATTTAATCGCAAGATTCTCACGGTTATCGAAATACAAATGAATCTCTTCACAAAATTGACTTAAAGCATCTAAATCACTTGGAAAAGTATTCCATAAATAGAAGGCTTTTTTATTATCCTCGTTTTCAGGTGGATTATCTCCAACTTCTGTGAGTATTTCTTTAGGAATTATATTAATTACGTCAACATGGTTATTTGGATTAATTCTTACCTTAACTTCGGGAAAAAAAATTTTTGAATAAAGATCAATTAAACATTTTAATAATTCAAGATTTTCTATTTCTTCCCTACTAGCATTACAAAGCACATAGCCATTACCAACAAAAATGATATGTATTTTATCATCAAATTTAAAGACCATGAAATTCTCATTTTTTGAGATCAAATATTGAAAATCTTCATCACGGTTGTCGATTCGATCATTAAATATTTTTACTGATTCTTTAAAATCTTTTTTAGAAATGAATTTATTTAATTTTCTGTAATCTCCATGGAAAAAAACATCTAAAAAATCTATTAAGTATAAATAAGAATCTAGAGGTCTATATACAACCGTCTTATTTCGAAAATCGCGTAAAACTATATTTTTATGGACACTATAACAAAATTTGGGCTGATCTTCTATTGTTAAACTACTTAATATTCTTAATTTTAGTAGAAATCTACGAGAACATAATGGAGATAAGGTGCATAATATACGATCTACTTGACACTCTTCAAAACAAAGTCTATTTATTCTTTTATTAAGTAAATCTAATAACTCAAATTTATTTTTCGTTTCTGACTCATGCTCCAAAAATCTATCAATATGTTCTGGTTGCAGTGGCATGATTTATAATAGTTACATCAGTTTATATTCAATTTAAGTATCATATTACATATAATCTAAAATTTGTCATAATATTTAATTGGATTAATAGAAATATCAAAATTAAAAGTAATGATATTAAATATAAAATATATTAATAAGAAATTTTTATATGTTTATTAAGAATTAAAGAACGGTTCTTAAAGAGATAGATTAATAAGAATGTTAAGACAACTTCACGTTTTTCACAAAGGAGTGCAAATATTTAACTTCACATATGCAATGGCTCTTGGAGATGAAGAATTAGAAAATGTAAAAAAGACTATCAAGTCATATTTGGAAATGCCTATACCTGGGAAGACATTTCAGAAGCCATTAGGAGAATATCAAATCTTCCATAGAGGAGATGGAGCAGTGCTGTTCCTAGTTGTTACTGATTTATTAGATACTCGTGAACAAATAGATGGAATAATTGGTAAAATAATTAATAAATATAAAGAAATCTATCCCGATCCTCTCTTAATTAAAAAACAAGATTCAGCTTTATTTGAATTTAAAACATTTCTTCACGAAATTCAATATGATCTGCACTCTAAAATAAGTATAATCGGCCCTATGTCGGCAGGTAAAACTAGCTTATACACACTTTTAAAAACTGGTGAAGAAAAAGATATCGTAAATTTTGCGAAATCCTCCATTTTTGAAATTGATCATTTGAAATTTGATCTTTGGGACTTTCAATTAAAAGATAATTTTTCATTACTATGGACTAAGTTTATAAGTGGAGCAGATTTAGTTTTACTTTTATTTGATTTATCTAATTATCATTTGAGAGTAATAAATCATTTTTTGGGCTTATATCGAAAAGAAGCTAATCTATCAAAATTAGTAATCGTTGGTAACAAACGAGACTTAGTTAAAGAAGAAGATCTTAAAATAATAAAGAATGAACTTAACCTTCCTGAATTTAAAGAGATTTCTCTAACAAACCCGGATGCAAAAAAAGAAATGTTGCATATCATATCCGTAGTACTCAAGTTAAAAGTATCACTTCCATCAAATTTTGAAGGCTTAAAGAAGGAAGCAGAAAGACTTAAAAATCAAGGGAATTTGATTCTAGCTATTTCGAAATATAAAGAACTAATTAATATTTGTAATAATTATCAAGATTTTACATATATAGCTTCATTTAAACAAACTTTAGAAGTTCTTCAGAACACAGTAGAAGAAGAAAAAAGATTAAGACGAGAGATTGAAAGTAAAAAGAGATTTGAAGTTCCTGGTCAAATTAAATTTAGAGATAAAATAAAAGTACAACCTTTACCCGAAAATAAAACGAAACTTCTATCAGAAGTCCCCAAATTTCCTGAAACGAAAAGAGAACCTGAGGAATTAAAAACTAAAGGAGATAAGATTGGAAAATTAACTTTATTTAAATCTTCTAAGGATCAAATAATAGAAAAAGATTCTTTAGAGCCAAAAACTACATTGCAACAAACTACAGAAACCAGTACTCAATTTCCAAAACAATTACAAACTATGATTGAGAATAAAGGAAGTAGTTTAAGTTTAAAATTATGTGAACATTTAATTAACGAATTAGAGACTACCTTAGGAAGACCACTAACCGTTGAAGATATTGAAACTGCAGCTAATATTTTTATTAAACAAGAGAATCTATAATTATTTTAAATATTTTTTAGTTCACACTTAGTTCATAACTTACTTCTTTTAAAGTAATAATTCATTCAAAAAGGCAATAGTAAACTTTTCATCAAAATTTTAAAAAAGTAATAAAAAACTGAAGATCAAAAATGGATGCAATGAAAGAGTTATGGGAACATTTTAATGAAATAATGAGATTAAATTATATAAATGCTCTTTTGGGCTGGGATCAGCAAGTTAACATGCCAAAAGGGTCCGTTAAGGGGAGAGCTGAACAATCAGCACTTATACAGAAATTAATTCATAATAGAATAAAGGCAGAGAAAACTGGAAAACTGATTAGAAATGCTGAAAAATTAAAGAATCTAAGTGAAACTGATTTAGCAATGATAAGAGAAGCAAAAAGGGAGTACGAACATGCTACGCGAATACCAGATGAATTAATTATTGAAATTGCTAAAACTGCTTCATTTGGACACGTAGAATGGGAAAAAGCAAGAGAAAAAAGTGATTTTTCAATATTTAAACCTTATCTTGAAAAGATGATTAAATTGCAAATAGAATTCGCTGAAAAATTGGATACTGGACCAACCTTATATTCTACTCTAATTGATTTATTTGAACCAGGTGCTACGTATGAATGGATTTCTAAAATTTTTAATAATCTTAAATCTAATTTAGTTAAAATTGTAAGTAAATTAAATGAATCAACTGATAAACCCGATCAATCAATTCTTAAGAAGTATTATGATCCTGAAAAGCAATGGAAATTAAGTCTTAGTATTGTAAAAAAGTTAGGTTTTGACTTTAATACAGGAAGACAAGACAAGTCTACTCATCCTTTCACAACTTCCTTATCCTCGATCGATACTAGAATAACAACTAGGATCATGGAAAACTTTCTCTCTCCATGTATTTTCTCAACTATTCATGAATGTGGTCATGCGCTTTATCAAATGGGATTTAAAGAAGAACTCCACGATACATTATTAGCTGATGGCTGTTCATTAGGGATTCATGAAAGTCAATCAAGAATGTGGGAAAATATAGTTGGGAGGAGTAAAGAATTTTGGGTTTATTGGTATCCCCATTTCCAAGAAGCTTTTCCAGAAAATTTGAAAAATTATCCAATAGAAGATTTTTATAGGGCTATAAATATTGTTCAACCTTCATTTATAAGAGTCGAAGCAGATGAGGTCACTTATGCATTACATGTTATTTTAAGATTTGAATTAGAAAAAATGATTATTGAGGAAAATCTTCAAGCAAGTGAATTACCTGAATTATGGAATAATAAAATGGAGGAGTTATTGGGAATCGTCCCCTCAAATGACGCAGAAGGGGTTCTACAAGATGTTCATTGGTCAGGAGGTGGATTTGGATATTTTCCTACCTATGCATTAGGAAACTTATATGCTGCTCAAATATATAACGATGCATTGAAAAAATTACCCCAACTACCAGAAGATTATAAAAAAGGTGAATTTTCCACTCTTTTAAATTACTTAAAAGAAAATATACATCAATATGGAAAAATTTATAAAGCTTCTGAATTAATAAAAAAGGTTACGGGAGAAGATTTAAATTCTGATTATTTCATTAAATATATAAAAGAAAAATTCTATCCCATTTATGGGCTATAGATTTCTTTAAAAATCATTTTTTTAATCATAATTGATTAAAAATATTTTTTAAAAAAAATTTTGAAAAACTTAAAACTAAAAAAATTTAATAAAATACCTTTTGCTTTAACATTAAATCAGCTTCTAAATGTTAAAGAGGATTTTAAATAAAAAATTCATTCTTTTTAGAAGATATTTTCTATTTGTTTCTAATTTCTCAATCTTGGTGGAGGAACATATACTTTCCTCATTCCTTCTTTGAGTGAAATAGCATTCTCTGGACAAAAGTATGCACATATTCCACAGCCTATACACCATTCAGAATTCACATTTGAATTTTTATCTATTAATGTTATTGCTTCTACAGGACATTTTTCCACACAAGTTCCACATCCAATACAATCTTCTTCACTAATAACGGCTAAATAGTGGGCATAATTGATCATTGCTATCATTCCAGTTTTCCACCACTCAAAAGTACCACAGCAATCTTTACAACAATTACAAATACTTGTTTCTTCTTTAGTTATATCAGAATGAGGGTGAAACGCTTTATGAACTAATCCAGATTCCTCACTTTTCTTTAAAATATCTAAAGCCTCTTCTTTAGTTATCATTCTTGCAAAGCCTTGTTCAGTAGTATATCGAGCAGATTTTCCAAACGTGAAACAATTTTCTCTTAACTCAGTCTGTTTACATGATTCACCCAATAAGTCTTTGTGATGTCTGCAAAAGCAGTGTCCGACGGCAATTTCATCAAATTTGTCTATTAAAATCTCTACTTCTTTTGATAATAAAACATTTTCATTTGGGACTTTGATTTCCTCATCAATCATAATGTTAATTTCTCGATCAATGGCAGTTTTACTTCTAACAGGAATGGTTCTATCATAAGGTAGCATGTTCTCAAATAATGGCACAATGGAATCATAACCATTTTGAACAAAATCCCTTAACTCCTCAAATAATTTAGTAAATAACTTAGCTAATTTTATTTCTTCAGGAGTATGTTCGATTTCTTTCATATAAATATATTCAAACAAACCAACCATTACTAAGGGCATTAATCTGTAGATCATTAATCCTTTTGAATCTGGTTGATTGAAGATTAACCCTACTTTAGCTAAATTTTCTACATGATATTTAATTTCTTGTTCAGTCATCTTACTAGCTTGCTTTAGTTGCGTCGTCGTCATTGATTTTTTTCTTTTAAAGGCCATAATAAAATCTAGGTCTTCTTCTTCAATTACCATTTTTAGAATGCTAATTAAGGTTTCATTTATTGGAAAGGGAAAAGCGCCAGCTTTTACTATAACACGTGCTGCTTTACGATATTTTTCATCGGACATTTTTGTGATTTTTTCTATAATTAGGAAAATGATTATTGCATTAAATTTAATATGAAAATTGATTTAAATTTTTAATCTTTTGCCTAATACCACATAAGAAATACAAGATATTAATCACGTAGAATAGAATATATTATGATAATTGTTGGTTAATAGGAATCTTAAAAATCATTCTAAATATAAAATAAACAATATTAAATTAACGTTTTTAATTAAGTTAGTTATTAGATTTTATCCTTTTGGTTAGTAAAATATGATAAATGTTTTAGTAGTTGGACATGGAGCTAGAGAACATGTAATTGGCGAATCATTAATTAACAGTGGGGCAAAATTATTTGCCTTTATGAGCTTTAGAAATGCTGGATTGGATGAATTAAGCGAAGGAAGGGTTAAAATTCACTCTGAAACAGACTTTAAAGAACTCATTAAATATTGTCAAGATAATAAAGTGGATTTTGTAATCATTGGCCCTGAGGCTCCTTTAGTAGTTGGAATCGTGGATGCATTAGAAAAGAGTGGAATTTCTTGTGTAGGGCCTAAAATTGAAGTAGCCCAATTAGAAGGATCAAAAATCTTTACAAGAGAATTATTAGAGAAATATAAAATATCATCAAATGTAATAAGTAGACACTTCTATTCCATGGAAGGAATTGAAAGCTATATTAAGGATATGGGAGAAGAAAATATCGTAATTAAGCCAGATGGTCTAACTGGTGGAAAGGGTGTTAAAATTTATGGTGAACATTTATTCTCAAAAAGAGATATAATTGATTACTGTCAGGAACTAATCCAAAAAAAGAGTGGTTTTTTATTAGAAGAAAAGTGCGAGGGTGAAGAATTTACTCTACAGACTTTTGTTGATGGACATAAGGTAATAGGAAGCCCTCTTGTACAAGATCATAAAAGGGCTTACGAAAATGATACAGGTCCAAATACAGGAGGGATGGGATCGTATTCATGTTCCAATCATCTTATGCCCTTTATCGATGAAAAAGATGTAAATTATGCTCTTGAACAAATGACAAAAGTCGTAAATGCCGTAAAAAACGAAACAGGAATTGATTATAAAGGATTCTTATATGGACAATTTATGAAAACAGCTAAAGGTATCAAACTAATCGAATTTAACGTAAGATTTGGAGATCCAGAAGCTATGAATGTGTTACCCCTATTAAAAAATAATTTCCTTGATGTTTGTTATGGGATAATAGGAGGTAATTTGTCGGGAAAGATTGGTTTTGAGAAACAGGCAACAGTTTGTAAATATCTTGCTCCCAAAGGCTATCCAGAATCTCCTAAAAAAGAAACTTTAATCGAAATTGATTACCAAAAGCTAACTGAGATCGGTGCAAAATGTTATTATGCTTCAGTATATAAAAAAAGAGAAAAAATCTATACTACAACCTCTCGGGCGATAGCGATTCTCGGTGTTGCTGATAACTTGAATAAAGCTGAAGATGTTGCTGAACAAGGGGTAAATTGCATCAAAGGACAATTATTTCATAGAAAAGATGTAGGGACTTCAAAATTATTACAAAAACGAATAAATCATATGAATTCTTTACTTGATAAAAATAAATAGTTTCTTTTTAACTTTAATCGTAGTAAAATCAAGTATTATGAAATATAAAAGCTAGATTATAATAAAATCACTTATCTCTAGTAATTGAATATGTCTAAAGATTGGCATGAAAAAAATATCCACTTTAATGCTTTAATTAAACAATTATTTCATGACAGGAGTCATGAAAATAGAGCTAATGCAGCAAGACAATTGGGATTCCTAAGAGATGGGAGAGCAGTTAATTTGCTATGTCGGGCCTTAAAGAGCGAATATGATGATATAGTATTAAATAGGATTATTGAAGCATTGGGACTAATTGGTGATGGAAGGGCAACATTAGGAATTATCAAGAAATTAAATGAGGAATTAAATAAACCAGAAATAGAGATGGACAAGTTAAAAATAACTTTTATTATTGAAAGTCTAACTAGAATTAAAGACAAAAGAGCATTATCCTCTATTGGGCAATTCTTAGAGTCAAAGGATAACACATTAAAAACTCTTGCTGAGAAAGCGTTCGATGAGATCGAACCAAATTGGCGGCATATAATTGAAAAGGAGCAGCAAGAAAAGTCAATCCAAGAAATATTTAAAGTGAAATTATGACTTTTACCAATTTTATTTTTAAATCAAGTAATCTATTTACTTGAAAATTGATCAAAATATTTTTTTCCTTTACTTATATAATAAAGTTTTCTTATATAATAAAATATAAAATATCCTAAGATAAATATCCAATATCCTATAAAAATTACGAAAAATTGAAACATTACGGGAAAAAAGACTAATAACACTAAACTGGTCATTATTAAAATAATCAAACATTCAAAAGACAATAAAAACGAATATTTTTTTTCAGAACTGATTTTTTTAAAATTTTCAATTAAACTATTTTGTTTTATATTTTCATAACAACTACAACATATCATTGGCATATCAAGATTATATCGCTCTTTTACATAAAATTTTTGAATTACGGTAAAGATCCGGTGAATTATATTTCCACATAACTTACAACGAAAGTGAGCTTTTAATCTATCCGATTCAATTTTGTCGATTTCCAATTTTGGAAAAAAGCAATCATTCTCTTTATAATGCTGACAAGTTTTGCAGGTTAAGATCTTCTCTAGATATTCTTCTTCTAAGTTTGTTTTTTCAGGTTTAATAAAAAAAGGATATTGATTGTGATACTGGCAAATTACACGTCCTTTGTCATCAATCTCGAAAGAGGGTTCTACAAATGACATTTTTCAGAAGAATGAATCTACTATAATCAAATAATCACAATGGTTTATTTATTTATCGATTTAATTTAATAAGACTTCTTTAATCAAAATGGTCCTTTTAGAGAGAAAGAAAAATATCTAAATCTTTAATTTATCTTAATGAGCAGATTTTTACTTTTTTATGAAAAAATTAATTTTTAGAAAAAATTTATATAGATCATATAAATTCATATCATTTTTAAAAACGATCTTGAGGCGTAATTAAAAAATGACCATGATTTCAAACGAAAATTATGATTTAATCGAAATTATCTCGAATAACATAGATGATTTATTATATATTCTTAATAATTCTTTCGAATGTGAATATGTAAATGAACGCGTCCACATTCATTCAATTGGTTATTCTTGTATGTCAAAAAAGTTTACAGACTATATCCATCTAAGTGACAAAAAAAAATCTATTGACTTTTTAAGAAAAATTTTAAGAAATGGAGAGGCTGTTGAGGAAATTCGAATATTAAGTAATGATGGGTATAAACTTTTTGAGGTCCAAGGAAAAAGATTCTTCGATAAACTATACAACGCAAAAATATTTCTTATATCAAAAGATATTTCAAAGTTTAAGGAAATAGAAGATCAATGGATGAAAAGAACAGAAAAATTAAGGGAAATGACACAAAGTTTGCCTGAGTTGAGGTTCTGGAAACTATTGCAGACTAAAGGATCAAAAGCAGTAATTCAAAAAACGCATCAAATGTTAGATTTGGTAATTGAAAGTATTCCACAATACATTTTTTGGAAAGATATTGATTTAAATTATTTAGGATGTAATGGAAATTATGCTGATATTAATGAATTAAAAGATTCAAACTTCATTATCGGAAAAAAAGATCATGAATTACCTTGGTCTCAAAATAATATTGCTCATATTCAAGAAAGAGAATTACATGTTATTAAGAATAACAAGGCTGAACATTCAATAGAAATTTTAAACTTATGTGATGGTAATAAGGGTTGGTTTGAAGTAAATCGAATTCCACTTCATGATTTAGAAGACAACATCATAGGAATATTATCTTTTTACAATAATATTACTGATCGAATAACAGCTGAACAAAAATTAGGTCAATCAGAATTTAAGTATCGTAGTATTCTTGAAAATATAAAAGAAGGATATTTTGAGGTCGATTTAAAAGGTAATTTTACTTTTATTAATAATTCTTTTTGTGAGATTTTTGGATATGCTGAAAATGAGTTACTCGGGTCTAATTACAGGCGATTTGCAGATAAGACAAATAGAGAAAAGGCATTTGAGAGATTTAACCAAGTCTATAAGACTGGGATTGGCCAGAAATATCTTCAATTTGAATTCATGAAAAAAGATGGAGAGATAATAATATTAGAAACATCTGTGTATTTAAGATACGATTCGGATGGAGGAAAAATCGGTTTCTATGGAATGGTACACGATATTACGGATAAATATCTTTTGGAGCAAGAATTAAAGCAATCAGAACAAAAATATAGACTTATTTCTGAAAATGCTTATGATTTAATAAGCATAATCAATCAAGACTTTAAATTTGAATATGCAAATGAACAGCCTTTTTTTGATATCTTAGGTTATAAGATTATAGAAATAATAGGGAATTCAGCGTTAAAAATAATCCATCCAGAAGATAAAAATTTAGCTTATAATTCTTTAATTCAAGGTTTAAAGACTGGAGAAGGCGCTGCTGAACTAAGAGTAAAAACAAAAAGCAGTAATTGGGTTTGGATAGAAGTTAAAGGTAAGACCTTTGTGGATATGGATGGTCAAATTAAAGGAATAATCATAGGGAGAGATATTACAGAAAGAAAGAGTGCTGAAGAAAAATTAAAAAGGTCTGAAAAAAGATTTAGGCATTTATTTAAGAGTTCTCCATTTACTATTTGGTTATTGAATTCAAAAGGAATTGTTATTGATTGTAATCCGACAATGAATAAATTACTTTCAAAATACAATAAAGATGATATCGTAGGTAAGCATTTTGTTGATGTCTTATCAATGTTTGAAAGACCTGAATATTTTGTGCCTTTTTTCAAAGAAAAATTTTATGGCTTTATTAATGGAGAAAAGATTGAGCCTGTTGAATTTCAGATAACGAGAGCTGATGGCAAATCTCTATGGTTAACATTACAAAGTTCTAAAATAACTTTAGGTGAAGAACTTTTAATTCAAGTCATTATTCAAGACATTACTGAAAAGAAACGAGCTGAAGAAGATTTAAAAACATTAAATAAACAACTTGAAGAGATTATCCAAGAAAGAACCAAGAAATTAAGGGAATCAGAAGAAAAATTTAGAAATATAGCTGAACAGACTTCATTAGGCATCATCATTTTACAAGAAGGATATGTAACATATACAAATCGAGCTTTATTAGAAATAACTGGCTATTCAAATGAAGAAGTCAAAGAATGGTCAAAAAATGAATTTGTTAATAAAATTTATCCTGAAGACTTACCTTATGCATTAGAACAATTACAGCAAAAATTAACTGGGCACATAAATTTAATGTCTCACTATAGTTGTAGAATTATAACTAAATCTGGAGAAATAAAATGGATAGAACTACATTCAAAAGCTATTACATATCAAGGTAAATTAGCAGACTTTATCACCTTTATAGATATTACAGATAAAAAGATAGCAGAACAAAGACTAATAGAATCAGAAGAAAAATATAGACATTTATTTGAAAATTCACCTTTTGGAATTGTTTTACTAGATTTTGATGGGACTATAATTGATGTTAATTCTACTACGCCTAAGCTATATGGTTATACAATGGAAGATCTCCTAGGCAAAAATTATCTTGATCTTAAGGGTATTTATCCCCTAGAGACAAAATCAGCGTTACGTAATATCACAAACCTACTCAATAAGGGTGAGTTTATATTACCAAAGATGAAACCACATGTAATAGAAATATATAAGAAAGATGGAACAACAGCTTGGGTAGAATCAGAGATATCAACAATTAAACTTGGTGATCATATCTTTATACAAATCATTATCCAAGATATTACAGATAAGAAAATAGCTGAGCAAAAATTGATTGAATCAGAAAAGATTCTAAGAGAACAAAACTTAGAATTAAGAGAATTAGATAAACTCAAATCAGATTTTATTAGCATTGCAGCCCATGAATTAAAAACTCCATTAATCTCTGTAGGAGGTTATGTGGATTTGATTCTCATGAGAGAAAAGGAACTAAAATCTGAAATAAAAGAGGATCTAAATAGAGTCTTAATTAATGTGCGACGACTTGAGGATTATATTAATCGGTTAATGGATGTAATGAAAATTGATGCAAAAAAAATGGAATTAGACTTTGCAGAGCATTATATACATCAGATTATAGAAGACACTCTCCTAGAATTGAGTTTCCAAATTAACCAAAAAGAACTGAGAGTAAAAGTGGATGTAGATAAAGATTTTAAGATGACGCTTGATTCGTCAAGGATTTATCAAGTTTTTTCAAATCTTATTTCAAATGCTATTAAATTTTCAAATCAAGGAAGTATAATTGAAATCACAGCTAAAGTTCAAGATACTGATTATTTGTTCTCAATCAGAGATTATGGTAAGGGTTTAAGCGAAAAACAATTAAACAAGCTTTTTGGAAAATTTGTGACTCTAGGAGAAAGTTCCGATAATTTTTCAACTTTTGAAAAGGGTAGTGGATTAGGATTGTATATTGCTAGAGGGATTATTGAAGCTCATGGTGGAAAGATTTGGGTAAAATCTGAAGGATTAAATAAAGGTGCGGAATTTAACTTTACAATACCAATTCAAATTGACTAAAAGTATTATTATTGTTTACTTTATTAGTCTTAGGTAAAATTTATTTGAAATAGATGTAATTTTACTTTAAAAGAAATTAGAGTTTATCTTCTGTATTAATACTTAAATTGAGATTTTATTTATAAGTCTAAATGTCGACTTTACTAATAGCTGAAAAAAATAAAGCAGCTCAAGCCATTGCTGAAGCATTAGGGGCAGTTAAGATCATAACTAAATCAAAAAAGATTAAAGTCTATCATGTTCCTGCAAGAAATCTATATGTTATTCCACTTAGAGGGCACATTCTTGAATATCGGAACTCAGCTATATTTAAGAGTTGGACAAAAAGTAATCCTCGTGAAATTATTACAAACCCCAATGCTATAGAGAAAGTACCAATAAGTTATTCAAAACCTTATATAAATTTATTAAAAGAATATTCTAAACTAACAAATCGTTGTATCATAGGTACAGATGCTGATATTGAAGGATGCAATATAGGTCTTTTTGATGCTTTACCTTTTATACAAGAGGTGAATCCAACCATTAAAGTGTCACAAATATGGTTAAGTTCACTTCAAAAAAGTGAAATTATAAAAAAATTTTATACACCTATTAGTCCAAAATATAGTTGGGGAGAATCAGGCGAAGCTCGTGCAATAATTGATGCTTTTGTAGGCTTTTCAGCTACAAGAGAGATTACTAGCACACTTCACTCTTTATTAAATAAATTTGGGGTAAGGTTTACTTCAATTGGAAGAGTTCAGACTTCACTTCTTTATTTAATTTATTTAAGAGAACAAGAAATAGTAAAATTCATACCTGAACCATATTTCATAATTGAAGCAATTCTAAAACATAAAAGTGGAACATTTAAAGCTCAGCACGAGTTGAATCCTTTCCAAAAACAGGATGAGATGAAAGCAACAAATATCTATAATAAAATCAAAAATGAGAAAATCGCAAAAATTATTAATCATACTAAGACCTTGATGAAAAGATATCCTCCTAGCCCATTAAATACTTCGAAAGCTCTAACCCTTTTAACAAAAAGTTTGAAAGTATCCCCTCATGTAGCTATGAATACAATGAACTCTCTCTATCTTAATAAAATAATCTCCTATCCGAGAACAGAGAGCGATATCTATAAGATTGATTTTGATCATAAGGAAAAATTAGATCAATTTAAAAATCATACCAAATATGGCAACTATACTTCTAAATTGATTAAACATCAAAGATTTACACCAACAAAAGGTAAAATCGATGCTGGAGATCATCCACCTATTACTCCATTAATTAGTTTGGAATTAGAAGCTAAAAATTTTGATAATAATCTTCAAAAAAATGTATATGATTTAATAACGCGATATTATCTTGCTTTATTTGGTGATTTTGCAACCGAATCAAAACAAATTTTGAGACTATTAATTAGAGACGAACGATTCATTGCTCAAGTAACCGCCTTAATTTCTGAAGGCTTTCTGGAGATTGCTCCCTTCCTCCGACCAAAATATAATGTTGAGATTCAAATTGATGGGGATCAAATTCCTATCCAAAAGATATTATTAAGTAAAAAAGAAACTAAACCTCCCCTCAGATATACCGATACTTCTCTTTTAAAGCTGATGGAAAAGAACCATCTTGGCACCAAATCAACTAGACCAATCATAATTAAATTACTCCAGACTAGAAAATTAACAAGAAGGATCAAATACTCTTATTTTATAACTGATCTAGGGAATTTTCTTATTGAAAATTTAATCAAGATTTGGTTACCCTTTCTTAAACCTAGTTTTACTAAAAAAATTGAGATCAAACTTGAAGAGATTAAACTAGGAAAGAAAAAATTACATACTGTAATCTATGAGGTTAGGGATGACTTTTTAAATTTATTTGACAAATTGCTCGCAAATAAAAAGACTATTATTTCAAATATAGATAAGTTAAATAAAAAATTAGATCTTCAGACTTCAAAAGATTTCTCTATAAAAACTCAATCAACCTGCCCCAAGTGTCATAATTCCCCCATGAAGTTTATTAATCTTCCAAAAAAAAGATTTCTTGTATGTTCAGATGAAAAATGTAAAAAATTTCTCTCTTTACCAAAAAGAGGTAAGTTAACTTTGCTAGATACGAAATGTTCTTTGTGTGGTTTTAATGTTTTTAAAGTCTCTATTTATAAAGGTAATAAATTGCTCACATATTGGTTTTGTCCTAAGTGTTGGAATCACGGTTTAAATGAAAAGAATGGCCGAGGATTTTGCTCTAATTGTGATAATTATAAAATTTTGAATAATAAATGTGTAAAAAAATCTTAATTAATCTAATTTAAATTTATACTTATTAAAAGCAGCCCGGGTTAAACCAACGTAATTATCGCTAATTTTGTAATATAATTTTCCATCTATTATTCTCCTTTCAACATAATCGCTTTTTATGCAAGAATTTAAAGAATGTATCATTGTACCTAACGTAACAGCACCCATAAACTTTTGCTGACGTTTTGCAATTCGAATTAAATCTAACTCTGAATGCCAATCTCCATCTGATAATCCTATTAAGATTTCATTTTTAACAGCAATTTTAATACTTTTAATTTTGTTAAATAATGCTGAGTAATCTGGTTTATAATATTTTTTTAATATCTGAGAAGAATCAGTTTTATTGTCTTGAAAATTTTCCATATTTAATAGCACCAAAATCAAATTTATTTACAATATAATATCAGAATAATATTTTTAATGAAGAGTAATACCCTAATAACATCTAAAAATATATATTGAACTTAGTATGAAGAAAAAGTAAATTACAAAAGATTATCAGGAATCCCCTCATTAAAATATTTCGCACGGGTTATCCATAAATTTTGAAATTCAGGTAATAAGGACAAAATTGATCCACCAACCCATACTGAAAAGACCCGTTCTCTTGGAGCAATTATCTTAACAGTTTGCTGTGTTTTCTTTCTTTTAATTAATTCTAATTCTAATTCTTGGTGAATTCTTGCTTTTAAATTTGGAAACATTGAAGACCCCCCACTTAAAAATATATTATTTAATAAATCCGGACGGATATCCACATCACATTCTTCTATGACATCCATAATTGCTTGAGGTAAGGGATCTTCTTCTAACTCCAAGGTTGGATTAAATAATAATTCTGGAACTCTGAAACGTTCTTCACTTAATTTAATAGTTGATCCATCTGGTAATGAATATGGTTTTTCATATTGTTCAGTTCGTTTTAAGTCTTCCTTAAAATCTAGAGACACAAAACATGCCTTTTCCTTTAATGCTCTAACTAATTCTCTTCTAATTGATGAATCAGCAGAGAAACCAATCTCACCAAGGATTTTTTCCATGTATTTTGTTAAAACTTTCCCTCCTAATTCAAGGATTCTTATAGCATGATCTATTTTGTATCCCTCATAGATAGGAACTATTCTTGTTAGACTATCACCAATTTCAACCACTAAACCTGTTTGGAACCCTCCAGAATATAAAGTTAACATTGAATCCAATACGGGATAAAATGCCATACATTGATATTGTTCTAAAAATAATTGAAATAATCGTGCTAAATCTTGTTTTGGAAATAATGGATGTACTGCAAAAAGGATATTAACTAAACTAGGGTCAACTCTAAGGTTATAGAAGATATAGTCAATGATTTTTTCAAAGGAAATCCAATCTTGAATCCTCCCTTTCTCTATCGGATAAAGAATTTTGAATAATCCTAATGACTGGATTTCATCTCCTACGTAAAATTCTTCCTGTTTAGTACCTCCATAATCAAAATCAATTTGTTGATACTTAGGTGTTCCAACAATTGTGAAGAAAACTTGAGAAGGAAAATCTTCTCCAGCATAACCAGCCTTACTCGCAAAACTTCCCAAGTCAAGAACAACAGTTAAATTTGCCATCTTATTAGAATATTAAAAGAATTCTATTACTTACTATTTTAATTTTATAATCAATTAACTTATTTAATTTTATACTAATAAAATTTTTAATGGAGTATAAGTAGTTTCAGGAATATAAGCTTCTCCATGAGGAGAATTAATTGAATTGCCATTTAGGGCTGCTGTAGATTCTGCCCATTCAATTACTCGTTCTAACACTTCTATTTGGGATTCATAGACATGATAAAAAATCTCCTTTTTTTGTTCCCAATATTCTCTAATGTCAACTATAATAAAAACAGAAGCATCAATATATTGAAATTTACAAGATGGAGATTCATAATAATATACTCCAAGAGGCGTCCACTGCCTTTCATGACCACCATAAGCTTTTCCAGTTGAGCAGTGATAGATAGCTTCACGTACAATAAAGGATAGATTACGATGAACTCGATGGAAATCTGAAAAATGAGGTATTAAAATGATTTGGGGTTGATACTCTCTTATTAAATTAGTAATTTCAGAAATCTTTCTTCTATTTATATCCATCTCTGAGTAGTTTAAATCAATTATTTTAGCTTTTAAAGCATTCTCAATTAATTTCAATTCATTTTTTCTCTGCTCTAAAATTTTTTCTTTGTATAATTTTCTTGCATAACCGCCTAATCCGCTTGTAGCTACAACTATTATAATTTCGGACCCTAAATCCTTATATTTAAGTATTGTTCCTCCGCATGATATAATTTCATCATCTGGGTGTCCAGCAAAAATCATTAATCTCTTCGGGACAACAACAGGAATAGTATCCTCACAAATTAAAAAATCCTTTTTTTCCATTTATGATAATTACTTCGCAGAGCAGTAATAAACTTTTTGAATTTGGTAAGAATAACAAAAAATAAGATTTGAAATGTTAAACCTTCCTTATTCTCCTCTCATTATTTTCTTAAGACGATTCAACTCTTCAAGCATCTCATCTCGTAAGGAACTTAATCCGCCTCCTGCTTTAGGTGCCATTGCAGGAGCAGCCGAAGGGGATGCCCCAGGAGCTCTTGGTGGGCCACTTGAAGGAGCAGCAGGTGGTCCTGGTCGTTTCGCAAAAGTTGGGGGTTGTGTTACACCACCACTCGGTGCTGAAGGAGGAGCGCCACTACCAGGTGCCGGAGGTAATTTAGGTGCGGGAGGTAAGCCTGAACGTTTTGGAGGTCCACCACTTGAAGGTGAGGCTGGAGGGGATCCACTAGGAGGTGCTGTCGGAGGACCTCCACTTGGAGGTGCTTTTGGAGCCCCGGAAATAGGAGGTTTAGGAAGTCCTATATTTGCACTTGTTGTAGTTGGTGTAGCAGGTGCTCTCCCTCCACTCAATAAATTGAATAGTGTACTAGCAGCAGCAGTTTTAGCATTCTCAGTTGTTGGTGTAGCAATCATTTTAGAGGAGGTACTAACGGTTTGTACTTCTGATTCGATTACGACTTCTTTTAAGTCTTTTTGGGCTTTATTTAGCGACTTTATAAAATCATTGATACCTTTAACTGTTTCTTCAAGATCATCTGATAAAGAAGTCAAGCCCTTTTTCATGAAGTTAATTACGCGCTCTAACTTTTTTTGTTCTTTTGAAACCAAGATTTATTCAAATCCTCTAAATTATTTTCAAAAGTAGAATATATATATTTATAATGATAATTCAATTATATTAATTTAT
>JBHLON010000122.1:0-3862 GCA_048940445.1 Promethearchaeota archaeon
TCCTTAGCCATAGAAAACGCCAAATCCGAAAACCTTTGACTAAACTCTATAGCTGCATTATAATATATTTTCACAGCTTCATAAAATTCAAATTTTTCTTGAAATTCTTTATCATCATTACTTAATTTTTGTTGGTATTCTTCAGCTTCTTCAATGATTCCTTTGTATCCTAATCTTAGTATTTTTTCATAACCTGCACATAAGTGGCCCTCTGTAGCTCCTACTTGTATAGCGATATTCGGAGCTAATGACGAGACCAATCCTACTCCATTTATTAAACCTTCTTCAAGTAGCCTTTTATTGATCTTTCCGTCTATTAAATCTTTATCTTTCCAGAAAGGTATTAATTCTATTAAATCGTTTATATCTTCTTCTTCAATGAAAAACGGTTGTAACTTCCTTTTTGCTAACTTCTTATAAGTAATCTTCTTTTCTAGGCTATTATCATACCTTTGTAAATCTAAGTTAATTTTCTCGCCCAAATTTTTGCTAGTTTCATTTCCAACCAATAATTCATCGTCTCTAATGAAAATAGTCATATTTCTTAAGGTATGAGCCACAGCTTTAGCTCTTTTTATAATCTCAGAATCTTCTGGATACTTTTTATAAATTTCAGTAAAATATTTCATGCGTTCGATGCATAACTCATACTTACTTGATAGTAGAGTATTTTTTAAATTAAAAATTCGCTTAGAATCAATTGAATTATTCACTATTGAAATCTCTCTAAAGAGTTGTTAGATACATGTATTATTTCTTAATATAATAAAAAGTTTAAAATTTTAAAAGATAAGTAAAAACCCCATAACTGAAAAAACCCAAAAATAAAAAAAAAGAGTTAATAATTAATAAGGTGAACAGAGTCTTTTCCTATGAATTTAACACCATCATTGAATGTACCTTTGATTAAAATTTCAACAATATCGGCAGGTTCTAAGAGTAGGATATTTATAACTGAACATCGATCAAATTTAATTACTAACTTATCAATATCATCATTATTTCCCGTTTCTATAGTTACTTTACTAGCTTGTAATTCACCATTAAAAAGAATTGAATCAAAATTAACTGTAGTAATATCTTTTTTATTTGAGAAGTGAATCCTTACGGTAACCCACTTACCCTTACTTTTACAGTTTAAGGTATCTGGGTCAAAATCTACACACGCTTCAATACTTTTCTTTTTCTCCTTTTCTTGATCCTCCTTATTAGGTATATCATCTAAATTAGATAATTTATTTTGTGAAGTGCCCACCTGAATCAATGACAATGGTGTTGCAACCGCACCTATACCAAAAATAATTAACACTAACCCTGCTAAATATTTCTTCATCATACTACATTTATGTATTATGCCTTCATAATACAATGATAAATACCCCTTTTTAAATCTTTGTGAAAAATGGGCTCAATTTTGTCATTTTATTTCCTTGAAATAATTGAAATTATAATCGGGCAGAATAGAATGAATCTTTTCGATTTATTCCCATGAAAAATGTGAAATATAAAAATAGCAAAAATTGGGATTATAAATACATCTATTCTGAAAATAGACAAAATTATAAAAAAAATCAAAATGGTGTTAAATTTTTCTCTATTTCAATATTATTAAATAAATATAAAATATCAAAATCAAAATCTTAAGAAAAATGAAGTTTGAGACCATTAAATTTGAATTAAAAGATAGTGGAATTGGATTATTAACATTAAATAGAGCAGAAAAACTAAATGCTATGTCATTTCAAATGATAGAAGATTTACATAAAATTTTCGATTCTCTTATGAAAAATTTAGATTGTCGTGTTCTTATTTTAAAAGCTGAAGGAAGAGCATTTTGTGCTGGTTTAGATCTAAAAGAGTCAACTGTATTACAATCAAAAAAGAAACCTCAAGAGCTAAAGGACAAATTCTTCTTTATTAACGTTCCCGAGAAGGATACAATTAAGGCAAAAATGTATGCTCAATGGTATACAAGTCAACTTATTGTTAAAATGAGAAAAGTCTCGCAGCCAATAATAGCTCTGATTAATGGACCTGCATCCGGAGCAGGATTTGCTTTTGCTTTGGCTGCAGATATACGAATAGCAAGTAAAAATGCGCGATTTAATAATGCTTTTATCAATATAGGTTTTTCAGGATCAGATCTAGGAACCAGTTATCATCTCCCGAGGCTTATTGGAATGTCCAGAGCTGCTGAAATACTATATACTGGCCGCTTTGTAGATGCGAAAGAAGCGGAGAAAATTGGGTTGATTTCTACCCTTGTAGAAGAGAATCAATTATTAAATAGTGCTATTGAACTAGCAGAAGAATTACTCAGAAAAAGTCCCTTAGGATTAAGAATGACTAAACAAGCTGTTAATTTTTCATTAGATTCCCCAAGCTTAGAAACGATTCTTCAATTAGAAAATCGAACACAAATGCTTTGTTCTACTTCCGATGATTTAATGGAAGGTGTTCAATCATTTTTTGAAAAGAGAGCCCCAAAATATCCATTAAAATGAATAATAATTAAAAAGAGGTTTAAAATGGAATTCAAGACTATTAAATTTGAATTAAAGGACAATGGAATAGGAATAATTAGTTTAAACAGACCAGAAAAATTAAATGCAATTTCTTTTCGAATGGAGGAAGAATTACATGAACTTTTAGATATGCTTACAATCAATTTAAGTTGTCGTGTGGTTATCTTGAAAGGAGAGGGTAGAGCTTTTTGTGCTGGTACGGATTTACAAGAAGGATTGATTCTAAACTCCAAAAAACATCCCTCTGGTTATGAGCAATATAGCTACTTAAAAGTTTCTGAACCAATAAAAAGAAAAATGTATCATCAATGGAGAATTAGTCAAATTTATGTAAAGATGAGAAAGATAAGTCAACCAATAATTGCAATAATCCAAGGTGCTGCAGTTGGAGGAGGTTTTGGGTTTGCTCTGGCGTCAGATGTAAGAATTGCGAGTAAGGATGTGAACTTTATTAATGCTTCTATTAATATCGGATTAACTGGAGCAGATACTGGAGGTAGTTATTTTCTCCCCCGTTTAATTGGAATGTCAAAAGCAACAGAAATTCTATATTCGGGTAGATCTATTGGTGGATCTGAAGCTGAAGAAATTGGACTCGTTTTTAAAACTGTAGAAAGTGGAGAACTTCTGCCTACAGCATTGGGAATTGCCGAGGAAATGTTAAAAAAGAGTCCATTAGGGTTGAGAATGACCAAACAAGCAATTAACTTGTCTATGGACTCTCCAAGTTTAGAAAATATTTTACAACTTGAAAATAGTGCTATTGTAGTAGCATTTAGCTCTAAAGACATGACTGAAGCTTCAAGTGCCTTTTTCGAAAAGCGAAATCCTAAATATCCTTTACTCTAATCAAATTAAAAAAAAAGTAAGAGAAGAAGTTAAGAATAATTCTATGTTCTGATTTGAACTTTAGGAGTAATTTTAGAAGCACCACCAAAATTCGTGATAACGGGGCAATGTGTAAATACTTTTTCCATTAATTTATTTATCTTTTCTTCCGAAGCATCAGCTTTAATCCTAATTACAGGTTCGAGTTGGTCATAACCGGGGAGTTTATTATCATCAATTCCAAAAATTGCTCCAAGATTAATATGACCACGAGAAAAAACTTTCAATTCTTGGATATTGATATCCATTATCTTTGCCCAGAATTTAGTGACTGCAATGATGCAAGCTCCAATAGATGATAAAATCACTAATAAGGGAGATGGCCCCTTATTGGTACCATCCAATCCACCAGGAGCATCAATTAATAATTCAAAAGGTTCTCCACCAGGATTACCCATTTTGCAATTCACTTGCATTCCATCTGATAACATCTCGCATTCTATATTAAA
>JBHLON010000123.1:0-3808 GCA_048940445.1 Promethearchaeota archaeon
TACATGGTGCAGGAGGAGGAGTTTCATCTGCAGCTATTCAAATTGCCAAACTATTTGGAGCAAAGGTGATTGCTACTTCAAGTACTCACGAAAAAGTAACCAAAGCAAAAGAATTAGGAGCAGATTACGTTATAAATTACAAAGAAACAACTGACTTTACTAAATATGTTTATACGGAATTAACTGAACGTCATGGTATAGACATTGTTATTGACAGTATTGGAACTGCGACTTTTAATACAAGTATTCGCCTATTAAGGCCTGGTGGTCGATTAATTACTTGTGGTGCTACATCAGGACCAGATTCAGAAATAAATATAAGAAATATTTTTTGGAAACAATTAGAAATAAAAGGATCATCGATGGGGAATCAAGAGGACTTTCGGAATGTTATGAAATTGGTATTTGAAGGAAAGTTAAATCCAATTATTGATAAAATTTTTCCATTTGATCAAGCTAAAGAAGCATTGACATATCTAAGTAATAGTAATCAATTTGGTAAAGTTTTATTAGCTATTTCTTAAACTAAACTATTATAATATTTCATTACATTATCAGCAACTTGTAGTTCATAGCCAATATAAAAATGGTCTGCTCCATCTATAATTCCACTTCTTTTTGGGTCTAGATAATATTTAAAATTTTCTTCAAATCTTTCATAAACAGCAACATTATCATGATTACCTTGAATGAATAATTTTGGTTTGCTAGATTGAGACAAATTTCTATATTTTTCACCCATAAAATCCCAAGGGAATGAAATAGCAACATATCCAATAATTTTTTCTGAGTAATTAATTGCAGAACATCCTATAGCAGCGCCATATGAATAACCACATATTAATATTCGTTCATGGTTTTTCCTATTTATCAAAAAATCAATACATGCTTTTACATCGCTCAATTCTCCTGTTCCTCCAGAGTGATTTCCTGTAGATTTTCCTACACCCCTAAAATTAAACCTTAAACATGAAATTTTATTACTTATTAATTTATTGTAGACACCTGATACAACATTATTATACATATTGCCACCGTATTGGGGATGAGGGTGACAAATTAAAACTACTGGAAGATCTATATTTCTTTCTGAATGATAATATTCAGCTTCAAGCTCTATCTCTTTGTTTTTGATAAATAATAATTCTTTTCCTACCATAATTCTTATTTAATTTTTAAACTATAATAATAATACTGTACAAAATTGTGCGAGAGATGACCAGATGAGTTATAATAGAATTGTAATTAAACAGAAATTAAGTGAGTTTTTACAAGAAGATTGTATGTTTATCGATGTAAGTAGTAAAGTAATACCTGAGAATGCAAAAGCTTCAGCAAAAATTATTTCTAAGAGCAATGGGTATGTTTCAGGATTGAATGAACTAAAAATATTATATGAGATTTTAAATGTTTCCACCTCTTTTAAAAAGAAGGATGGAGATGAGGTCACAAATGGAGATATTATTGTAGAGTTAATAGGGAACGCAAGAGATATTTTGCTGGGGGAGAGAACAGGTTTAAATCTATTAACCCATATGAGTGCTATTACAACTACAGCCAGAAAGTATGTCAAACTAATTAAGGACTCAGGAAAACATGTTAAAGTTGCCTGTACTCGTAAAACTACTCCAGGAATTCGCATTTTCGAGAAAAAAGCTGCGGAATTGGGCTTAGCAGATGTACATAGATTTTCTTTAGATGACATGGTATTATTGAAAGATACTCATTTAAAATATTTTAATGGAGATATTGTTGCTTTGTTAACTGATATTAAAAAGAAAATAAGTTTTTCGAAGAAAATTGAGATAGAAATCGAAAAAGTGGAAGATGTATTAACTGCCGTAAAAAATGGAGCAGATATTGTTATGTTAGATAACATGACTCCAGATCAAGTGGAAGATGCTATAAATTTACTGAAAAATAACAATCTGAGAAAGAAAACAATAATTGAAATCTCTGGGGGTATAACTCAAGATAATATTGTTGATTATTTGTTGTCTGAGCCAGATGTAATAAGTTCAGGTCTATTAACTCAATTCCCTTCGGAGCAAGTAGATTTTTCTCTTCGTTTCGATTAAATATAATTCCTAATCAATTATAATTTCACGAATTGAACAAATTACTTCCTTAATTTTAGCCAATTCTTTATAAAGATCCTTGATCGTACCAAATTCGCCTACTAGTAAGAGTAGTTCAATCTTTTTTTCTGCAATTCGCCAATCGGTTACTGTTTTCATAATATGATGATATTGTGAATAAAGTTCGGTTATTTGATTAATTATAATTTCTTTATAAGGATATACTAAACTTACAGTCATTAATTTATATCCTTCTAGATTTTCAAATTTTTCATATTTTTCAATGAAACTTACAATAGAATCTCTTAAAGCTTCACTTTTAGAACTAAATCCACTCAAAGTTCGAACATTTTCAAATCTTTCTAATAAATCGTCAGTTATTTGTAATGAGATTATTGGGGACATTTTTCATCCTCTTACTTTTTTGGGATTATCTTCACAATTATGAATTATTTATAAAAACTTGTTAATATAATTAATACTTTGATTTAATGATTTCGCGTCAGATAATTCAATGATCATTGGTCCTTGATAATTATTTGTTCTAATAACATCAAAAATTTCTTTAAAATTGATCTTTCCAGTTCCTAATGCGGGGTGTGTATCGGTAAATTTCGAGAAATTATCAACTAGATGAATATTTTTTATAGAACTATGAAGTTTAGTCCATAGATATTTCACATCACCGTCACACGTATAGAAGTGGCTGGTATCATAGGTAAGAAAGAGATCTTTTCTATTAATAATATTAAATACATCTTCAATATTTTTATGATCAGTCATAATATGAGTGTTTCGAGGCATATTTTCTAAACAAATTATTATCCCCCTTTTATTAGCAAAATCTAGCAATTGAAAGATTGCAGTTTTTAACTGTTTTTTATTAAATTTTCTAATAGATGGTAATAAAAAATTGGCAACTCCTGGGTGAATAGTCAACATCTTAACACCCACGTCATTGCATATTTTCATAGATTCTATGTAAGCTTCTATTGAAGCTTCAGAAATAAGATTATTGTGAGAGGATAAATTCATATCAATAAAGGGTCCATGAATTTGCTTTTTTAACGAGTAAGAGTTGATCATATCAATGAATTTCTGTCGAGCTTCAGATTTAAATACATCTGGAGGATCAATTACTAATTCAACTATGTCTAAACCAAAATCTTCAGCGAAATTAAGACATTCCTTCGAGGCTTTAAATAGGAGATCAAAAAGATTTTTAAATTTACCAGTAAGCCCCAATTCGATGATATGTCCTAATGAGCTAATACCTAATTTCATGAAGTTCACATTATAATACAATTTTTTACTTATTTTTTCCTTTTATTTCGAGGGTAGTTGGCAAATAGACTCTCAAAAAGTTTTTGAAAACGGTCAAGATGTTGCTCAGAAATAATATTTGGTGTACCAATTTGTAAAGCTCCCCAGTACATCTTGGCAAGTTTTTCTACTAATTCTGCAAATTTGACTGCATGATCTAATGATTTTCCACATACAATTACACCATGATTTGCTAATAGAGCTGCATTTTTGTTACCTAAAGCCTTTAACGCGACTTCACCAATTTCCATCGTATGGGCTTCTCCAAATTCAGAAACATCGACAGACCCACCTAGAAAAATGAACATTTCTTCCATTATAATTGGAATACCTTTTCTTACGATTGAGAGCATGGTTGCGAAAGGTGAGTGAGTATGTATTACTGATTGAACTTTTGGTCTTGATTT
>JBHLON010000052.1:0-15931 GCA_048940445.1 Promethearchaeota archaeon
AGTTAATATTAAATGATTATGGGTTGCGAAAAGTGATTAAGAAAATCCAGAATGCTGAGTTAGATGTGAATATTACTTTAGACGAATTAGTGGTTGAAGAAGAAGTATAAAATTTTTTTTCCCTACTTTTTTTATTATTAGTTATTATTTTAATATGCAAGTGATAAAATCATTATTTTGTGTTAGGAATGGAAGTTAGCCATTTAAAAAAGCTTATTGATAAAAAAATCAAGAAGAAAAACTACATACTCAATGTTGATAAAACGATGCCAATTAAGCAACTTATACAGCAAAATAATCTGGTATTTCGGTCTGGGAATGCATATTATGAACTGGTTAAACCTGAGAAAGTATCTGTTACGAAAAAGATGATTGTGTATGATAAAAAAAGGAAGAGCCTTTATATAGATATTAAAGCTCGGAAATTATTGGGTATTTCGACTCTTGAGGGTGTACAAATTGCTCCTGACGAATTTAAACATGAAAAGTTCAAGATTTTTATTCAAAGTAAGTCAGCGACCCGGAGGTTGTCAGAAGGGACAATCTTGCTATATATTATATATAAGGAATAGTATATATGATAATGATTTACTAAGTATAAGCTAAAATTTCAAGTAAAATAATCATCATCGAGTGGTTTCTTACCCATAAGACTGTTCATCCATTTTATATGCTTACGAGATTGATACCATCCCATGGAATCTTGAGACTCAAATAATGATTTAAATTTTTCAATTTGATGCTTTGGCAAGCCTTGGAGATTAATCCAAACGTCCTCCAAGCCTTCCTTCTTGAAGATTGAGAAATCCTCAATAGAAACAAGCGGATTTCTCGATAGCTCGAGGGTCCTTAAGTTATATAATTTCCCAAGATTCTCTACCTTAGTAATTTGATTCATATTGAGCATTAGATCCAGCAAATTCGCTATACGATTTAAACCTTCAATCTTTTTTATTTGATTATTTCCTAGATTTAGCAGTTCTAATTTGAGGGGCTTATCTAAACCTTCTATTTTAGATATTTTGTTATTAGACAAATCTAAATAACGCAAAGATCTAAGGTTATCTAAACCTTCTATTTTATTTATTTTATTACAGGATAAATCCAAATAGGTTAACAATTTAAGGTTATCGAGTCCTTTTATTTCAGAGATTTGATTTGAACTCATGCATAAATGTCTTAAATTCTTCATGGATTCAAGACCTTCAACTTCTTTGATACAATTGCCACTTTCAGGATATCGAAGGTTGCTAAAATAAAGAAATCCAAGATTAACTAAATTCTCCAAACCTTTAATCCTTGTAATACGATTCCCATCGATATGTAACTCCGCGAGATTAGTGAGATGATCCAACCCTTTGATTTCTCTAATATTGTTATCAGACAAATTGAGAAGAGTTAAATTAGTAAAATTATCTAACCCTCGTATCTCAGAAATCATATTAAGACTTAAGATTAAACCTTTGACTATCTCAGGATGTTCAATCTCACTCAAAATATCCAAATCTTTCCTGATGAGGGGATCATTTGCTAGCCCCAAAATGCCGTTCACGAGAGGATATTCTTCCCCTCTAAGCCTTATGGTTGATTGTTGACTCATTAATTCTTAATTATCTTTTTCGTAAGCCCTAATATTTATATGGATATCAGTGATTTTAAATCTATGCATTGCTAAGAGGAAGGTAGTTAGAAAAATCCAGAATGCTGAGTTAGATGTGAATATTACTCTAGACGAATTAGTAGTTGAAGAAGAAGTATAAAATTTTTTTTCCCTACTTTTTTTATTATTAGTTATTATTTTACAGCTCTCATTATTTTGAGTAAGCAGAAAAAGAAATTGAATTTGCTATTAAAATTTAGTTGCTTGTTCGAACCATTTCCCACATTGGAAGATTCAAATCGGGAAGAGTAAATTTCTTTATGACTTTAAATCCAAACTTTTCATACCATCGCACATTCTCTTCGGATTCTGTTTCAAGGTATATTGATTTTCTTTCAGCATCTGCTTTCTCTATAAGGAATTTTAATAATTTGCTGCCAAGACCTTTTCCTTGAAACTTTTGTGATACGCCAATCACGTTTAGATATATATATGGTTCTATGTTAAGATTTCTCTTATCCTCTTCAAGTATTTTTGACATTCCTTGCATTAGTTTCCCATACTTTTTATTTAGCTTCAAAGCAGGGATTAATGCGCCACTTCGAATAATATTCCATATTTTTATGTTTCCATATTTACCAGGAACAAATGTTATTATGCCTTCAAGATTCTCAGATGTTGCATAAGCACTTCCATATCTTAGAGCGGTTCTAATGGGAATTTCATACATAGTCTTAATTTCTTCCTTTTCAGCATTCATTGCTTTTATTATAGGATCTTCTGAAAAGGCATTTGCTAAGACTTCACTTGCATCTTTTAAATCTTTTTTACTTACAGTATATAACTTATCTAATGAGTATCGAGTTTCGATTTGTTTTGATTTAGTAATATCTCATCACCTATTTTTAAATTGGGTTTTTATTACAGAATCCTTATTATTTGATTTAAAAGTTTCTTCTATGAGTTATTAAAAAATAGTAGAATTATCATTAATTTTGAAAAAAAAAAGCTATACTATTTTTAATTTATATAAATTCATTCTTTAGTTTATTGTATCTTGATTTGGAGCATTCTTTTAAAATTTGAGATTACTTTAAATGAAATAGCATTCAATTTTAGAATAAGAGGCAAATTATTTCGAGTTCAATTATCATATTCGAGGATAAGTTCTGTTGATACTTTTGATTTTACTGAATTCGCGATGATACAATTTTCTACTGATTTCTCTACTACTCTTCTCGCTTTCTTCTCAAATTTTGAGTCTGTTAATTGAAGATAGAATTTTTCGCGTATTTCCGTGATCACAGTTCGACTTATGTTCTCAATTTTAATTGAATCCGCGATTGCTGTTGATTCTACTCGAAATTTCTCAATTTTCAAATTAGATCTATGTGCAATTTCAAGAAATGTGGTAGACAAGCAAACACTTGCAGCTGCCACAAAGAGATGCTCAGGAGACCAATAGCCTGCAAATCCATCCCGATTCTCTGGAGTTGTTGCAATAATTTCAGGGAGTTCTTTTGAGGTGAGTTTTACCATTCGTTTATAGGGAATCTCTTGTTTTTCCCATTGGACTTGTATTTTATATTCCCACATTGATAGACACCAAATCTATTTCTCAAATTATTTATCAAAATTGTAAAATGATTTTTTTATCCAAAAAAATGCAAGTTATTCTTTATAAATATATGTACCTAAAGTAGACAATGAATAATCTTGCTTAAAAAGTTAACAATTATAGATTAAAAAATTATTAATATTTATTATTTTGTGGTTCTAATGTAGTATTTTCGAGGTTGATTTTAATCTTAATAGTTTATTTTGATAATCTGGGCAAAATTTATAATCAGGGAAATTGCAGGTCAACTCACCTTTGGGGAGTGTACAAGAATAGGAAAAAGGGCAAAAAATTAAACTCTGTTTAACTTTAGATTCTACTTGGCTTAGAATTGTGATCACCTTTAAAAAAATAGTTTAAAAGGAAATTTTTTGCTATTCAAAATATACTTGAACTAAATTTAAAAAAAAATGGGGTATTAAGATTATTAATTTTTTAAAGATGTAATGTAAAATAAAAATTTAAAATCAGAGTTGAATAATTTATTCGAGCTGCTGTTATAGAGGAAATCCAAAAGATTGTGTATAAAGAAGAGTACCCTAAGCCGAGACCTGGTCCTGATGAAGTTTTAGTTAAAGTTCATTATTGTGGGATTTGTGGAAGTGATATTACGAATTTCAAGTATAAAATGTATAATTATCCACTAGTAATGGGTCATGAAATCACGGGAATAGTAGAAGAGGTAGGATCAAATATTACTGATGTAAAGGTGGGAGATCCGGTAATTTGCGTAAATGTATCACTTGATGTAAGCCAAGGGGAGTTAAAAGGGATTGGGATGTTTCAAGATGGAGGGTTTGCGGAGTATGTGAAAGCTCCAAGTATTTCTATATTTCCAATCCCTAAGAGTATTAATATTAAAGATGCTGTAATGGTAGAAACATTCGCATTAATGATGAGAGCTTTTAAATTGTCAAATATTAGTGAGAATGAAAACGTATTGATCATTGGGGGTGGAAATGTTGGATTATCTGCTCTTAAAGCACTATTAGTTAAAAAGCACCCGAATTATGTGGTTGTAGTAGAGCCCAATGAGTTTTTGCGGGAAAAAGCTTTAAAAATTGGTGCTACAGATGCGGTTGGTAAAAGTAGAGCGAAAGTAAAAAAAGTTACCAAGCAGTTAGGAGAACCAACTTTCATTTTTGATTGTGTAGGAAATGAAGAAACAATATCTAATGCAGTCAATTTTATCAAAAGAGGAGGCACAATCCTTTTAGAAGGTATTCATAAAGGGAGTATAAATTTTCCTTTATTTATGTTAAATTCCAAAGAGGTAACATTGAAAGGGTGCTTAGGTCACGATCGTGAAGATATTTTAGCAGCAATTGATTTATTTGCTAAAGATCAAGTTGATGCTAATGAATTTATTTCAGAGGTAATCCCTCTGACTGATATACAAAAAACCTTTGAACGATTCTTTCAACCAAGTGGTCGAAATTTTGTAAAGATCCTCGTTCAGCCTTAACATAGAAATTCATTTTTAAATCTTTTTTTAATAATTGTAAAAAGAAGAGAGAATATGTGAAGTGCCACATATCCTCTAATAGCGAAATCCAATGAAGAAACCAAAAATGGATGAAGGTTAAGGTAGAAAATTTGTGATCATCATAATTCGGGTAATAAGTATTTAAAGAGCAATAATTTCAAATGAGGTGTAAAAATTTTCGACAGAAAATAAAGACCTATGGTTCCTAAAGATGGATGTTTAAGGAAGAAACATGGGATAGTTTATAACTATTCATTTGTAAAATATGAGATAATAATAAACAAAGATAAACTAAAAAAAACTAAAATACATTAATGTCTAACACTCACATATTTGTCTAATTATTGTCCTAAGAATATATAGATCTACCTGCTTATTAGATATTTCAAAATTAAAAAGATTACTCATTAATAGTTTTTAATTTAAACTAAAGAATGAATTTAGTGTTGATATGAAATTAGTTTAATTAAGTGCATATTTCTCTGTAAATGTAATTCAATTTGAGTGAATAGTAAAAATCGTAAAAAATATTAATAATTACGTTTAGAAAATAATACTTTTAATAGTGTGTTTTCACGTAAAAATTTTATAAATTAACTTTTGATAAGAATAACTAATTATTTGATTTTATAATCGAAGGTTTAATAAATAAAATCTTATAAGGAAACTCTTGTATTAAAGAGAAGTGAACTCAAATGGTAATTGAAACAAATATTACAAGAATGTTGGGTATCAGACACCCTATTTTAAGTGCTCCAATGGGTCCTTTTTATACAACAAAGTTAACGGTAGCAGTATCTGAAGCTGGTGGATTAGGCGTTTTAAGTCATGTTACAATCCACGGTACGGTAACTTTAGACGAGATGAAAAAAAGCATGGAATATGTTGTTGAACATACTGATAAACCTTTTGGATTCAACATAAGGACTGCAAGATTGCAACCAGATGCCATAAAACTATGTAGGCAACTTCCCAGATTTATTATGGAGAATCAAAGAATAAAAGAGCAATGTGTATTCGTAATTACGAGTGCAGGATCACCAAGACTGTTATATAATAAACATTTCGAAAAATTAAGAGAAAGTGGCTCAAATATAAAGCATTTTCACGTAGCTCCAACCCTTTATCTTGCTAAAAAATTAATAAATAGTGGTGTTGATGGACTGATGGTTACTGGAGCTGAAGGTGGCGGACATCAGTCATATGAAAATATAAGTACATTAGTTTTATTGCAACAAATAAGAAAGCATCTCCCAGAAGTTCCGATCATTGCTTCAGGAGGTTATGCAACTGGTGAAGGATTAGCATCTGCATTATCAATGGGTGCGGGAGCTATAGCAATGGGTTCCAGATTTATATCAGCTAGAGAATGTGAATTTCATGATAATTATAAAAAAATTGTTGTTGAATCAACTGCGTCAGATACTGAGTTAAAAACGGGGATCTTTGGACCCGCTAGAGTATGGAAAAATAAGGCGGCTGATAATCATAACCTTGTTGAGAGCAAGGAAGAAAAGAAAGCGGCAGAGACTTCAATGTCAAAAGTTGAACGAGAATTAGCTGAACTAGAAAGAACTTATGAGGGAAATATCGAGGAGGGAATAGCTTATATAGGTCAAAGTGTTGGACTTATTGATAGTGTAGAATGTGTTTCAGATATAATAAATAACATTGTTGAAGATGCAGAAAGATGTTTAAAAGATGCTTATCACAATATAAAAAAGATACCCGTTGATCAAATAATTTAGCTCTGACTTTATATCAAAAATTTTGAATTAAATCTCTTATTTTTCAATTAATTTTAATTTTTATTCAAGAAGAAGGGTACTTTAAAACATACTTAATCAAGTGAGAAAAAAAAATAATTATTATGACCCCAATAACGAGCTCATACTTTTAACAATACTATCTATTTCAGTATCAAAGGCTTTAACTTGATCAAAGAAAATATTATTAACTTGAATTAATTGCTTAACCACAAATTCTGGTGATTGGACAACTTGATCCGCCAGATTAAACGCCTCATTTACAATTTCCCCCTTTTCAACTAATTTATTAATAAGATTCAATCTATATGCTTCCTCTGCATTGAGAAACATTTCTTTAGTTCCTGTATTTAATGTTATTTCAAGCGCTTTACCACGTCCTACTAAAGTCATATAAGGAAAGAAGAGCGGACATGCTCCAAATCTAATCTCAGGATGTCCGAAAAGAGCTCCTTTCGAAGCAACTCGAAGATGACATATTACTGCGAGGTCAAAAGCTCCACCAAGTGCATACCCGTTAACAGCAGCAATTAATAATTTAGGAAATTTAAAAATAGTTTGATGAAAAAGATGATTTGCATCAATAAATTTTTGATAATCATCTTTTCCTTGGACTAATGCCTGTACTTCATCTCTATCAAACCCAGTGGAAAAAAAATCTTCCCCTCCATAAAAAATTACTGCTTTAATCCTTTTATCTTCCTCAAGTGAATTTAAAGCATCAATTATTTCTGCTCTCATTGCCTCATTTAGAGCATTCTTTTTTTCTGGACGATTAAACTTAATTATCGCTTTTTTACCTTTTTTCTCAATAATAATAAATTTATAAGCTTTTTCCATACTTTCCAACTCACAAAATATTAGTTGTTTAAAAGTCAGATATATAAATTTAAATTCTTTTTATTTATAAATCATAAAATCCTCTTACTTTTCTCAGAAATGAGACTGAATACTTCTGAAAAAGTTAGGTTAATAAACCTTAGAAAACAATAAATATATTTATATAATACATGAAATCTGTGATTAATATGAAGTTTATATCTCAATTTTTTAAAATAGATGACATTTCTTTACATTACAAATGTGAACAAAAAGAAACAGAAAAAAAGCCTCTCTTGCTATTTCATGGATATAATCCGCACAACAATTCGTGGCGTGTTTGGGAGCAAAATTTAGTTGGATTTGTAGAATTTTTCTCTCCTTATCCCATTGATCTTGTAGGTTTCGGAGATTCATCTAAAGAAGCTCCTTTTTCGATTCATGATAAGACTAGGCAAGTTGAAATCGTTTCTATGTTTATTAAAACTTTAAAATCCAAATTTTTCGCTGTAGGTGGATTATCTTGGGGAGGTACAATTGGAAATGAATTGGTAAAACTTTTTCCCGATAGAATTTCATTCTGTTTATTGGTTTCGACTACTCTAACTCCAACAACCTTAGCTTCCGAAATTAAAGAAGGTTTAATCCCCACAATATTAGTAGGATGCCCCCAAGATCCACTTGTTTCATTTAATAATTCAATAGAACTTGCAAAAATTATTCCAAAGAGTAGAATTATTGAAATAAATGCCCCAAGTAAATTGGATATGCCCCCTCGTGCTCACCACATACAATCATTATGTCCAGAAGAATTCAATAAAAGAATAGGTAAGGAATTTAGACAAATTTTAAATATAAAATAACTAACTTGGTAAAAGTAAGTGAGAACATAATAAAATTAAAAACAAATTTATCTAGTTATTTTTTTAAGCAAAAAAATCTTCTGCTCTACGTGAGACACTAACCATTCTAATGTACCCCCAACTTTATCACGATCTAATCTGTGAAATCCTCGAGTTTCTTATTCTTTTGTAATTATAATTTTCCCAGAAGCGGGATATCCCACAATAAGGATAATTTTCCCACTCATCATATGTTACCCTGTAATTTCCAATATTTTCTCTCTACTAAAAATAAAAATACTGTAAAGAATTTAAAATTTTAAAATTCTTCTATATATGCTAATACAGAACCCTTCAGTGCCTAAATTTATATTTGCTATCAAATATATAAATCCTAGAGAGAGGAATCATGGATAAAAAGATAAGACTTTCTGGGAAGGAATATCCGATATTTGATGGTAGTCTAGCTATAGGATTTGAAGGATTAACTGATATGAGTGGATTATCTAATGTTGAATCTCCCAACCAATTTACATATTTAGCTTTAAGTAATAACGAGATATCAGAAATAGATGGGTTAGAAGATTTCTTGAATTTGACTCATTTGGATTTATCGTATAATCACATTAAAGAAATTAAAGGTATTGATAATCTTACTAACCTTGAAGAGCTACATCTTGAAGGAAATTTAATAAAAAAGATTTCAGGTTTAGAAAGTTTGAGAAAGCTTAGACTTCTCTTCTTTAGCGATACTTTTCATTATCATAGTGGAAATAACATCAAAAAGATCGAAGGAATTGCCTCTTTAAGAAATTTGAGATGTTTACATTTGGGTCTAAATCATATTTCTGAAATAGAAGGCTTAGATGAGTTAGAATCTCTGAGAGACTTGGACTTATCCTATAATAGGATATCAAAGATACAGAGATTGGATAATCTCGTAAATCTAGATACATTGTATCTAAGAAACAATAAAATAAAAAAGATAGAGGGTTTAAGTCACACTAAATCCCTTCGGGTTCTTGAACTTACTGGAAATCAGATTACTAAAGTTGAGAATCTTGGTGCATTAAGGAAACTAAAAAATTTAAGTTTATGGGCAAATCCTATTAAAAAAATTGCAAATTTTCACACTCTCAAAGAACTACATTTGTGGGAATTAGAAATTAATACTGGTAATTTACCTAAAGATCAAATTAAAAAGTTAGATTCTATTTATTATAGAAGAGAAGATGGAATGTATGTTCCTTCTAGTCATGAATCTTTCTTAAGGAAATCTTAAATTTTAACGATTTTATGCAAAAATTCATTTTAAATAATGAAGAATCATTATATTTGCAGTAAATATAGTAGAAATACATGATAATTTTTTATATATGTTAATAATTGATCGTATAATTATTAAATAATGTAAATTAATATAATAGTAATTCGTGAGAATTTCCATTTTAGTTAAAGATGTGATTATTTTTCATTGGGTAATATGCTTATGCTCACCAAAAAAAATTTTCATATTTAATATTGATATTATCGTACTTTTACGTTATCATTTTTCGAAATCCTATCGATTTTCAAAAATATAATATATCAGAATCATGCAAAAAGATCAAGATTTAAATACTTGTTTTACTATATTGATCATTAAGGATAAAGTTTAAAAGTTTAAAATAAAAATAAAAAAACTGATTTAAAATGTGTCATTCCTGTAAATGTGATAATTCGCATCTATGTTCGATAGTAGGATATGTAAATTCTCCAGGGTTTTGTTGTGTCAAATGTGAACTATATACAGAAGATCTAAGTTGTTTAAAATCAAAATTTAATTTTGAAAAGATTACACCTAAAGTTGTTTTTAAGGAGAGCGAGAAAACTTTAATAATTCCAAATGAATAAAAGTTAAAACTCGGAAAGCCTCATGGAGTAAAGAAATGGAGGAGAGGAAGTATCTGTAATAATTGCAATTGTGAAAATTATGAAAGGTGCTCTATAGTAGGTTTTATGCCCATAGGTTTTTGTTGTTCAAAGTGTTATCTTTATAACGAGGAGCATACATGCTTAAAAACCAAAAATAAACCGTTAAATCATGAAAAATCGAAGGGCATTGAATCAGTAGATACCATAGAACCATTGAGTACTACAATTGAGGATGGGCTTTTAAAGGTAGTTATTAAGAAGAAAAATGATAAAATACCAATCTTTATTGATCTCCAGAAGCATTTAGAGTAGATTTTACAAATTGTCTAAACGTCTCGATTTATATTGAGAAAAAAAATTTAATTTTTTAACTTTTTTTTAAAATCGTAAAATCCTTTAAAAATTATGTTTGAAAATGGCAAAAAAAAGTTTAAAAAGTTGAAAATAGCAAAGAAAAGTTATTAAAGTTATTTATAAAATTTATATTGGTTATACAATTATCAAAATTAAACAGAATAGTCTAGGATATTTACATGAGTGTCATAAATTTTGAGTTTAGAAATGAGGTACTTAAGCATAATGCCTCTTTAAGTTATTGTTATCAGTGTTCAACCTGTTCTGGTGGATGTCCTGTTGCTTTATTAACAAATGGGAAATATAATCCTAGAAAAATAATAGAAGAAGCAATTTTAGGACTTCAAGATAAATTAATAGAAAGCCAGGATCCTAATCCTTGGTTGTGTTGTACGTGCCAGAAATGTGTGGAGCTATGTCCTCAGAGGGTTGAGTTAACAGAAATATTTTCATTAGTTAAACACAAATGTTTTCATAAAGGGAAGACACCCGAAGCTTTTTTAGCTCAAGCTCAATCTGTATTAGAAAATGGGATTGCTATTCCTTACTCTAATGCGATTTTAGCCAGACGTGATAAACTTAAACTTCCTCAAATAAAGACAGCGCCGTTAGAAGAGATAAAAGCGTTACTTAAAGAAACTAATTTTGAAAAACATTTAACTGGAGGGAGTAATTAAAATGGCATTCGATTTATTCTTAGGTTGTGTAATCCCAGCAAGGTTACCTTTTTTAGAGGCGTCTTCTAGAAAGGTATTTGAAAAACTTGGTATAGAATTACATGATGTTGATGGATTTAGCTGTTGTCCAGATCCAACAGGGATTGAGCAAATAGATCATAAAACATGGCTAACTTTAGGGGCAAGAAACTTAAGCTTATGCAATAATAATGGTGGTGTAATTTCTTTCTGTTCTGGGTGTGTTGAAACGCTCAAAGGAGTAAATCATTATATTAATAAAGATCCCTCTGTCAAGAAAGAAGTAAATGCATATTTAGAAAAAATAGGTAAAAAGTACGAGGGAAAGACAGAAGTTAAGCATTTTGCTCAGGTTTTGTATGAAAATATCGAAAAAGTAAAGGAGAACGTTGAAAAAACTTTAGCAGGATTTAAAGTTGCGGTTCATTATGGTTGCCATTATTTACGGCCTTCAGAAATTATTAATTGGGATGATCCCTTTGAACCACAAACAATTGATGAGATTGTAAAAGCGCTAGGAGCAGAATCTATTGATTATGAGTTAAAGATGGAATGTTGTGGTAATCCTGTTGAGAAATCAGACAAAGAGTTATCTCTTACAATGATTGATAACAAACTGAAATCGATTACTGAAGCTGGAGCTAATTGTGTTATTGTTGTATGTCCAGCTTGTTATCAGCAATATGAATTTAATCAAAGAGAGCTCAATAAGCAAAAAGGCTCCAATTATAATATCCCGATCTTTTATTTATCTGAGTTAGTTGCTATAGCCTTCGGGTTTAAACCAGAAGAATTAGGTTTTAATTTTCACAGAATAAAACCAAATACTTTATTCGAAAGTATTGGATTTGAAGTTTAAATTAAAAAAGTAAATAACAATTAGAGGAGATTAAATTTGGCAGAATCCTCAAAGAGTGTGTTAGTTATAGGTGGAGGAATAGCTGGAATTCAAGCAGCGTTAGATTTGGCTGATATGGGAATTCATGTAGACATGGTTGAGAAGAAACCAAGTATTGGAGGGAGAATGGCTCAATTAGATAAAACTTTTCCCACAAATGATTGCTCAATTTGTATTTTAGCCCCGAAGTTATCAGAATGTTATCGTCATCCTAATATTACTTTATATTCTTATGCTGAAGTACAGAAAGTAGAAGGAGAACTTGGGAATTTTTCAGTAGAGGTTTTAAAGCGAGCTCGTTATGTCAAGGAGGATGCATGTATTAATTGTGGAGTTTGTGCTGAAAAATGTCCGATGAGAGTAGAAGATGAGTTTGATCGCCAGTTAAGGAAGAGAAGAGCAATTTACATGTATTATCTCCAAGGAGTTCCTGCGATCATGACAATAGACAAGGAAAAATGTTTATGGTTCACAAAAAATGCATGTCGAATATGCGAAAAGTCATGTGAAAGAGAAGCGATTGATTTTGAGCAAAATGACGAGAAAATTAAGCTTGATAATGTTGGTTCAATTATTGTAGCTACTGGCTACAATTTAATTGAGGATACAAACATAGAAGCATTAAAAAATTATGGTTATAAGAAGTACAGGAATGTGGTTACAGCCTTAGAATTTGAGAGATTAGAATGTGCTTCAGGCCCTCAAGAAGGGCATATTAAAAGGTTCTCTGATGGTAAGACTCCGAAAAAAATCGCATTTCTCCAATGCATTGGATCCCGAACTGATAAAGTAGAAAAATATTGTTCATCAATTTGTTGTATGTATACCACAAAAGAAGCAATGATTGCTCATGAACATGATAATGAATTAGAATCTTATGTATTTTATATTGATATGAGGGCAGGCGGGAAAGGTTTTCAGTCATTTCTTCATAGAGGTGAAGATGAAGCTAACATTCACTATATTAAAAGTAAAGTAGCAGAAATTAAAGTAGATAAAGAGGAAAATCCAATAGTGGTTTATGATAATTTAGACACGGGGAAAATCGAAGAAATGAAATTTGATATGGTTGTTTTAGCTACATGCATAATTCCACCCCAAGGAATCGATAAACTAGCAGAAGTTTTAGGTATAGAATTAAATAACTATAAATTCATAAAGACAACTCCCTTTATACCTGTAGAAACGACTAAAGAAGGTATATTTACTTGCGGATGTGTACATGAACCGATGGATATTCCACGCTCTGTTGCAGAAGCAAGTGGAGCAGCTGCGAGAGCTGCTGAAGTAATTAAAGGAGGTTAAATTAATTATGTCAGAAAATAAAGAGGAAGTAAGAGTTGGTGTCTTTATTTGCCATTGTGGTAGTAACATAGGAGGGTTTATTGATTGTGAGAAGCTAGCAGAATATGCGGGCACTTTGGATAATGTTAGCCACAGTGAAGATAATTTATATACTTGTTCTGAAGCTGGTTTAACCAGCATTAAAAACGCAATAAAAGAACATAATTTAAATAGAGTAGTAGTTGCATCATGTACACCCAGAACTCATGAGCCGTTATTCCGTGAATGTGTCTCAGAGGCAGGTTTAAACAAATATCTTTTCAATTTTGTTAATATAAGAGATCAATGTACATGGGTTCATATGAAGGATACAGAGAAGGCTTATGAGAAAGCGATGGACTTAGTTAGAATGGGAGTAGCTAAAGCAATCAAACTTGAACCACTTAATTCGGTAAAAATTGATGTTAATCCTATTGCATTAGTGATCGGCGGAGGAGTAACTGGAATGAGTGCTGCTCTCAATTTAAGTCATCAAGGATTTAAAACATTTATAGTTGAAAAAGAAGATAAATTAGGTGGAAGGTTAAATAAGCTTTATAAATTATTCCCATATGATATTGAAGCTTCAGAGTTTGTAGGAAAGCTTGTTTCTAATGTCCAAAAGACTAAAAACCTTGAAATCCTTACATCGACTCAGATAAAAAATATTGATGGGTTTGTAGGTAATTTTGAAGTTGATGTAGAACAAAATGGAAAAAGTCGAAAATTAGAAGTCGGAGCGATTATTGTAGCTGTTGGTTCTTCTATTTTAGATCCAAAAGGTTTGTACGGTTATGATGGGCAAAAAATAATAACTCAACTTGAATTAGAGTCAAAATTAAAGGAAAATGAATTATCTTTTAAAGACATTATTATGATTCAATGTGCGGGTTCTCGAAATGATGACATACCATATTGTTCTTCAGTTTGTTGTATGACAGCATTAAAGAATGCATTAATTATTAAAGATAACAATCCAGATGCTCATGTAACGATATTATTCAGGGATTTATACACCCCTGGGACAAATTATGAAGAATACTATAGGAGAGCTCGAGAAAAAGGAGTAATTTTTGTAAAATATGATGTGAACAAATTACCAAATGTTGAAGAAAATCAACTAAAAGTATATAACGAATATATTGGAAGTGAAATGCTAATCCCCTATGATCTTTTAGTTTTAAGTACACCGTTAGTTGCAAATAAGGATAATAAGGATCTTGCTCAATTATTAAAGGTTCCGACCGAATCAAATAATTTCTTTTTGGAGGCTCATGTAAAGCTCCGTCCTAGTGATTTTGCAACAGATGGAGTATATATTGGAGGAACAGCAAAATGGCCTGTAGATATCGCAGAAGCAATAACTCAAGGCTATTCTGCTGCATCAAGAGCTAGTACGATTTTATCTCATAAAGAGAGAGAAGTCGAAGGAGCAACTTCAAGTTTACCGGAATATAATAAGTCATTATGCACTGGTTGTGAGGTATGTGTGAAAGTATGCCCATTTCATGCCATTATTAAAAATGAGAATGATGAAATTGAAATTATTGAAGCTTTATGCAAGGGTTGTGGACTTTGTGGTGCTACGTGCACTAATCAAGCCATTGTAATTAAACATTTTACAGATGATCAAATAATGTCAGAAATATTAGCCTGTGGAGGTCAATAATCATGAGTTTTGAACCAAGACTTTTAGGATTTTTATGTAATTGGTGTTCCTATGCGGGAGCAGATCTAGCAGGGGTAAGTAGAATTCAATATCCTCCAAACATGAGGGTTATCAGGGTTATGTGTAGTGGTCGAGTCGATCCTAAATTCATCATAGAAGCACTTGAATTAGGTCTTGATGGAGTTTATGTTATGGGATGTCATATCGGTGATTGTCACTATTTGGAAGGAAATTATGAGGCTGTAAAAAAATTTGAAATGACTCAGAAATTTCTAAAACTTATAGGGCTTGATGATAGAATTAGATTAGATTGGGTTTCAGCTTCAGAAGGCCAAAGATTTAGTGAAGTTGTTACTAAATTTGTAAATGATATTAAAGAACTTGGTCCATCACCTCTCAGTGGAGAACGACCTGATCTTGATCTTTTAAATAAGATTAGAGCGATAAAGATGGCAGTTTCGTGCAATAGAATGAGGGCGTTAGTAGGTAGAGAGAGAAAAATAACTGAAGAAGAAAATGTATACGGAGAGAAATATCCAGAAGAGAAGTTTAATAAGCTAATGGGAGAAGCTATAGTAGAAGAATATGAACGCCATCTAATTTTATTAGCATTAGAAGATTATTCTAAATCTGTCAAAAATTTAGCAAAAGAATTAAATATAGCCCCAAGTAGAGTACTTAAGCATATATTAGTATTAAAGTCTAGAAATGAAGTAGAATTTGGTGAGATTATTGAAAATACACCTGTTTTTATAAGGGTATAGGAGGGAAAAAATTATGGAAAAAATAGGCGCTGTAATGGTTGTAGGTGCTGGTATAGGGGGTTCTCAAGCAGCACTAGATTTAGCTAACTCAGGTTATAAAGTCTATTTAATTGAGTCAAGTACTAGTATTGGGGGAGTAATGGCACAACTTGATAAGACATTCCCCACAAATGACTGTGCTAT
>JBHLON010000053.1:0-2643 GCA_048940445.1 Promethearchaeota archaeon
AACCCTAAAGGTAATTAAGAGTATCGCTTTTGGAGTGTTTAGCCCTTTAGAGGGTTTTATGAATGAAAATGATTATCGTTATGTTTTAGATACTATGTATCTAGAAAAAGATGTTCCTTGGCCCATTCCAATTACGTTAGACGTTTCAGATGATGAAATTAAAAATGTCAAACCCGATGACCAAATAATATTAACTGATGAAAAAGATTTCCCAATCGCATTGATGAGAGTCGAGGACATTTATAGATATGATAAAAAGGAATATGCAGAGAAGGTATATGGAACTCTAGATCGGAATCATCCAGGTGTAGATAATACTTTCAATTACAAAGAAAAATTAATGGGAGGACAGATTTTTCTTATCAATGAACCAGTTGCAGCTTTTCCTGAATTTGACTTAAAGCCAATAGAGACCAGAGTTTTATTTAAGGAAAAGAAATGGGAGAGAGTAGTTGCGTTTCAAACAAGAAATCCTCCACATCTAGGACATGAATACGTACAAAAAGCAGGATTAACTTATGTGGACGGTCTATTCATAAATCCAGTAATTGGGAAAAAGAAAGAAGGAGATTTTTTAGATATAGTAATAATTGAAGCTTATAAAGCATTAATTAAAGAGTATTATCCAAGAGATCGGGTAGTAATCAGTACTTTTGAAACTGAAATGAGATATGCCGGACCTAAAGAAGCGATATATCATGCGATTGCTCGTAAAAACTTTGGATGTACCCACATAATAATTGGAAGAGATCATGCTGGAGTGGGTGATTATTATGGTCCTTATGATGCTCATTACATTTTTGATAAATTTCCAGATTTAGGTATTGAACCAATTAAATTTCGTTCCTTCTCCAAATGTAGCAAGTGTCAAGCGGTTGTAAATGATAAAATTTGTCCACATCCTCCTTCTATGCAAAATTACTTTGCAGGTCGAGAGATAAGAGCTGCTTTATTAGCAGGTAAACCACCTGATCCTGAGGTGATGAGACCTGAAGTCGCAGAAGTTATTTTAAAATATAAAAATCCATTTGTTACATAATCAGGTAATTGAGTTAATTTTAGTATGAGCCATGAAAAAAAGAAGTTAGTCTTAATTGGTTTAGATTGCGCAAGTCCAAGAACATTATTTAATGAGTTTATTAATGATTGTCCGAACATAAAAAATCTGATGCAAAAAGGACTTTATGGGAAATTAAAAAGTTCAGATCCTCCCATAACAATTCCAGCTTGGATGGTGATGTCTACAGGTAAAAAGGCAGGAACACTTGGAGTTTATGGATTCAGACATCGAAAACAACATTCATATAATGATTTTTGGATTGCTACTTCAAACTACATAAGAGAACCTACTATTTGGGATTTAATTGGTAAAAGAGGATTAAAAAGCATTATTATAGGAACTCCACCTACGTATCCAGTAAAAGAAGTTAATGGTTATCTCATTTCTGGTTTTATAGCACCTGATATAAATTCAAATTATACATATCCTTCAGAGTTAAAGGATGAAATAAAAGATAATGTTGGGAAGTACATCTTAGATGCGAATTTTAGAGTAGAGGATAAGAGAACCTTACTAAATGAAATTTATGAGATGACTGCCATTCATTTTAAGACTATAAAATACCTCATGACAACCAAAGAGTGGGATTATTTCCAGTTTGTGATTATAGGTTTAGATAGAGCGCATCATGCATTTTGGAAGTATTTCGATAAAGAACATGCAAAATATGTTGCCGGTAATGAATTTGAAGATGAAATGCGTAAGTATTATAAATATTTAGATAAGGAAGTAGGTGAAATTTTAGATTTATTAGATGATAATACAACTGTTGTTATAGCTTCTGATCATGGCGCAAAAGCAATGAAAGGTTTAATATGTATTAACATGGCTTTCGAGGAGTTAGGGCTTTTAACTTTTAAGAAGAAACCTAGTCCAGGGACGAAATTAGACAATGCCGAAATAGATTGGAGTAAAACATATGCTTGGGGTTGGGGTGGTTATTATGCTCGAATCTTTTTAAATGTTGAAGGAAGAGAACCTCAAGGGATAATTAAGAAAGAAGAGTACGAGAAGATGAGAGATTTTGTCACTGAAAAGATCAAATCAATAAAAGATGATTCTGGAAATCCTATGAAGACAAAAGTTTTCAAACCAGAGGAGGTCTATTCTGAAATTAATGGAGATCCTCCTGATTTGATGGTTTATTTCGATGATCTAAGTTGGAGATCTGCTGGAACTGTAGGTTATGATTCAATGTATCTAAAAGAAAATGATACAGGACCAGATGATGCAGTTCATGATTATTATGGGATTTTTATAATATATGATCCAAAGAAGGAACTTGGAAAGGATCTAGGAATAAGAAATATATTGGATATTGCACCAACGTGTTTAAACATTTTAAATATCCCTATTCCAAAAGACATGGAAGGGAGTCTTATAAAGGTTTAGAAAAGGTGAAAAAAGATAGAACATAAAGGTTTTACATTGTGGTTTACGGGTCTTCCTTGTTCAGGGAAATCTGTACTTGCTGATTCCGTAGCTCAAAATTTAAGAGAGAGAGGGATGAAGGTTGAACGTTTAGATGGTGATATTGTAAGAAAAAGCCTAACTCGAGATTTAGGCTTTTCAGAAGAAGATCG
>JBHLON010000053.1:2743-15853 GCA_048940445.1 Promethearchaeota archaeon
AACGGGGTTGCTGTTCTTGCTTCATTTGTATCACCATACAATAAAATAAGAGCATATTCACGGCAGGAGATTGGTGATTATATACTAGTATACGTTAAATGTCCAGTTGAAATATGCGAACAAAGAGATATAAAAGGGATGTATGCAAAAGCAAGAGCAGGCCAGATTAAAGATTTTACTGGAATAGATCATCCGTTTGAAGAACCGGATCAGGCAGATATAGTTATTGAAACAGATAAATATACGGTTGAACAGAGTAAAGAAATAGTAATTAAAGCATTAGATAAATTGGGCTATTTACCGAATTAATAACAGAATATAACTACATAATAAATTATTTTTTTTTGAAAAGATTTATAGAAAAGATTTCTTTTTAAAGGTTAATGGATTCAACCAAAATTTTCTTATTAATTATTGGAAACATCGTTAATATCATTCTAAGCTTAATTTTCTTCTATTTAATAAGAATTCTATTTAATTATGCTATTGTTGGTTATTATGGTACTTTTATTTCCTTCTTTACCGCATTAGAATTCATAAATCATTTAGGTTTCTCAATCGCTTATTTGAAATATTTTTCTGAAGCAAACAACAATGAGGAAGAAGCCTTGTGCAATGGTACATTCTTAACATATAGAATAATACAATTTACGATTTATTCAATAGCGATTTCATCCTTGATTCCTTTCATTTCTATTTATCCTGGGAATCTATTGGTTGTTTACGCATTTTTCTTTGGGTGGGTGTTCGTAAGAATAAGCATTTTTGATTTCATTCTATTAAGCAAAAAAGAAGCTTTTAAAAGATCAATAGGAGCGATTACCCTGAATTTTTTAAAAAGCTTCTTATTAATTGTGCTAATAAATTATTTCAAGAACGATATTTGGCTTTTAATTTGGGTTTTATTGATTTCTAACATCTCATATTTTTCTTTGAATACATTTTTCATAAAATCTAGAGGGTTCAAGAAGCCTAATCGTGAATATTTGACTAAGTTCCTGCATTATAGTGCCCCTTTTTTTATTAGTTCAATTTTCATATTCGTTGTAAATAACATTGATGTTCTCTTAATTGAATATTGGTCCAATATACTGTATGTTGCTAATTATTTCACTGCTAAGCAACTTTATTCTTACTTTTTGATTATTATAAGTAGCATATCAAATATTTTGTTGACAACGTTTTCAAAGAATATAAAAGAAGGTAGAGTAAAGGAGAATTTTCCAATTATTAATTATACTCATAAGATTTTGAATTTAATTGTATTACCAATAATTTTAGTAATCCTACTATATGCTACCAATGTTTTAACATTAATTTTTGGGGTTGATTATCTTTTGACAGGTCAAATATTATCTATATTTATATTACTTTTAATTCCTCTTTCAATTGATTGTGCAAATACAATTCAATTACAAGCTTTAGGAAAAGTAAAATTTACGGCCAAATTCATAATTATTGAAAATGTAATTGCTATTATTTTAATGATTTTTTTCATAGCTCCCTTTTTATTTAATTTAGGTGTATTTGGTGGAGCTTTAGCTTTTCTCTTGGCGAAAATTATAACACAATTAATTTACCGTCCTATTATTTATAAAAAATATAATCTAGGATTTTATTGGGGTTCATTTAGGAATCTATTTATAATGGCAGGGATCTATTTTGTTCAATTATGGATAAACATTGTTTTTACATTTCCTTTTTATTTCATGATTCTATTTGCTCTTTTAGATGTTTCTTTATACTTTATTCTTAATTATTTATTAAAGGGGTTTACCAAAGAAGATTTTAAGTTTATTCTTCATCTCGTTAATTTGAATAGGATCTATGAATCTATTACAACTGAATTCAAGGATAAAGAAGAAGAATAAATCAAAAAAGGTTAAATTATTTTAAAATGATTTTCATTATTGTGTTTAAAAATCTTTGAGCTCGATTTTCCCACGAAAACTCGCTTAACTTACTCTCTTCTACATACGAATCTATTGCACCATTCTTTAGATCACTTAATAACATTTTTAACTTGGATTTTGCTTTTTCTAAATCATTAATAGGAATAATAAATCCTAATTGATTATTCTCTATAAAGTTCGATCGAAAAGTATTCTCAGGATTTAAAAATAATATTTTCTTTCTACAGCTTAAGTATTCCCATACTTTAAATGCAGTTGTAGGATAATCTAGATTCTCACCTATATGAAGGGCAAGATCGCAATTCTTAATTTCTTCTAAAGCACTATCCCTAGGTAAAAAATCTCCTAAATAGAATAAGTCTCTAATATTTAATCTTCTAAGAATACGTTCAAATACATTTTTAGGATAATTACCAAATATCTTAATCAATAAAGGAGTATCTTTAAAAAAATCCTCTTTATTTAAGTCTGAAATTATTTTAAAAAGAGGAGATATATCTCTCCTTCCATAAATACTTCCTGTATAAGTAATTATGATTTTTTGTTCCTTTTTTCTTAGTTCATAGGAAATATCATGCAAATTTAAGCCATCTGGTATTGAAAATATTGGTTTTTTTCTAATAAATGGAAAATTAGCTTTCAAAATTGAATTTAAGAAATCGCTCAATGAGACTATTATTTCAGCAGAATCAAGAATTTGTCGTTCAATAATATAATCAATTTGTTTTTGGAGCCATCTTATTTTACCTTCTGCATAAGGATTTAAATACCATGGATCAGTGTATTCAATAACAAGAGGTAAATGAAACTTCTTTTTTAAGAGATATCCTAATATATGAGTAAAAAAACTCGGTCCAGTGGCATAAACGAATTTAATATTTTTATTTTTTTTTATAAAAGAATTTACATCCGAAAATAAGAGGGGAAAGCCTCTTAAGAAAAACGCGACTTTAAAGATAACCTCTCTTATATAATTTAAAATTTTGCTTTTAAAATTATAAAGAAGGGGATTTCTAAAATGAATAACACATAATTTCTCATGGAAAAATTTTGGGCTTACTTTATCTTCTTTTCGTAGTTTATGCGTTAATATAATTGGCATGATATTATTTTCAGTTAATCTTTTACTAATTTCATTAATTCTAATATTTACGAGAAGTCCAAAAGGAGAGATCCATATGAATTTTAACTTATTGCTTTTTTGCATTGCACTATTCTTTAGCTTTATTGAATAATATTTAAAATAATTATATAAGATAAATCTTATCAAAAAAATTTAATTATAATTGATAGACTTAAAATGGAAAAAGTAATTTTATTGGCTTTAGATGGATTAAGTTGGAATTTGATTGAAGAATTAATTTCTAATAAAGAATTAAATTATCTTGAAGAAATTGTTCATAAAGGAGTCTCAGGGGTATTAGAAGCTGAAGATTTTTTAAGTTCTCCAAAAATTTTTTGTTCTATCTTTACTGGAAAAAAAGTGGCAAAGCATGGGATAAGAGATTTTTATTCTAAAGAAGAAGACTTACGCACTAATCAAATATGGGATATTTTACATGATCTAGGTTTTAAAGTAGGTGTTTATCGTGCTTTAAGTGTATGGAGTCCTAAAAAATTTGCTGGATTTTGTATCCCTAGTCCAATGTTGTTGGAAAAAGATACTCACCCTAAAGAATTAGCTTTTATAGGAGAATTAGATAAAAAAGCTAGGTCAGAAAAATTTGGAATCATATTTTTAGTTAAGACTTTTTTCAGGTTAGTCCTATTTCAATTTCCTATGAAATATTTATTAGGAATTATTAAAAGGGCCTTTTTGTTATTTCGCAGTAAAGGGCTAGAAGCAAGAATGCATTTATTAAAAGAAATCGAGTTGATTATTCATACTAACTTATATTTCAACCTTTTGAAGAAATATAATTTAGATTTTTCTGTATTTTTTGATTATTCATTTGATACTCTTGGTCATATCTATTGGAGAAATAGAAATGAGAAATCAAAATATTTCTATGTTTTACCTAATGTTTACAAATATATTGACACATTTATAGGAAAAGTATACAATTATGCTAAACGAAACAATTATCATTTAATAATTTGTTCTGATCATGGCTTTGAAAAGATAGAGAAGAAAAATCAGAGAAATTTTCGTACAATTAATGTTTTATACCTCCTCAGAGAGTTAAAGTTTTATTATGATGTATATGGCATTTATATGACTGGAAGTGTTGTTTTCAGATCAAGACCCAATTCTTCGAGAGCCTTAGAAGATTTTAAGAAAGCTCTTGAGGAAATTACTTGTAATGGAAAAACTGTGTTGGATATAAAACAATATGAGAAAAAATTAATTGTAAAAATTAAAGATTTTATAGGGGATAATAAAAATTATAATGTGAGGTTGCCTAATGGCAAAGTCATGAGAATAGATTCAATTATTGACTTTAATCCCGGTCATACTGGAGATCATAGTAATAAATATGGAGTTTTTATAATTACAGGCCCAAAAATAAAAAAAGGGATAAAAATTAATAATATTACTCCTTATGATATAACTCCAACTATTTTAAAACTATTAGAGATGAATATACCTCCAGAAATGGATGGTAGGCCATTAGATGAAGCATTTGTAAAAAATGAATAATCTATATAGATAATTTATAGATAGGTCTGTTCTTACCCTCTACTTTCTCGTTTAAAATTTCAAAATGGTTTAAACATGAATTTTTAATAATAAAGTTCACAAATTGTTGATTGTTATAGTTCTTATAGGCATTTTTCATAATTTCTTCATCAGGATCATGAGGTTGAAAGTACATTACTTTCATTTTTAATTGATTTAAGAAATCAATTAATTTCAAATATAATTGTTTTTCTCTAAGAAAATGATGGAATATATTTAATGCTAAAACTATGTCAATTTCAATTTTTAAATCTAAATCGAATATTGATTTATTGATAATGTTAAAGTGTTTACTTTCTATGTCTCGTAATTTTTTCATAAAGTAAACATTACTTGGTCGAATTTCCACAGCATAACAATTAAACCCTAAATCTTCGAACTTATGGCAGAAATATCCCAAATTTGCTCCTATGTCTAATATTGTTCCTTTTTTAAAAGTTAAATTTTGTTTAATTATTTCAAACCTAGTATCAGAATATAATGATTCAATGTTTAAATCTGGATGAATTAAAGGCTGATATATTCCTCCATGAATAAACTGAAAATTTAAAAATTCCGTACTAAAATTAATCCATTCTGAATGCCTTTTCAAAATTTCAATTTCAATGGATGGAATCTGCAATAACTTAAGTAGGATCACATAGAAAATACCTTTAACTACAATATAGTTACCAAATCTACCAATTACGACTTTTATTTCTTTATTAAATTTCTCTATTATAGATTTATTTAAATTATGATAAAAAGTGTCGAAGGATTCTAACAATTTTTCAAATTGGAATTTATCAACAGAAACATTAGATTGATCCGCATCAATATTTGTTTTGATGAAATAATTATATTGTTCAATATCTTGCCAATCTACATTTTTAAGAAAGTGTGTTTGTATTAATTTATATTCATTAGTTTCTTCTAATCTGACTAAGTTTTTGGGTAAATCCCAGGTTTCACTAGATTCTAAAATTTTTTTAAGGGAGATTCTTGTTGGATTAATAGTAAATTGCAATCTTTCAATATCTATCTCATAACTATTTTTTTGGTGTTTAGATAAGTCCAAATCCTTTTGTTGGGCCAATAGTTCAAAGTACCAAAGTTTATCGTATACTATATAAATAAAGTTTTTCAAGAGAGGGACAAACTTGAAAATTTTCCAAGCATAAAACTGATATATTTTGTTCCTCAATTTAGGAATATTAAAAACCAGTTTTATTATGAAGCTGATTATTTTACTTTTTTTAGATTGTTCTTCCATTGTAGTGGCAAATATGTCTCTTATTTTTTAGTAGATCAGTAAGGTAGCATAATTTAGATTTCATTTAAAATTTTTTTATATAATTTAAAATGAGATTTAGCAGTATTCTCCCATGTATAATACTTTTTTACTCGCTCTAAACCATTCAGACCCATCTGAATCAATTTTTGCTTATTATTTAACAGGTTGAGTATTTTTTCACTAAGTTGCTTTAAGTCAATAAAATCAGATTGATACCCAGTTATATCATCCAAAATTATTTCACTTGGACCCATTATATTAGAACCGATTACAGCTTTAGCGCAAGCCATTGCTTCGCATATTACTAGACCAAAGATTTCTTGTCGTGAGGGGTAAATAACTAAATCAGCTAGGGAATAAAATTGTGCTAGTTTATTTTTAGGAATATAACCTAAATATAAAACATGTTGTGAAAGGTTAAGTTCACTGATTAATTGTTTTACTATATTAAGATACCCAGCATCACCACCAATGATTACTAATTTAACACTTTGATTTTTTTTATTAATATAATATAACATTTTGAGTAACTTATCTATACCTTTTCCCTTTGCTATGCGCCCAACATATAAAATTATATCAAAACCTGATAATTCAAGGCTCTTTTTTAACTCCTCAGCGTTGATAGGTTTAAAAATGTCAGTATTTACTCCATGAGGGATATAATGAATGAAGTTCTCATCAACATTACCATATTTTTCAATCAACGGAATTTCAAATTTAGTAACTGCTATATAATGAACATTTAGCAATTTTTTCTTTAAGTATCCGATAGTTTTATCTGAAATCATCTTAGGGATTTTATCTCCATAATCCCAATTTATACTAATTCCACCATGGGGTGAGATAACCAATGGTTTCTTTTTAGCTAATGAAAAAATTGTACCCATATCTTCTTGATAACTTCTTAATGCATGAGAATGAACTATATCAATACTTTTTTCATTCTTGAGCAAAAAAGGTAAAAAATTAAATGAAATTCTATATTCTCTAAATTTTAAAAAAGAATCTAATCTATAAATTTGAAGGTTTTTCGATTTTTGTTCAAAAAAATCTGTTCTTTTTTTACCAAACTTTTTGATTGCAGAGGTGGTAAAGATTTTTGCGGCGATTCCCATTTTTTCAAAATATGGAACCATCTCCGCTATGACGTTATACGGACCTCCTAATTGTCCAGTGAAAAAAGGAGTTAACATCGCAACTTTAATCAATTTTTATTTCCCTCAAAAAATTTGAAAGCTTAATAATTTATTCATCGTATTTTGGTTTATCTGTGAAGCCTCTTTGACTTTATGAGATTTAATAATAATTTTTTAAATTCATTTAATATTTTGGGCCAAACATAATATCTTTTGATCAACTCAAATCCTTTTTCTCCGCTCTTTTTTAACTCTTCCTTATTATGACTTAAGGATTCAATTTTTTCTACAAGATCTTTCTGATTTTTAGCAAAAATCACTCCATTATTCTTTCCAATCTCAAAAAGAACCCCAGGTAAACTATTAGAGAGTACAGGTTTCTTCATGGCCATATATTCCATTATTTTCACAGGAGTTATATCTCGGGTAACATCATTTAAATCAAAACTCATAAGACATAAATCGGCTAGTTCAATATATTCAGTTATTTCAAAAAAGGGGATTTTACCAACTAATGTTACCCAATCGGCATTAATCTTTTTAATGTAGTCAATCAAATAATTATATATTCCTCCATCTCCCACAATAAGAAATCTAAATCTTAATTTCCCATTTTTCACATCTTTATTATAATAATCGATAATTTCTTGTAATCCTGCAAAATCGTATAAATATCCCATGAAAAACAAAACAAAATCGTTATCCTTTATCATATATCTACTTCTTAGTGTTTGGAGCTTATTTTGATCAACTATTGTATTTTCTAAAGAAATTCCGTTTAAAAGAAGTGCCAGCTTCTTTTTTTTAACTCCTTGATTTAAAACATACCTTTGCAAAGATTTTGTAACAACAATATTTTTATCAGACTTCTTAAATAAAATCAGAGAAAAGAGCTGGGCGATTTTTCTGGCAAATTTAAGGGAAACTAAAGTATGTAGCATATCTATATAATAAAATATAAAAGGGGTTCTATAAATTTTTGATAAAACTAACCCTATTAATCCATTTGTTAAAGAAAACGATACAATAACATCTGGTCGATTCACTTTAAACAATTTAAGCATTTCAAAAAGATTTGTTATTAATGAAGAGATTCTTCTCAGATACGGAACTTGAATATGAGCGGTTCGAACAATTGATACATTTGAATTACTTATTGAGCGATTGATATTAGTAAATACTTCTTTTTTCATGAAAATGGAGTTAGACCGCATGATCTTATCAATATCATAATCAAATACAGTGATTTTTATCTTCGGATTTTTTGATATCCTTTCAAAAACATGGTGTTGTGTATGTGGCCCTCGTGTAAGCCAGTCTGTTTCTTGAAGTACGAGAATATTCATTAAATGACTCTCAATAGTAGATTTATTTTAAGAATTTAAATATTTCTTATAATTATGTGTTAAATATTAAAAAATTTACCTTCCATATAAAATTTAATATCTAATCGAGTAAGGAAAGGTTTTTAAATAATAATAATAGAAATTTAGAGGGTAAAAGTGATCCAAAAGGTAATAATATTTAACATTTCATTAAATTGGATTAGCATCTACTTTATTCTTTAATTTATTTATGATTTGATTGAAAATGTTCTGAAGCTCTTTAATAAATTTGAAATTGATTTAATTTTTATTATTAGCTGAATTTAAATTAGTAATAAGAAGTGATTTTTGACTTTAAGAATAAATGAATGAATTGAAAACGAATGGAGAGCACCATGACAAATAAAATCTTAATAATAGGTGGGCTGGGATATATTGGAAGTGTATTATTTGATATTGTTAAACAAGAAGGATGGGAAGTTGATATTTTGGATAATCATCTTTATAAAGAACTTAATCCTTCAAATCCTTTCATTGATGAAGACGTACGAAATAAGGATAAGATTGAAAAAATAATTAAAAATTATGAAGTTGTTGTGAATTTAGCAGCAATAGTAGGGGATCCTGCGTGTTTAATAGATACTAATTTGGCTATCGAAATAAATTGCTCAGGAACGAGAAATGTAGCTGAGATTTGTAAAAAATTGAAAAAATTCATTGTTCATGTAAGCACATGCAGCATTTATGGAAGTGAACCAAATGTAATTGTAAAAGAAGAAGATGAGGGGTTCCCCATTGATTTTTATGGTCAAACAAAATACACTCAAGAACGCCTTATAAGAGAAATATGTGCTGACAATTATTGTATTCTAAGATTGGGAACTGCTTACGGCTTAAGTCCACGAATGCGTTATGATTTGGTAGTTAATACATTTTCTGCAAGAGCAGCAAGGTTCAATAAAATAACTGTTTTTGGTGGAGAACAGGAACGTCCTTTTGTACATATTCGTGATATTTCGAGAGCTATAGTACATGCTATTAAAAAAAATCTGCATGGAATTTATAATGTTCGTGGTGAAAATCTAAGTTTGATGAGATTAGGGGAAATCGTTAGAGAGATTACTAAATGCGATATAGAAATTAACAAAAGTATCGTTGATAAAAGAAGTTACATGGTAGATAGTAGTAAAATCATGAAGACTGGTTTTGAATTTAAATATAATATTGAGTATGCAGTTAAAGAGATAATTGAATCTCCAACTGTATTAGATTTTCGTAAAGGTATTTATTCTAATTTAAAATTAGCTGAAAGGATAAGAATAAATGAAACTATTGGAAAAAGAGAATTACGGCTAATTGAAGGAGGGATTGCTGTAGATGACCGAGGGAGTTTGAATTTTGCTAATGATTTTAATTTCTATGGTGTTAAACGATTCTATCAAGTTCAAAATTTTAATAGCTCAACAATTCGTGCATTTCATGGGCATATGAATGAAGCAAAATATGTATATGTACCAAAAGGTTCTGCAATTGTAGCAGCTGTAAAATTAGATGATAATAAATCCCCTTCAAAGCATCAAGAAGTTAATAGATATATCTTGTCTGATAGACGACCTCAAATATTATTTATACCCCCAAAATATGCAAATGGATTTAAACCGTTAGAAGAGGACACGCGTATAATTTTCTTTTCTACTAGCACTCTTGAGGAAAGTAAAGGTGATGATTTTAGATTTCCAGCAGATTATTGGGGAGCGCAAGTCTGGGAAGTAGAGAATCGATAAAATTAGACATTTGAAAAAGAGTGTGATTTAAAATGATGAATATATTAGTTCTTGGCGTAAGTGGGATGTTAGGATCAACGGTTTTTGAGTACCTTTCTAAAAATCCAGATTTTAAAGTTTATGGTACAGTAAGAAATCCCAAATATTTAAAAAAAAATGTTTTCCTATTTGATGCATATGATGTGTCTCAATTAGAAACACAGCAATTTCTTGATTTAAAAATAGAATATCTTATTAATTGTATAGGAATTACTAAACCTTTTTCTAAAGATGATGATCCTGAAGGCGTTAAAAGAGCGATCTTAATAAATGCAGATTTTCCATGGAAATTAGCCAACTATACTAAAAAACAAAAAATTAAAGTTATTCAAATTGGTACTGATTGTGTTTATTCAGGAAGAAAAGGTGATTATACAGAGGAGGACCCCCATGATCCATTAGATGTTTATGGAAAATCAAAAAGTCTTGGCGAAGTATTTGATGGATCAATGTTAATAATCAGATGTTCTATTATAGGTCCAGAACTTAAAAAACAAAAGAATTTTTTATTAGAGTGGTTTTTAAGTCAACCCAATGGAGGTACAATTGGAGGATTTGAACATCATGTTTGGAATGGTATAACAACTCTTCAATTTGCTCAATTGTGTGAAAATATAATATCTTTAAATATTTATGATAAATTAATTGACAAGTCTTATCTACACCATTATGTGCCAAATAATACAGTGACCAAATATCAATTAATGCATATATTCAATGATACGTTTGGAAAGGATTTGAAAATTAATAAAATTAATAAACCTGAAGAAAAAGTCGACCGATCCCTTGCGACTAAATATTCTGAATTAGATAAAGTCATGGGAACAAAAGATTTAAAAACTGCATTAACAGAACTTAAATCTTACATGATGGAAAATTAATATGAAGGAATATCTTATTTTAAAACTTTTAATTTCATCTCTCAAAAGTTTTATAAAAATTAAGAGAATTTCCTATCAAAATACTACAGATTTTATCTGAAATATTTTTACCATAGTGAGTAACTGGTTCTATTTCATGTGATAATGCTAATTCCGCAGAAACAAGCATTTGATCAATATTCATACCTGTTAATAAATTTACTCCAAGCTCGATTAAATCAACCCTTTCAGTACTTTCTCTTATTGTCAAGCAAGGGGTTCCCAGAATAGCACATTCCTCAACAACGGTCCCACTATCTGTAATGACTAACTTAGCTTCTTTTTCCATGCCTAGAAATTCTAAAAAGCCTTGAGGAGGGATTGGATTAATACCTTCTGGAAATTCTAATTCATATTTTTCCATCATATTTTTAGTTTTCGGCATCAGAATAAATTTAATTTCAATTCCCTTTCTTCGATACAGTTCTTCTAAGAAACTAAAAATAATCTTGAGATTTTCTTCTATTTCTGTATTTTCAGCTCTATGACATGTTACAAGGTAAAACGGATTGCTTTGCTTAAATGAGGTTTTGACAGCATTCACAACTTCTAGAATAGGATTTCCGATCACCCAACATCTTCTTGGATTTAACCCTTCTCTTAAGAGATTTTCTTTATGTTCCCGTAGATAACAAAAATTCATATCAGCTAGATGATCAATTATTATTCGATTCTTTTCTTCTGGCATAAACCAATTCTTACTTCTCATACCTGCTTCAATATGAACTAATTGAATGTTTAATTTAGAAGTCGCCAAGGCAAATCCTAGACTACTATTATTATCCCCTAGCACAATAACAAAGTCGGGGTTTTCTTTCAATAGTACTTTCTCAAATTCGATCATGAGTCTTCCAACTTGGCTTGCATGACTTCCACTCTTAATATTAAGATTATATTCAGGTATTCGCACTCCTAATTGATCATAAAAGATTTTATTTAAATTATAATCGTAATGTTGGCCACTATCGACAATTATATTTTCAAAATACCGATCTAACTTTTTGATTATCTGAGATAAACGTATTATATCTGGACGGATTCCTATACATGTGATTATTTTTTTCATAGGAGTATAATAAGATTAACTTATCAAAAATTTTATGAATCTTTTAAAATAGAAATTGTGAGATTTTAGAAAATAATTGATAATAGATTCTTGTTTTTCTTAGCAATATTCACGTTAATTTTCTTAAAATAGTATATTAGTAAACAAGAAAAGATATTTAAGGCAAGTTTGATAATAGTTAGCTTTGAGGTGCCATGCTGACGCCCAAATACCTTTGTTGGACACTCTTTGAGTTTAATACCGTATATTGAGGCTTTTAATATTTGTTCTGTGCAAAATGCATAATCAAGATATTTTGCGTTTTTCAATATTTTAAGGGCTTTTCTATTATAACCCCGGAAACCATTCTGATTGTTTTTAACTTTTAAGCGAAAAAAAACCCTAATAACTTTTTCTGCAAGAATTTCTCCGATTTGTCTCAGTAATGGTAAAGGATATGTGTAACTACCTAAATATCTTGAACCAACTGTTAAATCTGATTCTCCTTTTGTGATAGGTTTAATGAGCTCGATTAAATCATCAGATCTGTGTTGTCCATCACTATCCATACAAACAACTATTTCTCCTTTAGCATGTTTCATCCCAGTAGTAATGGCTCCTCCATATCCTTTATTTTTACTGTGTTTAACAATTTGAATACCATTTAGAGATTTCGCTTTTTTAATCTCTTCTATACTATTATCAGTAGAGTTATCATCAATAACAATTATCTCAATTAATTTATGATTAGGTAGAGATTCTAATACATCCCTAATTGTTTTTTCCTCATTATACATTGGAATGATTATTGAGAGAATAGTGTTATTTCGATTGGGTTTATAATTTTCCAGAATCCTGAATAATTCACCATAATCATGACTTTTTTTTTGGGGTTTAATCATCTTTTCATGTATGACATGATCAATCTTATTGTTACTCATTAGGATTTTCAAGGGGGAAGCCTAAATCTGGAAATTTTTATTAGAATTAAA
>JBHLON010000054.1:0-15681 GCA_048940445.1 Promethearchaeota archaeon
GTGTTAGTTTTAATATATGTAAACGGAAATTTAAACATATTTGCATAATAAATTGGGGGATGTTTTGTTTCATAAAAGCCATCATTCCCTGATTTGCTTTTTTCACGTGTTACCGATGTTTTGAGAATTAAGTCTTTATACAACTTAATATATTATTATAAAATAAATACAACATAGTAATATTTATTAGCCTTTTTAATCATACAATAATGTATAATATGCTAAAAAATAAGAATGGATAAAATTTGAAAAGTTTTAAATTTAAAGGATTAATGATATGTATATTTCTATTGATTACTTCAATTCCATTAATCCAATCATTTAATTTAGATTTTTCAAAATCTCAAAATAATTCAAACCCAAGAATAGCAGCAAATGGATTTATTTTCATAAATGGAAATAATCAATTAAACAATACAGCAACATCTGGGGACGGAACAATTGGAAATCCCTACATCATAGAAAATCAAGTTATAAATTCATCTGGAGAAGGAGTCCCATCCATAACAATTTTAAATACTGATGCCTACTTTGAAATTAGGAATTTAACGGTTCTAGGCCCTGATTTTTTTACCCAATTCATTATTTTACTTCATAATGTTTCTCATGGAACGATAAAGGATTCTAATATTGAAGATTTTTCACGTGATAACATAGGTATATTCCTTAATGAGTCATCGAATAATGTCATACAAAATAATAAATTATATCATGTTGCGGTGGGTATTTATTTAAATGAAGAATCTCATGATAATCAAATCCTCAATAATGCCATTTTATATTCTCATTATTCTAATGGAATAATAGTTTTAGATTCAGATGATAATTTGGTAGAAAATAATACAATAATGTTATGTGATTATGATCAGACCGCTGGTAATTTTCAGGGAATATTTGTATATGAATCACATAATATAACATTAAAAGGGAATGTTATAAAACATAATTATGGTGATAATTCGCTAGCAATAAGATTGTCCAATTCAAATTATTCTAAAATTATAGATAATAAAGTATATAATAATACAGCTTTAGGCTTCACACCATCTTCAATCGGCATTTATTTAGATAGATCACATTTTACGTTGATATCTGGTAATTTAATAAATTATACAAATTCGAATGTTGATGGCGCAAATTGTATAGGAATTGGAACATTTTTTTCAATTAATAATACAATTATAAATAATAAAATAAATAATACTATAGCCACAGGATCTTCCGCTCTTTCATATGGTATTAGATTAGATACATCGAATTATACAGATATTGCATATAATGTTATAACTAATAATAATGATTATGGGATTTATCTCTTCAATTCACACGAAAACAAAAATACGACATGGAATCAAATATATAATCATATACAAAATTATTTTGAAACTGGAGGATCATCAGGGAACGTTCCAATGGATAATGATTATCATTCATTTAAGATCTTAACTAATGCTGCCGTATCAGCTATGAGTGGAAATATTACCACAAATTTCACTTTTACAATTACATATACTGATTATGGAGATATTTCCCCATCCTTCGTCAGAGTAGTTATTGACGGAGTTTTAAATTCCATGCAAATTAAAAATTCAAGTGATTATGATTACACTGATGGTGTTGATTTCATATATTCAACTACATTATCCTACGGATCACACGAATTTCATTTTGAAGCAAGTAATGGATCTGATTCTGAACGAATTCCTAGAATTTGGGAAAATCTTGGACCCACTGTATCAAATACACCTCCCTTATTGAGTAATGGAAATGTAACACCTCTGGTAGGCAATGAATCGACTACATATTTCACGTTTACAGTAAATTATCTCGATATAGATAATGATCAACCAACTTACATTCGAGTGTATATTAATTCAACACCATTTAATATGATAAAACAAGGAATCGATAATGATTATACTGATGGTTGCACTTATACCTATACGACAAATCTAACAGTTGGAAATTATACTTATTACTTTACCGCTCATGACGGGACTTATCTAGTTATTAATCCAGAACCAGGAGTTTACCAAGGCCCTTATGTCTCAAAAAGAGAATCGTCAACCACAACTCCATCCATACCTGGTTTTGAGATTTCAATTATTATTATGGGATTAATTTCCTCACTATTATTAATTCGAAAAAAACTCAAAATCCACGCTTAAACAATATAGCTTCTTTTCTGTTTTGTAGGAGGGACACCAAGATGAGATAGCTGAATTAGAAAAAGCACAAGACATAATTGATAATGATGTAGATTCACCAGAACTTTCTAAAAGCTTTTAAGGAACCTTCTCTTCCTAAAAAGTATAAAAATTTTCTATAAATATTATTTAAAATAAACTTTTAGGTCTGAAGGGAGATGGAAAATCGCAAAATTATTGGTTTAGTTCTTATTATAATAGGAATTGGATTCACTCTAAGGTTAATCTTCGGTTTAAGTTATCTTGGACCAGTAATAGGATTACCGTGTATTATTGGTGGAATTTTTTTTTTAAATGGGTAAATCAAAAACTAGCGTAGATAGGAAAAAAGTACGCGGAGTTGGGATAGGCATGGTTATTGTTGGGTTGATCTGCTTTATTGGTGGTATTGCATCTTGGGGTTTTCTTAACTGAACAGGAAGCTTGGCGGCAATCTGGTCTTTAATCGCTATAATTATCGGTATAATTCTTGTGGTGACTGGATTAGTAACGATAATCGCTATGAATATAGCCATAAGAAGCTCAAAATAATCAATATTTAAATTTTAAGAGACACAAAATTCAAGCTCTTTTAAATTTCGTCCCAATTTCCCTTGAAATTGGATTGGAAATGTAAATTCAGAGTTTGATTTCAATGAAAATTTCATTAAGATTAAATTAAAAATTTTAAAAAAAGATTTTAAAAGATTTTGAAAATTATTTTGCTAATTTTATTCCAAACTCTTTACATTTGGGCAAATCTTCATCAATAATAGGTCCCTTCATTCCCCCAACTTTTATAGATAAACCAGGACTCATTTTTTTCATATTTGGAATGATCTTAGCAATTTGGGCTTCCATCTTCCTTGTAACTTTTTCAAAATCTTTTCCTATATAAGTATCGAAGACAGCAAAATTATTGGCTTTTAATGGAGCATTAGCTAGTTTCTTGATGAATTTCTTTACTGACCTAATATGAGATCCAATTTGATTTGGGGAACCAATGAGTATCAAATCATAAGTTTCGTCTCTTTCAAGATTAATTTCCTTGACATTTTCAATTGAGACAGTATTTCCTTCCACTGTTTTTAAACCCTCACCAATTAATTCTGCTACTTTTTTAGTATTTCCATATTTAGTATCATAACCTATAAGTATTTTCATATAGATATACACCTTCTTTTCTTATAGTTAAATCTTGACAAGTTTGAATTAATATTCTGTTGGTTAAAACTTTTTTTATTTTATTATTGTCCTTCTTAAGACATTTTTTCATAAAAGGTCCGAAAGGTAAATTCAAAGTCTGAGTTCAATGAAAATTCCATATAAATATTAAATAAAGAAAAGATTCCGCATTGTGATCCATAGTCTAAAATTAATTGACATTTTTGGGTTTCAATAAATTTTCAGAAGTTAAGATCGTTGAATTCCGAAAATATTTAAGACTTATTAAGATTAAAAATACAGCAATAATTTCAATTCCCAAATAAACATGCAATTCAAGACCAGGTGGAATAATTCCATGTTCCCATAGTTCATAATGGAATAAACCTCGTGTAAATCTAACACTATATTCTCCGGGTTTCATTTGAAAGGTCGTCTTCATTGAATACTCTGCAACCGTAAAGTTAACTGTGAAGTTGTATACAATATTAGTTGCTAGATGTGTAAATAAAACTGACTCAGAACCATATAAAGGATAATAATTAAATGCTTTAACATCATATTTGTTCAAGATAAGATCATTTTGAGGAAGACTAAAACTATCCCTATACAACCAGGGCTCGAAAAACCATTCTTTTGATGTCCATATTTTTTCGGTGTTAATATAAGGAACAAGAAAAAATGGTAAAATAATAAAAGAGATTCCAAAAATTGCAAAAACAAAACCAATAATTTTTTTTTTATTCAATCTTCTTAACTTTTGGCTAAGGATGAGCATCTTTTTTGGCAAAATCATGGTTCTGCTTTTATTCTTCAAAATTAAATATCAATTACAATCAGATTATATTTTAATTGGATTTAATTGTACAAAATAAAATTAAGAAGAAGTAATATATAAAACTTCTATAGAGCAATAATTTTTTTAAAAATAAATTAGGTATTTCATATACACGAAAAAGGTAAATTCAGAATCTGATTTCACTAAAAACTCCTTTGAAAAATCAATGGAATACATTTAGAGGAAAATATTCCTTAGGAGAATATACCTAAATATAATTCAGATTGAATGCAGAGAGAAAAATTGAAAACAAAATACTTAAAAATTTAAAGATTAAATAATGCATAAACAAATTGAGATAAGGATTTATAATGTCGTGGGAAGAATTTGAAACTCATCCCCATACCATAAATGGGGTTATAGAGAAATGGGCTAAAAAAAAGGCAGAGAAATTCGCATTTATTTTTTATGACACAGAAAAGAAATATACTTTCAAAGAGTTTTATGATGCCATAACCATTATGGCATTTAAGCTTTACAATCTAGGATTTCGAAAAGGAGACATAATCGCAACGTCCTTACCATTTCTGTATGAGCATATAGTTTTAGGATATGCTTGTGCAAAATTAGGGGTTATGTGGTGCCCCATGGATTTGCGGTTAAAACCTCCAGAAATTATGAGAAACCTAAGTTTGTTAAAAGAAAAATGCAAAATGTATTGTCATTTAGGTAAGACTACAGCTGCAAATTTTGGGATGATTGGTGCTGCAGTTATGAAAAATAATCCTTGGTTAGAATATGTAGTTCAATTTAGCACCCCAGATGATAAATATAGGAATGGGATTATTCCCGGATTTCAACTATTAAAAGAAGCTCAAGATGAATTTAAAGAAACAGAGAAAGGTTCAGAAAATATGAGAAATTTTATAGCAGAATGTGATAAAGTGGGGCAAGATGATCCAATCTTAATCATATTTACCACAGGATCAACCGGATATCCAAAACCAGCCATGTTAACAAATAAGGGAATCACTTGTCAAAATATGTGTTTAGCAAAGGGACTTAAATGTAAAGAAGATGATATCATGCTGGTTAATTTACCACCTTCACACGTTGGAGGAACAACAGAACAATTTATGACTCCCATATTTATAGGAGGAAGCGTAGTTGTACTACACATTTTCGACCCTGCTAAAACTCTAGATGCAATTCAAAAGTATAAAGTTACTATTATGGGCCAAATTCCTGCTTTATTTGTGATGGAATGGAGGCTCCCAAATTTTCATGGATATAATCTGAATTCTTTGAAATATGCAATCGCAGCCGGTCAACCAGTCGATAAGCCATTTTTAGAACGATTAACTAAAATGGCTCCAAATATGTTTACAGGGTTAGGTTTAACAGAAACATCAGGATTTTGTTCTTATACACCAACTGATCTCCCTTTAGATGAATTTACTGGTACTTTAGGCTTTGATTTTCCAATATATCCCATGTCGATTCGAAAACCTATGAATGAAGATGGAAGCGCTGGCAAGGATTTACCAAAAGGAGAGATTGGAGAGATTTGTTATAAAGGACCTCAAACGTTTTTAGGGTATTTCGGTAATGAAGAAGCGACTCGGAAAACACTGTCATCAGATGGATATCTCTATACAGGAGATATGGGATATATTGATGAAAAAGGACTACATCTTGCAGGTAGAAGGAAATTTCTTATCAAGCCGAAAGGTTATCAAGTGTTTCCTCCTGAGGTTGAGGCTCATATCGCAGAATTACCCCAAATAGAGTTTGTAGGAGTGATTGGAGCTAAGCATAATGTATTCACTGAAGGTGTTGTTGCTTATATTAAATTAAAGGAAGGTCAAGTACTCACAGAACAAGAAGTTTTACAACATTGTAAAGGAATGGCATCTTATAAGAGACCGTCATTAGTTGTATTCTTAAAAGAGTTTCCTCTTAATCGAATAGCAAAGACTGATTATGTGGCATTACAAGAAAGAGTTGATAAAGATATTGAAGCTGCAAGAGCCAAAGGCGGCTGGGATAGTTAAATAGAGATACTTATACTAAAAAGAACTTCACAAACCTATTTTTATCCTAATTTTTTAAGATTTCTTGTTGACTAAATTTCCTAAATAAAAATCTAATACTTACAGTATTAGAATTTTTTGTATAAAATAATAACATCATTTTATAAATTTTTTTAAATGCAAAAGAGTAATCTTAAGCATAGCTATTGAATTTATAGAGCGAGTAAAGTATGATTAAAACACGAATCACAGAAATGTTTGGATTGAGATATCCTATTATAAGCGCTCCAATGGGACCTTTTTATACAACTGAATTGACCATTGCAGTTTCGGAAGCGGGAGGTTTAGGTGTGGTTAGCCATGCAACTCTAAGAGGAAAGAATTCATTAGAAGATATGAAGAAACAATTAGAATATGTAATTGAACATACTGACAAACCTTTCGGTGTAAATATTCGAACTGCAAGGATTCAAACAGATCATAAAATAATGTTGAGAAAGATTGCACAATGGTGTAAAGAAAATACTAAATTACGTGAGCAGTTAGTATATTTGCTTACGAGCGCGGGAGGAGCTAAATTCGCTAGCAAAATTTTAAAGGAAAAAGCACCTCAAATTAAGCATTTTCATGTAGGACCTGCCCTATGGTTAATTGATAAAATCGTTAATGCAGGTTGTGATGGAATAGTAGCTACTGGTACAGAAGGAGGTGGACATCAAAGTTATGAAGGGATTAGTACTCTAGTTTTAGTACAAGAGACTGTTAGGAAGTATCCAGATAAACCAATAGTAGCGTGTGGAGGGTTTTCCAGTCCTGAAGGTGTAGCTGCGGGTTTAGCTATGGGTGCAGATGCCATTGCTATGGGTACCAGATTTATTGCTTCAAAACAAAGTGAATTTCATCCAAATTATAAAGCTCTTATTCCACCCGCATCATCCAAAGATACTTTATTAACAACTGGGGGTTTTGGTCCAATAAGATTGTTAAAAAATAAATATGCATTAGAGCATGGTGAAGTTATATCAAAAGAGCAAAAAATTTCGCAAGAATTAGCTTATGAAATGGATGAATATTTAAAAGATCTTTACGCTTATGAGATTGTTTATACTAAAGGAGATGTAGAGAATGGAGCTGTACCTGCCGGTCAAACATGCGGACTTATTGATTCAATAATGGAAGTTGACGATATTATCACTAGTTTCAGTAATGGTGCAGAGAAGATATTAAGGAAGTTATGCACCCAAATTTCATAATTATAAAATCATTATTCCATTATTCTTTTTTTTCAAACTTGGCTTATATTTTGATTCTAGTAAGTTCATATTAAATTTCTAAAATTAGGTCAAAAATAAAAAAGAAAAAAATTCTTTTATTCTCTTAATTCCCTTCTCAATATCTTACCTACGACTGATTTTGGTAACTCGGGTATGATCTCGATTATTCGTGGATATTTAAAGGCGCTTATATTTTCTTTACACCATTCCATTAAATCATCTTTAGTTATTTTTCCTTGATATTCAGGTTTCAAAGCGACATAGGCTTTGATATTTTCACCAGCTTCCGGATCAGGCACTCCAACGACTCCAACCTCAGCTACTGCTTCGTGAAGATACATTAAGTCTTCAACTTCTCTTGGAAATACTGAATGGCCCTTGTATTTAATCATATCCCTCTTCCTATCCTTTATATGCAGGTAACCATCTTTATCTATGCAACCAATATCAGTGGTATAATACCATGTTCTTCCTTCTGAATCTTTTCTTAACGCATAATCAGTAGCCTCCGGTCGGTTTAAATAACCTAAAAATACTTGAGGTCCACATCCGCATATTTCACCAATATATTTAGTCTCATCTGTGCCACAATTATCACAATTCTCATTAGGACATGGTGATAAAATTTTAGTGCCATCTTCTACATCCACAATTTTTATGAGAGTATCTGAAACTGGAAATCCTACAGTATTTTCTTTATATTTGTGAAAAGGCGTGGCTGTTAGTAGAGGACTTGTTTCACTCATACCAAAACCTTCAATTATTAATGCACCCGTTGTCTCTTCAAATTGCTGCTTTACTTCTAAAGGCAAAGGAGCTGCACCACTTAAACAAGCAATTAGAGAGGTCAACTTTCCTTTATATTTAGGGGTATCTGGATCAAGATTTATTTTTTGCCATAGGGTTGGAACTCCAGGGCCAAAAACTGCGCCCTCTTTCATACAAATCTTCAAAATTTTAGATAGTTTAGCAGGTGGTTGAGGAAATAATATTAATTTATGCCCCATTTGAACTCCAAAATTCATAGCTATTGATAAAGCGAATTCATGTGCTAATGGTAAAACAACAAACATTCCTCCCGAACCAAAAGTTTTTTCTACTTCAGGTAATTGCGTTCTTGCCCAGAGAGCCCCTTGTTGAGCATTAATTACAAAATTTGCGTGTGATAATTGACATCCTTTTGGTAATCCTGTAGTTCCCCCTGTGTAAATAAGAGTCGATACATCTTCCTTGGGATTTATCTGAACTTTAGGAACATCAAGAGGAAGACCATTTGCTAATACATCTTGGAAATTATGAAATGTAACATCTCCAACTTTAGTTGGCCAATTCTTCATCCGGGGCACTTTCCCTAATGCTGTCCCCAATTTGGCTTTAACTTTTGAAAGATATTCTCCTATTCCTGTTAAAATAATATCCTTTAAGGTAGGCATTTTACTTAGATCGTTATTATACAGATGTTCTTCATAAAGAACATCCAACATTATCATAAGTTTCCCTTTTGAATCGTTCACTTGGTGAATTATTTCACTAAATCGATTCAAGGGAATTATGGGATTAGCAATTGCTCCTATTCTTACAATGGCATAATAAGATATTACAAATTGAGGTAGATTAGGAAGATCGATGAGTACCACATCACCCTTTTTGACACCCATCTTTGAAAGAGCTGTTGAGAATTGATCAATTAGCGTATCTAATTCTCTATAAGTCATTCTATATCCTTCAAAGTAAATAGCTTGACTTTCAGGGTATTTTTTTGCTGTGCTTCGCAACATTTCTCCTAAAGAAATGTTCTCATATTCAACATGCCTAGGGGTTTTTGGATAATTTTTATCAATTCCATAAAATTTGAATAAATCTTTTTCACTCATTTTCTATCAAGATTATTTTTAAAGTAAATATGTAAATATTTTTTTCCTTATTATTTAAAATTTTAATAATTTTAAAGGAAAAATATTGGTTGTGATTCTGAAATTACTTAAGTTTAAGGTTGATAATATTCGGGATCTGGAATAATACTCATCATAACTAGATCATTTCTCATTTCCCAACCTAATTTTTGATAAAAAGTAATTACATCATTGTTACGTTTTTCAATGAATAAATGCACTTTATGTACTTTTTTTTCCCGAAATTTTTTCATCAACTCATCAACAAGCATTTTTCCAAAACCTTTTTTTTGATATTTTGGTTCAATAGCTAAATGATGAACATACCCCCTTCTACCATCGAACCCACCCATTACCACTCCTATAATTTTTTCGTCGATTTTTCCAATTAAGAATAAATCTGGGTTTAATTGTAACATTCTTTCTACTTCTTCTTTTGAGTCTGATGATGTAATGGTTAGGTCAACTTTCCTCCAAAGTTTAATAATCTCATCATAATTTTCAATTGCATATTTTTCAATTTTCATTAGATACACTTTAAATTATAATTAAAATTATTATAAAATTAGTTAAAGAAAGAATTCATAGAGAGATTTAACATCTTTTTTCTAATTTCTACCTTTTGTTTAATAATTTCTTTAATCATGTGAGATATCTCTTTTCTTTTATTCATATCTTTTGGAAGAGGTAATAATACTTCCATTATACGATTTCCAATCGTCGCAATAGTCCCTTGTACAAAGGTGATTGCTTGAATTTGTTTTTGAACAATATCCAAATTTAGTAAATATAGAACTAAAAATGAGTCGATATGTTCTTTATTTGGGAGAATTTTAATCTGAAATATATGGCTCTGTATAATGATTTTGGTATCTAATTCTGTGATATAGGCAGTATTACCGATTAGATTAGGACCACCGTCTTTTACTAAAATTATATCTCCAGTTTCAATATTCTGTCGTTTTCTATAAAGTTCAAATACTTCCTTGCTAGTTTTTTTATGAGAATCTAGGTTTACTTCCCAATTATTTATATCACTAGTGCGTATAAAAGGAATATCCCCTAATCCATACACACTTGATCCTATTTCATCACCCCTGGGCAGATATCCATTTTTACTAGTAAAAATAATGCCTTTTGCTACTAAATCTCTTACTGAATCTAAAATAATATTTTGATTATTTTCGAGATTCTTAAGTGTTTTTTCCACCCCTGAATAATAAGTAGGAATAAAAATATTATTTTTTACTTGACTAAAATTAATCTTAAATACTTTTTGCTCTTTAGAATAGTTAAAATCCTCACAAGTGACTAATCTATCATTCAAATCAACCAATTCATCATTTATTATGGGTTTACCTTTGTCATCTAACATCTTGGACCCATCCTTATGTAATTTGTGTAGAGTTTTGCCATCCTTATCATGACCAACATGATCAACAATAGCAAAGTCAATTTTATAATCTAGAGGAACAGTTTTTAATTTTTGAAAGAACAAAATACTTGTTTTATTACATGTATAGGGCTGGAATGTGTTCTGATCTAATGAAATTATACCTAATATTTTACCATTGGAATTTAAATACTCCCAAATATACCTATCTGAAGGATTACCGAATATGCCCTCTGGTAAAATTATACCCAATTTCCCTCCATCTTTAAGTAATTGAACACATCTTTCGATAAACAAGATTTGTGGTGGTTGTTGTTTTAGAATTTTGTTTACCATTTCCCATTTGTTTTTAATATTTTTCCAGAGGTGACCAAGTTGATAATTGGTTAAAATAGATTTTTCATCAATAGGGATCTTAGATCCAAAAGGAGGGTTGGTTATAATACAATTAAAAAAATCAGGTTTTATATGGTTTCTTGCTCGGTCTTGGTAATTGTTAAAATCTAAAGAATCTTCACAGAAGATTTTTGATTTTTCTCCACTCAAAATAGCTAAATATAGCTTGCATAATTTGACTAAAAAGGAATCTTTTTCTATTCCATATAGATTTGTTATAACTTCTAATTTTTTTTGTTCTTTTGTTTCTTTATTTTCCTTAAATTTATTTTCAATTTTTGACCATAGTACATCCTTAGTTTCAAGTAAAAAACCTCCATGTCCACAAGCAGGATCTAAGATTCGGTCATTAATATCTGGATTTAAATAATTTACCATAAATTTGATCACATTTGATGGAGTAAAAAATTGTCCGCCCTCGTCCTTTAATACCTTACTTACGAAGATTTCAAAGGCATCACTTAAAATGTCTCTAGACGAAATTAAAAGAGAAATCTTTTGTAGTTCCTTAACAACTAAAAATATCAGTTCCTTGCTTAAATTAATTTTTTCATCTTCATCAAATATCTCGTGATATTTTTCCTTAACATTCTTAATAAAAAAATCTTTTATTCTTGACGATAAAAGATGTGCTTTCTCTCCCTGCCTAATGCAGAACTCAACAGATTCTTCAGGAGTTTTGTTTTTTTCATCGACAATTTTACACAATAACAAGTTTATGATTTCTTTAGATCTTGATCTTGTATCAGTGTGAGTATGTTTTAGTTTAGCATAAAAATGTTGATTTATTTGAGTGAAAATTTGTTTCAAATTTGATACTTTTATCAAATCTTTTTTTTTTAGTGCCTTTGGGCTTTCCCCGACATAATCAGTTATTTTAGTTGTCAAACTCTTGAGATATTTATAGAAACCGTTTAATTGTACTATAAAACTTTATTGTTATTCAAATTATTATTCTTTTTTATTAAAAGAAAATTAATTTTAATTATGTCATCTGATTTAGATTTTGGACAATATATTGAATTTTCCATTCAAAAAAGGTTTGGAATAATAACACTTAACAGAGTTCATCGATCGAATGCTTTTACGATTGAACAATTGGAAAATTTGAAAAAAGTTTTAATTCATTGTCAAAAAATTGAGAAAATTAAAGGGGTAATATTTACTGCTAATGGAGATAGCTTCAGCACTGGAATGGACTTAACTGCAGTAACATCATATAATTATGAGGATATTAAAAAGTTAGAAAAGTTAGCTGCCCAAGTATGTGAGCTGCTATATAATGGAAAACCCTCAATTTGTGCTATAAATGGACGAACTCTCGGAGAAGGCGTGGTATTTTTAGTTTGTTGTGATTATCGTTTAGCGGTAAAAGGTAGCTATTTTCAAATGCCTGAGATTAACTCTGCTATATTTCCCGGTACAGGGTGCATCATATTGTTTTCTAAAATTCTTGGTATCTCTTGGACAAAAAAAATGTTAATGTTTTCAGAAAGAATTGCTGCCGAAAAAGCTTTAGAGATAGGATTAATTGACCAGATCGTTATTTCCAAAGAAAAATTAATAGAAGCAGCAATGGAAAAAGCAACATTTCTCTATTCAAAGAATCAAACTGTTTTGATTGCAATTAAATTATTTAGTAACCATTTACTCGATAAAAATTTTAAGGTTGCCTATGAATTAGAAAAAGTTGGTTCTGATTGGTATACATTTGAAAAAAAAGATGAGATGATTAATAGTCTTAGAGAAAAATTTAACTGGAAACCATAAATTAATGTTTGTCTATTTCCACTTAAATTTTTCAATAGAAAATCCTCAACTAATTTAATAATTAGCAAAATTTTTGCACGATAAGTTAATTTACAAAATCTTTAAATCATGGTTTATTTTAATTACCTATAACTACCTTTAGATATTTTATTTATCAAAAACAAATCTTTGACTAAAAAAGCTGAAAATCGAAAGAAATTTTAAATACTATGTGCCTTTAGGTGATGGAAAGTGGCCAAGAAAAAGAAAGTTGAAGATGATACAGAAAAAGTCTTTATCGGTAAAAAAAAATCAATGAGTTATGTCATGGCAGCAATGGTAATTCTAAATGATAGACCCGTAAAAATTCTTGCTCGCGGGAGATCAATATCCAGAGCAGTAGATGTGTCTGAAATTCTCATTAACAAATTTATACCTGGAAGTACTTATGGAGAAATAAAAATTGATACTGAAACAATAAGCAATGATGATAATACTCAAACAAACGTATCATCTATCGAAATTGAAATTATTCCACCCAAAAAATAAATCAAGTAATAACCAAATAATCAGGAGAAAATCAGGAGACTTTCTCGTTTATTTTTTTTATTTTTTATTTTATGTTAATATTTTAAAGTGGTTTAAATCTATAGTGATTCATATCAATCACAGGATGATAACCAACTTTTTGATATATGCTATTGGATGTGGTATTACTTAAGTCTGTAAATAAAAAGCAATATTTATTTCCCTCTTCTAAAAGCATTTGACTTATATGAGCCACTACTTCAGTTGCATATCCCCTTTTTCTTAAATGTGGCGGAGTATATACGAAGTTAATGAAATTTCCATTTGGAGTTTTTCCTGCTTTTCTTACCAATGATAAAGGAGTATCATTATCATCTAGAAGTAAATAAATATTACTTGTTCCTTCATCAAGCTCTTGTCGAAATGATTTTATAGTTTCATCTAATTGTTCCTGATTGATTTCAGCTAAAACTTCCACCATCATATATCTTGCACATTTTAAAACAAAATTTTCATACTTTTTTGTAGCTTTGATAAACTTTTTAATTCCAAGTGTGTTTTCTGCTACTATTTCTAATTTATAAACGCGCTCATTTCTTAGTAAAGCTGCTTTCAGTTTTTTCTTTTCAGCCCAAATCTTAGAAAATTTATCTGCTGCATTTTTAAAGCTCAATATACCAGGTAGAACAACATCTCGTCGCAATAATTCTTCAATAAGGACGTCAATAGTACTTAAATCATCAGTATATGAAATTAATAGATCATGAGGAGGTGTCCTAATTGAAATTAATTTTATTGAATTATATTCATTTATTAGGAGCAATAAAGGAGCTGCTTGGTCATATCTATCGATATTTTTTTTGAGCCTATTTAAAATAGCTAAGATTAAGTTATTCTCAGCTTCTCTTTGCACTAAAAATGGAAAGACTAAATCATAAAATTCTTTAATATCTGTAAAAACCTTAGCTTCCATCATTTTAAATGGGGTTACTTTCTTAATAATTTTATTTTGCTCTTAAGTAATTTCTTGATTTAAATTGCTGCTTTTATTTTTTCCAATTGATTCTGAATAGCTTCTATTTGTTCTTTCCTACTTGACCCATTATTTATATCAAGTACCAACTTAAGGAAATCTTGGATAAGTGGGTGTTCTAATACAGTACAAGTTTGATTTAGAGTATTTACATTTAAAATGATCGCTGATTTAAGGTTCTCTCCGATTCCTAATACATCCGTACATATTAGTTCATGGTGGTCATTATAGGATAAGATAACAATATCCTCTAATATTTGAGACCCATCATTCTTCTTGATTATTTTAAACTCGCACATCTTGGTATCTTTCTCTTTTAAATTTGATTTAAGAATAATACTTTTATATCTCACAATCATTCTATTCTTAGAAATCTAATATATGTAAAATGATGCATAACTAAATAGGTTTATGTAATTAAAATGAATAAGGAAGAAATTTGTTTTTTGTCTGCTTGTGAGTTATCAGAAAAAATAACTTCTCTAGAATTAACATCAGAAGAATTAACTGAAATAATTATTGAGCGGATTGAAAAGCTTAATCCTATCATAAATGCATTTTGTACTCCTACCTTTGAATTAGCTCGAGAATTTGCAAAAAAAGCAGATAATGAGATAAAGAAGGGAGAAAGAAAGGGATTATTACATGGAATTCCTGTTTCAATTAAGGATGAAACTGACACGAAAGGTATCCGGACTACTTATGGATGTAAAATTTTTGAAAAGAATGTGCCCCGTGATGATGAAGCAGCTGTTCGTAGAGTAAGAGACGCTGGTGCGGTTATCCTAGGTAAAACCAACACTCCAGCTTTTGGATATAAAGGAGAAACCGATAATCTGATATTTGGAATTACAAGAAATCCTTGGGATTTAGAAAGAACACCCGGAGGATCAAGTGGTGGACCAGCTGCTGCTGTAATTTCCGGATTGGGGCCAATCAGCTTGGGTTCGGATGGTGGCGGCTCAATTCGGATTCCCAGCAGTTTTTGTGGGTTATTCGGAATTAAGCCAACCTTTGGGCGTGTTCCACAAAATGTTATGCAAATAATGGGAAGTATTGGAACTCTAGTTCAAAAAGGTCCTTTAGTAAGATGTGTAAAAGATGCAGCACTTATGCTAGACATAATAGCTGGCATTGATGACTCCGATAGGTACTCTGTGCTGAAACCAAATTATAGCTATCTTGAAAAACTAGAGGAAGCTCCAAAATCCTTGAAAATCGGATATTCATTAGATATAGGTACTACTGGAGCATT
>JBHLON010000055.1:0-15636 GCA_048940445.1 Promethearchaeota archaeon
GGAAAGTTTAAGCAATTTGTACTTAATCTTATCATTTAAAGGTCTACCAACGATTAATAATTTAATATTGTTTACCAGCCTAAATTGGTTAAAAGCCGTTATTAATTCGTCAACTTCTTTATGTGGCCTTATACGACCAAAACATAAAAAAATTAGATCATTATCTCTTAAGTTTAGTTTTTTTCTAGCTTCCTTTTTAGTTATTAGATTCTCATAATTATTTAGGTAGTGGCCATGAGGAATAACAATTATTTTTGATTTGGAGACATTAAATTCTCTTTTAATAATATTCATAGCTTTATCACAATGAGTTATTATAAAATTTACTTTTTTCGCAAAATATATTTTGGTTATTTTTTCGAAAAAAGGATGATAAGATTCATGACCATATAAGTTATGAACTGTCCAAATAGTTTTTACCTTTAATAAATATCGAATTAAACTAAAATCAACTAAAAATATTATCAGTTTAACACAAAATTTGAGTTTGTTTTTCAAATTAAAGCCAGTATGGTCATGGAGCCAATGGAAATGTAAAATTTTACAATTTGATAATAAAATATTTCTAAAAATAGGGAATAAGAAATAGAATTTCCTAAAAAAAGTTAGTTGAATACCCTCAGATAATAAAGCATTATTTAGATTTGTAAAATAATAATCTTTCTGGATAATTTCCGATCTGGCATTAATCAATATCCTTTTCACTTAGTATCACTTTTTCTATAAAATATAAGTTTAAATTGGTTCATTTTCAAACAAGTCCTTGTTTTTTTAACTTATTTACTTTATTTCTAATTAACTCTTCCTCTAATAATTTATTTCTCATAGTTTTATCTTTTTCTTCTGGTTTAATTATCAGCCATGGAATATTTATTAGTGAAGGCATTCGTATACCTCTCCTATGTCCATAAAAATTAAATGGGACTAAAGGATGCATCTTTTCTTTAAATGCTTCTCCGTGATCAGCAGAAACAACTGAAATTCCGGGAAGTAGATTTATAAGGTTCTCAACATATGGTAAAGTTAAATTCAGATTTTTTTTATACATTCTGAGATGATTTTTATATTCTATCATTGCATAGATATCTGCAGAATATAAGGACCAAATGGATTTTTTAACATCTTTACTTAACTTATAATTTTCTCCGGTAAAATTAGGATCTCTAAATTTCTCCAGACTTTTATCAACTATATTAGAGTCTATATAGGGAAAATGAGGTTGCATAAAATGAATAATGTATTTTTTATCTGGATATCTCAAAAAGGTGTTTATTGTATAATTATACATGGTTTCAGGTAAAACAGTATGATATTCTTCACTCCAACCATCTTTCCACACTGAAACAATTTTAAAAAATTTATCTTTGAGATATCTATTCACATAGGGATTAGCAGTTAAATATATTATATCTTCATAATAATCTTTAGTGAAATTTTCGAGTAAAAATGATATAGTGTGATCTCCTCTTGAAATTTTCTTAGTTAGCTGCCCATGCATTTTTCTTTTAATATATTGTTCTTCAAAAGTGTCGTATCTACATGCATCTAAAATGATTAAATTATCCCATGATTCATCAAAAATATAAAAACCATTATTCTTTCTATAGATAATAGCACATAATTTATATAAAAGAAAATCCCGAAGATCAATTGGGTTCTTTGCTTTTTTAAGAAGGTTTTTAATAATCTTTAAGTTCAAATTTTTATTAGCCTTTATCTATTTTTTTTATGAATATTTAATAATTTAAACATGTAAATAAGATATTTATTTAACTTCCTTTAACATCTGAATAATGATATTTGGATCTGGGGCATTTAAAATTGTACTGGCACTTGTTAAGATATCTACCTTAGACATCTTCATTGCATTTTTAAGATTCACTCCCCCATCAACATCAATTTTAAAATTAAAATCTTTTTTTAGAGCTGCTAATTGATTTATTTTATCAATAGTTTTAGGCAAAAATTTCTGACCAGAATATCCTGGATTAACTCCTAAGATTAAGATTAGATCAATCAATGAAAGCAATTCAATAATCTCCGAAACTTTAGTTTTCGGATTAATAGCTAATCCTACTTTCTTTTTATTTTCTTTTAAGATGTCAATAATTGGTTTTTTATCATTTTTAATTTCAAAATGAAAAAAAATACCTTCTACAAACTCCATTATCTCATGAATATAATCTAAAGGATTAAGAACCATTAAGTGGACTAAGATAGGAACCTCAAAACTATCTTTAATGAGGGGTAAAACTTTTAAATTAAGATTTTGAGAAGCAACAAATTTACCATCCATAACATCAACATGGATATAATCTAAATTATTTAAGCCTTCAATTAATTTGAGACTAAAGTCATCCTTTGCATGTATAGAAACTGCAACTTTCATTTTTGAACTACTACTAGTTAGTTAATGTTTAGAAGAGTCAATCAGTTCTAATAGATTTCTTTTGATATTTTTAACATTTAATCCAAGAGCATCTAATACTTCATTTCTAGATCCAGAGGATCCATAAGATTCTTCAACTCCCACAAACCGTATGGGTATGGGATGAGCTTCTGAAAATATCCTAGCTAATATACTACCAAAACCACAATAGATATTATGTTCTTCAATAATAATTATACCTTTAACCACAGCTATTTCTTTCAACAAATTGGTTTTATTTATTGGTTTTATCGATGGAAGATTAATCACTTTTATCGAACATTTAAACTCATTTTCGAGTTCAGAAACTGAGTTCATTCCTAAAATAGTCCCATACCCCGTTCCAATGATGCAATAATCATTACCATCTTTTAGCACATCTGGACTCCCTAAAACAAAATTATAGGATCGATCATGTATATTTGGAAAACTTCCTCTTGGTAACCTGATATAGAAAGGTCCTTGTCTGTTCAATGCTAAGTTTAATATCTGAATAAGTTCTATATTGTCACTTGGTACCAATACTGTTAAATTTGGAAGAGTTGCCATGATACTTAAATCTTCTAAAGCATTATGGGTACTTCCATCCTTTCCAACTACTCCTCCATGAGTAGTAATAATCTTCACATCTAAATTGTCATGAGATGCTAATCGTATAAATTCCCATGCTCTTCCAGTAGTAAATATTGAGAATCCACTAACAATGGGAGTTTTCCCTGAAATTGCAAAACCAAGAGCCACCCCCACCATATTCTGTTCGGCAATACCCATGTTAAAAAATCTTTGGGGAAATTTTTCTGCAAATTTATAGGTTCTAGTAGAAGAGGATAGATCTGCATCTAAGACAACAATATTTTTATTTTGAGCTCCTATGTCAATTAAAAATTCACCAAATGTATCTCTAAGGTTCTTTACTTCCATTTACTCCTACCAAATTTTGTTTTATTTTTTCTAATTCTCTAATCGCTTTATCAAATTCTTCTTTGCTGGGAGCTCTTCCATGAAATTTTTTAGTGTGTTCCATAAATGATACTTCAGAGCCCTTGATTAGATATGATATAATCACTTTAGGCTTTTTTATGACCTTCTTAGATTTTTCAAATCCTGATAAGATTTCATTAACATTAGAGCCATCCACCTCTATAACTTCCCATCCAAAAGACTTCCACTTTTCAGCTAAAGGCTCTAAAGCCATAATCTCTTCTGTAGAACCATCAATTTGTATTCCATTGCGATCTACTATCGTAATTAAATTATCTAATTTATAATGACTTGCTGACATCGCAGCTTCCCATATTGCTCCTTCATTTAGCTCTCCATCTCCCAACAAAACAAAAATATTATTATCTTTCCGATCTAATTTAGCAGCCAATGCACATCCCACCCCTATTGAAAGGCCCATTCCTAGAGATCCCGTTGAGATTTCTACACCTATACCTAGATTCTTTATAGGATGTCCTTGAATACTTGATAAAAATTCTCTCAGAGTAAACAAATCTCCCCTCTTTATATAACCAATCTTAGATAAAACTGCATACAAAGCAGGAGCAGCATGACCCTTACTAAGAATAAAAATATCTCTATCCTCCCACCCAGGATTTTTTCGATCAATTTTCATGATCTTATCATATAATAAATATATAATATTTACACACGATAAAGAACCTCCAGGATGTCCTGATTGTGCTTGGTATATCATTTTTAATATATCTTTTTTTAAATCTATAATCTCTAATAATAACTGCAATTCTTCATATTCTGAGACTTCCACTTAATTTTTCACAACCTATTTTAATTATTCGTTAAAATTAGCAGAGACATAATTTTTTAGTGTTTCTGAATTAAAAAATTCAACCGGAGGCAATGTTGCGGAAAGAGCTCCAGCAGCCATTGCAATTTTCGCTCCATTTATAATCGGAATATTTGATGCATAACTTAATCCTAACACTGCCATGATAGAACTGCCAACAGCTACATAACTCCTAGCAGGTTGACTTAAAATTGGTTTGATTTTTTCTACTTTTTCTTGATCTTTAGAAAAAAGATAAGAATTTATTTCTAAATAATTTAAAAGAAGATTTCTACTTTTTGAGGAATTTAATATTCTTTTTCCAGCAATAATTATACTGGTCTCAGTACAACAATCTATCGAGAAATTACTTAATGCCTTTTGTAAATTTATTTTTATTAAATCAATATCTTCATAAAGATAATAATTAGATACATTTGGACGAGCAATAATAGGAATATCTTTATAATTTTTCCTTAACATAGCTAATAATTCGGATATAAAATCATCCTTAAATAAATCTCCAGCTCCATAATCCAAAATAATGATGCAATCGATATTTTCAAAATTATCTTTTAATTTCCCTAGAAAATTATTAATCGTAGTTTTTGAGATTTCACTAGAGTAATCAGTTTCTAATCGCAGTAGATGTTGATTCATTGCTTTTATTCGGGTAATTTGAGGTGTACTAATATTTTCATCAATTATAATGTTTGATGTGTCAACGCTTAATGAGTCTAATTTTTTAAGAAAGAACTCCCCCTCATAATCATTTCCTACAATTGTACTTATTGCAGGAATACCACCTAAGGACTTAATGAACTGTAATACTAAGCCAATTGCACCTAAATATGTGTCATGGCGCTCAATTTTTACATTAGGAATGGGGGCATCAGGTGAAATTCGATCTGCTTGCCCAAAAATATAGCGATCTATTAGGGCTTCTCCAATTATTAGAACTTTTTTATTTTTCCATTTTGGAATTAAATCTACTAAAGCCATAGGCAATCTGTTTTATTTTTTTAATTTTGTTTGGAGCTTTTCCCAATCTTTAAGGAATGAGTCTAAGCCCTGATCTGTTCTTGGGTGTTTAAACATCTTTTCAAGCACATTAAATGGTATTGTAGCAATATGAGCCCCCATCTTTGCAGCCTCGATTACATGTCTAGAATTTCTCACCGATGCGACAATTATTTCAGATTTAAAATCATAAGCTTGTATAATTTGCATAGATTCCCATAACATATCAATTTCATCTTGCCCATCATCCATCAATCTCCCGATAAAGGGGCTGATATATGAAGCTCCCGCTTTGGCTGCAATTAGTACTTGGTTTTGAGAAAAAACTAATGTAACATTTGTTTTAATTCCCTCAGATTCAAGAATTTTAACAGCTTTAATCCCTTCCTTTGTCATTGGAATCTTAACAACAATATTAGAAGCTATTTTTGCTAATTCTCTAGCTTCTTTGACCATTTCTTCTGTTTTTAGACCTACAACTTCTGCACTGACCGGTCCATCCACAATTTCACAAATTTTTTTTAATTGTTCTATAGGTTCTGCACCCTCTCTTGATAATAATGTAGGATTAGTCGTTACTCCATCGATTATTCCTAAATCTTGCATTTCTTTTATTTGTTCTAAATTTGCAGTATCTATAAAGAATTTCATTTTAAGGTCACATCTATACTTATTATTAATCTATAATTTTGAATCTAATTTTAAATTTTTAGCAAATTCTAATAAATTATCAAAAATAAAATCAGGTATCACTTCATCAATTTTAACTCTTTCTTTTTCTCCATATCCAGTTAAAACTAATACTGTTTGACATTTTGCTCCTAATCCTGTTTCAATATCATTTAACGTATCCCCTACCATAAATGACTCCCTTAAATCAATATTATATTTGTCTTTTGCTTTTAAAATCATACCTGGGTTAGGTTTTCTGCAATTACATGGTCCTGTGAAATCAGGATGATGAGGACAATAAAAAATATCATCCAATGTTATATTATTTTCATTTAATATTCGATTCATCTTGTTATGAATTTCCTTAAGGGTTGCTTCTGAAAAATATCCCTTTGCTATTCCTGCTTGATTGGATATTATTATTAAAAGATACCCAAGACTTTTTAGAATTTTTAAAGCTTCGATTGATCCTTCAATAAATTGAAAATTCTCGGGATCGGATAGATGATTTACTTCTTCATTAATAACTCCGTCTCTATCCAAAAATATTGCTTTATTAATATTTATCATCATTAATTAACTAAAAAGTTCCTTTTCAACTAAATAACAAATGATATGTCCAACAGTAATATGCCCCTCTTGAATTCTAGGAGTATCATTTGATGGTATCTTGAGACAATAATCTACAATCCCTTCCATTTTATTCTGTTTTTGTCCTGTAAAACCAATAGTAATTGCTCCTTTCTCCTTGGCCTTATTTAATCCTCTTATAACATTAGGAGAATTACCCGATGTACTTATTCCAATTGTAATGTCTCCTTTTTCAACAAAAGAAGATACTTGTCTCTCGAATATAAATTCATATCCATAATCATTAGCAGTTGCAGTAACTACAGATGTATTAGTGTGAAACGCTAAAGCTGGAAGTGATTGACGATCTTTGTAAAATTTTCCTACAAATTCAGCTGCGATATGTTGCGCATCTGCAGCACTACCACCATTTCCAAAAAGTACCACCTTTTTCTTGTTGTTATAAGCTTCAATAATTTCTTTTGATATTTGCGCTATTAAAGGCACAAGCTTTTTAATTTCTTCCTTTATTTTAATACCTTCATTCAATATTGAAACAATTTCATCTTCCATAAATATCATTCTCATAAGAGTTTTAATCATTAAATTTGTGATTTCCACACTTCTAATCCTTTAGGATTAAAATGAAAATTTACAATAACGCCCCCAATTTTTTTTAATTCATTTATCACATTAAATTTTTTATCTGGATCGGAAAAAAGGAGTAGGTGTCCTCCACCACCTGCTCCAAGCAATTTCCCACCTATAACACCAAACTTTCTCGAAGTTATATAGAAGTTTTCAACATTTTTGTTTGATATTTTTGAACTCAGACTTTTTTTAGATAACCACCCTTTATGAATAAGTTCCCCAAATTCATTTAACTTATTGATGTCTTTAAACTCAAGTATCTTTTTCATTTCATACGCAACATCTTTTAAATCTTGCATTGTCTCAATAAAAGATTTTCTCTCTTCCTTATAGCCCTCCAATACTTCGTCTTGAATATCAGAAGAAAAATGCGAACCTCCTACATAACATAAAATCAGTCGATATTGAAGTTCATTAAGCATCTCTGCGGTTGTAATTATTGGAAAAACCTTTACAGATTCTTTAAATTCCATGAAATTAAAGCCTCCATAAGCAGCAGCAAATTGGTCTTGATAACCACCCTTTTGTTGTAGTTCAATCCTTTCTACATCATAAGCTTTTTGGGCAATTTCATGTTTTGTTAAGTTTAATTGATAATATTCATTAAACGCCCCTATAAGAGCAACGACTAAGGTAGAAGATCCTCCCATACCTGAACCTGCTGGTAATTCTGACGATACATCAACATTAAATCCATCAGAGATATCCAATACATTAACTGTGCCCTTGAAAAGTTCATAACCATCAGAGTAATTATTATCTCCTACATCGAATAGAAATTCTTCATTAAGATCAGTTGACTTGACTTTTATCTTCTTATCATCCCTAGGCGCTATTGAAATATAGACATGACGATCAATTGCTGTGTTAATTACACATCCTCCATGTTCAGTGCAATAGGGAGGTAAATCTGTACCACCACCTCCAAAACTTACTCTGAAAGGAGCTTTTGAACGTATTATCATAAATTATAATAGATTTCTGATTTCAATTCGTTATTTTTACTTAGTTAAATAATAATAAATAAGATAATATTAAAACTGATTTAATTTTTAAATTAAAAGTATAAATTACCAGAAATAAAATTCAGATAATTATTAGGATTGTCGTTTAAATTCATATTCTATTAATTTAACGTCTTTAGCCTTGATTTTTGCTTGGCAGTAAGGACACTTTACTTCAGGTTGTTTTTTGAATCGAGATACTACATTATCTTTTAATGAAGCTGAACATTCTTTATTTGGGCATATGTGCAACTGACCAAACACTTTTCCCTTTTCTTTCTGCAAACTTTCATTGATTATACTGATATTACTCGCACTTACTTTCTCTGAAATCAAATCTTTATTCTTGTTGAGATAATCATTTAGATAGTTTGCCTTGACACCAAATCGTAATTCAATATTTTCTCCTACATTATATTTATTTCTTTTTCGCGAATACTGAATGTTCCTAATTAAGTCATTTACTACACGCTCAGCAAGTAGCTCATCATCTAAACTTATGTCCAAATATATATTGCAAAACTTTGTTTCCATTTTGAGGAACTGCTCAGTATCTTTAACTGATTTTGAAACTACTAAGTCTCTTACATTTCCAATTTGTTTTACGATTTCTGGAAACTCAATCTCAGGCATTCCCTCCTTAGGTTCGATCACTAGTCTTTTATTTGGCCATCTTAACCGAATGTTATTTTCATCCTTTAATGCTCTTATATTTTCTATTAAGTCTCTTGTGAAAGTCATCTGGTTTTCCAAATCTGTATCAATCAATTTTTCATTAAACTGCGGCCAATCCTGTAGATGCACGCTCTCTGTTTCAGGTAATCCCATTGACTTTAAATGACTTTTAAACATTTTTAAGAATATTTCTTCCGCAATCATTGGATTAACCGGTGCTAATAATATTAAATAGTTATATAACACGTGATATAAGACTGCCATTATCTGTAATTTATTTGGATCATCAGAATAAACATCTAGCTTTTCCCGATTTAACATTATATACCATCTGCTTATGTCATTAACCGCCAGATCCTTCAATTCACCCGTAATCCATGGAAGTTGGTATTCATCTGAAAGTTGGGTTATTTTCTTTATTGTAGAATTTAATCTTGAAAGTATCCATTTATCAAATTTGCTTATTTTTTTTATATCGAATTTAACCTTCGAGGGATTAAATTTAGCTAAATTAAATTTTTCGTGAGCATATACATAAATATTCCATATTGTATTAAGAATCTTGTAAGTGTCAGTATATTCTTTAAGGTTAAAGTTGAAATCCCGGCCTGGTTGTGTCACTCCTATGCAATAAAATCTAAGTGTCTCTGCTCCTTTAATATTTGATAAGGATTTATTTCTCTGTAGTTCAGGCACATCACCAGTAATAAGATCCTCAGGACTTACTACAGTTCCTTTTGATTTACTCATTTTAGCTCTTTCTAGAAGAACAAATCCGTGCATAAAACAGGAATCATAATTCTTTCTCCCTGAGGATATCATTGCACTACTAAGTAAGCTATTAAACCATCCTCTAATTTGATCTTTGCCTTCTATTATAAAATCTACTGGTGTCCAAGTATCATAATGACTCTTACCGTCATAAACCTCTTGAGCTGCCCATACAACTGAGCCAGAATCTAACCATACGTCCGAAATATCTGGAATTCTCTTTTTAGTACCCTTATTACACTTCTTACATTTCCACGTAACTTTATCTATCCATGGTCTATGTAAATCCTCGGGGCATTCTCCTGCTACTTCTTTTAATTCCTTACTTGATCCTATTACTGTGATATCTCCACAATCCTTATTATCACAGACCCATATACTTAAAGGGATTCCCCAAAAACGTTGCCGTGAGATACACCAATCTCTTAAAGAAGTTAACCAACTTTTAAACCATCTTTCTCCTGCCCAATCTGGAATCCAATATATATCTTCATTCTCTTTAAGCAATTCAGGAACTAAATTCTCTGTTTTAAAAAACCATTGATTCGTTGCTCGATATACCAGTTTTGAACCACACCTCCAACAATGAGCGTATTCATGTTCTATTTCATTAGTCAAAATGAGTGTTCCTTTTTTCTTTAAAAGATCCAAGATAACTTTATTTGCATCAAAAACATTTATTCCCGCAAATTGACCCGCTTCCTTTTTATAAATACCTCTAATATTCACCGGGTTGAAAACGGGAATACCATTTTCTACTCCAACTTCAAAATCTTCTGGTCCATGTCCTGGCGCTGAATGAACTAAACCAACCCCTTCTGCTGCTGAAACATACTTTTCAGAAAGTATTATAGAATGAACTTTTTCACTTTTCTTCGCAAGTTCCTTCTGATAAGGCACTTCATCTAATAACGGATGTATGTATTTCTTACCCTCCAATTCTTCTCCTAATATATCTTCTACAATTTTATACTTATAACCTAATTCACCCGAAATTAAATAAGTTACGGATGCCTTTGATAAGATCCAATATTCTTTTAGATCCTCGATATAAACCTTAGCATACTCTATGATTGGATTTGCCATTATTGCTGAATTCGCTACTAAAGTCCATGGAGTCGTAGTCCAAATTATAAAATACGTATCATCCATATCTGCTGATTTGATTTTCAAGAATAAACTTGTATCTTTTATGTTTTTATATTCATGCTCATGTTTAGCTAAAGCAGTAGCACATCGTGGACAACAGTTTATAGGTCGATAAAATTGATACAATAAATCCTTTTCCCATGCTTTCTTTAATGTCCACCAAATGCCCTCAAGATAACTATTTTTATATGTGACATACGGATTTTCCCAATCCCAAAAATAGCATCCTAATCGCTTGAATTGGTCATTCATAATAGCTAGATTTTTTAAAGCAAACTCCTTACAACTTCTAATAAATTTATCTGCTCCATAGTCTATAATCTCTTGTTTATTTTTTATTCCTAATTCCTTCTCCATCTGAACTTCTATTGGTAATCCATGAGTATCATAGCCAGGAGTATCAGTGACCCTAAATCCACGCAGTCTTTTATAACGTATCATGTAATCTTTTAGAATTTTATTCCATGCAGTACCAAGATGTATTGAACCCGTGGTGTATGGAGGTCCATCTATAAACCTCCAGACCTGTTTATCAGCTTCTTTCTTCCTTATAAGAGAATAGATATCTTCCTTTTCCCAAAATTCGAATATCTTCTCCTCTAATTTTTGAAGATTTAACCTCTTATCTAATGCTTCCATGCAAATCATCTAATTAAAAACGTAATTGGGTTATTAAAGTAAGAAAAGTAAAAAAATTTTACCAATTCTTCTCAGTAGTGTTAATTTTGATCAAATATTTTAGCGAAAATATTAAAATTTTTAAAAAATAAGTTCACTATTTACTACGGTATTAAATCTGGAGGAGGAACTTTAAGACAGAAACCACATTTGCCAAATGACTTTATGGTTTGCTCCCAGCAGTGCTTGTGGTAGGATCGATCGCAATAAGGACAGTCTACATGACACGTTTCTCCATCTGATCCCGCAATTTTTAAGCTACATGTGGCACATTCTATCTTATGACAAATCACACATGAAACAACTGAAACTTCAAATATCTTCTTGGAAATCGAATTAAATAAATCTACTAAATAACTAAATGGCGTCCAATCATCAAAAAAATCTTTAAACGAATTCTGTAAGTCATTCTTAATCTTTTCATGCGCATCTAAATCAAATTCATTTAATACTTTTATTGTAGGCACTTTCATGGGATAATCTATTGGTAAATCAATCTGAAATTGAAACGTTAAATCTTGCGTCTTCATTTTTCCCTTCATGTCAACCTTTAATGAGTTCGTCGATGGATCATATGTAATATCTTTATAGTGCTCCTTTAGTAGTTCGATTTCAAAATTTACTCTTGAATTTTTGTCAACTAACCATGCTATTTCTCTTATTAATCCAACTGATTCAGATTCATTCTCAACCCAATTTTCATATGCGCTCAGCTTGCTTATCGGTATCTTTATTAAGTCTTGTAGATTGCCAGATAGGTTTATTACAGGGGGTTTAGGATATGCACTTAAATCAAAATCAAGAAGATACTCATTAAATCCATACGTCACCAAATGAACCGTCAATTTTGTAATATCATTTGCATCCACATCACAATGATATTCCCCTGAAATCTTTTTTAACTCTAATTCAATATCCTTCACAAGATGTAACTTTGCCTCTAATTCTCGCAGAATCTCTACCACATGTGGCGGATTATCTACACTCCAATCCCTCAATATGCTCAAAAAATGATAAGGATCACCTAAAAGTGCTCGAATCTCATCTGGAACCGTTATTAACGGCCTCTCAGGGTACTTCTGGAAATTTAATTCAATCAGAAACGTTTTCGCCAGAGTAACCGTAAGATATAGGATAATATCTCCAACAAATGGACCTTTCTGATCATATGCATACTCATGCTGAATTAACCCCAATTCCGTATTTACTTCTAAATTGGTCTCAGTTTCTTCAACTATAATTTCTGGTTGAGATGGAATTTGAATTTCTGAATCTGCTTTTGGGAAATGATCTTGGGTGGGTTCTTCTGGAGTGATATATTGCTCATATTCAAAATCAGGAGGATATGCATTAAGATCAGGTGTAATATACTCTTCTTGCTCTTTAATGTCAGACTCAATTGTTTCTGCTTTTTGAGACTTCTGTACGCTAACTTGAGGTTCTGCTTTTACTTCTTTATCTACTTGCTCAATGCTCAACGCGTTTTCGATCTTCGATTTAAGCTCTTTAAGAACATTTGTGACTTTTGAACCAGGAGTCCATACATTAAGCGTATGAAGTTCAAAACTTCCAAGCAAATTCTTTATCTCCTTATAATAAATTAACTCTGGTGGGCTCTCTGGAAATTGGTCATCGAACTTTATCTCTAATTCATATTTTTTATCGGGCGTCTCGAGAACATAGCCAAACAAATGTGAAATATCCCCAGAAACCATCCAAAATCTAAAATCTGATGCTATACTCTGAGCCTCTTGAAGAACTCTCTGCTTATTCATATTGCCTACTTAAATAATATGTATTTTAATTCTATATCCTCTAATCTAAATTTAATCTTAAAAATCTTTATAAATAGCGTGATATAAAAATTGAGTTTGATCTTTGATTTTGATAGAGACTTATGAAAATCGTAAACGATTTAATACTTGAAAATTTTAATGATTTAATCTATTAGGGTTTTTCAGGACCTTCCCCTACTTTACGATAGATAAATCCTTTCTCTTCTACTAAATTTTTATTAAAGATATTTCTTCCATCAATGATAATGGGAGTTCTCACCTTCTTTTTTAAATTATCAAGATCTATTCCATAATATTCTTCGTGATTCGTAACAAACATAAGAACATCTGTACCAGAAATAGCCTCATTAAAATCATCAGTTAATTTCGTCTTATCGTAGTCTCGTTCTTTCACATAGGGATCATGAGCAATATAAGTAATATTATGGGAATGATACCTATTCTTTAGTACTTTAATTATATTTTCAGCAGGTGAATTTCTTGTATCATCAGTATTTGCTTTATATGAAACACCCAAAATAGCGATCTTAATATTATCTACTAATTTCCTTGATTCTCTAAAAACATCTTCCATTAATTCAACCATATGTCTTGGCATGTAATCATTCATTTCTCTCGCTTTTAATAAAATATCTGAATTAAATTTATGTTCTGTATAAGTTCGGTGACCATAATCAAGTAAATAAGGATCCTTTGTTAAACAATGGCCTCCAACACCAGAACCCGGATAATGCATCATTCTGTCTTGTCGATGATTGATTAATTTGATGATTTCAAATATGTTCCTATTAAAATCCTCACATAAGAGAGCCATTTCATTGGAAAAAGCTATATTTACATCTCTGTATGCATTTTCTATACATTTTATTAATTCTGCTGTAAGCGTATCAGTTACATTCAATTCTTTTCTAATGATCTTTCCATAGAGAAATTTAGCTTTCTCATTAGCTTCAGCACATCCACTCCCAATAACTCTTTCCATATTCCTTGTATATTCTAATAATTTTCCTGGCATAGCGCGTTCAAATGAGAAAATTAAATAAAAATCTACCCCTCTTTTTAACCCACTTTCTTCTTCTAATATTTTTGCAACAATCTTATCTGTTGTACCAGGCGCAACGGTAGATTCGATGATTACTGTTGCCCCCCTCTTTAAACGTGAGCCAATTAATCTCGAAACTTCTTTCAATGATTCATATCTTGGCTTTTTAGAATCTAAATCGACAGGAGTCTGTACATCAATCAAGATATAATCTGCTTTATCAACCACATCATATTTATCTGTGATTCTAAATTTTCCGTCTTTAACTACCTTTGCTATTAGCTCATCTAAACCGGGTTCTTCACCTTGAAAGGGATTCTTACCACTATTAAGCCAGTCGATTTTCCAACCTGAACGCTGTGATCGACGTTGTATTCCTGTAACATGGAAATCTTCCACATCTGCAAGTAAAGCAGCTATGGGAATTCCAACATACCCCATACCTATAACAACAATATTAATAGGCATTTTTCTCAATATTTTTAACTTTTATATTTAGAATTTTTAAAATCTATTAAGATTCTTCATTTATTTTTTTAATTTTTAATTTCTGATCTATTTTTGATATTACGAACTTCTATGTAAAATAAAAATGAAATGTAATAGTTTAAGATAAAATATATTAAATCCTTTTAGGAAATAAATTCTTTTTGAATTTATTAGAGAAATCGAATAAATTAATAAAGAGATTAGATTAACCAATTTAGAATAGTTAAAAGGAACTGCTGCAATTATTCATTTAACAACTTTATCTAATGATCCACTCGGGAAATTAAATCCTGAATTAACCAATACCTTTTTAGCAGCTTTAAAAGTAAGCTCCAAATCAAAATTTAATCTTAAAAATCTTTATAAATACCGTGAAATAAAATTCTATTTGGATGTTCACTTTAATATTATAAATTCAAAATCTTAAATAGAAGAGATACTAAATCCCGCTCAAGAGAAAATAAATAATAACTTATTATAATAATAGTATATTACCACGATATAAGAATGACTATAAGTCCTAACGATTTTAAAGACAAAAATATCATTGTAACTGGCTGTGCGGGTTTTATAGGAAGCCACTTAACTGAAGATTTAGTTAATAATGGGGCAAATGTAATCGGTATTGATAATCTTTATAATGGTTCAATGGATAATCTTAAAAATGTTATGAATCAGAAAAATTTCAAGTTCCATCAAGCTGATATTAGAGACAAACAATTTATACGCGAAATTACTAAAAATGTCGATACTATATTCCATGAGGCCGCATTCATTGATGTCCAGCTTTCTAAAGAAATGATTGAATTATGCAATGATGTAAACGTCAATGGTACACTAAATATTTTGAATGCTGCCCGTATTAATGATGTTGAAAGAATGATACTTGCGTCTAGCGCTGC
>JBHLON010000124.1:0-3714 GCA_048940445.1 Promethearchaeota archaeon
TATTAGAATAATTAAGATGCAATGATTTCACTTAAATTTCACGTTTAGAAACTATAGAACTGACTTCCAAGCTGAAATGCATTCCTCAGGGCTAACTTTAAACTTTTTTTCGATTTTTTCCCATTCCATGTCATTAATAATACCTCCAACAAACTTATCGCTCACAGCATGAGCAATTCCTTTAATGTATTCCTCATTATCACAATAAATGTTAATTTCTATGACATGATTCTTGGCTTTAATCGCTCCTGCTCCTACTACTTTAGCTACTACTTCAACGAATATTTTTAGTTCACGTGATAAATAATACAGCGATTTATTTCTATCGGGACGCGATATGCCGAATTTCATAAGCCCATCAAGATTCATAAGATAAACTCTAATTTCGTTGGCAGTATCCGGCACATAAGTCTTAAACATCGGGAGATCAGCTAAACGAAGTAAGTCAGAATACCATTGGCTTGTGTATCTTACTTTAGTAGCGCCTGCATAAAGAGTTGTTTTACGGAAATTTAGAAATCCTAACTCTTTTGCTTTTTTAAGTACTTTTTTTCCCATTTTGGATTCATTACTATAAAATTAAGTATAAATAAAAAATAAGATTTTCGTTGATATAAATTTAACTCGATGACCTGAATCCAAGTCAACTTTCCTTGGGAAAGTTCATAAATTATTGATAAACATTCTCATCTAGAAATAAAATTAATTTAAATAACTTCTTGACTTTAATGTTAATTATATAATTTAAAAGCGAAATTTATAAAAAAAGCGAACAAAAAATGAAAAAAAACAACATTAGAATGTATCTTGTAGGACTAGCGTTAATCTTGTTAATACCGTTTATTAGTTCTGTAATGATAAGGCAGGATTTTATCAGTTGTGAAGAAACTGATGAGTATAAAAATGGGTTGAAGTTATCTAATGGTGAATCACATGTATACGAATGGAATGTTACATGGGGTGGAGGGGACCACGATTATTCATTTGATATGGTAATAGATGATTCAGATAATGTTTATATTGTTGGAAGAACAAGGAGTTTTGGTGAAGGAAATGAAGATGTAGCACTAGTGAAATATAATAATGAGGGAGTACAGTTATGGAATCTTACATGGGGGGGTTCTTCTTGGGATCAGGTATATGGAGTTGACGTAGATTCTTCTAATAATGTGTATATTACTGGAGGGACTAATAGTTTTGGGGATATTAGTGCTCGGGATTTATTTCTAAGAAAATACAATAGTTCGGGGGTATTACAATGGAATATAACTCTAGGAGAGATAGGTCTACTTGAAATCGGTAAAGGTTTGGTAGTAGACTCTTATGATAATATTTATGTTGCTGCAGATATTGATCCAACTCCATCTCCATACGATGATGATGTAATTCTTATGAAGTATAACAGCAATGGATTTCAAATATGGAATCACACTTGGAATACACCATTAATAGAAAGAGCTTTGGGTATGACATTAGATTCAAATGAAAACATCTATATAACGGGACATACTAGCCCCCCTGTGGGGGTAAGTGACGCATTTCTAATAAAGTATGATAAATCTGGTAATTTGAAATGGAATATATCTTGGGATTTTAATTCTATGGACACAGAAGGATATGATGTTGCAGTTGATGCATCAGGAGATATATACGTTTCGGGAATTGTTGATGAATTAGGAGCTGGATCAATTCTGTGGAAGCTAAATAGTTCTGGAGCTCATTTATGGAATATTACTCATTTTAGTGACATTGTATATGGATTTACAGGTGTAGTGATTGACTCTGCAGGGGATGTTTATACTACTGGTCCTTTATATGAAACAGAAACAGGAGATATAGATATAGTTTTAGTAAAATTTAATAGTGAAGGAACACAGATCTGGAATCAAACATGGGGAGGCAGTGCTGATGAATATCAATATGCACGTTATTCACCCCTACTCGCTTTAGATTCTTTAGAAAATATATTTATAGCGGGAGATACTAAAAGCTTCGGTGCTGGTCAAACTGATATCGTTTTAATTAAATTTAAGCTAGATCTCGAAGAACCAGATATTGAGGATCCAATTATCACTCTATACCCAGATGATTTCACTGTAGAAATAGGTTACACCGGAGTGAATATTGCGTGGACGGCAACAGATTCAAATCCAGGAACATATACGGTTGAACTTCAAGGATCTGGAATAGTAGTAGGTCCACTTTCTTGGTCAAGTGGAGTGGCTGTTGTTTATAACATTCCAGATGGATTGGTTGTGGGAGACTATGTGTACACCGTAAATTTTACAGATCAATTTAGAAATTCGGTTATTCATACGGTTATTCTAACCGTTGAAGACATACCTGACAGGAGCCCTAGTATTGGAATCTCCCTTATTTATGGATATTATCTATACATATTAATTGGTGTAGTTAGTGTTATTATAGTGTTGCTTAATTCCAAACGTAAGCAAAACCATAATAAAAAACTAAACTAAAACTTCTTTTTAATTTAAAACTGTTATTAAATTTGCTGAAGCAGAAATTTTTGAAATTTTGGGAATGTGCAAGTATAAAATAACCCTTTTATTTTTTCTTAGGTTTTAAAATATCTATAAAACTCGCTTCCTCGCCTGTTATAATCTCGTTCCATAATCGTTGAACAATACTTTCCAATTTCTCTTGTCTTTCTTTTAATTCTATTTTCTCATTTATTAGGATATCAATTCTTTTCTCAAGCCTGGCGTTTTTTTCTGCTAGCTTCAATACCTCTTTATCAGTTATATTTACAGTTTCTATATCAATAGAGATTGAATTTTCTAAAGGCTTCCATAATGAATAAAACTGCTCAATATCATCTAAGATTTGATTATATACTTTTGAACTATAATGTGTTTTATGACCTATGAGATGTTCTTTAAAGTTAAACTCTATTTCTGAACCAATATTTTTACCAATAAGTCGTTTCGATAAATCAGATAAATTTACATAGCCACAGTGAGTAGAAAAATATTTTCTAAAACTGTGAGTTCTCATAACTTCATCAGGATATAATTCACTTGCGACCTTTTTTAACTTTCTTAGGTATTCTGACTTTCTTATTAATGTATTGTTACGAGTTTTTAAGATATCTTTACTTAAATCTACTTTAGTAAGATCATCTTTATTGGTTATTGCCTGAATAAGATTTGTCAATTCCATTGGAAAAAAAACATTCTTAATTCTCACATTTTCCTTTTTAGCGTGAAAATCCTTTATAAGATAATGATCTTTATACTTTTTAATCTCGTATTTAGGTTTTAAAATACCCTCAGAATCCTTTACGCTCATAGTAAGCTCTTCAATCGCATCAGATATTCTAAAACCTAATAAAGATTGAATTTTTGCTAATAACTTATAATTACTGTTGTTTAATCTATTTAAAATAGCTTGTATCTTTTCTTTATCTAAAGAAATCTCATCTTTATTTAATCTATTCTGTTCAGTTTCTAAACCATCAGTTATAGGCGATCCTCGAGCAGAATAAAATGATTTATTCGAAAATAAATAAAAATTTTTATTATTTTTCTTTAATTTTATTTTAATTAATTAACTAACATAAAAAAAGCTAAGAAAAAGAATTATTAAAATTTTTAGAGCAATATTAAAGTAGGGATGTTAAATTGTATATTGATTGTCATGCACACGTATTTTTCAGTCCAATTCCCACAGAGGAAATTGATAAAGATATAATTG
>JBHLON010000125.1:0-3713 GCA_048940445.1 Promethearchaeota archaeon
CTGTGAATTATTTTGTTCTCATTAATAACCTCTATTTCTGAATTCATATTCATAAGCATATGTTGGATTTTCATTAGTTTTGGCAATGTTTGAGATAAATCACCTTTCAAATTTGTTATTGAAGCGATTTTCTTTCCCAATCTTTCAGAAAACATCTCCCATGCTTTTATATCCAACTCTGTCGCATCCTCCAAACCAAGTTTTTCTGCTGATGCCATGAACCATGCACCGTCCAACCTTAGAAAAGAATATCTCATCAGTTCCAGTAATTCTTCTATATCTAATTCTATATTCCTTTTCCCTTTTTCCATAGTTTGAATAATACTTGAAAGTATTTCTAATTTTTAATTATATAAAATATTTAGGGTAAAGTAGATAAAACACTTTATAAATTTTTTAAATTTATTGAAAATATAAATTAATTTTTAATTCAATTACGAGATGTCATTAATTTGAAATTATTACGTACCCCCGATGAGAGATTTGAGGATCTTATTGATTTTCCTTATGATCCTAAATATGTAGAAGTTGATAGAATAAGAATCCATTATATAGATGAAGGTCTAAAAGATTCTGAAGTAATTCTTCTAATGCATGGTGAACCTTCTTGGAGTTTTCTATATAGATATATGATACCTCCCTTGATTAAGGCTGATTTTCGAGTACTTGCTCCAGATTTAGTAGGTTTTGGAAGATCTGATAAACCAGCGGATCAAGCGGATCATACATATGCAAAGCATGTTGGCTGGATTACAGGATGGTTGCTCGCTTTAGATCTCCGTAATATCAACTTATTCTGCCAAGATTGGGGTTCTTTAATTGGTTTAAGAGTAGCCATAGAAAATCAAGAGAGATTTAACAGAATAATTCTTGCAAATGGTGGGTTACCTACTGGAGGAGGGCGTATGAGTGAAGCCTTCTATAAATGGCGCGAATTTTCAAGGACTTCAAAAGAATTTGATATTGGAAGGGTTGTGCAAAACGGAACCGTCACCAATTTATCAGATGAGATATTGAGAGGATATGATGCCCCATTTCCAGATGATTCCTATAAAGCTGGAGCCAGGATTATGCCCTCATTAGTTCCCATCAGTAGGGATGATCCAGAATATAAAGCGAATAAACAAGCTATTAAAATGTATGGAGAATGGAACAAACCATTTTTAACGGCATTTTCCGATGGAGATCCCATTACGAGAGGGACAGAAGCTCTCTGGATTAATCATGTTCCGGGAGCACGAGATCTAAAACATCTAACCATTAAAGATGCCGGACATTTCCTCCAAGAAGATAAAGGCCCAGAAATAGCAAATGAATTAATAAAATTTATAAATTCATATTAAAAGATTTATTTCGTAGATATAACTTAATTTGTAACACTGATTTAACGCAATTGAAATAATTGTGAATTTTGGCTTAAATTTTAATTGAATAAGTCCATTTTTCAGAATTCATAGTAAATAAAGCGTAAAATTTTCATGAGAAAGTTTTCCTCCCTAATCGTATACGTTATAGCAGACAAAAGATCGACCGACATTAAGAATTGAATACCAAATGACATATCCAATAATAACACCACATGTGAAAATTCACAAAAAAAGTAAAAACAGAAATTTCTCTACATATAAAGATTGTAAATATAAAATTTAAGAAAAAAGCTTTTAATTGATACATAGTTAATCTGAAAAAATACCTCTAATCAAAATAATTTATGTAATAAATAAAATAAAAGGTGAGATTAAATTAATAACGAAATTTGGTTTGGTTATCACGTTCCACCTGAGGGTCTTAATTTCGAACAGATGAAAAATATTTGCTTAAGAGCAGAAGATATTGGACTTGATTTATTTACATCTACAGACCACCTAATGAATATGATGAATCCTATGGGCAAAGGAAATCATCCTCTTGAATGTTGGACCTTGTTAGCAGGTCTTGCTGCAGTTACTAAAAAAATTCGGTTAGGACCATTAGTATCATGTTATGGTTATAGAGCACCAACGCTACTTGCAAAAATAGCAACAAGTGTTGATATTATAAGTAACGGAAGATTGGTAATAGGTCTTGGAGCAGGATGGCATCAAGCAGAATTTAATGGATTTTTTGGAAGATTTCCTCCGGCAAGGGAACGAATACAAGGGTTTGAAGACACTTTAGCTATTGTCTATTCTATGTTCCGTAATGAGCACACAACGTATAACGGAAAAATATTTTCGGCTGATAATACTTTAAATAGTCCCCCTCCAATTCAGAAAGAAGTACCGATATTGGCGGGGGTTTTTGGGAATTTAACGACTAAAATTGCCATAAAATACGCTGATATTATTCATTGTATTTTTGATCCCACCCCTGAAGATGTTGACAAAAAGAAACTTCAAATTATTGAAGGATGTAAGGAGATAGGAAGAAATCCAGATGAAATACGAATGGCTACGGGATATACTCTGTGGTTAAACCCTTCAAAAGAAGACATTTCTGGACGTATCATGAGATTAAAAATGCGGGGACAAATTTCCACAAAAGAAGCAAAAGAGATTGTAAATAGCGCTCCAACAACACCAGATGCACATATTGAGATGATGAAAGATTTAATCAATCGTGGAGTTAGAGTATTCACTTTTATGGGCTCTATTGATAAGTTAAAAGTCTTCGGAGAGAAGGTCATTCCAAAATTGAAATTATAAATGATGACAACTGACTATGTTAAAGATGATTTGAGGGATGGAAGATTCTAAGACCATTATATTAATGGAAAAAAAAGGTATATTTAACATATTTATTTTACAATTGTTAAACTAATAACATTCTCTCTATTTTAAGGTAATTTCAATGAAAATCGGTTTTTTTTCTCCTTCCCGGTCTATTTTAAACATTATTTTAAACATGCGATATTTTTTCTTAAATAAATTAATGATAGGTTTAGACTCATCATCTGAGAGAATACGAGCAATACCATCAAAATATCCACCTTTAGGTTTGCCTCGCATACTGGAAGAAGTAATTTTGACACTTGGGTTACTCTTAATACGTTTAACTTTATATCTTCCTTGTAATGTTACAAAATATATTTTTTCATTTTGCTCTACAAACCATACTGGTGTAGCTAAAGGATCCCCATTTTTTTTATAGGTTATAAGACTAACATATTTACCTTCCATGATGTTTAAACTAATTTTTTATAGTTATTAAAGATTTGATCAATTTTTTAGAGGAATTATTTCAAAATAGCCTAAAAATATTCACCTCTGAATTTATACACAATATCAAAAAGAACAAATCTTTTTGGAGAAAAAAAAAATCAAGAATAAAGTGTTGATTATATTTTACGGATCTAGCATTGTAATGCGAGATAACATGTTCACTTAGTAAGTTAGAAATTTATATCTCATTTTATTATTATATAAATCTTTGCCTAAAATTATTATAAAAAAACCGCGTTTAATAATGCCAAAAAATAAATTTGGAATTTATATTGCTAATTATGGTATAACCAATGATCCTCAAAATTATATTGATTTAGCAATTTTAGGTGAGAATAATGGCTGGGATGGTTTCTTCTTATGGGATCATGTCTTTTTATCCTCAAATAAAAGGCAACCATTTTTAGATCCATGGATAATTTTATCAGCAGTTGCAGTAAAAACAAAAAGAATTAAATTAGGAACAACAGTCACTCCTTTGGCAAGAAGAAGACCATGGATAATTGCAAAAGA
>JBHLON010000056.1:0-15554 GCA_048940445.1 Promethearchaeota archaeon
TAAGAGCCATCTATAAATTCGAATAAAACTCTGCTATGTTTTGGTTCATCCTTAATCTCCTTAAAAGCTTCTAGGTAACCAGACATTCCAAAATGGAGAACAAGGAATTTAGAATTAATTTTTACAAACAGATACTTGCCATGTCTGATGGTTGTTGAAAATTTTTTATTTCTTAAAACGTTCTGGAGTTCTTTTTCAGAGACAATAAGTACTCTGTTGTCTCTTACTTTTACATTTTTAATTTCTTTGTTTAATGAAGTATCATCTAGGTAATTCTTGAATGTTTCAACTTCAGGAAGTTCAGGCATATTTAATCCTTAGGTTCTTATCAAAAAATTTAAATGAGAAATAAATATATAAAATTTCTATGAAAATTAAAATTTTCAAAAAAAAATCCAATTTGAGGAGATTTGAGCTATGACTCTTAAAATTGAGAGTATTGATATTTATAAGATCAATATCCCTATGAAATTTCCATTTAAAATTGCCTTAGGAACTAGTTATGAAGCCAATAATGTTTGGGTCCGAATTAATTCAAATAAAGATATTTATGGGTGGGGTGAGGGATGTTCTTCTCTTACTGTGACAGGAACAACTCAATCTAATTCTTTTGATGCAGGAATTTTGATTGCAAAAAATCTAAAAGGAAAAGATCCTCTTGCTTTAAATTCAAGAATGTATGATATTGATAAAACTATTGTCGGGCATTCACAAATAAAATCGGCTTTTAATCAAGCTTTATATGATATTTTAGGAAAATTCACAAATCTTCCTTTATATTCACTTTTAGGGGGTGAAAATCACCGGATTTTAACAGATTATACTTTAGGAATTCAAGATAGTGTTGATATTGCTATTGAAAAGGCACAACAAATCATTGATTGGGGCTTTCAGGCAATTAAAGTAAAAGTTGGTCTGAATAAGGATTTTGACATTGATCTAATTAAAAAAATACGGAATCTAAGTAATAATATATCGATTAGAATCGACGCAAATCAAGGATGGAACTTGTCTACTGCGATTGAGGTACTTAATAAAATAGAACCATATAACCTTCAATATGCTGAACAACCTTTGCCTTATTGGGATATATTTAATATGAAGAGATTAAGAGAAAAAATCAAAATACCTATTTGCGCTGATGAATCAGTATTTGATCATCATGATGCTTTCAAACTTACATCACTTGGAGCATGTGATATCCTAAATATAAAGCTAGGAAAGTCTAAGGGTATTACTACAGCTCTCAAAATAAACTCTATTGCTGAAAGCTGTGGATTAAAATGCATGCTTGGTTGTTTCAACGAATCTCGTTTAGGTTTGTCTTTTGGGGCACATTTAGCATCTGCGTTAAACAATATCGCTTATGTTGATTTAGACTCGGCATTAATGCATAAAGAAGATTATGTTATTGGTGGAATCAAATATGAAAATGGGGATATAATTATACCGGGTACTCCTGGACATGGAGCAGATGTCAAAGCAGACTTTTTAGAAAAGTTAGAAAAAGCAACGATTTAGTAAAGAGTAGAGAAATCTAAAGTTATTCTTCTCTTTATTATTAAAAACATTAAGGATTCATGCTAAAATCTTTTATATAAAGTCTAAGATTTAGTGTAATATAAAATAAAAATTGATATTTCCTACTAAAAAAAGAATTTGAAAAAGTCAAATGGAATATCGTTATTATGACGAAGATAAAAGTTAATGATATTAATATATATTATGAACTTCATGGAGATGGGTTCCCCCTTATTTTTATAATGGGACAGAGTGGCACTGTCAGCCATTTTAAGAATTCTATACTGTTTAATGATTTTGAAAAATATCTTTTTAAAAAATTTAAGACGCTACTTTTCGACAATAGAGGTATTGGACAAACAGATGACGTAGATAAACAGTATACAATAAAAACATTAGCAGATGACGTAGCAGGATTAATAGATGCCTTAAATCTTAGAAAAGTAAATATTTTAGGATTTAGCATGGGAGGTATGATCGCTCAAGAATTAATAATCAATTATCCTGAAAAAATAGAAAAATGTGTTATAGGTTCAACCCACTGTGGAAGACCAAAGTGTATTATGCCGTCTAGAGAAACATTTTCTGGTCCACCACCTTTCCAGGAAGGAGTTACTCCAGAAGAATTAATTAAATATCAGATTCCCCTTGTATACACTGAAGATTATATCAATAGCAACCCTAAAATTATAGATTATATAATCCAAAATCGTATATCTCATCCAGTTCCTCTTAAAGTTTATCAGAAGCAAATTAATGCTGTGCTAAGATTCAAATCATATAAAAATTTACCAACTGTTCAAGTACCGATCTTAATTTTGCATGGAAAAGATGATCTTCTTGTACCTCCTCAGAATGCAGAAATATTGGCAGATTTAATACCGGAAGCAAAATTGAAAATATTTGAAAATAGTGGACACGGTTTATTAACAGAGCAAACAGAGGCTGTTATGAACACGATTCTGAACTTTTTTGTATAATAAATTTAAAAGATTATTAATAAATGAAAGATTTAAAAGATAATATCTTTATATTTTTATAAAAAGTATGTATGTAATTAACCATCTATCTATAAATGGATTGATGAAAATTGGAAATAAACTTTCACAAATCGATTGATTCCTTTTCATTGGGGCATATCATTTATGGATTGATGGTAAATTGCATCTTTACCTTAGTTTCCCAATTTAATTTTTCTTATATGATAGGAATCTATTTATCACCATTAAGTATTTTTGCATTTATTGGATGGGAAATTCTTGAACATACATTAATTTATAAATATATTTATAGTAAAGTTCTAAAGAATTGGTCTGAAACTAAGATGAACTCGATAATGGACATTGTAATTGCAGAAAGCTCTTTTTACATCGGTTTTATAATTTTCTACGTTTTAATCCATAATGTATTAATATCAATAGCTAATTTGATTATAACGACTTGTTTAATCCCTATTGTAATTTTTATTTTAGTCAAAATAAATAATATTAAGCAAAAAATAATTTTTGACAGGGCTTTGCTTTCAAAAGAAAGCAAGAAAAAAAGTAAATAATTAAGGAATTTATAGATTTATTTCCATGAAATATTTTAATTTAACACTTAAAATAATCCGGATGAAAAAAGAAGTATATTACCCATTATTTTCAATTTTAGGTACCTTTTTAATATATTGGCTTTTCATACTAGCTTTTAATTTTATGAATAGTCAAATTGTCTTTCCTTTTATATTTTTAATTTTAGCTATTATTTTATTTACCTATTGTCTTGATCTACATCTCATAATTGAGAATATTAATAATCCTACTTTAAAAAAAGTATTTTTTACTTTACTTTTAGTATCAATTATTATTATATCGAGTATGATAATTTGGTTAATTCTTTTGATCATTAATAATATTTATTACATTATTCCTATAACGATTCATATAATAATTTCAATTCTAATTTATTATATTCTCAAAAGAGAAGTTATTAAATATTATGATATGAAAGCACATAATATTAATAAAAGTTAAAGACTTCTTGCCAAATTATAAAGTATTCGACTATATTCATGCTATTAAAAAAATTAAAGCTTCTTAAGCAAAATCAAGAACGTTATTATTTAATTTATATTCTTTCTATTTCAATTATAACAATTGTTTTAATAATTCTTAGAATTCTTTTTTATTTCTTCAAAGAAGAACTATCAGGATTATTCTTCTTTGATTTATTAATAAAAAATCGAGATCTAAATTTTAAAACAAATTACAATCTAATGTATAATGGATTAATTCATTATTATGAAGGTAATATTCTAATAAATGAAAATGCTATTTATCTTTACTTTTGGTACTTCATTTTTTACCCTTTTTACAATATACCTCTCAATGTCTCAATGTACGTTTGGGACATTTTAAGATTTATTTCAACAATTTATATTGCAATTAATATAAAAAGAATAAGTCAGAATAGGAGAGAACTACTTTACTTTTTTCTTCTTTCGGGCGTTGGATACTTTTCAGATATGTATTTGAATAATACAAATTGGCTTATTCAATTACTTTTATTTAATTCTTATATTCAATTGAAAAAAGGTAATAAATTGTTCTCAGGGATTTTGTTCAGTATTTCTACATTTAAGATAATCCTAATTCTATTTCCTCTAATCTTATTAATAGTTAAAAGAATTAAATTGGCGGATTTGATTTACTACTACTTACCTTTCGTTATTATAAATATTCCTTATATGATCTTCCCCGAATATTTTTTACAAATGATTTCAAATTGGTTCCAAAGCGTGAGCCTCTCATTTTCCCTTATCAGTCTTTTCCTTAACATTTGGCGCTTAATTCAGCCCGCCCAGTTAATGTATATAAGTATTATTATTCTTATTATCATCGAAAATATAAAAAATAAGGAAAAAAAAAATAAAATTAGTTTTCTCATTTATACAATTGTTTTTATTTTATGGATTTTAATTTGGATAAGCATTTTAGAAATTGCATTTTTTTTATAACGAGTTTAACCATTTTCATACTGCATGAACAAAATTAAGATATATGATGCAATGATGAATAACATAGTAACAAAGCTATAAGATGGAGCGAAGCAAGCAAATCCAAATATTCTGACTAAAAACCAAGAATTAATAATAGTACCGATAAGTAGCGATAAAAGTATTGTATACTTATACCATATATTTATTTTTTCGAATTTCAAAATAATAACAACAGAAAATAAAAGTAATATAATTCTGATAAACTCAAGGCCTATTAATAATGCGTAAAGTATGAATAATAAGTCTTGACTTATAGAAATTATCCCATTTATCAAAGATATTAGAATAACATTGATTAAGAATAAAAGTATTGATATGATGATATTTATGATAATTAGTTTGAGGATTAATTCATATTTGTAGTTTCTATCCATTTTCCTAAATTATATGTAAAGCTAATAGAATAAATATTTTTAAATGAATTTTGATTAATAAAAATTATTTATCAGAATGAAGTTCAAATCTAATTAAATTAAATTAGGACTCCATGTGAAATTTTATGTCTGGAGAAGATATAGTTTGTGATAAGTGTGGTAAGTTAACTAAAAGAGATAATGCATATTGTATTCATTGCGGTGCTTATTTAGGAACTCATGAAAAAACACCTTCAGAGGCACCAAAACCAAGTTTTGTTAGTGCTAAACCACCAAAAACTAAGAAAAAGCTTAACATTGGTTATAAAATATTAATATTCTTTAGCGTAGTTATAGCTGTCAATTTTTTAGTTTCATATTTTGTAATGCTAGGGTTTCAGTTGCCTCCAAGTGGTTATTTTCCAGTATTTGGCGGAATGCTCATTTTAGTACTTATAATTGGAGGTGTGATCTGGGGTGCTGCTAGTTCAGGTAGTATTGATGTGGGTGATATGGAGGGTTGTGGGTATGCGATAGGAATAATTATAGCAATTGTAATAGGTGTTCCAATTTATATTTTTACTGTTTTAGGATCAATAGTACAAGCGATAGCTCAGTCAATTGGAAATGCAATCAATGATGCGATTAACAGCATGTTTTCCCAACTATTCTCAGGTATTGAAATCCCCGGTTTTGAGCCACTTTTATTTTTTGGTCTTTTTATGTTATTATCGTTTCTTATTGTATATTCCTATCATCTGAAAGTAAAGAAAATAAAAAAATCATAATTTTTTTTCTTTTAAATTACAACATTAACATTCTTAGTGAATTAAAGGTGAAGCAAAGTCAAAATTACCAGTATAATTCTCAAAGATTAATATTTAATTTTAAGGATAAAAAATATACCTTTTCTTTTTCCCAAATTCTAATTTTCCTCGTAGTCAGTCCTTTACTATCAATTCTAATCTATTTATTTCTTAAGTTAAGAATTAATTATTGGATATATAACCTTACATCTGCTCAGATAGTACTCATCCTAAATGCATTATTTAATCTAAATTCGGAGGTAATTATATCTTCAAATCTTTCCATATTCCCTTCGATTTTTATACCTAATAATCCTTTTAATGAAAACTATGCGATTACTGCTAATTGTATTGCAGCTCCTGTTTTTAGTATCATGATTTCAATTATAATTTGCATACCATCATCTAAATTACTATTAGAAAAAAAAGAATTTGTATGGAGAAAAGTAAAAGCTTTAATTGTTTCAATAGGTGGCATCTATGTTCTTAATATTTTTCGAATTGTTTTTCTGATCTTTTTTAATTTTAACGGAATTCCATTTGAATTCATTCATGAATCTCTTTTCTTTTTATCTGCTGTTATTGGTGCTTTATATTTTGTAATCATACTTAAACTATGGTTACCAGAATCCTTTATTTCGATTTATTATTTTTATCGCTTAATTGTAAAAAAGTGGAAAACTCGTGGAAGTTTTCAAAAAGAAAACGATAATATAATAAGATATTGAATTTATTTTAAAAATTTTATAAAAAAAAATATAAATTGATATTAGGATTTCAATTATTTTCTAAAATGATTTATAGCTACAATTATGATTCCAATGATAATTATAATCATCGCTATCAGTGCAGTTATAGCAATTGTTAGATTTAATGGAAGTTGTTTTAAAAGTATGCCTAGGGAAGCCCACACCACAACAAGACTATAAGCAATATCTTTTCTGAGAAGCAACATTAATAATGTTATTATTACTACAATAGCAATTACTACAATAGTTAAAATTATTGCTAATAAACTTGGGAAAGTTACTCCATTTGGGACTCCGAAGGTTACTAATAAAGCAGTGACATTTGCAATAGTGGCAACAGTGATCCATCCAAGATATACGCTAAATGGAATATGTACTGTCCATTTTTCAATTTTTGAAACATCAGCTTTACCAATATTTAATCTAAGGTAAATCAAGAGTAACATTATCAATATTACCAACATAGCTCCCAGAGATAATGGAATAAGTTGATAATGCCAGAATAAGATCCATGTAAGATTGGCTAAATTACTGATAATGAAGAAAACGCTAATCTTTTCTAAATAAGGCATCTCAACCTTATCTGACTTAAAGATGTCTCTAAATTGATATATTGAAAACAAGCCAAGGAGAATGTATATTATACCCCAGATGGAAAATGTAAGCCCTGCAGGAACGAATAAATTGGGTATAGCATCCGATAGTTCTTGAGTAGTTCCATAACCAAGAGGTAAACTAATTGCTAAGTAGTTTATAATGACAGCGGCAATAAAAGTACCAAGGTTTAAAATTTGTAGGATTAATTTTGTAGTTTTATTCACATTTTTCACCTTTTTAAATTTTTTATGGAATTCGAAATATTTAGTTAATTCAACCTTATAAATTATTTATTTTTTTTATTTCAAATTTATTAATTAGTTAAATTAGAGAATATTGAAAAATAAGCCATTTTAATTAAAAAATTATAATTTCAATAAATGAACTTTTTAAAGAAAAAGGTCATTTTATGAATTTTTGCAATGGATATAAGTTCCATCTTTGATTCTCTAATATAATTAAAAATTATATAATTTAAAAGTTCTAATCATGAAGATTGACTTAATTTCTGACAATAAAGTGATTATCACTGCTGCTATAACGGGAGGTATCCATGGAAAATGGGCAAATCCAAATTTACCTATCACTGCAGAAGAACAAGCTCAAGATGCATTTGAATGTTATAAAGCAGGAGCTTCTATAGTGCATATTCATGTGAGGGGAGAAGATGGTCAGAATACACCTGATCTGAAATATTACAATCAAACAATTAATTTGATAGAAGAAAAATGTCCTATCATTAGACAAATAGGGAATGGAATAGGTGCTTGGTTAGAAACAACCAAGAGAACGCTGAAATCTGGAAGAAAGCTAGTTCATTCAGAAATTGTACAACCTACCCTTGAAGATCGCCTCAATTTATTAAAGATTAATCCGCCCCCTGAAATGCACACTATCAATGCAGGAACGTTTCAGTTTCGAACTCCTTATGGAAGTGCAACTTTTGAAAATCCTATTGAATTCAATAGAAAATATATTAATAGGTGTAAAAAGAAGGGATTTGGGATTGAGATTGAAGTCTATGATTCAAGTCACATAGCTAATGTTATGGAACTGGTTGAGGAAGGATATCTAATACCGCCTTTACATTTTAGTATTGTATTAGGTATTAAAGGTGGGGCACCTGCTACAATAGAAAACCTATTAAATTTAGTTCATCAAATTCCAGAAGGATCAACATGGCAAGTCGTCACAGTAGGTAAGTTCAACCTTCGAACAACCCTAATAGCAATGAGTATGGGAGCGAATGTACGAACTGGATTAGAAGATACTATTTATTATCAGAAAGGAGAATTAGTGCAAAGTAATGCTCAATTAGTTGAAAGAATGGTTCGATTAGCCAAGGAAATAGGAAGAGAACCCGCTAATGTAGATGAAGCAAAGGAAATCTTAAAATTAAGCTAAAAAAAATAAAAAAAAGAAATATTAATATTAAGTTAAGCTAACTCAGGATGTTTTTTTAGTTCTTCTCTCATTTTTTCGAGTTTTTCTCCGTGTAAATCGTAAAATTTAAAGAATAAAATTGAACCTACAAGCGCTATTGATGGAAATACAAACATTAACGATTTCAAAGCAATTTGAATTAAAAGGGGATCAGTGGGAATAGGCGTATATGAACTCCAACCGGTTCCTGCAAATAAGGGAGCAATGGTACTAATTCCTAGAATCATTGAAAAGCGATGGATGAATGCATTAACACCATAGTAACTTGCTGCCCTTTTAACTCCGAATTTAAGCGCGTCCTGGTCAATTACATCTCCATGAATTAGATCTACAAAAAAGAGAGCTGCAGATAGTCCAAAGCCCACCGTAGCAAAGATTACCAAGGATAGCGTTCTGCTTAAGTCATTATTAGATAAAAAGACTAATGGAAATAGAGTTATAATCCATATTCCCATTCCAAGTATGATCCCTTTACGCGTACCTAGTTTCTTCCTGATTTTTGATTGAAGAGGCATAAATATGGCAGCAGATAAGAGGGCTATCATTAATGTAACTCCAATCAAAAAAGCACCCTTATCTCTACCGAGCACAAAAACCGAATAAAGAGGAAATACTGTTAATAAAATATTAAAACAATACCAAATAAGCATGTTTCCAAAAGTAAACTTAATAAACGTTCTATTGGAAAAAGTTATTTTTAAAGATTCAAAGAATTTCGGTCGTTTCTCAAAGTCGCTGATATCTTCTTCTTTTTCTTTCACGCCTGCAAAAATGAATACTGCTGCTATAATTGCTATTAATATACATAAAGTTATACCTGCAAGTATGTATTGAAATCGAATTTTAGAAACTTGTTCTATAAAACCAAGAGGAGAATCTTCATAACTAATCGTAGGAACTAAAGGAGATATAATAATAGTTGGGACAATTGAAGCCAATATAACAGCGATCATTGTAAACATTTTTGTAAATACATTTACATCTCCTCTCTGTTTTTCTGTAGGGAACATCTCAGGAAATATAGAGTTCATATTTACTGAAAACATTGTATAAAATAACTCAAATGTAAAGATTACCGCTAAAAAGTACCAGAACTCAACATCAAACGTAGAAATACTCAATGGACTTCTTAATGGTACAGTAAAAAGAAAGATCATTATCAATGCTAAAGGGACAAATGAAATTATTAAGTAAAATTTCCTTTTTCCTAATCTTCCTTTCTGTTTAGTTTTTTCACTTAACGCACCAAGCAACGGATCGTTACACATGTTCCAAATTCCCCATGCAACATATCCAACCCACATTTCAAACGTAGTAAGTCCTACCACAGCAAAGTAAAAAGTAAAGACATAAATTGTGAAAGCTTGATAAGTCATTTGATCTGGAAACGCATTCAAGCCAAATAGTATTCTTTCTTTTAAAGGTACTTTTCTTTCACTCATTTAAAATCCCTAGTATCGATTTATACTTATATTATATTTTAATTAAATGTATTTAGATTTTGATCTTTTTAAAACTATAGAAAATTTCACGTAAAACAATATCAAATTTTACAATTTTCATTTAATTGGAACTATATTCTTAAATAATTATAAATTATCATTAACGATATTAATAGCAAAAAGACTTGATGAAATATGACGGATTTAAATATAAATGCTATCTATTTTGAGAGAGGAGGTGCCCAAAATACTGATAGAGCATTGGAAATTGCTAAGAAATATGCAGATCAATTAAATATTAGGGATATTATAGTTGCAAGTACAACAGGAATGACAGCAAATAAGGCTATTGAAATATTTAATCCTCAAAAATATAATTTGGTGATAATTACTCACTCATATTACTTTGTTGGAACTAGTAAACGGCAAGAATTTCCAGAAGATCAAATCCGTAACTTAAAGGAAAAAGGAGCAAGAATTTTCACTGGAACCCATGCCTTAGCTGGACCAGAAAGAAGTCTTCGCATATCTTTAAAACAATGGGGTCCAATTGAAATAATGGCGAAATATTTACGGGAGCAATTTAGTCAAGGTACAAAAGTATGCATTGAGATGGCTGCTATGGCATCAGATGCAGGACTTATTGGAGATATAGAAAAAGACATCATTTGTTTAGCCGGAACTGGTCGTGGTGCTGATACAGCATGCTTAATCAAACCAGCAACTACAAGCTTGTTTGATAAATTAAGAGTAAAAGCAATATTATGCAAACCGCTATAATCAGAAAAATTATTTTGAAAATTATAAAAAAAAGAAAATAAAACTATATAATATCTAATTTTTTTCCTACTTTTTCAATAGCGCTTAAAGCCATTGTTAAATCTTCTTTAGTAAGTAACGCATTCATTTGTACTCTAATTCGAGATAATTCTCGTGCAACCATTGGAAAAACTATTGGTGTTCCATATATATTTTCTTCTTCAAAGAGGATTCTAGCTAGTTCTTGGGCTTTTCCGGGATCGCCAATAATCAAAGGAATGATTGGTGTTTCAGAGTTTCCCGTATTATATCCCATACTTTGAACCTCTTTTTTAAAATAATCTGTATGCTCCCATACTCTTTTTACATGTTCTGGTTCATTTTCAACAACTTCAATAGATGCTTTATTTGCAGCCACAACTCCAGGAGGGTGTGCTGTACTTAAAAGATATGTCCTACTCTTATTCGCACAAAATTCAATTAAGTCCTTTGAGCCTGCTACAGTACCACCAAAAACACCAAATCCTTTGCTCATGGAACCCCCCTCAACATGAACTTTACCTTGTAGTTTGAAATGAGCTACAATACCCCTCCCTTCTCCAAGCACTCCTTCTCCATGGCAATCATCAACAAAAATCATGGTTCCGAATTCCTCAGCAACTTTAACAATTTTATCTAAAGGAGCTATGTCTCCATCCATACTGAAAACGCCATCAGTTATAATGCAAATTCTTCTGGCACCCTCTTTTTCAGCTTCCTTTAATTGTGTTTCTAAATCTGCAATATCACGATGTTTATAGATAATTCTTTTAGCTCCAGATAATCTTACTCCATCTATGATAGAACCATGATTTAATTCGTCCGAGACAACAATATCGGGTTTTCCCACTAACATGGGGATGAGTCCTGAATTTACTGCAAATCCTGTTTGACAAAGAAGCGAAGCTTCAACTTCTTTAAATTCAGCAAACTTTTTTTCAAATTGCTTTGTTAGATCAAAAGAACCTGCGATGACGGGTACTGCCCCCGCTCCAGCACCGTACTTCTTTGTAGCTTCAATAGAAGCTTGGATAACTTTTGGATGTGTTGCTAAACCAAGATAATTGTTAGTATTAAGCATTAAAACTTTTTTGCCATCGACAGTAGAATGTGGTTTCGAACCTTCTTCAAGATACCGAATTATCCATTCAAGATTATTTGCTTTTAACTCAGTCATCTCTTCCTTAAGGAAAGCCTCTGGATCTCTTCTCATAAAATCATCTTTTCACTTTAGATTTATTTCTAAAATTAATACTTAAAAGGTATTTAGAAAAGTATATTAGTTTTACCCCTATGAAAAGAAGATTCAATCAAAGAAAAAAAGGCATAAAGCTTTTTTAAAAGATTAGATTAAAATTAATACTAAAACTCTTAAATTAAATTGCTGATAGAAATGAGAAAAATTTTAGTAATAGGAGCTGCTGGACAGATAGGATCTGAGCTTGTACCTGCATTAAGAGAAAAATATGGAAATAATAATGTAATTGCCACAGGAAGGAACACACCCTTACCTAAAATAATAACAGAAAATGGACCGGTTATATATTTAGATGCAATTGACAAAGAATTGCTTTCAAAAGCATTGTTTGAGTATGATATTAACACAATTTTTCATATGGCTTCAATTCTCTCCGCTACTGGAGAGAAAATGCCTCAAGTTGCCTGGAATATAAATATTAATGGATTAATAAATGTGTTAGAAGCAGGAAGAAAATACAATATAGATCGTATAATATGGCCAAGTTCAATTGCAGCTTTTGGACCTTCCACTCCTAGAGAAAGTACCCCCAATGATACAATTCTCCAACCATCTACTATCTATGGTATTACCAAGGTTACAGGTGAACTTCTAATAGAATATTATTATAAGAAATATGGATTAGATACTAGATCTATGCGACTTCCTGGAATAATTAGTAGTGAAACACTTCCAGGAGGGGGCACCACTGACTATGCTGTTGAAATATTTTATGAGGCGATTAAACATAAAACATATACCTGCTTTCTTAAAGAGGATACAGTTTTACCAATGATGTATATGCCGGATTGTTTAAAAAGCATGATAGATTTATTAGAGGCCGATTCTTCAAAGCTAAAACGACATGTTTATAATGTAACTGGAATGAGCTTTTCTGCTGGAGAACTTGCGAAGGAAATTCAAAAATTTCTACCTGAATTTAAGATAAAATATGAACCAGATTTTAGGCAAGAGATAGCAGACTCTTGGCCTCGTACAATTGATGATTCACTAGCTCGTCAAGAATGGGTTTGGAATCCCAGTTATGACTTAAGCTCCATGACTAAGGATATGATTCAAATATTAAGTAAAAAAATAAAATAAAATTTCAAAAATCTTTCCTTTATTGGTTCTTTTTTAGTTTGACCCCTATATTATAAGGCGATACTATGAGTTTCTTTTTGATTAATGTATCTAAAGCCTCTAAAACAATATCCTTATTTTTTTCATGAATTTGTGCAATTGGAGCCTGTAAACTAAACTCTTTATTTTGTTTGGTTATCGATAATATTACGTTATATAACCGTATCTCCATTTTCTTTAATTCACCTGAATTTATAATTGCGTCAACGTAATTTTTATCTTCATTAACATTAAACTTCTTAGCATAGTGAAGAAATAAAAATTGATTTATAATAGAAATTATATCATTTTTTATATAGGTGATATTCCCTACAAATGTAATAAATTTCTCACCGTATTGGGAAGTTAAAGCTTTAGTTAGTAAATACAGTTGTTTTTTAAGCCTTTCAGAGCTTTTTTCCTTTAAAAATAGGAGAAGGCGAAGTGACTCATAATCACAAACAAGCAATTGAAAAATATTAAAATCTAATTCTATAATATATTTTGAATACTCAGAAAGAGATTCGGTATTTTTATACTTATTAAACTCTTTTTTAATTAGAACTTGACTAAAATTTGTTATTGCTTGAATAAATCCTGCTACCATAAAAGAATCATCATCGTTTTCAAAAATTCCTATTTCTTGAGTATATATCGGGAGACCACTCTCTTTTTGGATTAACATCAATGCTTCGATATTATTAACATCTTTATAAACTTGAATTTTGTCTATTAATTCTGCTTCCTTTTTCCTTCTCTTTGGCAATATAATATAAGATCTTAAACTTAGGACTCCTAATACCCCAGCTAGTACAACTAATCCGATTATTATCAATAATGGTAAGAAATTTGGTGATTCGATTTGGTATATTCCAATAATAAATGAAAACGCTGTAGTTTTATAGATGATATCCTCTTTTGAGACCATTATCTGCATCTGGTAAGTTCCACTACCTTCAGCAGGTAATTTTAACTTTAATTCATAAATCCCATTTCCTAATTCATTGAAAAAGTCATTATTATATTTCCAATTATAAGAAACTGTCGCATTTTCAATATAATTTTCAACTCCTTGTTCTGTTATATTCAATCGTATAGTAATTTGATCCCCAGCGTTTCCATAAATAATATTGTCAAATCCTATCGGTGTTATATGAAATTCAATCTGTTTAACAAAAATTTGAAGAGCAAAAGTAGTAGTAGTATAATTATTTTGCACAAATCTTAAATAGACATAATTGGGTCCAATTGAAAAAAATGGTGAACTAACAATTATTGATAAATTATACCAATAGTCCATAGATTCTGTAAGTTCTATCTCATTTTCACCATTTATGAATGTTATATTTCCGCCGGATAAAAACTGTGCATCAATTTCAGCATAAGCTCTGCATGAAAGATTAAATATTTGATTATAAAAGATTTCGAGCAAATAATTTTCTGGGACATTCTGATAATTAATTTGAGTAGTAAGATCTATATTTTGTGCTCGAATATATAATTGAAAAGCAAAGATTCTAGTACTATAATTTGTTTGTTCAAATCTTAAGAAAATAGTATTTATACCAGAATCAAAATACATCCCGTCTAAAACTATGGATTTAGTAAAGTAAGTAGAAGGTGTCTCTGTTAGATTCACCATATAATTGTTGCTTATCAAGGTCATAATCCCCCCAGATAGATATGTGCCTCCTAAAATAGTGCGGACTCTTGTTGAAATATTGATTTGTTGTTGGAAATAAGCTTCAATTAGAGAATTTTCAAAAATTGGAACTGAGTTAATACTGACTGAAATATTTACTTCTTTATTATTAATTATAACTATAATATTCTCAAAAGCAGTTTCATAAGAAGCACGCTTAAATGTTATCAAGACGGAGTAATAATCAATACTCATGCCCGTAGTATCTAGAGTAATATCAAATTGATTTGATATAGGTGTAATGAAGTAAGAACCTTGCCACAGAACATTGCAATTAGCTCCAGGAATCAATTCACCTGAATTTTCATCTGTATAATTTGCCCTTATCTGAACCATAGCACCTTGGTATACTGAAATCAAACTAACATTCACATAAGCGATAGTTGGAATGGGATGCACTAAAAGGGTGAGAAATTCATTAGCATCTCCATAGTTTGTCATATTAGCAAAAATTTCAATAGTATAAGATTCAAGATATCCTTGAGTAGGGATACTTTCTGTAGAAAAATCTAGTGTATAAGTTCCATTATTGTGATCTGTTACGTTATAAGAATTAAACCAATCAGTTGAGATATTAGCAGGCCATAATAGAGTTTTAGTAATAGCTCCTCTCACATTTATTCGGCACGAAACAATAGTATTTGCACTCGTTTCAATTACGTTATGGGATAATTCTATCTCTAATGATTGTGGAATTACTTTTAAATGAATTAAATTATTAATTGTTTGATTTTCATAAAATAA
>JBHLON010000021.1:0-60101 GCA_048940445.1 Promethearchaeota archaeon
TCCTCCTTGCCCAGCACACAATCCTTTAGGATGACCTAAAAATTCAAGTAATAATAAAGTTGGATCTATCCCTCGCATTAAAAATGGTGGTGTTCCACGATGATCAACTGCTATCGCATCACCATGTTCTAATTGTGAAACTACAGATGCTATTATAGCTTCCTCTCCAGTTCCAAGATGCATTTCACCGGAAATCTTTCCTTTCTCCCATAAATCTTTAACTGCATTCTCGAAAAGGCGACTATATAGCATATTTCGATAGAGCTGCCATATTTCGAACTCGACCATAATATCCATATAATTAAACTTCCTTTATCTTTTTTAATTTTTTAAAATATTTTCTAAGATTAGGTGAAAATGGTGTATTTCGTACAAAAATTAGACATCTTATTTAAATTATTAAAACATTTTTTTTATCTTAATAAAAAGATAGAAATTTATGAGGCGATGTTATGAGATTCTGCCCATATTGTGATAATATCTTAATTCCAAAGCACAAAGTGTTATATTGTAAGGTATGCGAGAAAACTTTCAGCTATGATCTCAAGAATGATGAATACACGATTATACAGGCAATTAAACATGATAATAATGAGTCTACTTTAGTTATCAAGGAAGGTATAAAAGAGGATAAAATAACTTCAAACGATCGAGAAGCTTTTGAAGATTTCTTTCAAGTTTCTTAACTACAAAAATAATTTAAATAATTAGAAATACAATTTCATCAATAATTAGTTAGTATGAATAGTTAGTATGAAGAAACCCTGAGCTCAATTTGTCTTGACCTCTCAATAGGAAATTATATAGATAAGCACTAACAATATTTCGATTTAAACTCAAGATCGCAATCCCATCTCAACCGATAACTAGCATTTATTTATCGGAATCATTGAAAAATTTATTACCCTTCATTTTTTTGTTTTAATTTGTGCTCAATAGGTATCACCGTAAGAGCAGATTACTCAATTTCAGCCATGAGGATTCTCTCTCCTTAGAAGGAGTTTTTCACAACCTTGACAAATAAAACTATAAAGTCATTTATTCTCTGTAATTTCAATTGTATTTAAATGGCCACAAAATGGACAATGTATTCGATATTTGTGTCTCATAATATTCGATGAAGATAAATATGAGATTAATATAAATCTTCGTATTAAATTACTTAAATAAATTTTAGATAAACTTAAATAAATCTAAGATTGGAAAAAAAATCTAAGAAGAAATCAAATAAAGTTTAAAAAGAATTCATATCTACGATATCAAATAATTGATAACATAATTTTATCAACTGATAAAATTAGAAATAAATTAGCCAGTTTATAAAAGATTATAATAATATATTGATATTAGCTTTATGGGATTATTTCTATTTGCTTCAGCAGTAAAAAATAAATCTTCAGTTGAAGTCTCAGCTTCAATTAAATCCTATTTAGCCCGAAGAAATATTAACACAGATGTTAAATCTTTTTCTGAATGGATAGATGCTAAACAAAAGAAAGACTATGATATTCATGATGTTATCAGTGAGCCAATTTCAATGACAGCAGTTTACCCAAAGCTGAATAATTGGTCTATTGTAATTTATAATAATTGTCATTTTGAAGAAAAAGAAATCAGTAAGTTTGTATCGATTCAATTACAAACATTAGTTTCTTTAATTGAAGTATATGATTCTGATGTATGGTATCATTATGTATTTTTTAATGGTAACCAAGTGGATCAATTTTGTTCATCTCCTGAAGAATATGAGAACCGAGAAAATTGGAATTCACTAAAAGGAAATTTAAAAAAAGTTAGTTTTTATTTCGATGTGGAAGAACAGATTATCAAACCATATTTCTTCCAATTTAATTCAGAAAATCGATCAAATTACCAGTTTAATAAAGCTCATGAGGATGATCGATATCCGTTAGGGAGTGAATGGGTTTTTATTGACTTTTGGAAAAGATTAGGTATTATTTATCCTTCTATGACTCCTGAAATACTGATTATTCATGAATAACATTAAAAATAGCTTCTAATCTGTTCTGAAACTCGGGAACTATCAATAATTTTATTCTTGGTAATAAAATTAAGTTAAATCTAATTATTAGGGATATTAATAGGATATTTACCATATTTTCTTCGAATATTTTGCATTGCTTCAAATCTATCTACAGTTATTGCCGGATTAATGGAATGTCCACTGCTAAATATATATCCCCCACCTGGGGCTATCTCTTTAATTAACCTTAATGCATAATTTTCAATTTCAGAGATGGTTCCTGTTGCCAGCATCATAGGACTTAAATTGCCTGCGAATGTAATTTGATTTCCAAATTTTTTATTTAATTCAAATATGTCATACTTCGGATTTGCTGTCGTTGGTTCGATGGGATTTATCGCATCTATCCCACATTTTATTAAGTTTTCAAATATTTCTAATAAGTCTCCATCAGAATGCAGTAAAATCTTAGTGTCTCGTTCATGAGCTGCAGAACAAATCCTTGTTAACCATGGAAAAATATACTTTTCATAATATTTAGGTCTCATAAATAAACCATTCTTATACCCATAATCATCTAAGAGTACTATTAACTGTGCATCAAGTTCAGCTAAGATCTTGACTAATTCTAATGTAAATTTACCTCTGTCATCAAATATTCTCTTTGCTTGCTTAGGTCTGGTTAATATTCTGGAAAAGACTTCTAACCCAAAGCCTTCCCAGGTTAATTCCATCAAAGCACCCGTGGAAGGAACTGAAAAAATCTCATTTTTTAGTTCTTTTTGGATATCCCTTCCTCCTAGAAAACTATTAATTCTTGGTTCCCAATTTGGGTCTGGTTGCTCCCAGCTTTCATAATCTTCATAGCTTTTAAAAACACTACCTTGATAACCCAAAATCAAAGTTCCATCTTGATAATACTCGAATTTCATTATCCTCCCATATTCATCAATGAATCCGTCTGATTCTTTTAATATTTCACGAGGATAAAGACTAGAAAGAGTCGTCACAATATCTATACCGGACCTACGGAAAAGTTCATGAGTTTGGATGTATCCCTTTTTGAATGTATCTTTTTTCTCTAAATTTTCTTTTAAAATTTTATTTCCATGTCTCCTATTCTTTAACTTCAGTATATCATAAACATCTTCTCCTGGAGTGAGACCATAATATCTCATAATTTTATTATTAGTAAAAGTACTTTCAAATGCGGGAATTCTATCTGGTTCTTTATGATCAAGTGTCGTCAAAACTCTTTCAGGAGCTTTCATCTTTTCTCTCACTATTTTAATACTTTCAATAAAAGAATCTCCAATCGTTTCTCTCTAAACGACTCCAGAATTGTCTCACAAATTTAGCAATTTCATCGTTTCCTTTCATCAATTCTTTTAGAGCAAGTAATAATTTTTCTTCTCCAAATTTAAGGATTGGAAAAAGCGATAATTTTTTTAAATTTTCATCTTTGAAATATTCAAAATTTTTTAGACAATATTCAACTAAATCAGTTTTTTTCAAATCTATAATCAGTTTTAAAACCAATTCTTTTTTCTCTTCTAAATTATTTTCATTATCATCAAAATTCTCTAAGATTCTTATAAACTCTCTTTTTAGGGCTTGCAATTTATCAAGAATTTCGGGATTGGTAACTAAGAACTCTCTTATGAAATCTAAACTCCAGTTATCTCCAGAGTTAAGAAAGCTAACGATCTTGTCTTCGTTCAAAGTATTTAATTCCTGCATTTCAATAATAAGGGGTCCATCGATGATTTGATATTTTTTTATATAGTCAATGACAATTTCTTTCCAATTTTCGATATTTTCCTTTAACACTAAGATTGCTTTTAGTATGTCAGTTATTAATCGAGGGTTCTCACTTTCATTTAATTTTTGCAGAAGAATCTTCTTAAACCTCTCATTGGTTTTGTAACTTTTCGCAATTTGATCTAAAGAATCAAATGGATAATTCAAGGTGGTCAAAAACTCAAGAGTTTCTTCTTCAAGGGGCAACGCTAATACAGCTGCAACTCTAAAAATATTCTTTTTAAGTTCCATTTTGTTATTTAAAAGCTCTTGATTGTTTCTTTTTTCTTCTTTAATTTCAGTTAAGTACATTTTAAACAATTCTGTAATAGCATTTATGTCTTTTAATTCAACAATTTTACCTAAATTCTCAAATGCTTTCACTATATATGTGTTTAAGTTATAGTCTCCTCTCCTAACTTTCTTGCCTTGTCTTAGAATTAATGTTTCTATCAATGGATCAGGAGTTTTAGCTACAATATTTTCCAATAATTCTCCTATAACATAATCTATTTCACCTTCAAAGGATTTACAATACTCAAAAACAGGCTCAAAGACTAAAGAGTTATCTAATTCACAAATTCTTCTTACATGATGTTCTCTTAGTGAAGTTCGTATTTCTGTTGATCCCCCATAATACAAAACTTCCCTTTTATCCTTTAACATCTCTGAAATGACATTTTGGATTCTTAATTTTATATCTTCTTCCACAATTTTACTTTCCTCTAAAATATAAAATATTCCTAAGAAACTCCAAGCCCTAAGTATGACCTCATTTGTATCAAAAAGGTCAAGAAAAAAGTTTAAATCTTTTTTATTTACAATCGGTTTAAAGATGTTTTTAAAAGTGGAAGTAAGCTCATCTTTAGGGCTAACTTCTATAGGAGAATAACCCTTTCTTAATTTATTTACAATTTTTTCTTTGTATGACATGCTTATACAAATTCTATTTTATTAGGCATATTAATATTTTCATAATTTTTTATTTTTCTTGCCAATTTCCATCTTGATAAAAAAGAAAAGTTGATTAAAAAGATAAAAAATTAAGATCTAATGAAATCAATTTTAGTATTTATTGATGGTACTATCTGTGATACAAGACAGAGGCATCATTACATTAAAGATTTAAAAAAATTTAATAAACGTGAATTGATCCTCAAAGATAAAGCTGTACCTAATAGTGTCAATTGTTTAACTAAATTATCAAATAAGTATGAGATTGTATACATTGGAGCAAGATCTAAATATACTATCGATCATACGAAAGAGTGGTTGGATCAAAAAGCGTTTCCTAAGGGTGATGTGTATTTAGGAGAATCCCAATCAAAACGTCTCGAAATAGTAAAAGAAATAAAGAAGAAATATAATTTTTTTGCTGGGATAGGTGATCGATGGGATGACAATGAATTACACCTAGAATTAGGATGCCTGAGCATTATATTAGAAGAATTTAAGGGTGATTGGGATTATGTATACAACTATATCATGAATTATGAACATAAAATAAAAATCGCTCAAAACGAAATTCATTTAAGAGGAAAAATTGAAGGTTTATCCCGTGTATTACCAAAGCTCTACAATAAATATGGAGATGCAATGTGGGAAGTTTATTTCAATGAAGTCCTTAAGATGGCAGAAGAAACTAGGGAAGAGAGAAGAAAAGATGATCTTGAATTATTTGAGAGGTATAATTTAAATCCTCAAGATTTAAGAGATGTGGCTAAATGGGAGGATATAATAAATGAACTGGAATGGGAAGTTAATGAAGCATTTGGTTTACAAGATAAGGAAACCGTAAATGCAACAAAAAATCGATTTGAAATGAAAGTGACGCGTTGTAGATATGCAGAGTTGTGGAAAGAGTTTGGATTTCCTGAAATGGGCTATCAAATCCATTGTCGAACAGATTTTGCATGGTGGGATCGTCCATCATGGAATCCAAAAGTACGATTTGAACAACCAAAAACTCTTATGAAAGGTGATGAATATTGTTTATTTGTACAATATCTTCCCAGTAAAGAATAAAAAGAGAATTAAATATGAAATCAATCAAATTTCCAGATGAATTTCTTTGGGGTGTTGCCACCTCTAGTTTTCAAATTGAAGGTGCTTGGAATGAAGATGGAAAAGGTCCAAGTGTATGGGATGATATATGCCATAATACCAAAATTGTAATAAATAGAGATACTGGAGATATTGCATGTGATCATTATCATCGTTATAAAGAAGATATCCAAATAATGAAGGATTTAGGTATTCAAGCATATAGGTTCTCGATATCTTGGTCCCGCATTTTTCCGTCTAGTACAGGCACAGTGAATCATAAGGGAATAAGATTCTATGATAATTTAATAAATGAATTAATTGCAAAAGATATTGAACCTGTTATAACTCTTTATCATTGGGATTTACCCCTAACTCTGCATAAAATTGGTTCATGGGAAAGTGAGGAAGTAGTAGATGCCTACGTGAATTATGCCTCCTTCATGTTTGATCATTATGGTGATCGTGTAGAAAAATGGATTACTTTTAATGAACCTTTAGTCTTTACTTTATGGTTTTATACACTTGGTCTTTATAATTATAAAAGAGATGAAAGAGGAGGATTAATTGCTTCAATCAATATCAATACTGCTCATGCCAAAGCTGTAGAAGCATACAGGCAATCTAAAAACTCACATGGCAAAATTGGGATTGTACTTAATTTGGATCAAATATATCCCGAAAGTAATTCTGAGCTTGATAAAAAAACAGCCGATTATATCGATGGAAGATATAACAGATGGTTTTTAGATCCTATTTTAAAGGCTTTTTACCCTTCAGATATAATGACTTATCTAATGAAGACTTTCAATATTCCTAAACCTATGAAAAGCCATCTAAAATTATTAGAGGATAACCCCATCGATTTTCTAGGAATCAATAATTATACCTGCACTCGTGTCAGAGCTAAAAAAGAGGAAGATTTTTCTAATCTTCAAAAATTGATTAGTAGAGAAAAAATTGAAGGGCAAGAATATTCCCAAATGGGTCAAGAAGTATGTCCTTCTAGTTTATATGATCTACTAATTCGAATTAGGAAAGATTATAACAATCCCCTTATTTACATTACAGAGAATGGTATTGCATGTAAAGATAACAAAAGTGTTGATGGAATTATTAAAGATAATGACAGGATTAATTATTTAAAAACCTATCTTGAAGCAATACATCAAGCTATAAATGATGGAGTAAAAGTTAAAGGATATTTTGTATGGTCCTTAATAGATAATTTTGAATGGGTTTATGGCTATTCTAAAACGTTTGGATTGATCCATATTAATTATAACACTCTTGAGAGAACCTGGAAAAAGAGCGCTTACTGGTATCGAGATCTAATTAAGTTGAATGGGATTAAGCTTTAATAAAGAGAAGGAGAAAAATAAAAAATATAAAATAACTCTACTATTAATCCTTTAATAGCTCTATGATGTGATCAGTAATTTTTTTTTCTAATTTAATATCATTAGGATAACCTTTAACCAAACCTTCAGAAATTTTCTTGTTTAAATATTCTTCAAGATCATTTTCATAGTCAAAATCATCTAAAATGCTAAAAACTTCTTTTTCTAAAACTTCTTTTAGAAAGATAAACAGTACAATATCTTTAGCTTCTTCTATGTAATTAGAACCTACAACAAGGATATAATTATCATAAAAAAGTTTTCCTTGATAACAGAATATATTTGAATTTCCCCATATTTTTAATTTGTATTTGAGGAAGTCTAATACTCCAATAATATCTAAAGGATTTTTCTCTATTTGGAGTTTGAAGCAAATTCCGACTTTTTCTTTAATATCATATTTAGAATACAAATCCTTAATTTTTTGTATTAAATCATTTAATTGAAAATTCATTTTTCGTTTTTCTCATCACTTAATATAGATTCTAACAATTCTGCAGAACTTATAATAAATTTAGGACATAACTCCTCAAATAAATTGTCTCTTTCAGCTTTTTCGCTTCCCTCAATAGTGCTGATATCGCATCCAAGAAGCTCTCTACATATAATTGTTCCATTAATACTTTTAAACTTATTTATAAATTCTTTCCCCATCTCATATGTCAAATCTTTATTCATTTGGTCTTCAATGTCTAAATTTCTATATTTTAAACCTATAACCATTAAAGCTCCTGTAACCGCTCCACAAGTATTTCCAGTTCTGGCGATTCCTCCTCCAAAAGTACTTGCTATTTTATATGCTAGATCTTCATCAATACCATATTTTGGACCATAAGTCTTAAGTATTGTTTGAGAACAACTATGACCATGACTGAAAAAAGATTTAACTTTATCAATTTGACTCATATAATTTCTAATTAAACAAAGCTTCATATATTTTTCTAGGAGATTATTAATTTGCTTTGAAAATTTAAATTGATCCTAATATTACTAGAAACATTAATATTTTTCTGTGGGGAAAATGAATAAATCAAATGTCGATTTTCGTGGAATGAGCTTTCTCTTTAGGATCCGGGATCTATTTCATCCTCCAATAGAAAAGGTCGAAAAGGCGGGAATTAACGAGGGAGATTATGTACTAGATTATGGATGCGGTCCTGGAAGTTATACACTGGCAGCAGCAGAAAAAGTTGGTCCTAACGGGAGGGTAGTTGCTGCTGATATTCATCCATTAGCAATTAAGAAAGTGGAAAATAAAGCAAATAAAAAAAATTTTAAAAATATAGAAACTATCCAAACAGATTGCAAAACTAACCTTGAAGATAACACTATTGATGTAATAATTTGTTTTGATGTACTACACGGAATCGAAGATAAAGAATGTATTATAAAGGAATTTTTCCGAGTTTTAAAACCAAATTCCATTTTATCCTTTGATGATCATCATATGAAAGAAGATGAAATAATCGAATTAATCACTTTAAATAACTTATTTGAATTAAAAAAAAAAAGAGAAAAGCAGTATAATTTCATAAAGATTGAATAATTAATTCTAACCAAAGTAGCTTAAACTTGATTTAAAAGTTAACTTAATTAATCGTTATTTCTAATTTTAAAAGATCCTCAAGCTTAGATGAAGAACCTACATAAATTGAGTATACAATGGCTTCAATCTCCCATGATTTTGATTCTGGATTATACCATGCTAAATCTCTTTTTAAAAATTCTATATGTACTCTTTTAGTTTCATTTGATTTCAAGTTTATTCTTTTAAATCCTTTTAGAAGCTTTATTGGACGCTCAATTCTTGAGTTCTCAAAACCTACATATACTTGAACAATTTCTTCTCCATCACACTTTCCAATATTTGTAACATCAACCTTCACAATAACTTTATCATCTGTTGCTTCTAAATGTAAATTATCATACTTATATTTAGTATAACTTAATCCAAAACCAAAGGCGAAGGCTGGTTCTATAGATTCTTTCTCAAATTTGGTATAACCATGATAATATTTGTACTCAATTTCAGCAACAAAGGCATTGAAATAAGGTAATTCTGAAGTATTTTTAGGGATTGTAAAGGGTAACTTCCCACTAGGATTAATCTTACCAAAAATGACATTAGCTAGAGCAGTTCCTCCTTCCATTCCGGAATACCAACTCATTATAATGGCCGGAACATTATGCTTCCATTCTTCTACTATTATTGCACTTCCTCCAACTAATATGACCACACAATTAGGATTTACTTTTGAAATCGCATTAATGAGCTTAACTTCTCTGGATTTAAGCCTAAGGTCTAATCTATCTCCAACTTTTCTAGGATATTCCTTGATATATTCTCCCTCATCTTTATAAGTATACCCTACAACTAATATGACAGCATCAGTAGTTTGTGCTACATCTAAAGCATTTTTTAAATTAAAGCCATTTTGGTAAACAACATCAATATCTTTTCCGGCAAAATTCTTTATACCTTGCAATACAGTAGTAACATTTTCTTGTCTGACTCGACTACTCCCATGATCTCCAGTATTTTTTAATTCGGCTAAACGTCCAATAACAGCTATTTTTTTTAGATGTTCTTTTTGCAGGGGAAGAATATCTTGTTCATTCTTAAGTAGAACCATGCTCTTTTCGGCTATTTTTTGAGCTAATTGAATATGTTCCTCACAACCAACTAAGCTTTCATCATACTTTTGAGGGTCTTCCCTCATAACAAATTTCAATACAGTAAGGATTATTCTTTTGGCAGATTCATCAATCAACTCAGGAGAGACTAATCCTTTTTTTACAGCTTTGATTAATTTGTGACCGTAATATTTAGGTCTTGGCATTTCAACATCCAATCCGCCCTTAATACCTTTAATTGTGTTATAAAGTCCATCCATCCAATCGGAATGTACGAAACCTTTAAAGTTCCATTCTTCCTTTAGGATAGTCTTTAATAAATAAGAATTTTGCCCACAATATTCTCCTCGAAGTTTATTATAAGCTGACATAACAGTTGCGCATCCTTGATCGATGCATCGCTTAAAGTGTGGTAGATAGACTTCTCGTAGAGTACGTTCATCCATTCTTACATTGACTTTAAACCTTGAAAACTCTATGCTATTTGCGGCAAAATGTTTAATAGTTGCCATTACATTATGCTTTTGTACCCCTCGAACTAAAGAACTACCCATTTCTCCAAGAAGAAATGTATCTTCTCCGTATGTTTCTTGAGCTCTTCCCCATGATGGATGACGTAATAAATTGATACAAACACCTCCAAAAAGATTTGCTCCACGAGCTCTTGCTTCCTTACCTATCGCTTCACCAACCTTTTCCTCTAAATTAATATCCCAAGTAGCAGCCCGTGCCATAGATACAGGAAAGCAAGTGGATCCTGGTATAATCACCCCTCTAGGGCCATCAGTAAACATAAAAGGAGGAATATTAAGGCGTTTAACACCACCACCTGGATAAGGGCGAGCACCAATTTTTCTATCTTTTAATAGAAACTTGTAAAAATGATGCCCAGACATTAAGTAGACCTTTTCTCTTAGAGTTAATTGAGGAATTATCTTCTCAACGTATTCTTCTATTTTTTTTTCATTCATTCCTTTGTAAATGCTATTTGAAACCATAATTAAATTAAGAGTCAATATAATATCCTTAATTATTTGAGGAAATTAATGATTTATTTAAAATCTAGTGCAAATAGAGAATATTTGACTTTTTTGATATAAACTTGAAAAAATTTTATCTGGAATTGAGGGTTTATATAATATAAATCATACAAGAGACCGGCGTAAAAAAAGTAATGGAAAATGAATTACAGAATTACATGTATAAATTCATTGAAAATATTTGTAATGAAATTGGACCAAGAGAATCTGGGACTGTAGAAGAAATTCTAACAGGTAATAAAATAGAAGAAGAATTTAAAAAAATTTGTGATGAAGCTTACCAAGAAGAATATAGTAGTCATCCTCATGCCTTTCTTGGTGGAATACGTTATGGTGCGATACTAGTTTTGATTGCAATTAGTCTATATTGGTTATCATTATTGATTGAGCTAAATAATTGGCGAATTGAATCATTTTATAGTACCTTATTCATTATCATTGCAGTTGTTTTAGTTGCTATTGCAATCTGTTACTTTATTTTGAATGTAATGAAATATTATGAAGTCTTTGATTTTCTTTTTCCAAGAAAGAAATCAAAAAATGTAATTGGGATTATTGACCCTTCTGAAGAGGTAAAAAATACTATCATTTTTTCTGCACATCATGATTCTGCTTTTGAATTCAATACATTCTATTACTTTGGACGGCTGGGACAAATCATAATTAATTTAGGTTACTTTGGAGTAGCAGTTATTTTTATAATACTCCTTTTAAAACTTATATTTCAGTTGATATCTTTTAACTTCGAAATTTTATTTTTCTCCTTTGGTATATTTTTTTTAGCATTTACACCAATAGGAATTGTTTATATATTTTTTCACAGTTATCACCCTGTTCCTGGAGCTGTTGATAACTTATCGGGAGTTTCTATTATAATGGGAATAGGAAAGTATCTTTTTGAAAATAAAAATAATCAAGATATATATCCTACAAATACCAGAGTATATCTAATATCTTTTGCTGGTGAAGAAGCAGGGCTAAGAGGATCTAAAAGATATATAATGTCTCATATTAAAGAATTAAAAGAGAATCAAACTATAGTTATCAATTATGATAGTATAGCTAAAAAGGATATTCTCATATGCATAGATAGAGAACCAGGAATTGGAGCTAAACATGATCCTATAGTCTTTAAAACCTTATATAAGATTGCTAGCAACCTTAATAAGAATGCGAAAATAAGCTCGGTTCCTTTCGGAGCAACGGATGCAGCAGCGTTTAGCAAAAAGAAGATTCCTGCTACCTCGTTTTTCGGTTTGAGTTTAAAAGATGAACTTGTCCCCTATTATCATACAAGAAAAGATCAACCTGAAGTAATAGAAAAAGAAGCATTAGGACAAGCAGTTCAAATTGGTGTTAAGTATTTAAAATGGATAGATTCAGAAAACAAGAAGTAATTATGTAATTTTTAATATAATAATCTTAATTTTCTTATATAATCTTCAATATTGGTGAATAGATTATTGATTTTCGAGTTTTCGTTTAATATGAGTGAGAGAAATGTTTTCTCGTCACACACAATAATTATGATAGTATAATGTTCTAATTCTACAACAGCTTTATTAAATGTTTTTCCTCCAATAGTTTTCCCCAAACCTATTATACTTTCTAATGCAGAGGCACACATAGAAGAAAATTCGTCAGCGTTAAATTGCGGACATTCTTCAGTTAAATTTTCTGAAATTATACTTCCTTCTCTAAATGAAAGTAATACTCCTTTTAACTTACCTTCAATTTTTATTTTTTTTAAGATCTGGGTTAAGATTTTCAATTTTTGGTCCTTACGTGACCCTATATCATTCATTTTCTGTGTGGAGAAATCTTCTAATAAATAAGTTAATTAATCCTTCTATAAATTTTTAATATATGGAGAATGGAACAGATGATAAAGAAATAGAGGGATTATTAAAAAAATCAAACAGAAAATTTATCGAAAGAGACTTAATTGAATTCTTAAAGATCCCAAGCAATACTTTAAATAAAAAAGGAATTCAAGATGCTATGGAGTTTATAATTAGCTATATCTCACCATTTACTCAAAAAGTAGATGAAATTGAAGGTAAAATAAATCCCCTAATCTTTGCAGAAGTAGAGGGCCAATTAAAATCATCATTACTGATTTACATGATGTATGATACTCAGCCAGTTCATGATGATACAAAATGGTTTTCAGGTCCTTTTTCTGCTGAAATACGAATCTTGCCAAAACCATTAGATATGTTAGGAAAATGTATTGTCTCACGAGGAGCGTATAATTCTAAAACTCCTCTTCTAAGCTTTTTAAATGTCATAAAGATCCTAAAGGAAAGTAAAAAGTTACCAATCTCTTTGCTCTTATTATTTGATGGAGAAGAAGAAGTTGGATCACCTACATTATTAAAATTTTTGAAGAATCAAAAAGATCTATTTAAAAAATGTGGCAATGCATATTATCCTGCTGCTAAGTTAGACTTGGAGGGAAAAGCAGTACTTAAATTAGGATATAAGGGTATTCTTTCCCTCAATATTAAGCTATTTTCTGAAAATGAAGAGACTCACTCTGCTTATAGTTCGATCATACCAAACCCTGCAGTTGAATTAATATGTTTGTTAAATCATATTTATTCCGAAAATAAATTCAATATTCCCTCTTTAAAAAGGACATACAAACTAAACAATCAAGAAGAAATAATAATAGATACCTTAAGTAATAAAATCGATATTAACAAAATAAAGATGAAGGCAGGAATTACTCAAACATTTGAAGAAAATGCAAAAGAAGCATTTATTGACTTTTTATTTAATCCCACATTTAATATTTCTACTTTAAAGTCGGGCTATTTGGGAGAAGGCATAAAAAATATAGTTCCTATTAGTGCGGAATGTAATATTGATATTAGATTTTCTCATGATATTTCGGTTGGTGAAATTTATAAAGAAATAAAAAGTTTAATTGAAAAATTTGCTGAAAAATCGAAATTACAAGTAAAATTAACCAAAAATATTTGTTATGAAGGTTCTAGAGTTAGTATAAACTCAAAGCTTACAACAAGTTTATTAAAAAGCTTTCAGACACTAAAGGTAAAAGCTGAAATTTGGCCATTGAGTGCAGCATCAGCCCCATTAAGCCAAATTCAAAAAGATTTGGGCTTAGATTTTATAGTTGGTGGTTTAGGGTTGGGCGGTTATGCTCATTCTCCAAATGAGTTTATTCAAGTTGATTCAATATTGAACATGCGTCTTTCTAACTATTACTTTTTAAAATATTATTCTAAAGATAATTCAAAATTGTTGAAAACAAATTAGTTTTAAAATTAAATTACCTTGATCCAAATTAAAATATGGGATTATGTATAAATTATTTAATTTAAAATACATTTTTTGAACTATAAATTATAGATATATTAAATTTTTGAGTAAAGCTAGATAGTCTTTAATAAATTCTAATATGAGGTACTGGAAAATGGAAAGTGATGCGATGTATAAAGTATGCCTTTTTGGAGATGGAGGAGTGGGAAAAACGACACTAGTTACAAGATATCTAACAGGAATCTTCAAAGGTAATTCCACAATGACAATTGGAGTAGACTTTCACGTAAAAAAAATAAAAGTAGAAGGAAAAAGAGTTAGTCTACAAATATGGGATTTTGCTGGTGAAGATCGTTTTAGATTTTTATTACCAAGCTATGTTGTAGGCTCTTCTGGTGGAATTTTCATGTATGATATTACAAGGTACTCGAGCTTGAAGAACTTTAAAGATTGGATAGAGATTTTCAAAAAAGGATATATTGGAGATAAAGAACAGTTATTACCTGTCATTATGGTTGGTGGAAAATTAGATTTACAATATAAACGAACAGTTTCTACTCAGGATGCATATGATTTAGCAAAAAGCTATAATTTATATGGATATATTGAATGTTCATCTAAGGATGGCCGTAATGTAGAAGAGATTTTTATTGAAATGGGTAAAATAATGTTGCATAGATCCGGCATTTTATGAAACTCTAAAAATTCTCTTACTAGGGATTGACTCTTTTAATACCTTATCTTAGCTTGCACAAAATTTTCATCGATTATTTCGATCTTAGTTCCGCTCTATTAATTAAGTAAATTAAATGGGATCCATACATACTTTTATTAGCAATATAAGAAAATTCCACATTGTTCTCATTTGTATTTCTATAAATCGTTTCAAATATTAAAATGGTTTGTCCCAAATTTAGTTCTTTCTTATAAGAATATATTATTACATTATCAGAATAATATTCAACTCTTTTTTGGCGAGTACGAGCTTTTTCTATCAGATCTTCTAATTCTTTCGAAAAAGAGGAACTACTATCTCTTACAACTATATTTAATTCTCCAATTATATCTAAATCCTCTAAATTCTCTATATTTATATCCTCTAAATCCTCCATACCTAAAACCTCAAAAATTTAATGCACCTAAGTAATAAAAATTCTAGATTAAAAAAATTCTCTTTTAGATAATTGGTGTTATCAAAAGTATCTATAATTTATAAAACTACATAAAAAGAATCTATATAACTTTTAAGAGATTAGGACATAAAAATGTCGTTTAATTTTTCTAAAACAATATCTGGTATTAAATTTTTATCAAAACTTGTCCTTTTCTTTGATTTTATCTGATCTAACTCATTTCGTGAAGTAACACCAGTTAATACCAGTGCAGTCTTTATACGTGCTAAATTTCCTGCTGCAATATCAGTATTTAAACGGTCCCCAAAGATAACAGCTTTGTTAGGTTCTATTTTGGCTTCTCTGAGAATTAATTCAATACCATATGGTTCAGGTTTCCCAAAGATCTTAATCGGTTTAATACCAGTACAAAATTCAAGGGCCTTTACCATTACACCTGCACCTGGTAAAAATCCATCAGCAACTGGTAGGGTCGCATCAGCATTAGTAGCATAAAATTGAGCTTTTCCTTCTAAAAGACACTTCTGGGCAAATGCTAAACTGTTATAGTTAAAATCGCGATCTAAACCTACAATTACGAAATCTACTTCTTTATAATCTGATTTAGCAGTCATTATTTCATGTCCATAAGCCTTTAATTCCTCTTTTAACCCAATTTCACCAATTATAAAGATTTTTGCTTTCTCTTTTAATTTTGAAATCTCTTTAGCGGTGATTGAAGCACTTGTATAGAAGTCATTAATTTGACTATTTATATTAAATTGTTTTAATTTATCAACATACATCTGACGAGAAGCAGTGGAATTGTTTGAATTATAAACTACTTTTATTGATATTTGTTTCAATTGATGAATTACTTTATCTACACCTAAGATTAATTGATCCCCTCTATAAACAATTCCATCTAAATCAAAAATAGCTAATTCAATCCCCTGAAATTCTTTAATTAAATCAGCCACTGTCAAATTACCATCCTACATGCAAACCTAATAATAAAATAAAAAATTGAATCCCTATTGGAATAAAAATTGGATTTAATATGTTATCTGCTGTTACAGCTGGTAAATAATCAGTCACGAAAAAGATTAATGCTCCCACTATGGCATAAATAGGTCCAACAAAAATTAGTCCAATTATATAAGCCACAGTTGTTCCTGCGATAAAACCCTCAATAGATTTTACATCCTTACTCCTTAAAAGAATCTTATGTTTCCCAAACTTTCTTCCAATCAGAGCCGCGGCTGCATCAGAGAAGCATGCAATCAATATTCCTGCATAAAAAACTTCAAGGTAAAGAATATTTGCCATATACAACATATAAGAAAATACGATTCCAGTAATAATATAAATTTGTGGACCTAATGCATTCTTTTCTTTATTTCTAAGAATGGACCGACTAATAAAGTTAAAAAGGGAATATTCAGGGCCTTTTATTACACGAAGTAAATCAGATATTAGCGCAAATATTAATGCACCTAATAAACCCATCATCGTAAGACCAATGACAGCTTGATTATCTCCAAGTACATAAGGAAAAAGTGAGACACTCCCCCATAAAAGTTCATATGATGATTTTAATTGATAAATTAGAATGATAACTCCATCGCTAATTAATAATGTGAGAATAGGAGCAAATACTACCAATAATCCCATTAAATGAAAACTTTTTCTTATTAGTTCCATTTTAAAAGGAATTTCCTCTTTATAAGGATTCTCTATTGTCATTTTTTCGATAAATCTTCTCAAACGAGATTTTTCTTCTTTAGCAATGTCCTTATAATCGTGATATTTTTTTATTTTTAATCTAATAATCATAACAAAGATACCGTTGAGAAGGAGATTAATCCCTATCCACCAGACCATGAAACCATTATAAGGGTAAGGAAAAAAGTGGAAAAGAAGATTGTATAGTCCAAAAGCAACTAAACAAGCCCCGGTAAGCACCGTGGAAACCGCTCCATATCGATTTTTAGCCTTATGACCGCCGTATGCAATAAACACCATTATAAGAGCAAATATGAAAAGAATCAATGATAATCCTAAATTATATATAAAATCAACAAGAGCCCAGAAGTCCATATTAATCATTTAAACATCAATTTACTTATTTTAATAATTAATAATCAAATAATTATACTTTGGTTTCTAAATATCTTTGGTATGGATCAATTTGAAACAGATTTCATTAAAACACTGCAAACAAAAGAGACATCCACGGTTCCCTTATATTGTCCTGGATACCCTGAAGTAACCTTCTTAAATAGGTATATCAACTTATATAAAATTAATGTTAAATCATCAGATTTTTTCCTAAATCAAAAGAATTTCGATATTATAAAGAGGTTAGGATTCGATGCTATTTCTCTATGGGATTTCAGACGAGGACCAGGAGGTTATTCGGTAAATAAGCAAATTAGAGTGGATGGGTGGGGGAGAATCTATAAGAATGATTGGTATCAATGGGATGGTGTTTTCAAAAGTAAAAGTATAATCGATAATTGGGATCATTTAATTCTTCCAACTGAAGAAAGTTTAATGCTATTAGAAAAAATGTGGCCTCAATTAAAGCAAAAGCTGAATATCGTTTTATCACTACCAGGTTTATTCGAAAAGACATGGCAATCAATGGGATTCCTCTATTTTTCAAGATGTCTAAAAAAAGAAAAATTCTCTCTTATTTCAAGTGTAATTAATTTCTTTTCAGATTATTTAAAGAAATTGATAATAACATTGCAGAAAATTGGGGTTAACCTATTTCTTGTTGCTGATGATTGTGCTTATAAGAAAAACGAGTTTATTTCAACGAGTCTATGGAAAAAGCTGTTTCTTGTAAAATACCAAGAAATTGTAAAACATATCCACCATAAACATAATTTGGTCATTTTACACTCTGATGGTTACATTCCGAATTTTTTGGATGCATTTTTGGAAATCGGATTTGATGCAATACAGGGTTTTGAACCAAGTGCGGGAGTTGATATATTTCAACTCTTTGAAAAATTTACAAACCAAATATGTTTCATTGGCAATCTTGATATCGCTATTCACTTAACTTTTGGATCTGTCACCCAAGTTAAAAAATATGTCATAAAATTAATGACAAAAGCTCAGAAGAATAATGTCTCTTTAATAATAAGTCCAACTCAGCAAATAAACGCAAAAGTCAAGCCCGAAAATATAAATATAATGATTGAAACTACTAAGTCTCATAACTTATTATAATTGCCTTACAAACTTTTCAGAAAAAAACCTTTCATTTCTCTCAAATAAATTATTAGAAAGACATTATCTTATTGTATTAAACAATTTTATGCACTTTTATCCAGATATTATACAACTTAATAAACTAATAATAAGGAACATTTTTATATATAAAACGAATAAAAAAAAATAAATAACACAATCTACTTTAAATATAAATATGGTTTAAGATAATTATTATCTAATAAATTATCAAGTTTCTTTAAGAATAACTAAAAGTGAAGGAGTAATTGAGCGAGATGGAACCCAGTACCCCCGAAAATCTTGATGAACTTTTGAAAAAACTCTTGTCAGCTATCCCGGAAGTAAAAGCCGCAGCCATAGTATCGGCGGAAGGGCTTCCAATTGCTTCGGCTCTTCCACGAGATGTTGATGAAACAAGAATTGCCGCAATGACCGCAGCTTTACTCTCCTTATCCGAAAGAGCTATTATCGAGATGAATAAAGGCGATTTTGACCAGCTGTACATTAAGGGAAGTGATGGCTATCTTTTAATTCTCCAAGCTGGTCCAAATGCTGTACTAACAGTGTCTGCAGATAAAGACGTACGACTTGGGTTAATCTTACTGGATTGCAGGCGCACATGTGAAAAGATAGCTCAACTCATTTAAATTATTACAAAAGTATCTATTTTATCTATTTTATATTATGTTATAATTTTTATCTAAAGCCAAAGACTATCTTATCCTAAAAAGATTTAAAAATAACTTTTTTTATTAATCTTTTATGACATATACCCCTTTTGAGATTCGAGTCTTACCAATATTTCCTTACTACCTTATTCTTTCTGTTTTTGGGATTTTCTTAACTATAAAGATGTATTTTAAATGGCGTGAGAGAAAAGTAACTCCTCCACTTTATCTTTCTATCACTTTTACCTTTTTTACATTGGCATTAATAATGTTGGCAGTAGGTTTAGCCGAAGCAATTATTACGGGATTTTATAAAGAAATTTATCGTTTTTCTTTACCTTTTGCGTATTCAATGGTTGTTTTTGCGGATATTTTCCTATACAAATTCGTAAGTCAAATTACAAATAAAGGGAAGAGTTTATTCATTCCATTGATTCTAATAGGAATCCTCATAGTAATTATGCTGTTTTTACCCTGGAATTGGTGGGGCGTTCCACCGGTAGATTATGAAGGGCAATTAAATATTCGATTATTTTCAACATTAAGTTTGGTATTATATTCATACTTAATTTATATCATCATTGCTGTGACATGTAGAAGAGCTATGAAGGAAACTGATGACAAAATTGCTTTAACAGGTCTAAAACTATTGTTTTATGCGATGATATGTATGATCTTCTTTTTCTTAATGTTTATAGGAGACACATTAATGATTGTTTTACTAAATCATCCTGGATACTCAATATTTGTGTATATTGCGTGGATTTTTGCTGTAGCTTTTTACATATTAACTTATTTGTCTCTTGTTATGCCAAAATGGCTGGTAAAAAGGATAAAAAAATAAAATTTACATTCTTTTTTTTTATTTTTTGTTTTGCTTCAATTTATAATTGTTTTTTGAAGGTAATTAAAGAACCCTATTTGTTTCCTTCTGTTCGGAGGAAAACCAAAAATTATTAATTTTATGGCATATTTTATAGGTTAATCATATTTCATCTGTTTATCTGGTGTCCTGCAATTTTTAAACTCTTTCAAATTCAAGGTAAAATTGAGATTCCTCCGTTCTTATTTGATCAACCTAAAGAAGTTTCGGCTCGCATAATTCTCTCTGAGGATTATGAGGGAATAATTACGAAAGATTATGGATTTATAATTGCTATAGTCGATGTCGTTGATGTTGGACCTGGAATTATCATTCCTGGAAATGCCAACACATTTCATGAAGTGGAGTTTACAATTCTAGCCTTTAAACCAGTTATCTCAGAGGTTGTGGAAGGAGAAGTTGTAGAAGTAGTAGATTTCGGAGCTTTCATAAGACTAGGACCTTTAGATGGGCTAGTTCATGTATCTCAGATCTGTGATGATTATATTTCCTACGAACAAGTAGGAAATCGATTCATCGGGAAGGAAACGGGAAAAATTCTGGAAGTTAATGATGTTGTAAGATCAAAGATTATTGCTGTTTCATTAGGTACCGGTAGAAGTGGGAAATTAGGATTAACAATGAGACAAAAATTCTTAGGTAAAGAAGAGTGGATTACACAAGATATTGAAGAAGAGTTTTCGGCGAAAGAAGAAAAAAAGACAGATGAAAAAGCCGATATTGAAAAATAAAGATAAAGAAGGTGTATTACTATTTCAAAAGAGCGCGCATGTAAGAATTGCCATTTAATAACAAAAAATGAGCAAATCTGTCCTAAATGTAAAACTCACAGTCTAAGTGATGATTTTACAGGGGAAGTTATAATTATACAACCTCAAGAATCAAAATTTGCTGAATACTTGAAAATTCATTTTCCTGGTAAGTATGCGTTAAGAGTTCGCTAATGTTCTTGCAATATTGATAAAAACTTTTTGACGGCTTTCTGTATTCTCTTATCTAATTCCACCATCACTATTCCTTCTGGAATAGGTTGTTTTGAATCTGTGATAGGAGGTTGTCCATAAAATATTAAATCTTTTAAATTTTTATCATAATTTAATTCGGAAATGAGGGGAAGAACTAATAGATCTTCCTCTCCTTCTACAATTTTGATCAATGTTTTTCTTTTTGAAAATAAAATTTTTTTAAATAAATTAAAGCTTTCTATGTTGATTGTACCTTTTGGGTTCTTAAATTCAATGATCTCCTCAAATAGTTCCTGAGAATTAATAATGATTTTATCTCTTTGAGTTTTTTCATCAACAACACAGACACGAATATAATTATTTAAAAAGTTATTTTCAATAAAATCATTAGATACAATATCACCAACAAGGTAAATATTAACTTTAAAGCCCGAATTTAAAAATTTTCTAATGATTTTCTCAACTTTAGGGATAGTTTCTGTCCTAGTACCAGAAATTAATTTTCCTAATGGTTTGGTAAATTTTGTTCTCTCTTTTTCGGGTAAATTTAACATTTCCGACATCTCTTACTTTGATTTAGGTTCAAATTCATTACAATATTCAAAAAACCAAAATTTTATTTCTTATTGTTCTTTAATGTTTTATAACTTTATATATTCTTTAAGTTATCTGATCTACATAGAATTACAATCGTTAAAAGGTTCACAATGTCATTTGAAATCAAGATTTTAGAAGAAAAAAAGAATCCTTTAATAGATAGGACTGAATTGAAATTCAGAATTGAACATTTTGGACAAGGAACTCCTAACAGGTTGGAATTAAAAAAAAAAATCGCTGATTTGAAAAAGTCAAATGAAAAATTGACTATTATCAGAAATATCAAAACTCATTTTGGTTCTGGTCATGATATCGGTATTGCGCACATCTATGAAAATGCAAATGAACTACAATATTTTGAACCATTTCACGTTCAAACAAGGAATTTAGAAAAAGAAACACGGACAGAAATATATAAATTAAAAAAGAGAAAAGAATCTTTTAAGCATTTATTTGAATATTAATGATTAACTTTTAAAGTGACTTAATTATGGCCAATACATCAAATTTATATAAAATTGAAGGAAATAAATTAATAAGAACTCATAGAACATGTCCTAAATGCGGACCCTCTTATTTTCTTGCTGATCATTACGACAGATCATCTTGTGGGAAATGCGGCTATACAGTATTCAAAAGAAAGGGAAGTAAAGGAGCAGCTAAAGTAGCTTCTAGAAGAACTCCAAGAAAACGCATGAAATCAAAAGAGTAATAAAAGAGATAATTAATTTTCTTTTGGATTTTGTCTATTTTTCCAAAATTTCGCTAATAGATATAATTGGCGGATATAATGAAGCTAAATGAAAGCCTTTGCTTAGGTATTGAATCAACTGCCCATACGTGGGGTGTTGGAATCGTTGATTATAATGGGAATGTTTTAAGTTCAGTCAATGACATGTATATTCCTAAAAAAGGAGGACTCCACCCTGTATTAGTTCGCGAACAGCATTTAAATAATTTTATGAGAATTTTGAAGGAAGCTCTCGCTCAAGCTGAATGTTCAATTAAAGATATTGATCTGATCGCTTTTAGTCAAAGTCCCGGTCTTGGACCTGTGTTAAAAATAGGTGCGCTTGTAGCACGTTTGTTAAGCCAAAGTTTGGGTATTCCTATTGTTGGAATTAACCACTGTATTGCACATATAGAAATAGGAAGGTTAATGTGCAAAATTAAGGATCCACTTACACTTTATGTATCCGGTGGTAATACAATAGTTAGTGCTTTTGAATCTAGAAGATATCAAGTTTTTGGAGAGACTTTAGATATTCCTGTAGGCAATTTACTTGATTCTTTTGCTAGAGAAGCTGGCATCGCTCACCCTGGTGGTCCTAAAATTGAAGAACTAGCAAAAAAGTCTGATAAATATCTCACTCTCCCTTATATTGTTAAAGGAATGGATTTATCATTTTCTGGGCTATTTACTGCTGCCAAGAGGTTATTGAATTCCAAAAAATATGGTAAAGATTACTTTTTAAAAGATATCTCTTTTTCCTTACAAGAAACTGCTTTTTCAATGCTTACGGAAGTCACAGAAAGAGCTCTTGCTCACACAGAAAAACAAGAAGTCTTACTTACTGGAGGTGTAGCAGCGAATAAAAGGTTACAAGAAATGATAAGATCTATCAGTAATGAACATAATGCTAGATTTGAGGTAGTACCTTTAAAGTTTGCAGGGGATAATGGTGCTATGATCGCATGGACAGGAATTTTGAGGCATAAAAAAAGCGGAGAACAAAAAATTTCTGATACAATAATCAAACCAAAAGAAAGAATGGACAATATTAATATTCCTTGGAGAAAATAGGTGATAAATGATAGAGTCTAACGTTACTAAAAAGGAGTTAATTCATAAAGGTGCAGAAGCGAGTTTATTTTATGGACATTGGTTTGACAAAGAAGTAATATTTAAACAACGTGTCCCTAAAAACTATCGAATTGAACAACTTGATAAAAAAATTCGTACTATAAGAACTCTAAATGAAGCACGTGCTCTTATAAAAGTAAAAGAGTATGGAGTAAACACTCCCCAAGTGTATGAAATCGACATAGAAAACTCAACAATAATTATGAAATATATTTCTGGTAAAAAGCTGAAAAATCTAATTTCGTCTTTAAATCTTATAAATAAGAAGAATATTTTTACTAAACTCGGACATATCATTGCTATTTTGCATACTAACGGCCATATTCATGGTGATATAACTACGAGTAATGTAATTGTAACGCAAAAAGAAGACATATTTCTTATCGACTTTGGCCTCCATGATTATTCCGATTCTATAGAAGATAAAAGCGTTGATTTGCATCTTCTAAAAAGAGTTCTAATTTCATCCCATGGAGATAGCTTTAAACTATGTTTTAATGCCTTTATCGAGGGTTATCGCTCAGAGTATAAAGAAAAAAGAATTGAAAATTGTAATGAAATAATAAAGAACATCTCTATTATAGAAACTAGAGGACGATATGTAAAAAAAGAACATAGATTATTATAGTAAAACATTTTCAATCACAATATATATATATGCTAATAATCGTTCAAATTCTAAATAAATTTTTCAAAATAATTTATATCTGATTTAGAATGCTTTAAATACTTTATATAGGGAGAGATAATTTTATAAACAAGTTTTACTTATAATTTATTATTAAAAAGATGGAATAAGTTAAGGGTAGCAATTATTTTTGTCATCCCTTTTACTCTAAAATATTTATACGTCATTATTTTGCAGCTATAACTAGAAGGAAGTAAGTAGCTTTGCCAGATAAGAAAAAAAAGAAAAAACCATCAATGCAAAATATTACTATTAATATTCCTGAATGTTATGATAAAAATATACAAAAATTAATCGAGATGAAAATTATCCCAAGTCGCTCTGAGGCAATTAGAACAGCATTACGAGAATTCTTACACAACGAGTATAAGAATTTAAAATTATTAGGATATTTTGATGAATAAAACTTAAAAGAAAGGAATTTATTATTACCTTCTTTTTCTAATTTTTCTAGCTTCTCTTTCAACTTCTCTTAAGATTACGATATCATTTTCCCTTACAGGACCTTTTACATTTCTAGTTAAAATTCGATTTTTATCTGGACCTTCTAAAATTCTTACTTTTATTTGACTAATCTCACCAGTTAAACCAGTTCTGCCTACAATCTGTATAACTTCTGCTGGAATGGAATTATCATCAGCTTGTGCTCCTTTTGACTTATCTAATTTAACCAATTATTTCACCATCTCATTTCTTCAAGGTGCTTAACTTTTTAATAACGTTGTCTAAAATATTCTCATTTCCAGTTCCTAAATTCTCAATTGCTATCGCAGATGCTCCTACATTAATTCTAACAGTATTCCCTAATTCTTTCTTTGTGGACAAATAGCCATATGGGATTGATTTTTCTTCACATAATAAAGGAACATGAAAAAGAATCTCCGGAGGGCTTACATCTTCAGCCATAACGACAATTTTGGCATTACTTCTTTCAATAGATTTAGTAACTTCATTCATTCCTCTCCTTATTTTAGAGTCTCTTGCTTCTGCTATAGTCCCCAAGATATTTTTTAATTCATTCTTTATATCGTCAGGAACTTTAAATTTTACATAACTCATATTTTTCTCCTTCAAATATATAATTCTTAATATATTATCATAATTCATCGATTTTGATAAAATATTAAATTGATAATGTAAAAAAAATTTTTGGATAATTTAAGGAAAATTTAATTATTTTCGAAAAATTTTTTTTATCCCTTATATTATTTTCAATTGGATATACTATTTTTTAAAAGGTGAATTGATTATAATAATACCCATTCGATGTTTTTCTTGTGGCAAACTTATAGCTCACGTATATAAACCATATCTTGAACTTCTCGAGAAGGGCGAGAGTTCTGATGATGCTTTCAATCAACTTGGAATTAAAAGATTCTGTTGTCGTAGAATGATAGTTAGCCACGTAGATTTAATGGATGACTTATTAAAGTTTTCACGACTCCAATAAAGAATTAAATATAATTGGAACTTTAAAAGTATAAATACCCACGCATAAATATAAAAATAATCTGTGCATAAATTATTTTAAAACAAGACAGAAGTATTTCCAGATAGATGCAAAGTTCAGCATTTAAAAGTTTATGCTTTATTTTTGGTACCCTCTTTTTATGCTTTGGTTCAGTTGTGCAACCTATTTTTCCATTTAACTGCAATCAAATTAAAAGTCAACAAGCACATAATCCTGATTCATGGTCAAAAATAATTTCTCTGGAACATCAACGTTTAAATCAACCTAACTTAAAATTAATCAATGAAAGCATTTATGTCATGGGATCAGTATATTCATTTAATAGATATGAGGATTATCTTTACATAGCTAAATTTAACACATCAGGTACAAAAATTTGGGAACAGATATATCAAGAATCACCTTCTTGGGATTATTGTTTTGAATTTGATTCTAAAGAGAATCTTTATATAATTGGCAATAGATGGAATGATTACATGTCATCCAGTTCATATCCCTTTTTATTAAAGTTTAGTGCTTCAGGAGTACTGATATGGTCAAAAATATTAGATTTTTATAATTACACTAATATTCATTCAATTCAAATAGATGTTAATGATTCTATCTACATCACTGGAGCCAGTTATAGTACTGGAAGACAAAATTTTTTATTAAAGTTAGATGCCTCAGGTAATCTTATTTGGAATCAAGAGTTAGATGAGAATTATATTCATATTTATGGGTCACTCTTATGTTATAACAATCATAGTGTAATTTATTCGAAATTATACCCCCAAAACATCATTTTAACTGTGGGGGATTATAATTCTGAAATATGGATTATGAAACTTAATAGTACAGGCATTATACTTGATAAAGTCTACATTGGCAAGATAGATTTTACTACAGGGCAGGAATTTTATTTAGGGTTGGATAAAGATATTTATGTTTTCTTTTATAAAAGAACCCCTTTTCTATTAAAATATGATACTAATTTAAATTTCATTTGGAATATTACTATGAATCAAAACTTTGCAAATATGCTCTCAGTGTATATAAATCTTAGGGTTGATTCTAACCAAGATATTACTTTTATTTATGATGCTAAAAGGAATGGTTGTGATATTGGCATTCTGAAACTTAACAGTTCAGGTCAGGTAACAGATCATTACTTTTGGGGCGGTTCTTACGATGATACAATCGGTGCAATTGAAATGGATTCACAAGATAATTTATTTATAGTATGCCAAGCCGAATTCTATCATATTTGGACAGATCCTGAAACCTATCCAGTATTAATTAAGAATCCTATACCTAATGGAAAACCTCCAGCTTATCAGAGTTATGATATACGTGACTATTACATCTTTTCATTTTTGGGTATATTAAGCCTAATTTCTGTAATTTCTCTATTTTCAATTCTAAAACATAAATCAAAAAAAAGAGTAAATTGACAGAGGAAACAAAGGAATAAATATCGCTAAAAGCCCAACGAAAAATGATGATGCATTAGCTATAGATGTTGAAATGAATAAGATATCATTTCCTTTTATTGAATTTATGAAAATCTTGTTTAATTCAATTTTGAAGAGAAACCATTCTATGAATATTACTAAAATTTCTACTCCTAAAATATAGAACCAAAAGAAAGAATATAGATATCGAGATATAATATATGCAAGTATTTGAGTAAGGGGAAACGTTACTAAATTAACTTTAAAGCAGGATAAAAGCACTTTACGATTCCATTGGTTGTTAGTCATTATTAATTGAAATATCCCATATTCAATAGAAGTACCTATAAGGAAGAAAATAATTAAACAAATTGACCGCATAAATGGATCTTCCGGTAGATTAACTGCTACTGGATCAGCATTCCCTCTTATTAACACCAACTCAAAAACTAAAAAGTTAATGAATAATAAGTAGAATAAATTTCGTCTTTTCACATAATGAAGAGGGGCAGGAGACTATAAAACACTTTTGGTAGAAATCAAACTTTATATATCTCTAAAATTTATATACTCTTGAAAATCTATTATTGTTTTCCGTAATAGGAAGTCCATCTGGTTTTACGTGGATTCTTATTATATTTTAGCATGGCCTTACGACATTTTGGTGTGCAGAAATTCAAGATTGTTCCATCACGCCTCACAAACATGTGACCTCTTCCAATTGGAATATCATAGCCACAAAAAGAACATTTTTTTACTTTGACCATTGCTATATCATCTCAAGATTAGTAAATATTATTCTTCTTCCCCTTTAACTTTAAATAATTCGACATCTCCGTAATTAACCACACTTAGATTTATTAATGTCATATCAAAAGTAATCTCATTTCCCCGAACCATTTTTCTTCGCTTCTGTCCCTTTCTTTTTGGTTTATATCCTGTTCCGCGTTTTGTGGCTAAAATCCTTTTTTTAACTGGACCGTGTACATCTCTTCTCATTGGAAATCCACTTGAATCAGAGCCGCCAGTGATTTTAAATTCATAGTTCGGAAATCCTATTATACCTCCATTAATTGAGTCTCCAATTTTCATACCTTCAAATCTAAATTTCTTTTCGTCGATTTCCACTAACTTGGATAACCCTTTTCCGGGACCAGTTTTTCCACCAGAAATATTCAGCTTATATGTTCTTTTCTCTGAACTCATATCTATCAAATTTTTAAAGAGAGAACTACTATGAAAAATAACCTAAAATTTAAAAATTTTATTGATTTCGCAGTGTTTCTCATAAATCTGTCATTCTATTAAAAATAATAAAATTTATTTTAACGATCAGTACCTATAAAATTATAGAATATCTAGGATTTGGTTAAATGCAAATTTTTGAAGTTCTTGAACTACGAGAAAAGCCATTTTTTCTGACTGTAGATGTAACAGAAGGAGAAACTGTACGCGACGTGTTGACTGACTCTAATAGTTATAAAGTATATTTATTAGTGGATCATGATACTAAACGAATTTGGACTTATAATGGTCCCAATAGTTCACTAAAACTGCAAATATTCGGTGGCATCCTTGCTAATATGCTTCGGAAACAACTTAAACTATTTTATCGAATATACCCTTTAAATATGTATACAATAGAGGAGAAAGAATTTCTAGAAATCTTAGATAAACCATTGGGAGAAGGAAGAGCAAGACCTATCGAGAAAAGTGATTTTACTGAAACTAAAGAGACTTCAACTACCGGAGATTTAATAATACATAATCCCCGATTAAAGAATGCAATTGAAACTATAAAAGATTATCATCTTCCTCAAAATTTTAAAAGAGTATTTGTCATTATAGGTGGTATCCTATATTCAGAAGAAGAAATTACAGAAACGTTTTTAAAGGAAGAAAACATAACAAAAGAATTTGTAAAAATGGGGCGTCTCAATAACGGATTTACATTCTTTAACGATCGTAATTATTCTATTCGTTTTTTAGTGAAGAACCGTGCTATTCAAGGATTGGAACTCTTCATTCCTGAATATGAAAAGATTATTCCATTAGAATTAAAGGTACCTTTAATTCCTGAAGAAAAATTTAGTAGAGAAGGCAAAATTGAATCCTTGATTAAATCTTTTAATATTCCTAAGAAAATACCAGATAAAAACAATAGTACAGATTAAATTAAAAAATCCAGCCAACAAGCATGATATTACTTATTAACCCTAAGACAACTAAACCTTCAGAGATTCAGAGTGAATTTTTTAGAGAACCTAACTTAGGGATACTTTACATAGCTGCTATGTTAGATAAATATGGTATAGATGTAGATATTTTAGATTTAGAGCATTATTCTGAATTGAGTGAAATAAGTTTAAGAGATATAATCATTGAAAATATACGGGATAAAATTATAATTGGAATCACATCACTGACAAATACATTTGACTTAGCTCTTAAAATTGTTAACATTGTTAAGGAATATAGTAAGGAAAAGTTTATTGTATTGGGAGGTCCACATGTCTCCTTTTATTATAAAGAAATTTTACAATCCACTAAAAATGTTGATTATATTTGTGTTGGTGAAGGTGAAGAATCCTTTCTCCAATTATCAAGAGTGTTAATGGATTACAATGATATAAAACCTCAAAATTACGAGGATAAAATAGAGAAAATAAGAGGATTAGCTTTTAATAACTCGAATAATAGACTAATTTTTACAGGTTATCCGGATTTTATTGATATCGAGATAATTCCCTTACCAGCACGATATAAATTAGAATCTAATGGTTATTATCGAGTAGCTAATATTATTATAAATCGAGGGTGTCCATATCATTGTTCTTTTTGTTCTCGCCAAAAATTGTTTAAGAATGTGAGAATCAGGACTATAGATTCGATCTTATCCGAAATAAGAGATATTATTGCTTACCAAAATTATACTTATATTAATTTCTATGATAATATCAATATTGAAACCTCATTTTTTAAGGGCTTCTTAAATATGTTTCTTGAAAATAAGATAAATATGCCCTGGGGATGTGAATTAAGAGTAGATAGTATAACAGATGACCAAGCTTACCTCCTAAGTAATGCTGGATGCAGATTAGTTGCCACTGGTATCGAATCAGCCAGTATTGAAGTCCTAAAGCAAAATTTAAAATATCAAAATCCTAGGGATGTTATGAATGGTATTATTAATTTAAAGAAATACGATATTCCAATCCAGGCATATTTTGTATTAGGGTTACCCGGTGAAACTGAGGCAACCTTTAATCACACTCTTGAGTTTATCAAAAAATTACCTTTTGGCGCGGATGATAAAATAAATTATTTTATTGCGACTCCATATCCCGGTTCACGATTGTGGGAAGAGAAAGACAAGTTCAATATAGAAATTATTGAAAAAGATTTCACGAAATATGATTGTCAGCATATCATCTTTGAAACTCCAGATCTTAAAAAGGAAATTCTTGAGAAGCTATATCAAAAAGCTAAAGCTATTGAACTTTATTTCCAAAACAAATCCAACAATTGAGACAGTTTAACGAGGTCTATATGGCATACAATATGGAAAAGCCCTATAGAAAGTTTCAAAAGCTTCTCTTTCTTTGCCCTCATGAATTAAACTTTTGACCTTTATTAAATTGACTTTCTGTTGTTTAAATGGTTCTGGTCTATCGCGTTTAATCTCACGGTTTGTGATTAGGGTACTTAATAATTCAATTATCTTATCTCCGTTTCTTTCTTTAAAATTCTTGAAATCTTTATGACATAGTTCTAAAGAATTACTTTCTTTTGGATCTTTTGGATCCCTTCCTTGGGGGGTTGAAAACATCTTTAATGATACTTTACTAATTATTTCTCACCCTTTTTGTATTGTTTAAAAATTTGTTACCTTAATGTATAAAAAAATTTCGCTATTTATAATTTACTGCGCTCGTATCTTTAATGATTAATACTCTTTTTAAGATGATTTGTTACATAATTTTATTAAGAGAGAATTAACTCTAATTTAATGTGGATATTGAATTAATCATATTATCCATAAAATACAATAAAATAAAAAGAAGATAAGTACTGTGTTTTTGTATGGCAAAACCGGAATATTTTATCGGAGAAGCTTTAATTGGAGAGGCTCCTGATCTCGCCCATATCGATTTAATTATTGGCTCAAAGGATGGCCCTGTTGGAGTTTCTTTTGCAAATGCATTAAGTTCACCTTCAATGGGTCATGGTGGGTTGTTAGCCTGCATCAGACCAAACTTGTTATCCAAACCCATTAGTCTTGTTATCCCAAAAGTTACAGTCTCTAAAATGGAAGAAGCAAATAAAATATTTGGCCCTGCTCAAGCAGCTGTAGCAAAAGCTATAGCCGATGCTGTAGAAGAAAATCTTATTCCAATGAATAAACTAGATGAGTGGTTGTTAATTGTAAGTGTGTTTATTCATCCCGCTGCGACTGACTACCGAAAGATTTATCAGTATAATTATGGAGCTACAAAATTGGCAATCCAAAGAGCATTAAAGCATTATCCTCCTATAGAAAAAATCTTTTATGACAAAGATCGTGCAAAGCATCCTGTAGCAGGATTAAGAGTTCCAAGATTGTGGAGACCCCCCTATCTTCAAATCGCATTAGATCATCCAGAACTCTCACACCAAATAAAAGTGGTGCAACAATTACCAAAGAGCGATAGAATTATTCTTGAGGTTGGGACTCCCTTTCTAAAGAAATATGGAGTAGAAGCAATTAAGAAAATTCGAGAACTAGAATCTGATAAATTTATTGTTGCTGATTTGAAAACTCTTGACGTAGGAAAATTAGAAGTAGATTTTGCATTTGATGCTACTGCTGATGCTGTTGTGGCTAGTGGACTGGCATCGGCTTCCTCCCTTGATAAGTTTATTTTGGAAGCCCAAAGACTTGGAATTTATGCTTTTATAGATACCATGGAAGTTGCGGATCCAGTAAGCAAATTAAAACTACTAAAACAAATTCCTAATGTAGTAGTTCTGCATAGAGCTATTGATGTTGAACTTGCTACAGAATCGACGTCACCAGATGCAGAACAACGAGCACGATGGGGATTAGTACCTGAAATAAAGCAATTATATAAAGATAAAAAATTGGCTTCCGGTAAAGATCGTGTACTTATTGCTGTTGCTGGAGGAATCGAACCTTCTACTGGCAGATATGCACTTGAAATGGGCGCGGATATTTTGATTATAGGGAGGTTTATAACGTCATCTAAAGATATTAAAAATTCAACAAGACAATTGCTTAATATGATACCTGGTTATTCAGATATTGACTTAAAGAGAATTCATACCGAAGATGATGATAGCTCAGTAAATCAAAGAGCTGCGGCAAAATGGGATTAATTACATTGTTCTTTTTAAAAAAACTAATTTCTATTTATTAAGATAAAAGCTAGAAACAAATTAAATTAATCTTTAAGAATTAATTTCTTAATTCGTTCTGGTAAGAGAAATCCGATATAGAATTCAATAGAGCTAGACAATAGTATTAATCTGGCAATTATATAGATAGGGGTAGTTGAAATTGGGAAATCTAAAACAGTTCCTATGGTAAATGAGATAAATGCCGTTAAAAGCAACTTTTTTTGAACTTAAACTTTTTCTATTTTAGCCTTAATTAATCCATTACATCTGTACTTACTCTATCCTCCGTACTTCTCTTTTTTTTTTGAAAGATTTTATGCTGACGCATTAATTCATCTTCCAAAATTTTAATTTCTCTCCTAGATTTAAAGATTTCTTCCTCTTCATTTAAAGAATTAAAAATTTCTTTTTCATTCCTTCCCTGTTTATACAGTATTATAAAATCAGTAATAACTTTCTCATTGAAAAAGATATAATGATCATTAACCGAAATAATAGCCCATTTTTTCTTATCTTGTTTATTAATAAGGTTTTGCATTGTAGTCTTGACTTCTTGCAAAGATTGATTTAATTCTTGTGCAATAGCTCGGTCTTCAATGACCTTATAATCTCTCATGAAATGTAGCATTTTTTTTTTAAAATTAAGGAAAAAGAAATAATAAATAATAAGAGAAAATATGAAGAATAGGATTAGAATTATGGAAATTATAGGATTATAAAAATAAACTGCAATTATAGGTACTAATACTACATAAAACCAATATTTTTTCACGGCAGATTTTATTTTATTAGCCAATTCCTACCCCGATTTTATTCTAAAAATAAGGTATATTATAGTAATAAAAAACCCTATATAAAAGTATCATAAAATTATAAAGCTATCGAGTAATTTGAGTTGCGGATTTAAATTTTTGATTTAACGGAGGGGACTTCACCTTTTTTTGACGTTCTTTTATTTTTTCTAGAGCTTCTTGAACCATTTTTTCTTTTTTTGAATATTTTTCAAATAGTTCAGAAAAGGTGCTAATATCAATGTCTCTGTTATCATATAAAAACTGTAGTTGTTTAATAACTCGTCCTATTGCGGCTTTTTCATTTCGGAGCGACTCGAATTCATTTATTCGAAATTTTGTATCAGGCTTGAACTTTAATAATTCCTGCAATTCACTTTGTTCAAGTCTTGTTGAGGGAAATTTAGTTAAATACATTGTAGATTTTGGAGCAATAAGGGGAGTATTCTCAGGAATAATGACAATCGGTTCAGGGTCATCTATCCTTTTAGCATCAATTGTTTTAATAGCAGGAACATCATTTTCAATAATTTCTTTATTAACTAAAGATAAATAACCAATTAATTGTTTTCTTCGTTCCTCAGATAATTCTTCAGAGTGGGTAACTAGATCTTCCCATATAGCTTCTGCTTCAAGAAAGTAATAATTCGCTTTTTGTAACAGCGACTGAGACTGTTTTGATTGTTGATCATTAAATAGTGATCTCGCCTTCATTAAACAAGCTTTCCCGTTATAATAGCTGATTAAAGCTTGTATCTGTTGTATTTTTTTTGGCTCGTGCTGTTTTAGGTAATAAAAGCGTTTCAATAGAGCAACTAATCCCGAATACATTTTAGAAGTTAGAGTATAATTTTTATTTTCTTCTTCTTCAATTCTAATTGCAAGGTGTTGAGCTAGAAATCGTGATTCTTCGGATTTTAACTCAAGATATTCTGCAGACAAACAAGTACCAATATCCTCTTGGCGAGTGTGTGCTGTACTAAAATAAGACGCCGTTTTATAAGCTTTACTACATTGTACCATGCACAATACTGCATTTTGAATCATATTTTCTTCCTCATAATCTTTAGACATGAATGAATAAGCTTGAGCTAGAACCCATAAGGCGCGAGCACATTCGAAGTTTAAATCCCAGATTTTTATTTCTCGATTTTCAATCGAGTCATAAAAAGTGGGGTATATATCTAAATCTTTAAAAATTTTTACTTGACTATAAAGCTTATAGTTCACATTTAGTAATGTAATATATTCATATACATGGTTGACAGACTTCATAGTAATTATTGATATATCATCTTTCAATGACTCATCAAGCTTTCTTATTTTATGATAGCAATAACGAATTTTTTGCATATGTTCTTCTGAAAAGAAGGATTTCAGTTCAGGAGAAGGAAGAGGTTTTACATTTTTTGGTCTTTGTTTCAATTTTAATAGCATTTTAGCTCGTGTAATATAATCAAGGGCTAATGATTGATTAATCCCTCTGATAAGGGTTAATTCATCTACTTTTGAACACGCTAATTGTTCCACTGTAGTAATACCAGCCGACTTTAAAGATTTTGCACCTTCTTTGCTTAAACCATTTAGTTCTTCAATAAACATTATTGGACCTCAAAATTTATAATAGATGTTTTAAATGATGTGTATAAATAATATAGGTAAGGTCACTTTTTAAACTATCTTTCCCTTTTTCACGGGACAAAAAGGAATTCCCACACTTAAAGATTTTTATATAGTGTAAACATTTAGTTCAATATCTATAGAATATTTAATTCTCCTATGCGAAATAATTAGAATGTTATGTTTAGGTATTTAATATATCTATATTTCACAAATTAACTTAATGATGAATATGCAATTAATTGAACATAGAAAAAAGTCGATTAAAACCATTTTATTAATTGGATTATTTTTATTTTTTAATCTTACTCCAATTATGCAATATCTAATCCCCAACGGAACAGAGAAAGATAAAATTCATGATGATATAACTCCCTCCCTCTCTGAGACGAATAAAGCATATATTCATATTGATAATAATTGGACTGAGACGGCAGCTTTTTATGATTGGTGCATAGGCTTAGGATCTTGGAATGATCCGTTTATCATAAAAGATTTAGAAATACATATAAATAGTTCAATTGCAGGGATTTACATCAATAACTCTCAAAATGTTTATTTTATTATAAAAGATTGTTTAGTGAGCAATAATTCTACGAAAGCATTAAGTGCTGGGATAAGATTGGAAAATTGTATTAATGGTAGAATTACGGATTGCGTATCTAATCGCAATTCAGTTGGGATTATGCTTATTAATAATTATAATTCATCCATTGATAATTGTAATGTCTCTTCTAATAATTTCGGAGTATACATTGAACAGAGTAGTAGTGATATTAGCATCTATGAAAATAATATCTTAAACAATGTAATTCAAGGAGTCAATATTACAAATTCTAACGATAATTTAATCTACAATAACAATTTTAAAAACAATACAATGCATGCAATTGATTTGGGTGCAAATAATGCTTGGAATAAAGAGGATCAAGGAAATTATTGGGATGATTATGATGGGAAAGATGCGGATGATAATGGAATAGGAGATTCTCCATACATAATTTCTGGTTCTGCAGGAGGGCACGATAATTATCCCATTTGGTGGGATGCCCCTGTTATTAATGTAATTTCCCCCCTCCCCTACTCATTATTTGGAGTTTTACCGCTTAACTTTAGTGTCTCTTTAGAAGAAGGAGTAAGCCATAGTTGGTGGTATATGATTGATACAAATCCAACCAAGAATCAATTCATCACAAATGGGTCAATTGATCCGCTTCTTTGGAGTCTAATGGTAAACGGTTCACATACTATTTTCTTTTATGTCAATGATAGTAGAGGATACGAAGATTTTGAAGCAATAGTTATTTATAAGGATATTGAAACACCTTCGATTGACATTATCTTTCCTGAAAGTAATTTCATATTTGGAAATAGTTCATGTAATTATACTATTGTCATCCTCGAATCGAATCTTAATTCAACTTGGTACAAAGTAAATAATGGATCTTCAGTTTACTTTAATGGAATTTCTGGCTTGAATTATGGTGTTATTTCCGAAAATGAATGGACTTTACAACCTAATGGCTCTATTGTAATAGAATTCTTTGCTAATGACACTATGGGCAATCTAGGAAAGATTAACGTAACTGTATACAAAGATATTATCCCACCCATTATTGAACTCGATAAACCAACTCAATTTGAAATCTTTGGGATGGGTCCTCCAGAATGTAATGTATCTTTTTATGATATAAACGGAGTGAACACAACATGGTATTATTTAACTGATGGAATTACAATAACTCCAACGAGAGAATGGACCGGTGGTATTTATACTGAAGATTGGAATGCAATGTCTAACGGAACGGTGACCATTTTCTTTTATGCTAATGATACATTAGGCAATATTGCGTCAGTTAATATATCGATTTACAAAGATATCATTGCTCCCAGTATTCTTATTAGTGAACCACATCCATACGATCTAGTTGGAGGTAATCCACCTATATGTGATGTGACTTTTTATGATAGAAATGAAGTCAATACTACCTGGTATCAGTTAACTAATGGTACTTTCACCACAAATTCACGAATATGGACTGGAACAATTGATACTAACGATTGGAGTATGCTACCGAACGGTACAATTACGATTATTTTTTATGCAAATGATAGCTTAGGAAATATTAATTCTGAAAGTGTTGTTATTTATAAGGATATTATATCTCCTTATATTACAATTAATGAGCCAAAAACCAATGAAATCTATGGTCAAAATCCACCTGATTGTGATTTGACTCTATATGATATTAATTTCATTGATAACGTATGGTATAAATTAACCGATGGAACCACAACTACGAGCGTTCGTGATTGGATGGGTGCTATCAATCTGAATGATTGGAACGCCATGAATAATGGCACTGTCACCATCACTTTTTATGCAAATGATACCTTAGGCAATATAGCGACAGCTAACGTTTCTGTATATAAAGACATTATACCTCCCTCTATAACTATTGATAAACCAAATCCTCATGAAGTATTTGGTGAATCTCAACCAGAATGTAACGTATTATTCGAAGATACTAATGGAGTGGATTCCACATGGTACCAACTAACTGATGGTACAATCACCACTGCTGTTCGCGAATGGACTGGAATAATTGCTCCTTCCGATTGGACAACATTAGGCAATGGCACAATCACTATCCTTTTTTATGCAAATGATACTCTGGGCAATGTAGCGAATAATAATGTCTCAGTTTATAAGGATATCATTGCTCCAATCATAACTATAATTAAACCTGGTCTCCATGATGTATTTGGTGAATCTCAACCAGAATGTAACGTATTATTCGAAGATACTAATGGAGTGGATTCCACATGGTACCAACTAACTGATGGTACAATCACCACTGCTGTTCGCGAATGGACTGGAATAATTGCTCCTTCCGATTGGACAACATTAGGCAATGGCACAATCACTATCCTTTTTTATGCAAATGATACATTAGGCAATATAGCGAATACTAATGTCTCAGTTTATAAAGATATCATTTCTCCTTCCATAATTATTAATGAGCCAAAATCCTATGAGCTCTACGGCCAAAATCCACCTGATTGTGATTTGACTCTATATGATATTAATTTCATTGATAACGTATGGTATAAATTAACCGATGGAACCACAACTACGAGCGTTCGTGATTGGATGGGTGCTATCAATCTGAATGATTGGAACGCCATGAATAATGGCACTGTCACCATCACTTTTTATGCAAATGATACCTTAGGCAATATAGCGACAGTTAACGTTTCTGTATATAAAGACATTATACCTCCCTCTATAACTATTGATAAACCAAATCCTCATGAAATATTTGGTCAGGCTGTCCCTGATTGTGATTTAACCTTATATGATAGAAATTCTATTGATTTTGCATGGTATCAGTTAACAAATGGTATTTTTACTACTGCAATTCGTGAATGGACAGGTATTATTCACATTGATGACTGGAATGCTATGCCTAATGGAACAGTGACTATTATCTTTTATGCTAATGATACATTAGGCAATATAGGGACATCTAGTGTATCAATCTATAAAGATATCATTGCTCCCAGTATTCTTATTAGTGAACCACATCCATACGATCTAGTTGGAGGTAATCCACCTATATGTGATGTGACTTTTTATGATAGAAATGAAGTCAATACTACTTGGTATCAGTTAACTAATGGTACTTTCACCACAAATTCACGAATATGGACTGGTTTAATTGATGTCGATGATTGGAATATGATGGTGAATGGGTCTGTGATTTTCATATTATATGCAAATGACAGCGTTGGAAACATAAACTATGAGAGTGTTCTCTTACATAAAGATATTATATCCCCAATCATTATTGTTAACGAGCCTCACTCTCATAATGTTTTTGGTCAAATTCCTCCTGATTGTGATTTAACCTTATATGATAGAAATTCTATCGACTACGTGTGGTATCAGTTAACAGATGGCACCCTGACTACAACAATTCGCGAATGGACGGGTATTATTCATATTAATGATTGGAATGCAATGTCTAACGGAACAGTGACTATCTCTTTTTATGCTAATGATACTGTTGGCAATATAGGGGTATCTAATATATCAATCTACAAGGATATAATAGGTCCGGATATTAATATCATCAATCCAATGCCCCATAGTGTATTTGGGATAAATCCACCAATATGTGATGTGACTTTTTATGATAGAAATGAAGTTAGTACTACTTGGTATCAATTAACTAATGGCACTTTTACTACAAATTCACGGATCTGGTCTGGATCAATTGATATTGATGATTGGAATTTGATGGCAAATGGATCTGTGATTTTTATATTATATGCGAATGATAGTGTTGGAAACATAAATTTTAACAGTATTTTCTTATATAAAGACATTATATCCCCAATAATCATTATTAATGAGCCTCAATCTTACGAGATCTTTGGCCAAATTCCTCCTATTTGTGATTTAACCTTATATGATATTAATTTCATTGATAATGTATGGTACGAGTTAGCCGATGAAATTACAACTACAAATTCTCGTAACTGGACTGGGATTATTCATATTGATGATTGGAATGCAATGTCTAACGGAACAGTGACTATATTTTTTTATACTAATGATACATTAGGTAATATAGCTACTGCTAATATTTCAGTATATAAAGATATTATATCTCCAATCATCATTATTAATGAGCCTCAATCTTACGAGATCTTTGGGCAAATTCCTCCTTATTGTGATTTAACCTTATATGACGGAAATTCAATTGATGATGTATGGTATCAGCTAACCGATGGGACCATTACTACAGCAATTCGTGAATGGACTGGTATAATTCACAATGATGATTGGGGCGCAATGTCTAACGGAACAGTGACTATTACATTTTATGCTAATGATACTGTTGGCAATATTGGAACAGCTAATGTTTCAATTTACAAAGATATAATTGGACCATATATTAATGTCATCAATCCGGCCTCCCATAGTGTATTTGGGATAAATCCTCCTGTTTGTGATGTAACTTTTTATGATAGAAATGATGTAAATACTACGTGGTACCAATTAACAGATGGTATAACCACGACATCTCCAAGAATTTGGAGTGGCTGGATTTATATTGATGACTGGAATGCAATGTCTAATGGATCAATCACTCTTATCTTTTATGCTAATGATACCGTTGGTAATATCGGGATGATTGAAGTTTCAATTTACAAAGATATAATTGGTCCATATATTAATATAATTAATCCAACACCCAATTCCGTATTCGGAAAACCAGTGCCTAGTTGCACCGTAACTTTTTATGACATTAATGGTTTAGATACAACATGGTATCAATTAACTAATGGTGTTATTACAACTCCTCTCCGAGAATGGACTAATTTTATCTATACAAGTGATTGGAATGCAATGCCTAATGGAACTGTTTTTATTGTCTTCTTCGCTAATGACACGCTCGATAATATGATTTCAGTCAATGTTAGTATATATAAAGATAGTATCTCTCCAGTAATCATTATAAATGATCCGCAACAAGGTCAGTTATATGGAATAACAGCTCCAATGATTAATATAAGCGTAAGTGATGCCCATCTTGAAAGTGTCTGGTATCAATTGGATAATGGGTCTATTATCACTCCATATCAAGAATGGTTCGGTTCTATTTCTCAAGAAGATTGGGACCTGATAGGAAATGGAACTGTAATTGTTCGGTTTATTGCCTATGATTCTGTTAATAATTTAGCCTCAGCTACATTGACTCTCAGGAAAAATATATTTGATCCCGTTATTATTATATTAGATCCTGTCGAGAATGAATTAACAGGTTTAAATCCACCAGACATAATTCTTTATATTAGTTCTGCATCTACAGATACAATTTGGTATCAGATATATAATGCTACTTTCTCTACATCAAGTATAATATGGGACGGCTCCATAAATCTTATAGCTTGGCAAACCTTTGGAAATGGATCATTAAGCATAATATTTTATATGAACGACACTCTTGGAAATGTAGGATTTGATGTTGTTCTATTGAGAAAAGACACCATATCACCAATTCTTTTAATCAACTCTCCTACGCCTTTTACCTTATATGGGCTTACTCCTCCAAACGTAAGTATTACTTGTTATGACGAAAACTCAATCTCCTCTATTTCTTATCAATTGACAAATGGTGTAACCACTACGTCTTCAAGAATTTGGGATGGCTCGATTCATATTGATGATTGGAATGCTATTGGCAATGGTACGGTAACTATTATATTTTGTGCTGAAGATGTTGTTGGCAATCAAGTTTTTGCTAATCTTACAGTCAGAAAAGACATTATTTCTCCTGATGTGTTTATTTATTATCCTAAAACAGGTCAATTATATGGTTATCAAAAGCCTTCAGTCTTCTTTTATGTAATTGAAGGAAGTGGCGTTTCTGAGATTTCATATCAATTGATTAGCGATACCTCAAGTTCTGCAATAATAAATTGGAACGGTGAAATTGCCCAAAGCTTATGGAATGAATTTGGTAACGGCACAATTACTATTTTTATTTATGCTATAGACATCATGGGGAATCAAGGCGTTGATTTTGTTATAGTTCGGAAGGATATCATTGCTCCAACCATAATTATAATTAAACCCGGATTATACGATGTGTTTGGTGAATCTCAACCTGAATGTAATGTATCATTTGAAGATATTAATGGAGTGCATTCCACATGGTACCAACTAACTGATGGAACATTTACCACAAATTCACGAATCTGGTCTGGATCAATCGATCTTGATGATTGGACAGCATTTGGTAATGGCTCAATCACAATCATTTTTTATGCAGATGATATTTTAGGTAATGTAGCGTCTGCTAATGTCTCAGTATATAAGGATATCATTTCTCCATCTATCTCAATACTATCTCCAGCTAAATATCAGAAAATTGGACGAGATGCTCCATTTTTTGAATTAAATATCTTAGAAGGAAACTTAGACTCTTGCTGGTATAGAATTCTTGGTATTGATACGATTATTCTTTTTTCTGGATCCAACGGAACGATTGATCAAATATTATGGGAAACAATATGGGACAATACAGCTTTGAATGGAACTATTACCATTCGCTTTTTCGCAGAGGATCGATTGCATAATCTTAATTATAGTGACGTTACTGTCTTAAAATATTATGAGTCAGAAACGCCCCCTCAACTCCCCACATTTCCAATTGAGCCTCTAGATCTTTTAGCCCTTGGATGTTTAGGTGGTATAGCGATTTCGCTCCCTTTAATTGTTACAAGGAGTCGAACTTATAAATCAAGTGATAAAAAGAAGAAACATACATTACAGCGAGTACTTATTCTATCAATTTTTCTATTAACTTTAGTAACCATAGTAGTTATCACAACTTACTAAAGATGACAACTTTGATTACTCTTTTTAATAGATCTCATTTCACTTGTTATGTCTAGTGATAATAGTTTCTCATGAATATAATGCAGGATCTGCTAAATCACTAGGTTCTAAGTACTTTTTATCTATTTTATCGATGCAATATTCTTCCATTAAAAAGTGACAATAAAGTGTTGAGTTATAAATTTTCCGAACAGTCTTGAAAAATCGATCTTTTGATATAAATCCACTTTCTTCCAAATATATTTGATCTGTTATTTGATATCGATTTAATGTTAACTCAAGTCGAAATAAAAGGTTATTTTGGAGTAAAAATTTACGTAATTCGATATAAAATTGGGTTTTTTTGTTAGGTTCTATGGCATCGAGAGCTTGAACAAACACATCTTGTATTTGAACTCCTAATGAAATCGTAATATAATCTTTATCTTTAGGCATAATAACTTGTAATGGATGCCTTTGCTGCCCAGTGGGAAACCCAAAAACATAACCAAATTCAATTTTAGGATCAGTTATTTTTTTTCTTAATATATTTTCGCCTTCTAAATATTTTAACAGAAGATCTTCCGCTTTTTTACTTTTTTGGCTTGTCAACGTTAAATCTAATATAGAGCATATTAAATAAAAAGTTAACTTATGATTTAAACCGAAAGATATAAAAAAAAAAAGAGTAGAATTAATCGTCGCATAGTTAACTGGCGATGAGAATTGTGATAACCTCATGGGGAGTTGGGGATTTTCTTAATACAATCATGCTAATGTGTCTGTATTAACTTAAACTGCTGTTGTTCTTCACTACATCCAACCCATAATGTTTCATAATACAAACATACTTCTTTGCCAGGTATGGTTGGATTATCTATTAATGGGAATGCACCATCTGGCCATTGGTTGCTTTCCAATATAATCTTGTCATCAACCGTAAACGTGGCTGTCCAATATTCCACGCAGTTGAGAACATCAGGGTCAGCATTAGTCCAAACTACGTTGATTGTACCCTTATATTCTCCTTTCTGGCAGAGAGTAATAGATCCGTCAACTGGCTCATAACCACCGGTTACAGCGACGGTAACAGAATAACCTAATAAATCATCTTGAGAGATGCACAATGGAAGTACATCAGGCAAGTTATAATCAACAATCTTAATTTCACCTTTTTCGGTATCCATACAACCGCAGCCTTTTTGAGCTACAGACACGTTCAGATTATACCCTGATAAATATAAGTCATTACCAGCAATATTAACTTGGACCCTATTATAGTCCAAATTTATTGGAGGTTTTATAATATCAGTTGTTAGAGAGCCCCCAACCAATGCAAATCCCAACAAAATAGATAAAATCACCAATAGCAGAACCCCCGCAACGATAGAGAGATCCAACTTAACTCTATCTATTTTCATGGGTTTATTCACTATGCTTTTTTTTTAATCACCACTCTTATTGAATTTGAATTTAAGTAGTTTTCACAACTTAGATTCAAATATTATTTATGTCATACCCATATATATATGTTTCCCTAATTGTTATTTTTGAAATAGCAAGCTATAATTTGTTTGAGTGTTAAATTTATAAGCGATTGGGTAAAAAAGAATTTCTTAATTATAATATAGTCCAGTTTAAGTAATTCTCGAAAAGAGATTAAGGAGATAACTATTAATCCTTAATTGAGACTAATATATTAATTTTTATAACAGTATTTAAATCAATTAAGTTGATTATTCAAAAGAATTTATTGTATTATGACTAATTTTTAAGAAGTTAAAAAAAATATTAATAAAAAATATAATATTTTTCAAACAATAATCTTTTCTTGAATATTTTTATTTGATAGGTCGTGAATTCGCTTGAAAAATAGGACCAATGAACTGGGAGTATAAAATGCTATACTGCATTTGATTTGATACAATTGAAATCATTTCGCTTTCTTTATCAGTAGCAGGTCCAATGATTACTTCCTCAGCATCACGGGTAACCGCAAAGAATTCTCCTGTGCTACTGAGTTGTCTAAACTGAATATTTCCCAAAGCCATCATTTTTCTAATAATATCACCATATTGGCCCATATCCCAATGGCTAGTGAGTAGGAATCTAGCTGCCTTTTTCTGATAGGCATATTCACTAACAACTTGTAAAACTTCAGGGATAACAGATGGCATGACCACAATTATAGAGGATTTAGTTCTAAAGACGGCATCCTTAATTGCAGCGATCATAGCTTCTTTACCTACAATTGGCCAAGTTGTTACCTCCGCTAATTCTGGGATTGCTGCTGAAGCACTGAAGATATCCTTTAATTTTGATTCATTCTTTTCTGCTAACTCTGTTGCATCATCAATAGAATTCATAAACCTTAAGGTAAAATCAGCAATTGCATCCTTGATATTTTGAGTCGTATCTCTTGTTGTATTAGATAAGCTATTTTGGAGGGTTTTAGCATTTTGTTCATATTTAGATTTATGATCTGTGAGCATTTGACTTAAATTTCTATCTAAATCCGCTGATTCATCACCCCATAAACTAATTTCATTTGTAATTTTTTCAGACGCATCTGCTTTTCCAGCAATAAATTTATTGTCAACTTCTCTAATCCAATTTGATTTTGTTTGTTTTACCTCAGTATCAAAACTAGTATAATGGGTTAAGGAATCGTCTTTATGTTTGTTAATTGCTTCATCATATTGTCTGTGATGTTGTTTAAGTGAATTTTCTAATCCATCTTTTAACTTTATTGTAGTGTCTGAACAATCCTTCACACCACTTGTGAGCGTATTATTAATTTCACCAGCCATATCAGTAGCTAATGTCTCTAGTTGAACATTAATTGTTTCTTGAGCCTTTTGGTCAAGATCAGTAGTTTCACTTACTACATTATCATTTTCCTTAGTCATTATATCAGTAATTTCACCTTTTAAAGTATCATTAGTATCTCTTGTATCTTTGATATAGTTCTCACTCACATTTACGAAATCGTCTTTCATTGGTTCAGTATACTTTAAAACGTTTTGGATTGTAGTCTCATGTCGAGCTTTATATTTTTTCTTTTTGCCCATCCAAAAGAATCCTTTCTTTGCCATATCGCCTGAAAAGTCAGTAAATCGGTTAGCATGTTCTAAAAGATTCTCGATAAGAGTTAATGTCATGCTTTTAAATTCATTCGTTTGTTCAGTCAAAATACGGTGTCTCTCATCAACGGTTGCCTTCAAATTAGTAGAAAGTGTGTCAGTTGTGTTTTTCAAATGATTAAGATGTTCCTTCAAAAGACGAGAAATTCTTTCTTTTAAATCAGTAATAATTTTATCCATTCGTTCTAAATATTTCTCAAGAATTTGCTCCATTCTAGGTTTTAAATCACTGGCTATAGTTTTATGTCTCTCCACATGATTATCTAAATCTGTTTTTAAATCTTTTTCTAAATCGTCAACTCGTTTAGAAAAATCATTTAGTAGATCAGATATAAGAGAAGTTAAATTGTCTTTTGTTTTATTGACAGTTGTCTCATTCTCCTTAATTTTAGAGTCAGAAATAGTTTTCAGATCTGAATTTAATGTATCTAAAATCTTATGGAGATTTTCTTCCAATGTTTTGGAAGTATCAGTAAATCTATTTCGAGCTTCATTGATTCGTTCTCTTTTATTATTATTTTTTGTGTCAGAATCAGAAAAGAATGCTTTAATTTGGTTATCAACAGCTGTCTCAACCTCATTAATGCTTTTATCTTGAATTGCTTCTAATTTTTCAAATCGCTTTGCTTGATCAGCTAGGATGTGATCTTTAATTTTTCCAATTTCTTCTCTGAAATCTTCTGATTCTCCAATATATAATTCAAAATAAGGTTCAAGTGGGATAAATCTATCCACAATCCCAGTTACCTTTTTAAGAAACCCTTTTTCAACTAACCAAGTAGTAATCTCTAAAATTGTTTCATAAGTGAGCTCTTCATGTTCATCCATTAGGGTTAAATATACTTCCGATGCGGTAGCTCTCGGTACTCTCAAATAGACTAAATAAACAAGGATTTGCTCCTCAGTGAATCCATATCTAGTGAAAATTTCCTTAGTAATTTCTTTTAGAGTCATAAGTATTTCTCCAATTTTTAAATTCGGTTTATGTAAAAATTAAAATTAATATAATTATAAATGAATTCCTTTTCAATAATTTTATTATATTTTAAAGTGTATAATAATATTTTCAAAATTATTATATTAAAACTTAAGGATACGGTTTGCTGATCTAATTCAATTTAGCTCAATCAAGTCGTAATTTGAAAGAATTATTTAGTTCTTTGTTAATTGGGAAAAATTATTCCTCAATCCTTTTTATATAGATTTTATTTGTAATTATTAAAATAATTGAGAGATAAAAAATGAAAAAATTAAGTAAAATTCTTTTGAGTACAATGTTTTTAATGATGGTTGTTTCTACTTTTGCTTCATTGAATGTCGTCGCTATCGAATCTCCTGATGAATCTTATAATATTCCTATTGACACTGCCCAAAGAACGGTAGAGGCAAATACAAGAACGATGTTTCGTTTTCGGCAACAAACTCAATTGACATTCCAAGCTAATGTAAATTTAGAATTAAATATGGATTGTCAGGCATTACAAATTGGAGTCAAAGATTTTATAATTGAGATTGATGGAGATCAAAATCTACAGATGAATATGACCTGCACAAGAGAAGAAATTCAATTGGGACTGCAAATGGGAAATACATACAGAATTAGAAATCGCAACATGTATCAATATCAAGAAGGTTTTTGTTGTTATATTGAGTGCAATGGAACCTTCTTACAAGCGAGATTAAGAATACAAGCAACTAACCAGAACAGAGTAGGGACATGGGCTTATTATAACGAAGCAACAAATGAGTGGACAGCCGTTCCAACAAGTATTGAAGATGGATATTTGACTGCACTCGTGGATCATTTTTCATACTGGACCATTTTAATTCCGGAAGACACTACTCCATACGTAACCATAGGAGTTAGTATAGCCGTTGTAGCTGTTGTCGTTATTCTGGGTGTACTCTATTACAAGAAAAGAAAATAGAACATTATAAATATATTTTAAAACAATAATTTTTTTTATTTTTTAATAAAGTAAAAAATTTGAGAATAAATGGGCTTAAATATTTTAAAGAACAATAAAAGTCGTAGACTTAGTTTAATAGTTTTATTCATTCTTATTTTCCAATTTACATTTTTTATATATCAAGTTTCAGCCAGAAAAGAAGTTATTCCTGCGTTTTCTATCACTGATGAAATTAATCCAAATGAAACAGTGAATTATGAATTCCCCAATAACATTATTTTTGGGATATCTACAAATGTTTTTATAGATATTAGTATTGATTATGAAAATAGAATATCAAACCGTCAAATATTTTTAATAATCGAAAATTCATCACCAATTTCTCTAAACATTACATCAAAAATAGATATGGGTGGTTTTAACTTGACCCAGCAACCCAATGCTCCTCGAAAAGGAAATAATCAATATCAATATAGATATAATTGTATTTATCGAATTTCTTCTAATGTAACCATTGAAAATATTACAATTCGAAGCTTAAAAACAGGTTTTTATGGTTTAACTCCGACCAATCAATATACAATAGGGCTTTATGAAACTTCTCAAGGTTCATGGCAACTTATAGATACAACTCAAACAATAAATGAAACAAGTTCTGAAAATTATTTAGAAAGTTCGCTTTTAAATGTTGAGGCAAATACCGATTATTATATTACTTACTTTGAGATAACTGAGGTCTTTGAAGGATGGTTTTGGATAATCTTAATCATAATTTTAGCAGCAGCTTTTGGGTCTATAGCAATCTTAATATCCAAAAAAGATTATTTCCATTACCTTAGGACTAGGCAAACACCTATAGAAAAAGGGGCTCATCGATTAAGCTTGGAGGAAGTCTTAGAAAATGAGAATAGAAATTTAATAATAGATTTAGTGCTTAAAAACCCGGGAATTCATTTCAATGAACTTTTAAGAGAGACAGGAATAGCCGCTGGGAATCTTGTATGGCATCTAGATATATTAGAAACTTATAAAGTAATAGGTAAAAAGAGAATAGGAAAGTTTATAGTTTATTTTCCATATTATCAAAAAAATCCGATATCAAATTTAGATGTAGAGCTAAGTAAGAGTAAATTGACTTTAGAAATCTTGGAAATGATAGAAAGAGAGCCTGGATTATGGAATAACTTGATCACTAAACGCATGAAAGTGGACCATAAGACTATTCAGTATCATGTAAATAAATTAAAAGAATTAGGATTGATTAATTTTAGAAAAGATGGACGGAAGAAAAAGATTTATCCTAATCTTGATGCGGAATATTTCAATAATAAAGATTAAATTTATATTTCTTTTTGCCCATTTTAATATGATAAAAATTGATGGATCCTGAAAAGCTTTTACAATTTTTAAAAAACCGAAGATCTATTCGGAGTTTTCAAGAAAAGAAGATCTCTGATAAAGAAATAGGGATGATCTTAGAGGCAGGTAGATGGGCTCCAAGTGCCTCAAACAGACAACCTTGGGAGTTTATTGTTGTTAAGAGTGAATCAAAAAGGCAAGAACTCGCAAGAATCGCAATTTATGGTAAATTTATTAGAGAGGTTCCTGTTTTAATTGCTATTATCGGAAAAATAAACCAAAACCCAAAATGGTACATTCAAGATACATCATTAGTGTCGATGAATATGATGCTTATGGCCTGGTCATTAGGAATAGGAACTTGCTGGATTGGTTCAATGGATCGGGATAAGGCAAAACAAATACTTGGACTTGGAAAAAATGATTATGTTCTTACAATCTTACCAATGGGCTACATTGAAGGCGAAATTCCACAACCTACTAACAGAAAGGCTTTAGAAAAAATAACCAAGGAAATTTAGAAAATGATCTTCTATACCAGCAATGTGAGATCTTCAAGTGTTTCTGGAGCGCTTGTTAATTTCTGATAACCTTCTTTCGTAATTAATACTGTATCTGAATGACGAAAACCTCCTAAACCTGGAATATATATTCCTGGTTCGATACTAATTACCATGTTTGCTTCAAGTCGACGATCATAACCTTCAGCAATATAGGGCGCCTCATGACCAGTAATTCCAAGACCATGACCCGTACGATGGATGATATAATTACTATATCCTCTCTTCTCTATGAACGCTCGTACTTTTTTATCTATTTCACTCATCATCATACCGGGTCTTAAAAGACTAAAAGCTAATTCTCTGGCTTTAATCATGGTGTTAAAAACTTCTTTTGCTTTGTCTGAAATGGTTCCTAAGAAGAAAGTCCGTTCCAATTCAACTCCATAACCATCCACTTGAATCTGGACCATCGAAACATGAGGTCCGCCTTGTTCCATCTCTGCAAAAATGTATGGAACCAAATGAGGATCGTGAGAAATTGAAGGTGGCCACACTGCAGCAGTAGCTTGAGTGGCTTTAAAATTAGCATTAGGAATATCCTGCACAATCTTTGACGTAATAGCATCAGTCACTTCTTTATAGAGTGCAAATTCTAGTACTTTAGGGTGACATTTCTTAAGTAATATCTTATGGCCTTTATTTACAATTTTACAAGCATGAATAATTCTGCCAACTTCATAATCAGTTTTTATCATTCTAACTTCCTCGATAATATCCACAATTGTCTTGTTACCAGGAGTTTTTTCTCCTATCCCTACTGGCATAGAAGATTCTATGCCGACTTTGGTGTTCTCTGGGATCAGGTTCTGGTAAATATCAAACCAATTTTGACCTTTAAGAGCAGGAAATTCATAATAGGTGATTATTTGGGTCTTAGAAATTGTTCTTTCTTCAAAATGACCTTTCTCCAATAATGGAAGTAGCATTTTTGGGGTCTCATTTCTAGGGATAATCAAAATAAAAGGGCGTTCATGGATATAAAATGTAAAATTAGTCAAATAATAGATGTTGACGGGATTACAAGAGACATAGTAATCTAAATTTTCTTTTTTCATTAAGACCTTAACTTTTTCAAGCCTTTTCTCTAATTCGATTTTATCAGGAGGTGATTTTATAGCCTTCATGTTATTATACAACTTTTAATCCAATGTGTAATTAATATTTAGAAAATAATCTTAATTTTAATCAATATTAAATTATTAATGAATTTAGGTTATAATTATGGTGCTAGAAAAATTAGAACCCCAAATTGTTTGGAAAATTTTTGAGGATATTATTGCCAATACTCCTCGACAATCTCAGAAAGAAGAAAAAATTCGGACTAAAATTAAAGCCTGGTTAAAGCAACAAGCAGAATTAAAAGACATGAATATTCAGATATCAGAAGATGCTACGGGAAACATAATGATTAAAAAAAATGCTACAGTTGGGATGGAAACGACTCCATCATTACTTCTTCAAGCTCATTTAGATATGGTTTGTGAATCCAATAGACCAGAAGGATACAATTTCGATGAGCAAGGAATACCTATTAGAATTCAAGAGAATGGAGAATGGATTGATGCAGACGGAACTACATTAGGCGCAGATGATGGAATTGGTGTAGCATTTGCGTTGGCATTATTGGTTGATGATGAAATGTTGAATTACCATGGGCCTATTGAAGTACTTTTTACAGTAAATGAAGAAAATGGTTTTACTGGTGCTACAAATCTCGATCCAATTGAGTTTAATATTCAAAGTAACTATATGATAAATTTAGACAGTGGACCGCTTGGAGAAATCACAATTGGATCTGTTTGTGGAGGGAGAACTATATTCATCCAGGAATTTGAATGGTTAGAAGGTGATTCAATAAAGGATCTCTCATTTATTGAATTGAATATCAGCGGTCTTTTGGGAGGTCACTCTGGAGCTGATATTCATCTACCCAGAGCGAATGCTAATAAATTAATTAGTAAAATTGTATCAAATATACTCCAGAGTTTTGATTTATATTTATGTTGGTGGAATGGGGGTTCTGTTTCGAATGTAATAACTCGAAGTGCAGATGTAAAGTTTGCTATAAATTCAAAGGATAAGGAAATTTTTCAAAAACAACTTGAAAATGAAATTTCATCAATTTATAATTATTATAAATCTTCAATAGAAGGTCATCAGATATTAGAACCAAATATGAACATCTCATGGAAAAATTCAGATCCAGATAAGATTTTATCCATTAAAGACACACATACTATAGTTTACACAACAAGTCTTTTTCCTCAAGGTGTTTTGAGGTATTCGCCATTCTATGAAAACTTTCCAGAGTCTTCTAATAACTTTGCAATCGTTTGGACAAAAGAAAATCAAATTATTATTCGTTTATATCCGCGTAGCATCGTTAGATCAGAATTGAATTCATTTAGACGTTCTATGGTCCAATTAGGGGAATTGGGGGGTTGGGAAATGGATTTGAAGTCTATCTTACCAGAATGGATGCCAAAACCTCATTCAAAATTTTTACATTATGCAAGAAAACAATATGAATCTGTCTTTCAAAAACCTATTAAAACAAATTTAATTCATGGAGGTTTAGAAACAGGAATGATAAGTCAGAAGATACCCGAATTAGAATTAATCTCAATTGGTCCTACAGTTATTGGAGAACATACTCCTGATGAAAAACTAAAGATTGCTGACGTTGGAATTTTATACGAAGTTTTAATACAGATAATAAAGCATATGTCTATGATTGAAACGTAATGCAGATTTAAATTTAACTCAAAATATATCCATTACTTTTCAATTCAATTAAATTTTTTTTAAGAAATTTGTCAAAATGCTTTTGAATCATAATCAATTCTGCTGCGACTTCATATTCCTTGAAATCACTATAATATTTATAAATAAAATTTTTTGCTTTAAAATCTTCCACTTTAATAGGGGTACTTTCTGAGAATTTTGATAAAATACGTTCGTCTCGTTTGTAAATAATTGATAAATAATTTTTCAATCCTTCAGCTACATCCTTTCTACCAATAATTACACCTTTATGACCAGTTACAGCTATTTCAATATCAAGGTTCTCAAGCTTTTTAATTGAGCTTTCAAATTCAAGTAAATCAGAATCAATACCTGCATAAAAAACAAAATTTGTTAAATCTATATCCGCTAAAAACGCTATTTTAGAATTCAATTCATAGAAAGAACAATGCCCTGCTGTATGACCCGGAGAATGAACAACTTTTATTACATACTTCTCACTTAATTTTATAAGTTCATCATCTTCAATAGTTTTATCTATTTTAGTATTTTCCAACCTTAAAGCATCTTCTAACCAACTAAAAGATTCAGCAGCTGGAGTATTTTTAACACCATAATACTCATTAACTCGATCAACATTTTCAACAAGATATTTATCTTTTGGATGAATAAAAAATTTACAATTTTTTAGGATTCTATTTCCAGATATATGGTCTTCATGCCAATGAGATAATAGAACGAAATTGATTTCAAACTCCTTTTTTAATTTCCTTAACAATCTAGTTGAGATACCAGTATCAAACAAGTAATCTTGAATAAGTAAAGAATGCGAATAGGGATATTTACCATTTCTTGCCCCTTGAATAAAAAAGATATCAGGAAAATCTTCTGAAATTAACTTAAAAGAGTCTTGCATATTACATTTAAATTAAATTACTTTATAAAAGAAAGCATTCAAAAAGTCTTAAACCTTTCTACTAATTTAGAACTAAATATCAAATAAAATGAGAGACCCAATATATAACTGTATAACAAAAATCAAACTTTATATATTGTAATTATTTCTCTCCCGTTTCTTCTTTTAAAAAGAAAAATTTTCTTCCACTATGAACATTAACAAAATGATTTTTATATTTTTCAATTTCTTCTTGAATCTCTTCTAATTCTTGATTCTTTAACATGCTATTAAAAATATGTAAGGTTGAGAGATAAAGTTTAGGAACAAATGTATCAATTTGAGAAAGCTGATAGGCTAAATCAATAATTGATGAATAATCAATTTTTAAATTGATTTCTCGATTTCTAATCTGCTCAATAATCTCTTTTTCTAACTTTCGCCTAGATACAGTACTCCATATTAATTCATAAACAAAATAATTTACAGCTTGCACTGCTTCAGTAAAAATCGCAACACCAGTAGCAATCGCTATACTCCTTGTGAAAATATAAACTGTTAAAGTTCCTAATAATAACGTAATGCCTCTATAAATTAAACTTTTTATTAAAGTAGTTTTCCATTCAACCTTTTGAAAGTTCATAAATCTTACCTCTATGTTTTTGATGAATAAATAATTAAATCTATAAACGGAATTAATACTTTGAGTATATTAAGTGATTTTAAATCTAATTTACAAATTAAAAGAAAAAACAACTATAGGATAGATACCCGTTTTTGTATATAAATATATAGAAAAACTGACTTGAAATTAAATGGTATCATAACATTTGGTAAAATATATTATCTTGTTATTATAAAAAAAAAAATGATAATTATCTATTTCAAAGCGTAATAACATCGTTTAGGTGAGTGGAGTTTCCCTTCGTCTTTTAACTCTTTAATTATTTTGGAAACTTCCTTAGAGTCTATTCCTAATTCGGATGCAATATCGCCTGGACGTAAAGGTTTTTGAGAACTTTTAAAAGCTTCAATTACATTTTCCTTAATTGTCATTATTATCACAGAATTCTAAATCTTAAGAATTCATGATTATATAATAAAATACTACATATGAATATTGCATATATAATCAGTTATACTGCTAATCTCCAATTATATCTCTTTCTTCGGAGTGTCTAATTGCATTTTTACTTATATAAATTTCTTTCTTTTTAATGAATATTTACTGGAAAATTAGATGAAAATCTATAATTGTGGATTAATTTCTAAATAAATACGTGATTTTTTTAATGTTCTCTAATAACTTTTTGCAATATATACTGTGCATCCAGCTGGCTTTCCACATATTATACACGTAGCAAATTCATGTTTTTCTTCATCAACTCTTTTACCGCGTACAAACCCCTGAATCTCTTTTTCGACTATCTCAGCACATTTATATCCATCCATATCAATTGAGCAAAAACCACAACATACAATTTTTCCATTATTAATCGCTTGAATAGCAGCATCTTTTTCATAAACACATTCAACTTGAGACTCAAAATCTATCAAAGATTTCTTCTTGATTTCGATTGTATAATTTTCAGAAATTTCCTTTACCTTAGATATTAAGTCTTTTTCTTTTAAAATAAATCTCTTATTGTCATGACGCCTTACAATTATAACTTGTTTTTTCTCAATATCCTTTGGACCTATTTCTATTCTTATAGGGACTCCTTTTAATTCCCAATAATAATATTTATTTCCAACAGATTCATCAGAATCATCGATTTTAACTACATATTCATCTTTTAATTTAGAATAAATCTCTTTAGCTTTTTTAATAACAATTTCCTCTTTCCCTTTATATATAATGGGAATTATAATGATTTGAATTGGTGCTAGATCAAATGGCAATATTAAGCCTTTATCGTCACCTAAATAAGCAATCATAGCTCCGTAATTTCTACTCTGAGCAGGTCCATAACAAGTCTGATATGCATATTTTTCTTCTCCATCACTATCGACAAATTTTACTTCAAAAGGTTTGGCAAAATTTTGACCTAACAAATGCGTTGAAGGTAGCTGTAAAACTTTTCCTGAACCCATTAAAGCGTCAGCGGCATATGTATGAACAGCTCCTGGGAACTTATCCCATTCAGGCCTCTGAAAAAATATAATAGGGATACAGCATTCATCTTGAAGAATTTCATATGTTGTTACCATATCTTCTTTGACTTGATTCATCGCATCCTCCATTGTGGCAAATACATTATGCGATTCAATCCAATGAAATTCTCTACCTCTAAAGAGAGGTCTTGTCATTTTCCCTTCATATCTCCATACTTGGCAAGATAAATATCTTTTGAATGGCAAATCTTTATAACTACGTATCCATAAAGCATACATTTTATAGAGAGCAGTTTCACTTGTTGGGCGTAATGCTAAACGCTCTGTTAGCTTACCAGAACTCCCCGCTTCTGTAACCCAAAAAACCTCAGGCGAAAAACCCTTAACGTGTTGAGCTTCTAATAAGAAGTTTGATTCGGGAATAAGGGAAGGCATAGTCAATGGGAGATGACCTTTTTTATCTAACAAATCCTCTGTTTTATGATACATTTTTCGAATTGTGATTGTCGCCCATTCTCTATAAACAACAAAACCTTTAATATTATATCTAATATCTACTAATTCCGCTTTATTAATTAATTCGGTATACCATCCAGAAAAGTCCTTATCTTTAGCTATAGTTATTCCAGTTAAAGGAGCTTCATCTTTCTTTTTAGCCATAGTTTATTTAAAGAAGTCATGAAATTTTAAATATTTTATGAATAACAATACTAAAAATAGGAGTTTTGTCCTTAAAATGAGGATTTTAAGAGGATATTAATTATCAGGCAATAATTTAGCATTAGTTAGAATTGAACCTGCTCGAATAATAACCTTGAACTCTTTTGATTCTAAATAGTCTTTAATCGCCATTTCGACGTCTTCTAACTGATCATCTTCGATTCCCTTTGAATAGGTAATAACTGATTCTACGCTATCTAACAGAATTTTGTGACTTTTTTGAGGTTTAATAATTGAGATGAATTTTGCGCCAGACATATATCCTATCTTTCTTATTTCTTGTTCTAATGGACCAATCGCAAAATATTCTCTCTCTTTTCTTTGAATTTTCTCAGCTAATATTTTTTCTAAATCATTCCTTGTTTTCTTATCATAGAATGCAGTTAATTCTTGTGCTGAAATATTTGCAAACTTTCCCGAAATCAACTTTTCCTTCTCTTCTATAAATTTGATTACAACATCATAATACTTTTCATCCATTTTTTGAAATTGTTCAACATTCTTAACAAAATCTGTTAAAATATCAATTAATTCATAATAAAACTTTAATGAAGCTTTAATCTTTAACTTATCATCTAATTCTTTTATTTCAGGGTAATATTGCTTCAAAATCTTGTTGATCCTCCGATTACATTGAGCGCATAACTTGGCGATATCATCGACACAACTAATAGACTTTTTATGAAACTGTGTAAGTATTGCTTTATCTACTTCAATTAAATCTTCAAAAATTTCAGCAATCTTAGCTTTATATTTTTTTTCAATATAAGCCATTCTAAAAAATAGATAAACTGAGAATTTAAAACATTATCTTTTTATTAATAGAATTTATGGAATTATTACTTGAGCCCAAAAAAGGTCCCAACAGTCATAATTGTACCACTTACAAGAGAAACTGTGAAATTATCATTGATCTGGAATGAAAATAGTTCGATTAATGGTGCTGAAATTCCTCCAATTATTAAAACTACTAAAGGGATACCCAAAGTTGTATATAAAAAGAATCCACAAATTAATACTGCTCCATAATATGCAAGAGTCCCCTCAAGTGTTTTTTCAAAGATTTTGTGTCTTCCAAATGCTAAACCAAAAACTTTTGAGAAAATATCACCAAAAATCAAGAAAGTTAAAGCAGTGATTGCTATAGAAGATTCAAAAAGAAGGAAAGTTATAAATGCCGCCACTAGAAATAATGTCATCGACGAAAATTTTCTTTCTTCCCCTTTCCTAAACATAGCTTTTACTTTAGTTGTTAAAACTAAATTTGTTTGCTTATGGAGAAATCTAGTGATATCCAAAACAATAAAACATAGTCCTATAATTCCTATTATCGTAAGTGCTACTGATTTGTCAAAAAATACGTAAAATAAGATAAATAACGCTGCTAATGGTCTTGTTGCCGTTCTCCACCAATGAAGCTTGAAATTTTCATCTTCAATAACCATTTTTTTTTTAGTGATAGTATTATAAATACCGATTGATACAATATAAGCTAATATGATGGTCAAGTAAATCGTATATCGAGCTTCTGGGTAATATATAAAAAGCGCATAAGCAAGCACAGGAATTACCATAATACCTATAATTTCTCCAACTTTCGTGATATATCCAAAAATTGCAACAATAATTAACAGAAATAACAAGATAAAGAGAATTTCGGTGCTATAAACAAAATAATTAACGAGATAGTATAATAAAATTCCTGTAGAGGTTGCCATTCCTTGCCCTCCTTTAAATCTTAAATAAAAGGGAAAAATATGTCCAACAATGGCTGCAAGTCCGCTAATCTGTATAAATATATAATCTGCTCCAAGAAGAAATGCGATATACATAGATAACAATCCTTTAAGAGTATCATAAAAGGCAGTTGGAACAGCATAAGCAATTCCTAAAGTTTTATATACATTCGAAGTTCCTGCATTTTTCGTACCAACCTCTCGTATATCTAACTTCTTAAGACGCCCAAAAATATATCCTGGATTTATTGTACCGATTATGTATCCAATAACCACACCAAGTACATTCACTAAAACAGTAATAGCATCCAACTGATCCTCACCGAAATAGATAGTAATCTATTATTTATAAATATGTTTTAGGCATACATTGGGCATTTCATTAATAAAACAATAAGATTAACCGCAATTTATAATCCTATTTAATTTAAGTATGAGGCTCATGGAAAAATAAAAATATTAGAAAAAGAAAAATAAAAAAATCTTACAACTAACTCAGATTTAAATAATCTTAGAAAGATTAACCGATCTATCCGAGTTTACTTTTTATTTGTTTAGATCTACTCCTTAGGGTGACTTCGGTGACTTTCGCTATCTCTGAGACTTCTGCTTGAGTTTTTCGGCAATTACTTTGCTTTGCAGCCATGTAAATTACACTTGCAGCTAATCCTTTTGGATCTTTTCCGGTACGCAATAATCCATTCTTAGAAGCTTGAGCAAGCATATTAATTGCTTTTTTCTGTACTTCCATAGGTAATCCCAAATCATTACCAAATCGAAATACCAGCTGTTCTGCTGTAATGGGCTTATATCTTAGATTTAATTCAGGTAAAACTTCTTTTACAACCATTCCTAAGCTTCTATGGACTGTTCTTCTGGGGGTCATGGACGCATCGCATACTTCTTCTAATAATCGTGGAAATTCATGTACTCTTATAGCAGCATATAGAGAAGCTGCAATAAAACCATCAATTGATCTCCCCATTGTCAACTTCTTTTTAGCTACAACAGAATAAATCTTCCATGCAGTTTCTTTAATGTACTCAGGGATATTCATTTTAGAAGTTAACATCTTTAATTTCGGTTTTGCCTCCCAGAAATTGCGCTCAATGCTTGAAATCAGTGAATTCTGAATCTTGGATAATCTAGAAAACAATGTCTTTCCTTTTGCATTAATTAATCGTCCTTTTGAATCTATTTTGGTGTTGGGTAACATAGTTCTTGGTCCAAATTCTCTCCATCTTGGTTCAGTCCTTCTCCTTTTGTTAACCTCTTCTACGGTATATGCTCTTCTTTCATTTCCAACTAGATTTCGACTCTGAATCATTCCGCAGTTTAAACAAACAATATCGCCATCTCTTGACTCAATACATGGATTATCGCAACACTGCTCACTACAACTAGTCTCATCTGAACTTGATCGTCCCGAATAGTTCCGGAGTCTGTCTTTGTAACTCATGTTCTTCACTTTTTTGTATTAATTCTAGTATTGTATCTAAATACAGATAATAAAATTTAACTCTTTTAAATTATAAATTATAAGATCTCTTATTGATACCTTATAATTTAAATCTATCCAATGAGTTAGTAAGTAACTCGAATATATAAAAATGTTATCCAAAATTATAGTATTCTGTGGGGCAACATACCCATCTACAATGATGAATTAAAAAAAATAAGTTAAAAATATAAATATCTTAAAATAGAGTAATCCTTCAAAATTTTCTGGATTTATTCGTTAAAGCTTCATTAAAAGGTTCTTTTCGTCGTACAATTTTTACTTATAACTTTAATTAAATGCACTAATACATTAATGAATTTATTTGAATTTTGGAATAATCTGAGGTCCATTAGGTAATATTAATACTTTTGCATCTTTCCCATGTTTTAATAAAGATACATGTAATGCATCCTCAATTGAATTTGCATATTTCAAACCAATATTTCCTAATTCTGTCTCTTTTAACGAGGACACGACATAGATTTCGGCTTTCATCATGATTCGAGCTAATATTTGTATTTCCCATTGATCAGGAATTACAATTTCGTTATGTAATATTTTATTATATAGCTCACTAGGACTTTTGTTAGAAAAAAGAAATTCCTCGAACTTATCATGTCCCTTTCCAATTCCTTCGCTACATTCGTTTACAGAAATAATAGTCCCTCCTTCTTTAACAGCTATTTCTGCAATCGCCATACTTTTTACGGCTTGGTATAAATTGAGATCTAATGGATATCCTCCATTTCCGCATATTACAATATCAAACGGTTCACTAATTTCTTCAAAAATAAATTTTAATTGATAATTGATAAGCTCTTTATGGACTTCTTCCAAATTTCCAGCTGCTACGTTAGAAATTTTATGCTTTTCATTGATGCAAACATTTATTATGAAATCCACTCCAACTAAATTAGCGATTTCAGTTGATGCTTTAGCCATTGGATTATTTTTATAAATTCCAAATCTTGAAAATGGAGAATCTATATTTCTAGCGGAGTGATTTGCTTGTATTGTATTTTTACCCGCAATTCCTGGTAGGATAGATTTGCTACCTCCAGAAAATCCAAAGAAGAAGTGTGGCTCCACATAACCAG
>JBHLON010000022.1:0-60099 GCA_048940445.1 Promethearchaeota archaeon
GTAAAAACAAAAAGAATTAAATTAGGAACAACAGTCACTCCTTTGGCAAGAAGAAGACCATGGATAATTGCAAAAGAGGTATCTACTCTTGATCGGTTATCAAAAGGAAGAATGATTTTAGGGGTTGGTTTAGGAATTGATTCAGATTTTAGTGATTTTGGAGAAAATACCGATCTATTAATCAGGAGTAAAAAATTGGATGAATCTCTGCATATTTTAAAAGGTTTATGGGCTAATAAGCCCTTTACGTTTAAAGGAAAGTTTTTTAATATTGAAGAAGTAGAATTCTTTCCAAAACCTTTTCAAGATAAAATTCCGATTTGGGTTGGTGGAGTTTGGCCCAATAAGAAACCATTTCAGAGGGCAGCCCAATATGATGGTGTATTTCCACTTAAAATAGGTGGTGATGAAAATTTATCTCCAAATGATTATAGGCAAATCATTAAATATATAAAGCAATATAGAAGTTCCTTTGATTCTTATGATATTATTAAACCTATTGTCACAACAGGTATAAAAGAAGAAGATGAATGGATTAATAATTATCTTAATATTGGGATAACTTGGTTTGTTGAAGCAATATGGTCTGGACGTGATTCACTAAATAATATTAAAAAAATTATCTCTCGAGGACCCCCTCTAATTAAATGATAAAATAGTGCTTTTTATTTTTATATTCAAGAATCACTCAAAAATTACACTAAAAAAGAAGAAAAATTAAAAAATCCCTCATTAAATATTTAAATTTATGTTCCCTCTTCGTAGCCATGGATATAGTTGTATTGTTCTTCTGTTAATTTATCGATTTTGATTCCAATTGCTTTTAGCTTTAAATATCCAACTTGATCGTCGATGTCAGCTGGAATTTCAAGCATACCTGGTTTTAGAAAGTCTTTATTTTTTGCAATATACTCCGACATTAACGACTGAAGTGCAAAAGACATGTCCATGACCTCACTAGGATGACCTTCAGATAATACTAGATTAGCTAGACGCCCCTTGGCAAGTAGGTACACTTTTTTGTTGTTAGGTAAAATTAATTCTTCTACATCTTTACGTATAGGTCTTATTTCTTTTGCGTATTCATATAATTCTTTGGTGGGTATTTCAATGTCGAAATGACCTAAGTTACCAAGTATTACACCGTCTTTAAGACTATTAAATGCTTTCTCATTAGGAGGTATAACGTGTTTACATCCTGTAGCAGTAAGGATTAGGTCTGCTTCTGGAAGAGTATCAAGGATTGGTTTTACATTATATCCAGCAAATTTAGCTTGTAATGCTTTTATCGGGTCTACTTCTGTTACAGTCACATTTGCTCCTAAACCTTTTGCTCTTAAAGCCATTCCTGAAGAACAATGACCAAATCCCGCGATAACTACATTTTTTCCAGCAAAAAGAACATGCATTCCATATATAGCAGAAACTATCCCTTGTCCCGTCCCTAGTTCATTATCAAACTGATTTTTGCACCTTGCATCGTTTACTGGGAAAAGTGGTACTTTAAGGGCCCCCTTTTTCTCCATTGCCCTAAAACGTTTTACTCCAGTTGTAGTTTCTTCTTGACACGCTATTATTGTTCCCGATGAGATAAGGTCCGGATATTCTTGATGTGCTGTGACAATCATATCTGCACCATCGTCTATTAAAATATTAGGTTTAGCATTTAGACATTGCCGTATACACCAGTAAAATTCCTCATCAGTATTGCCATGCCATGCAAATACATTTATCCCTTCTTTAACCAGGGCTGCCGCAACATCATCTTGGGTCGATAAGGGATTACTACCGCACAAGTAAACATCTGCACCACCTGTTTTTAATGTTCTTGCGAGGTTCCCTGTCTCTTTAGTAACATGTAGACACCCTGCAATCGTAATTCCTTTCAAGGGTTTTTCTTTTTCGAATCTTTGACGAATAACTTTAGTGGTAACAGGCATCTTATTTTCAGCAATATATAATGCTTCGCTTCCTTTTTCTGCAAGATTTTCATCAGCGACTTTATATTTTACCATTTTTGTTCACATTTTAAGTTATAAGATTTTTAAGTTTAATTAGTTTATAAAGCTTTTTTTGGTTAAAAGCAAATATTTTTATATGAAACTTGACATTTAATTTACAATTAATAGAAAATTTAATGAAATGTAATGAAATGAATATCAATACTTTAAATATTATAAAGAATATAAATAGTAAATCCAAGTTTAGTGTTTCAATAAATTCTAGAAAATTAGGACTTTCAAGACAAACATATCAGAATAAACTTGATAATTTAAGAGAAGAGAAAATAATAACAAATTTCACAATTAACATCAATCCTGATATTTATCCCAATAATTTAAAGTATGTAATGCTTGAAATAAAAACTAACCCAAAAGAACCTGAATTGGTCGATGAACTAATGAAAATATCCCAACTAAGGATGTTAGATGGTATTATCGGAGAATTTTCTTTGTTTGCCTTATTAATTTTTAAATCTTCAAAAGAATATTATCAGATCCTGAACACCATAGATAATATAATGGCAAAGTCTTATTTCAAAAAATATCAGATAATAGAAACTATTAAAGTCTTTAAGACAAACGGAATTAGTTTAAAAAAAACAAGATTATCACTTAAAGAAAGATTAGTAGATGATTTAGAACACGCTGACTTTTCTGAAAATAAGCTAATATTTGAAATTAAAGAAAAAGTTGATTTAAATGACATTTATTCAAGGAATGAAGAAAATTTAAATATGGAATTTAATCCTGAAAAATTTCCTGGTCTTATAATAAGGATTGAGAATTTAAAAATATCAATTATAATTTTTAAAGAAGGTAAAATAGTTATTTCTGGTCTTAAGAACAAGAACAATATAGAACAGCTCATAGATATGATTTTGAAAACGATAGGAATACGGCCAGAACAAAAAATAGCGGAATCCGAATTTGAAGTAGATAATATTGATTATACTATACTCAATATATTACGTGATTTTCAAGGATCTAGGCCAATTTCGACATATGAAATTAGTAGAATCTTAAAAAAACAATACCAAATGGAAATTTCTCAGTCCACTATACATAATAGAATAAAGAAACTTGAAAATAATGGAGTAATTTTAAATTACACTATTAACTTTTCTCCCAAAAAAGTAGGATTTGAGGGGAAATGTCTACTTAGAATTAAGCCAAAAGATCCTTCTAAATATGAAGAGCTTGCCATGAGATTAGATGCTAATAAATATATTACGGATTTATTTAGAATTGGAGAACAATATGGGTTGTTTGCGATAGTTAGAGTTAATAAAATTGAAGATTACGCTACTTTTATAAAGAATTTATATATATCAGAAGAGATTGAAGATACATTTACTAGTTTTGTCATAGATGAACTAGTAGCTTACAGCAATTTTGTATTGTATTGATCTCTTATATTTTAAATAAATTTATATGCATGGGAATAAAAAATATTAATTTAATTACATTCGAATCATTTCTTTATTTATACATTATGAATCATTTTTATGAGATATTAAACAAAAAGATAGGTTATTCTAGAACAGGGAGAATCATACTATCAAAAGAATCCAAGAAATATATAAAGACACCTAATGTTCTCATTCCTATGCGTAATTTTTTGATGAAGAATGTAAATTATTTAGATGAATTTGAGGATCATGAAGTTTTTATAATATCAAAAGAAGTTTTTCTAAAAATAGGTTTTTTAAGAGAGAAGTTTAGAAATAATGCTTTTATTTTCACCCATACGGGTACAATAGATACTTTTATAGAAATTTTGGAAAACAACTTGAATGTTTTTTTACAAGATAATATTATCTTACTAGTTCCGTTTAATATCCCTACAACTACTGTTAATGAAGTTTTTACTAAGGATGAAATAGGACATTATCTTGAAGCTGTGAGCAATTTACTCCAAAATCATCAAGAAATCACTTTTGGATTGTCTATTAGGAATTTTGAATCACCAGAACTATTCGATCTGTATAAAGAGTTAATAATAGAAAATAATAATGTCAAATTATTGAACTTAGTCGACTTTTTTGATGCACATACCAATTTTAGGAAGATCGTGGAACAAATTGTAGATATTAAACAAAATCTTGACAACAATTTAGTTTTAATGGCTTCAGGACGAATTGTTCCAAAATATTTCCCAATTTTAGTTTATCTTGGTATTGATCTTATCGATAGCTCCTATTTATTATATTTATCATCAGAAAATTTTTATGATACAATCGAGTATTTATATCCTATTTATAAAGTGAAATATTTTCCATGTTCATGTCTTGCTTGTAAAGAGAAGCTAAAAAGCTTACAAAATTTAAAGTATTCATATGAAAAGCTTGATTATTTATGTCTTCATAATTTAATAACTGCAAAAAATTATATGAATAAAATAAAGCAATACTTAAGAGCAGATGACTTTAGAGCATTTGTAGAAAAATCTTCTTTCGATGACATTCTTATCATTTCGATTTTAAAAATATTGGACCGTCAATATTTTAATTTAATAAGGTTTGAAACTCCAATAGCAGATTCTTTCTCAACTATTAAGTGTTTTGGGCCATCTTCTTATTACAGACCAGATTTTCGACAATTTAGAGAAAGGGTAATCCTACATTTTTCACCCGAACCATGGACAAAACTGATCATTATTTTTCCTTGTTCTTCAAAAAAACCTTATTCTAAATCAAAGTCTCATAAGAAATTTCATGACATTCTAAGGAAGTTCCCAGATTTTCCAGATTTTCAAGAAATCATATTAACTTCGCCTCTCGGAGCTATTCCAAGACAACTAGAAGATATATATCCTGTAAATTCATACGATATATCTGTGACTGGATTCTGGGATGATGAAGAAGTTAAATTAGCATCTGAGATGTTGAAAGAAATAATTAAGAAATATGATAAAAATATTCCAATTATATGTCATATAAAAGGAAAGGGATATAAAGAAATCATCTTGAAAGCTATGTCTCAATTACCTCATAATATTTATTATACCGATGTAAATAAAAGTCTTATTAGCTTCGAATCATTAGAGTCACTTGAAGAAAATATTAGAAATTTAAAGAATGATTTTAATTTAGATAACAAACTAAAAATTAATTTTTTCTCAAAAACTTGGTACCGGAAATTAATTAAAATTACCGATTATCAATTTGGTTTAGATATGGGAATTAAAATATTTTCACCTAATGTAAAAATTAAAAAAGATAGACGTAGCGGGAATCTTAAGATTATTGATAGTATTAATAAAAATTTACTAGGAAGATTTTTAGTCAATACAGGTCAAATTGAATTTACACTAAATGGAGCAGAATTGCTATTATCAAGTTGTAATAAATCTAACAATCTAGTTTTCAATGGAGACTTAATAAATGGAAATACTCTTTTTAGACCAGGAATTATCGAATTTAGTCCTAATCTTATACCTAATAATTATGTATTAATATTAGATAAAGCTAAGCAAAAAATTATTGGACTGGGTAAACTAATTATCGGTACAAATTATTTAAAAAACTCAAAAAGTGGAAGAGTAGCTAATATTTATGATAAAATTAGGTAGTGATAATCCATTATCCTATATAATAAAAGAAATTAGAGAAAAGGCTATTTCACAGAAGATAAGTTTTAGCGAAGAACAATTGAATAAGCCAGTTAGTTTTTGGATAAAAGATGATCGCCTTTTAATGGATAAAGGAAAAGAATTCACAATAATTCTAAGAACTAGAGGGTGCAATTGGGCTCTTAGTGACAGTGGAGGTTGCTCAATGTGTGGATATATAAATGATTCTGCTCTGAATTTTATAACTAGTAAACATCTTATAAATCAAATCAATTATTCATTCCAATCAAAAGAAATAGAAAACAAAGAAGAACGATTTGCATTCAAAATTTTTAATTCTGGAAGCTTTTTTGATGAGAATGAGATATCTAAAGAAGTAAGGAACTATATTTATCAAAAAGTACAAAAATATGAAAGTATAAAAGAATTTGTCGTAGAATCTCGTATAGAACACGTAACAAAAGAAAAACTAGAGGATCTAAGAAATCAATTAGGTGATAAGTATATTGAATTAGCAATTGGTCTTGAAACTGTTGATGATTACATTAGAAATAAATATATCAATAAGGGGATGCTCTATAATGATTTTAAAAAACTTGTCGAACTTACAAAAAAAATTGGGATAGGCATACGGGCATATTTACTCTTTAAACCTCCTTTCTTAAATGAGCAAGGAGCTATAGATGATTGCACTAAATCAATTAGAGATTTGATTAAATTGGGAGTAAACACTATTTCAATTAATCCTCTAAACATTCAGAAGAATACGTTTGCAGAATATTTATGGTATCAAAACCGTTATAGACCTCCGTGGTTTTATTCTTTATTCAAATGCTTAAGAAATGTTTATAATGCAGTTGATATTTCAAAATTACCGCGTATAATTTCAGATCCGACGGGAGCAGGAACTAAAAGAGGAATTCATAATTGTTTAAAAAGAGACTGTAATCTTAAAATGGTAGAAATTCTCAGGAATTTTGTATTATCACAAAATTTTACCTATATATATAATAAAGAAGATTATCAATATTGTGATTGTTTGTTAAGATATCGCCTTCAAAAAAATTATCATTAATTTAATTGAGTAAATATTTTGTATTAGACTTATTTCTGTTATTAAAAATGATATTCAAAAGGATTGTCAACAACTTTCATTCCATTTTTGTAAAATTTTACCCAAAAAAGATTATATTTAAATATGACCTTTCAATTTTCTATTCTATATTTTATTAACTAATAAGGGTAAACCGTGAAAAACTGGATTAAACTTAACCTATTCTATCTCGGAAAATCTAAGAAACATCATATTTTCAGAGCCCATAAATGGAATAAGAACTTTGAAATAATATTTCATAGACCAATTTTCAATGAAAGTTATGAAGAGATTGGGGTTATCAAAGAAATTTTTGGTCCTATTCACTTACCATTTATCTCTGTTAAAGCTTCACCTAATCAACAGTTTAGTTTAGAAAGTCAGTTTTATATCAAAATTCGTTAATAAATTCTTGGAATTTTAAAAATTCAAAATTTCAAAAGGTGTAAAATATTTCGAGTTTGAATGAGCTTGACAAAAAGCAAAATGACAATAATGAAGAGATTTGTAACGAATGTGGAAAAAATATTATAAAAAATGCTGATTCTTTATTAGTTTGTGAAGAATGTGGTTTAGTGCATTCAGAAAACCATATTGATCATGGTCCTGAATGGAGGGCGTTCGATGCCGATCAAAAGAAAAAAAGAACGAGAACCGGAGCACCTATGACTTACATGATACATGATAAGGGTTTAAGTACAATGATTGATTGGAAGAATAGAGACATTTTTGGAAAAGAAATTCCTGCGAAATCAAGAGGACAAATATATAGACTACGAAAATGGCAGAGTAGAATAAGGGTATCAGATGCCACAGAAAGAAATTTAACTTTTGCATTAAGCGAGTTAGATAGAATGGCTTCTAACTTAGATCTACCCAAAAATCTTCGGGAATGTTCTGCAAAAATATATAGAGATGCAGTTGATGCCCATCTTATAAGAGGAAGGAGTATTGAAGGAGTAGCTGCAGCTAGTTTATATGCAGCATGCAGAATGTATAAAATACCTAGAACATTGAATGAGATTGCCGAAGTAGCTCGTGTCGATAAAAAAGAAATTGGTAGATCATTTCGATTTATCTCAAATGAGTTGATTCTCAATTTGAATCCTACTAAACCACTCGATTTTCTCACAAGATTTATATCTGAATTAAAACTTACTCAAGACTGCCAAAAAGTTGCTAAAAAAATTATAAAGATGGCAGAAGCCTATGGATTGACTTCAGGTAGAGGTCCCACGGGAGTGTGTGCAGCAGCTATATATGCTGCCAGTATTCTAACTAAAGAGAGAAGAACTCAGAGAAAAATTGCTAATGTAAGTCAAGTAACTGAAGTAACAGTTAGAAATAGATTCTCAGAATTAATAGAAAATTTAGAGTTGGGCATTTCAATAAAGAAGAAATAAACCTAATTTTTATCTTTCTTTTTTGTAATAATTAAGAATGTTATCTCAATATTACAACCATTAAAGTTCTATTTTTTTCAATTTTAAAATATTAGGTATGTTATAGTAGGATATATTTTATGAAAATGGAGAATACAAGACTAATTAATCAGAGCGAGGTTAATTATTTTCTTCATAGAGTAAGACGACATTTCCCTAATTTTGTTGCAGGTGTCATTACAGATCGAAATGGGTTTCCAATAGGTTCTAGCATATCAAATAGATTATGGGTTCACGAAAATACACTAGCTATTTGGGCAATATCCAAAAATAAGGAAAGAGTGATAAAAGATCCAAACCTTATCCAATTAAAATTCGATATTGATAAAAATAAGAGATATAAACTATTTATATTATTAGAAAAAACAAAGACTTATAAAGATGGAATAAAACCCCTAAAAGAAATTATTAAAACACAGGAACTGTTTTAAAACATTCTTGATTTTATTAAGTCTAATCGTAGCTTAAAACTAGATTAAAATAAAGAAATTAAATTTTTATAGAATTAGTTTTATTTTTATTCATAAACAACAAAAAAGATTGATTTGAATTTTATTTGAAATGAGGTCAAAGCTATTGAATTACTCTCAGGATGAAATTGAACTCAAGAAAATTATACGAGATATAATCAATAGCACTCCCGGTTTAAAAAATGTTATACTCATTGATGATACAGGTATTACAATAATGTATGAAGCTAAATTTACCTTTATGAATGAAGAAGATATTTCAGTTGAAAAAATAGGGGCTATAGGTGGCGCTGTCTTTACCGCTGGAGAAGAACAAGGACATATTTTGGGGTATGGAGAAATTGATCTTCAGATAACAGAATATTATAAGGGGATGATCTTTTCAATGAAAGTAGGAAAAGGAATTTTGTGTATTGCATCAGATAAAAACGTGCAAATCGGATTTGTTCGTGCCATTATGAAGAGATATGCTCCTCGAATTACTCAAATATTGGATCATTATCTAAAAGCTGATCAAGGTGAAATAAGTAAAGAATTAAAGGAACTATTTAATTCAGATACAATTAGTTTATTATAATTGAAATTGTAGCCTAAAACACTAACTCTTTTTTATCATTTCACGGATAATCCTAAAATCAAAAAAGTTCTCTCGTGTTAGGCGAATATGGGAACATAATCATGTATCCTGTAAGGGTTACTGACTCAAACCTCATCGTATTGGAATTTACCTTTACTAAGTTAAGAGCCCATTTACTCAGGATGAATATTGATTATTAAATTCAGGATGTTTGCATTTTTTTGCTCATATAATCATTTAATTCATATATGTCCTCGAATAATGCCATTATTCCATCATTATTTTCCCTGTAATATAATAAGAGAATAAGGTTAAAAAATTTATAGATTCTATCTTAAAATTTTTAGTAATTCATCATAGGAACCAAGCTCTTGCCTAATATTATGATAAATTAACCCCTCTTCTGGTTTACCTTCGAAACCTGCTTTTCCATTATTTAGAAATAACATTTTATCAGCCCAATTTTCAACAAAAAAGAGATTATGAGTCGTAAAAAGGATTGTAATATCATTCTTTTTCCTTAAATTCTCTAAAATACTCAAATGACTATAAATTGATTTAAAGTCAAGATTAGCAAAAGGTTCATCCAAAATCAATAATTTAGGTTTCATCACTAAAATCCCAGCTAAAGCAGCTCTTTTTTTTTGCCCCCATGATAATTCAAAAGGAGAGAATTCCTTATATTCAGATAATTTTACAGCATCTAAAGCCCAATCGACTCTCAAATTTACCTCTTCCTCATCTAACTTTAAATTCCGAGCTCCAAAACTAACATCTTCTCCAATGGTTGGAGCAAAGAGTTGATCATCAGGATTTTGGAATAAAAAACCTATTGATTTTCTTATTTCCCAAAGCTGTTTCTTATTTCTAGTTAAAAGCTGATCGAAAATTTTAATGTTTCCTGATTTTGGTTTTAATAATCCTACTAATAGTCGCAAGAGGGTGGTTTTTCCAGAACCATTATTTCCAATTAACACATAAATAGAATTCTTTTCTACTTTTAAGCTAATATCATTTATCTGAAATCCAGAATTATATTCAAAATTAAGACTTTGAACTTCTATTGCAGAAATAAATTAACAACTCCCAAATAAATTTGTTCTAAATTTATAAAATAAACTAAAAAAATAACAATGCTTAAAGTTAAAAGAATCAAGATATAATCATAGATTTTTAATTTTCTCGCAGCAAACGTAAGTTTTCCATTAAATCCTCTCATTTTTAAGCTTTCATATAGCTTCTCACTACGCTCCATATTATTCACAATATTTTTTCCCATTATGTATCCGTGTGTTTTAAGTCTCTGCCAGAACTTTGCTGTATTTTTACCTCTTAATTCTTGAGCGTCTAACACTTTTTTATTAGAAGTTGCGAGGATTGGCAGATAATGAAACATAATTACTATACTTCCTATGATAAATGAAGGAATAATTCTAATTTTAGATATAGCTTCTATAAATTCAGAATAGGTTAGTGAAGAAAAAAATGTAAGGAATGTAAAAGTTGCACCAATAATCCTGAAAAATAAAAGTAATGCTATTTTTAATCCTTCTAAATAGATATTTAGAATTATACCTATGTTTAATTGAAATATTATAGTATGGCCAAAATAGAAGGGTAAAAAAATACAAATAAGGAGTAAAAAAGGTATTAGAATCTTTAATCTTGAAATAACCTTTAGCAAATGTAAATTGAAAAAAATGTTGATACAAATTACAATAAAAATGATGGTTATGACTAAGTATATATTATTAAGTACTAAAAATGGTAATACTAATATAAATGGTATAAGAAAACGTATTATAGGGTGGAATCTGTTGAAGAAATTTTTCTCATTTTCAGTTTTGAACGGTAATTCTGGTTTCATTAATCCATAACCTAATAGTAATCGTAATAATACTTCTTTCTAAATTAATCGTATTATTAAAAAATAATACTAAATTATAAATAAATAATATTCTTAAATTTATAAAATTAAATATTTCTAATATTCAAGAGGTTATAACATGCATATTCCTGATGGAGTATTGGATCCCATAACATTTATAATTCTTTGGGTCATAGTAGTTCTTATTATGATATTAGGCTATTTTAAGATGGGAAAGATTTTTCAAAGAGAAGATTCTGAGAGACTTGTACCTTATATTGGCGTTTTAGCAGCAGTAATTTTTGCATTTCAATTTGTAAACTATCCTATCCCCTGGGGAACATCGGGTCATTTAGTTGGGGGAACTTTAGTCGCCGTAATTTTAGGACCTTGGGCTTCTTTGATAGTTCTATTTCTTATCCTTGTTATACAGAGCTTATTTGGAGATGGGGGTATTCTAGCTTTAGGAGCAAATGCTTTCAATATGGGAGTTATAGGAGGGATTGTTGGATTTTATTTAGTGGTATTTTTCACAAGATTATTAAATAAAACGTCTCTCAAAAAAGAAATAAAAGTGACTATATCTACTGCAATCGGATCTTATCTATCCATTATTCTTGCCTCTTTTATGTGTGGGATTGAGATTAGTATTGGGGGAATTATGCCAATTGGAATCTCAATATCAACAATGGTTTTTTGGCACTTGTTTATTGGTATTGGGGAAGGGATTATTTCTGCTTTAATTATTTTCTTTATCTACAAAACGAAACCTGATTTTATAACAACAGAGGCAATTCTTGGGGTTGATTAAATAATTATGAATCTAAAAGATTATAGACGGCCTATAATTATAGTTTTTGTAATTCTAATTGGTTTAATAGTAATTATCGCAGTAGGTTTTCCTTTAGGAATCTTATCTCAAAATCCTGATGGATTAGAGAGAGTATTAATCGATTATAAGGGAAACTCTTGGCTTGAAAATTTATTTTCACCTTGGATACCCTTTCTTGCTTGGATTGAAAACGATTATTTAGCAGGGATTATTGGGATAATTCTTACGACAGCGATAATAATTTCGGTTTTTTATTTAATTACATTTCTTAAGAAAAGAAAAATAGAAAGAAACTAATTTAAATACTAATTCTTTTTTTCAATGAATATATTTTTTTTCATCAGATCTACTAGCGTTAACATAACACACTATACCATTAAGGATATTCCTGGTTCTTCTGGAAGGCTAGATGTAATATCAAGATGTGTTTTGGCAGCATTGTTAAATGAAAACGAATTTGAAAAGGATGTGCAAATTTGGGTGTTCCTAGAAAAATATGGAACATTCATTTTTAATCCAAAAAAATTTGATTATGATACATTTCCTAAGAGTGAAATAATGTTTACGGATTATTTTGTTGATATAATAAAAAATAGGGAGGGCCGCTTAGATAATTCTTATAATCCGCTTAAGAAAGTTGAATACTTAAACAAAGATATTCTAACTACATTAAAAGATTGTATGACAAAAAATTATTCAATATATATACTGAATGAAAAAGGGAGAGATTTTTTTAAATGTTTAAAGGCTATAATATTGGATAAAAATATAATTTTCGTTATTGGAAGTCAAACAGGTGAAATCATAAAATCAAAAGAGTTAGTTAAATTAAATCTACCCCATCTAAGTTTAGGAACTCAATCATATTTAGCTTCTTCTGTAATTCGATTAATAAAAATTAATTTAGGGTTATATGTATGAAAAATTTTTTATTTTAAAAAGTGCTTAAATTATACGATCACATATCGAAAGCGGTTTAATTGAGAGAAGAAGAGAAAGCACTTATAAAACGACAAAATCAAAGAAGAATACTGGATAAATTTATTGATCGCCCAGTAAAATATTTGATTAAAAAAAAAATTTCACCTAATTTCCTTTCTTTTATAGGTTTTTTGTTTTCACTTAGCACTGCTTTTTTTATTTCAATAGGAGCTCTCCATTTTGACATCTGGCTAGCATGGATTGTACCTTTTTTAATGTTTTGGGCTGGTGCATTTGATGTTTTTGATGGAGAAGTTGCAAGACGGACGGGGCATAATTCAAGAGCGGGAGCATTCCTAGATTCTAATTTAGATCGGGTATCTGACACTGTAATTATTCTAAGTCTAATAATAGGCAATTATATTGATTATTTGTCTGGCTACATCCTTCTATTTTTAATAATAATGATTTCATATATAAGAGCTAGGGCTGAAAATGAAAGTGTAGATATGAAGGGTGTGGGATTTATGGAAAGAGCTGAAAGGCTTATAATTTTGTGGGCTGCTTTTATTACTGAATCTTGGATTTTTTATTTATCAAAGCTTATATATGGTTTTTCTTTTAGTTGGTTTTTTCAAATTTTTGCTATTTTTTTTATAGGGCTACTTACATTAACCATTCTTCAAAGATTTATCTACTCTTTAAAATCATTACGAAAAGTTGATAAAAAAGAAATGAAGTAAGGTTTGATATAACTTCTTAATTGATGTATTAAGATCTTTTAAATTTATTGAATAAACCAGATAAAGGATAAATTTTTTAAAGTTTAGCTTATTCAAATACCTAGAAATAAAATTTCATCAATAGGCTGATTTTAATTCCTAAAAAGAGAAGAAGTGGTGGCAAAAGCGGTTCTAGAAAGGGTCAATATTCGAAGGTTCAATGTGCTAATTGTGGACGTTTTGTCGCTAGAAGTAAAGCTAAGGCAGTTACAAGAAGAGTTTCATTAGTAGATGGAAGAATGTACACAGAATTAAAAAAGACAGGAACAATAATACAAGCTCCTACCAAAACTAAATATTATTGTATCAGTTGTGCAATTCATCAACATACGATTAGCCAACGAGATAAAAATTTACGAAAACGTTAGGTCTCATAGATTTAGCGCCTTAAAGAATGAAGGTAATGAATATTCAATCTCATAAGCCTCTTCGTTTATAACTTCAATAATCGCACGTATTAAATAGATTTCTTTCAACTCAGCTGTGGGATTATAAATTTTAACTTTTACATTAGATTTTAGTTTTAAAGTATAATTTTCAGCAATTCCAGTCAATTTCTCCATGCCTTTTAATACAATACCTAATAATCCTAGATCATAATGAGACACTATAAATAGATATTTATTTTTCTGTTGGTTTTCTAATTTTTCAAAGTGAACTACTTCTAAATAATCTTGCTGAAGTTCTTTGGGTAATTTATTGAAGGGAATTACTTTTTTTTTTCCAGAAATATATGGAAAAGGAGTATAGAATAAAATATTAAAGCTTGAGATTTTTTTAATTTGTTCATTATACTTTTCAACGTCTCTTACGGAATATGCTTGCTCTAATAATAAATCTAATTTGTCAATCATCATATCTTCTGCAGAATATCCATTTAATACTGTAGCGATATAAGCTCTCTTAAGTTTCTCTATCAAAATATCACTTCTAATATTCAATTTGTAATCAATACTAACCTCTAAAGCTTCATTGTAAAGATTGGCTGCTAATTGTGAATGCCCAAGCGCAAGAAAATAATCACCTAATTCACTAAATACAATTATTGCATCTAAATGATTTTTCTCAAAATCTAAATTTGATACTTCTTGCATAATTCCCATAGCTGTCGTTCTTTCTTTCCCTTGAATATAAAGTGTTATAGCCTTTCCGATTAAACACTTCAACTTCAATTTATCATCTTTATAAATATCAGCAAGTTCTTCTGTAAAATTGTAAGATAAAAGTGCATTATCATATAATCCATGAAATAGAAGGATTAGAGCCTTGACATAATTTAATGTTAGACATGTCTGATGGTTATGAATAATTGTGGAGAAAAACGCTGCTCTTTCAAGGGAATTTATCGCTGAATTAATCCTTCCTAATGAAACTAAAATAAAAGCACGTAAAAATTCCATTTTTGAAATCTCAGAACAAATGAGGGCTTCAACAATTTCATAATCCTTTAGTTTGGATAGTTTTCCTGCAGCTAATTGTAGAAGTGAAATCAAGAATCCATTTCCTTTCTTCAAAAACTTAGCAGCCTCGTTTGATTCATTTTTAATAATAGCTTCACGTGTCCTTTTAAGATATTCTCTTGAAATCTTCAAATTTTCAAGAAAGTTTAGAATACTGCGAATCTTATCCACTTCCCTTGAAGGTAATTTCTGTTCTTCTATATATTTTTCTGCTATAATAACTTCGTCCTCATATTTACTTATGCCTATTTCGAATTTCATCTGTTCATCTTTTTTCTCAATATAACGAACATCTTGAGTCAAAATTGAGTCTTGAGTAACATTTATAGCCTTTTCAATAAGCCACTGAATTTTTTGTTCAGCTGGGTAAACATGTGCCCGTTCAATCATATAATGCAGCGTATAATTGAGACTTTTTCTCCATAAACCTTTAAAATAATTCCTCAGTTGTTTATTGGGTATTGTTCTATTTATTTTAAGAAGGAAACTTGAAAGTGATAAAATGTTAACCTTCTTCTTTAATATGGACGCGGCGTTTTTAGCTAATTTAAAATCATCAGTAACTAAATGTATCGCGGTATCGTCATTTAATAAACGTTCACTCAACGCAATTAAGGATAAATCAGGATCTTGAGCTGGAAACTTTATGTTTGTTTTATCTAATTCATCTTTGATCATCATAATTTCTGATTGTAAAATTTTCTCAACATTTATAAATGTTTTAAATCTCTCTTTGAAAGTGTGAGGTGCTTTGATCTCATTGAATACATGATCAGATATATAATAAGAAAGCCCTAAATCCTTCCCAGCAGTCTCAAGATTCTTTAAAAAATTCTTGGCTCGAACTGAAATAGCACATATAAAAAAATTTGCGTCAAAAATGACCTTTTCTCTTGTTTCAACCATAATTCGAAATTTTCATCGCATAATTTTTAGTAAATCCATGAATAAAATTTTTACAATTATAGTATAGATTAATTGTTTATATTGTTTTATTTTGATTAATTTTAATATACTTACGGAGGATTTTTAATATTAAGAAAATTTGTTATTAACAATTTTGATGCTTATAAGAGGTAATCTAGTTTGATTATTATATCTGTAATTGGTTATTCTGGAAGTGGTAAGACTTTTTTTATATCAAAAGCAATTGAATTGTTAAAGGATCGGCTTAAATTAAATAGTTCTGTTATCAAGAATATTCATGAGCATAAGATTGATATAGAGGGAAAAGATTCACAAAAATTTATTGACGCTGGATCTCAATATTCAATCATTAGGAATAAATTAAATGAAACTGCTATTTTCTTTAAAAAGAATGTTGATATGGAAAAATTGATTAATTGGATTCAAGAAAGCCCCCTTAAAACAGATATTATATTTATTGAAGGTTTCAGGAATCTAGTTTTTCCGAAAGTTCTTTGCATAAAAGAATTATCTGAAATTAAATCCCAACTTACTAACAAAGTAAAGATGATTTCAGGTTTGTTTGCCAAAAATAGAACGCAATTTGAAGGAAAAATAGATTTACCATTTATAGATATTACTACTGATTTTGAAAGGTTTCTTCATATATTTAAAATTAAATAATATAATTTTAGGTTTTATACCAGAAACTTGTTAATTGACGGCAAATATGTTTGAAATTTTCTTTTACTATTTCACTTTCTTCAGGTATTTGATTTAACATATAATCATTTAATTTTTTATAAATCTCATTTTTGTCTTTAGGATTTTTAATTAATACCTTAACTTGAGAAAAAAAGTCATTTAAAGGTGAAATAATCTCGTTTATTAACCATTCTTCAAATGATTTTTGATCAGTATACGAAATAAAGTTATAAGTGATCACAAACCTGGCAATATCTATAAAATCATAATAATTCTCATTCGAAAATATTTTCGGTGGGACCTTACCTTTATATGAATCTAAATCTTTAAAAAGATAGTCTCTATTCATACTTATTATGTAATCAGGCCAAACATCATCTGAAACATTTAAATCTTGAAAAATGAATAATTCTAACACTCTTAACGCGATATTTTTTCCAATATATCTACTTCTTGGGTCGATAAAATTTTTTGATGCTTGGTTGGGATTACTTCTAATAAAGATTTTGTCAATCAATGTATATAACATTCGACATATATGATCTACTATAATTTCAAACGAAAAGGGCTTATTTTCTGGATTTTCTTCAATTATTTTATTTTCTTCCTCAATTAATTTTATTATCTTCAGATTTAAACTCCTTAGGAATGTTCTAAAAAATTCATAGTTCATATGGTTAATTTCTTTATCAAAAAGTTTAAAAAAGAATAGATCAAAATTATCAAAATTAGAAATTGATGCAAAGAAATCTAAGAAACCCTGTATATCCTTAATAGTAGATGCATTAATAATATTTTTGACTTTTTTATTGTGTTCATTTAATTTTGATGCAAATTCTCCCGGTGAAAATAATAAGTCGCCAACTTCAAAAGCTTCTAAATTCCCACTTCCAAAATAATACTTCATATACAATAGAAATAAATTAAATTGAGACTTTGCTGATGGTAAATTATTTGCTTGAAAAGTAGAATATAATGTTGATTTTTTATCAATAAAATCAAAAATTCTTATAAGTGCATTTTTTTTTTCATCTGTATAATTAAAATTGGCCAGAAAATCTCTTTTAACAACATCAATTTTAGAATAAACTGAGTCTTCAACTCGTGCACATACGAAATTAAAGAAATCTAATAATGGAGAAAAATTTTGTAGTAAATTACACTTTTTATAGAAATAATATAATAAATCTACTAATCGTTCTTTAGCTAAAGGGTACTCTTCTAATGCGATTTGATATAATCTTTCTCTTCCTTGTAATAATTTATTATAATATTCCTCTGGAATTCCTGGATAGTGCTTGAGGAAATAATAAAGAAACATGAAATAGTAACTTTCAAACATTTCATCATAACTATTTTTAATCACTATAAGAAAGTTAATAGTGTTATATTCTCCACTACTTTTTATCACAGCTCCGTCTAAAATTACATAAAATTTCTCTTTTAATAATTTTCTCAAAATTGCTCCTAATATTGACACTATTAAATAAAAGTATCCAAAAGGAGAAGTTATTCCATCAATATGATTATTAACTTTTTTTTTTAACTCACTAAAATATTTGACTTCTTCATTCGATAAATGGTAATTGTATTCTAAAAATATATTATCTTCCGAGATTTTTTCTTTACTTAATAATTCTAAAGAATTAAGATCAAGTCCACAAAAGCTCCCTAAATAGTGGGCAAAGTAATCATGAAATTTTTGATAAAGAAAAGTACCATAAGTTTTGGAAATTATTCTTCTCTGATTCTTTATTCTAAATTCTTCCCATTCCGATATAATCTTTAGTTTAAAATTATTAAGCTTAATCTCATTTTTCTTCAAAATATCAAAAAAAATATTTGAATTGAGTTTAAGCGTAAACCTATCTCCCTTATAGTTTTCTCCTATCAATTGTAAAATATTTTGCAATTCTGTTTGTTCCAAAATTAACTCAATTTAAACTTATTTTTTTTGCTACTATCTATTAACCCTTAATAATATATCAAAATTATATAAATAAAATGATATTCAAGAAATAAAAATGTTAACTAAATAATCTTAAATTACAAAAATATCATAATTTTCTAAATTTTAACTGCAAACTAAATGGAAATTTGGTATCAATTGAAAATTTTTATAATTTCATCAATTTCAGAATATTTAAGGGGCTTTTTAGCATTATTTCTGTCTAATATTAAAGCTTTTTGATTCTTTGAGGTGAATGTTCCAATCTTATCTGCTTTTATATTTCTTTTACTTAAATATTCGACTAGTTCTATAGCATATTTATCTTCAATGGAAATTAATAAAGATCCGGAAGAAATTGTTCCCATTGGATTTAAATTAAAAATTTTACTTAACTCTAAAGGTTCTGGTAGAATAGAAATTTTCTTCTCATCAACCAAGACTCCTATATTAGATGCAAGAACCATTTCTGCTATTCCTGTTGCCAGTCCACCTTCAGTTGGGTCATGCATTCCATTTATTTTGAAGTTTTGGTTAGCTAAAAGAGCATCATTATAAATACTTATACCAGGATTAAATAGGTAATTTTTACACTTATCTATAAATTTACTATTATATCCCAGCTCAAGCAAAATTTTTTCCTTTTCTCTGCCAATAATAGAAGTTCCTTCAATAAAAATACCTTTAGTTAAAATAAGCGCATCATCTGGCAATATACCAGATGATGTTACTAATTTTTCTTTTTCTACTTCTCCTAATAATGATCCTATTACAATAGGTCTATCAATACTAACTGTTACTTCAGTATGTCCTCCTATTACTGATATATTTAATGAATCACATGTATCATGAATACTTTTAAAAATTGATTCTATTAAATCTTCATTAGTATTTCTTTCTGGTAACAAGATAGTTGATTGAAACCATTTAGGAGTGGCACCAGTGCAAACAACATCATTTACATTCACTATCACAGAATAATAACCAATTTCATTCGTGACAAATGTTACGGGGTCAGTTTTAGCTACAAGTAAATGATCTCCCATATCAATCACTGCTGCATCTTCACCAATTTTAGATCCTTGAATTATTCTTTTGTCCTTAATCTCTAAATCAGATACAAAATTTCTAAGTATCTTTCTTAAAAGTTCATGTCTTAATTTTCCGATACCAAAAAATCTATTATTCCTTTTCATTTACTGGCGACTCTTATAAGAATAAAATTCTCATTTTTAGCTATATTATTTTAAAGATATAATGCTAAATAGTTGATTTGATGTAAAATCTAGTTTTAAATATAAACAATATTTGGTCTTAATTAAATTTAAATAGTTTTAAAGTTGTATTTATAATTATAAAGCCTTAGAGAGACTGAGAAAAATGGGTTTTGGCAAAGCTTTTGGATTTAGTTTACTAGCATATATAGGTCTTAATTTTCTGTTTGTAATAATAACGAATACTATTACTGGAGATCTAAATAATCTATTTAGTAGTATCGGCGCTAATCCATTAATTCTGTTTATTATATTACTTGGCCCCGTAACACAAACACCAACAACAGTTTATTCTTCTATAGCATCAGAAATAGGTTTAGGGAGTCTTGATGCAGGAACTATAGTAGAATATATAGGGTATATCGCCGCTCCACTTGTAGCAGCAATAATCGCCGGTAAAGTTGGCGATAATAAAGCAGGAAGTTTCTTAGGATGGTTAATAACAACAATAGTAATGGCAATTATCTTAATTATTCTAATGATTGTAGGTCTTCCTATAGTGGGAATGACAACATTTGAAATTTTAATATTAGCAGTAATAAATGGAATTTTTTATGGTACGTTTGCTTTGTTGTTCACATCTACCGAATATTATTAATTTTTTTAAATCTCACTTTTATTTTAATTTTTAAGTACCGTAGATAAATTCATAAACTCTATTTTACTATATTAATCGATTAATACAGTTATAACGCATCGAAATTAATATAAGATTAACAATAGTATATGTAAAATTCGACTAATATAGTGTGCCATTTTTTGGTTTTGAGGAGTAATCATCATATGAAAGGCGACGAAAAACCAATGATCGCCTTATATTAAAGTTAAGTTAAATTCATTGAATTTCAACTGATAAAAGGATAATCTTTGAAAGATTATGATTTCAGGAAGAATTTTAGAAAATTACCAAATGAGGATTATTAATTATTCAGAGTCCACACCTATAGACTTAAATTTGATTATAAATCCAAGAAAAGTTGAAATTAACCTAGAGAGCATCATGGATAAAATTTGGAGCATTCATTGGTTATTAAAAATAAATTCACAATTTTCTAATGAACTAAAACTAGATTATTGCAAGATTGAAAGAACTTTAATGATAGAATTTTTAAAAATGCTTGTTGATAGATATTGAATTTTTATCGGTTTCTTAAATAATCAATATAATTACAAAATAATGAGACGCTATTTGCTGCATCTCTTAATGTAAAAAAGTAAAGAATACGTTCTTTATGGAGTGTTTTTTTAACTGTAGCAAATCTTTGTGATAACTCTAAGGAATCTGCTATATTTGGTAAACATATTATAAAAGGTTTATTTGTTCTTTTTTGAACTTTTATAATTCGTTTAAATACATGATTGTAGATGAAATGAGGCCATAATGGTATAATTATAATATCAATATTCGGATCATCTTTCACAATTTTAATACATTCTATAAAAATATCAACTACAAAACCAGAAGCACCCAAATCTACTGGATTTTTGATATTTACATTTTCATAAGGTAAGATCTTGCTAAGTAGTTTCTGTGAACTCTCAGTTAATTCTGGAACTTCTAAGCTATGAGAAGAAAATAAATCAGTAGAATTTACTGAGTACCCTCCTCCAGGAGTAATGATTCCAATATTCCTTCCTTTTGGGATAAATTTAGGATATAACAGTTCAAAGGTTTTTATTGTATTCCAAAATTGTTCGTTATCTCCCACTAAAGTAGTCCCTGTTTGTTTGGAAAGTGCATTCCATAATCGTATATCACTTGCAATAGCACCAGTATGAGAAAATGCGGCGTTTGAACCAGCTTTAGTATAACCACCCTTCCAAATGATTACAGGTTTGACTTCTGTCGTTTGTTTAAGTTCCTTAAAGAAAACGTGACCATTCCCTGAACCAAAAGACTCCAAATAAGCAGCAATAAGCTCAGTTTTGTTATCCTTTCGAAAGTGTTTAATAAAATCGACGCAATTTAAATCTATTTGATTACCAAACGAAACACCATACCTAAGTCTTAAATCTCGTTTAGAACTAACTTCTAGTAATTGACTTAAATGACCTCCTGATTGAGACATGAATGAAATAGATCCAGGAGTTACAGTAGGAGAGGAAAAAGAAAACGCCATCCCCGTTTCAGAATTATAAGGACCTAAACAATTAGGACCGATGATTCTAGTTTTAGATCCTTTAATGATGCTTTTTAGGTTTTTCTCTAATTCTAAACCTCCTTTAATACTTGTTTCTGAAAAACCAGACGAAAAAATAATTACCCATGGAATTTCTTTCTCAACACACTCTTTTAATACATTGGATACGATATCTTTTTTTACAGAGATATAGGCTGTATCTATTGAAATGGGTATATCCAGAACAGATTTATAACATTTCCAATCAAGTACCTTATCATATTTTGGATTCACAGGATAAAAACTTGAAGTCCATTTAGAATCTTTAAATGAATTTAAATAAAGCATAGATCCAAATCGACTTTGTTCACTTGCTCCAATAAATGCTATTGCTTTTGGATGAAAAAGAGAATCAAACTTTTCAAAAGCAAATTCTTCAGAAATCATTTAGGTAAAAAAAAATTTGAATAGTTAAATTCTTTTTGTAGTTTTGTTAACACCGTACTTCACTAATTTGGCTTTTCATTATTAAGATATTACATATTTATGTAAAAAACCAAATTTTTAATGTTAAATATAATTAAATTACCTATAATCAATCATAAAACAATTATTAAAAATAGTGAATATAAAGAATGGCAAGACCAAGTCCTTTAGATGTGTATGCCCTTCTCGACAAATCTAACTGCAAAGATTGCGGATATGATACTTGTATGGCATTTGCAACCGATTTACTTGAGAGAAAGATAAAAGTAAAAGATTGCTCTCATTTAATGGAAAATTCAAAACAATTTAAAAATCGCGATAAACTAATTAAATTAGTAACTCCTCCCCAAAAACCAGTATCAATAGGGATGGGAGAACGTGAATGTGTGATTGGTGGAGAAGAAGTATTAATGCGACACCAACTCACATTTTACAACCCTACTGCTATTTTTATAGAAATAGCCGATGATGATCCTGATTTAGATGAAACTGCTAAATATTTGACAGATTTAAAAGTTGAAAGGATTGGCGATGTTTTAAAAATTGACGGTATTGCACTGAGGTGTGTATCTGGAGACGTAGAACAATTCAAACTAGCTACCAGAAAATTGGTTGAGGGATCAAATTTACCAGTTATGTTATGTTCTTTGAATCCAGATATCTTATTGGCAGCAGCAGGAGAAATAAAGAATAAAAAACCGTTATTATATGCTGTAACCAAAGATTCATGGGAAAAAATCGGAACATTTGCTGCTCAAAATAATTTACCTGTTGTGGCTGTTTCAAGTGATTTGGATGAATTAATTTCATTAAGTGCAACTTTACAAAAATTAGGAGTTAGAGAATTAGTTCTTGATCCGGGGACTTTTTACGGTCCTGGTAATTCAGGTTATACATATGATAATATAATTCAACTTAGAAAAGCAGCAATTGATAATGAAGATAAAAATGCTGGTTGGCCGGTGATGGGAGTACCTGCGGCATATTGGAGTCAAGTTAAGATTAAAGATGACAAAGATCTTTGGCTCCATCAGTATCAAGAAGTGATCATGGCAGCGGTTATGCAATCAATCGATACATCATTAATTATACTGCATTCAGGACAAAAGAAGGAGGATATATGGGCTCTTCTCGCCCTAATGACTTTAAGACAATCCATCTTTAGTGATCCCCGTGTATATCCCGCAGTAGATCCTGGTTTATATAAAATTGGAGAACCAGGGGATATGTCTCCTATATTTGTAACAAGTAATTATAGGATGACAAAGATTCCGGTTGAACAAGATTTACAGGGTGCTAATCTTGATTGTTGGTTATTAGTAGTTGATACAGAAGGTATTGGAATAGAAAGCGCTGTGGCTGGGGGCCAGTTTAACGCTAGCGGCATAGCAGAAGCCGTTAAAGAATTTAAAGCTTTTGATCAAGTAAAGCATAGAATTCTGGTTCTTCCTGGAATGGCTGCCAGATTAAGTGGAGCTTTAGAAGATGAAGCAAATGCTTTTGTTGTCGTTGGTCCAAGAGATTCAAGTGGAATACCAAAATTCATTGAAACTCAATGGAAACCAGAGGAATTTATGAAAGAATTTGAATCTTGGTCAAAGGAATAAACTTTTTTTACTTTTTTTAAAATTTTATTTATTCGAGTAGACTATAAATATCAGCTAGTTTTAAGTCACTAACACTATTCAGAACTAAAAGATGTCCTATTTTTAACTTATTTAACTCAACAGCATTATGATATCCTGTTAATACTCCAATAAAAGGGCAATTTAAATTATTAGAAAGTAACACATCTTTTGGATGGTCTCCTATGACAATTAGACTCTTTTCGGGATATTTTTCCTTCAAAATTGTTTTTATTGTTGGATCTAATTTACCTAATTCCTTTCTTTCCTCAGTCTCTCCTAAAATGTAATCAAAATAATTATATATCTTTAAAATCTTTAAAATTCGCTCAGCCATTTCCTGATTTTTAGAAGTAATAACACCTAACATGAAAGAATTTCTTTTTAACAACTTTAACTTTCCTTTTACACCAGGGATAATAATTGATTGATAAATACCATAGGATCCATAATACTCTCGAAAAGCTTTACACAATAAATCAGGGTCTATAAGAGAGACTTTACTAAACATTTCATTTAGTGGAGTTCCGATCATTCTTTCAATTTTTATTCTTTCTATTTGTGATTGCCCATATTTCTTTAGGGCATAATTAAATGAATTTACAATACCGTCTCTATTATAAATTAAAGTATTGTCTAGATCGAAACTCAATACAATATCCTTTGTGTTCATTTGCTTTAATATAGTTTTAAATGATTGAAAAATTTAAGAAAAATTTCTGATGATGAGTGTCTTAAGCAGTAATTTTGAACCCTTTAAAAAGTCTTAAAAGATAGTTAATTTCTTCACTTCCCCGAATAATCCTCTGTATTTCATAAGGAAACTCATGAAACTCAACATCTTTTCCTTCGATTACCCAGGTAATAATCAATTCTACCATCTCTTTGTATTTTTTCACTGTATATCCTTCAGACTCAATTTCTGATAGAATTTTTTTGGCTTTCTCTACTTTTCCATTTAAAACTGAAGATATCGCTGCTAAAACATAAGATTGTACAATATGGGAATATCCAATCTTCTTTAGATGGGCAGCTTTATAATAGTATTTGTAGAGATTATTTATCATCTCATTAAGTAAAAAATCCTTTGCTGTATCAAGTTGCTGATAAAATTTAATACTCTCTAAAATAAGAGTTGCTGCTGTGTAAAATTCTTTATTTCTTAATCCTTCTTTTGCGATTATATTTAGCCCTCTTACTATTTGATTAAAAATACCAAATTTGTTAAATTCTAATCCACCTTCTATGGCTATATCATAAGCGCATAAATAACTTTCAGTTGAATCATTGACATTGTTAGCCTTCCAATAATTGTCACCTGATTTAACATAGTGTTTATATGTCATCTCTAAATTATTTAATTCTTTAAATATAACTGCTGCATTGAAAAAATTCGTGGCAGCATCATCGAATTCTTCAATTCTTTCTAAATAATTTCCAGCTAATACAAAACAAGATGCGGATTCAAGTAGATTATTATTTATTTCTTGATAGCATAAAGCAGCTCCACGATAATAATTTGCAATTTTTTGAAAATTCTCTTTTGTTTTTTCTAGGCTTTCAGCCAGATTGATATAAGCGCCAGCTTCTTTTTTAGCAAAATTAATATATTGATTATCATCTTCTTTGATTTCATATAAATTTTTTAAAATTTGAGCTATTTGAGCTATAATAAGATTATCATTCTCTTCTTCAACTTTCTTAAATATATAATTAAAATATTCAATTGCTTCTGAGATAGTTTCCTTAGATTTATCAATTTCATCTAATTCTTTGTAACAAGAAGAGATTTGCTGAAAAGAATAGGAAGATAAATCAAAATAGTAATAAGTTTTTGAAATATCTATAGTAAAATTATAATATTTATTTGCTTTTTTGAAATCTTTGATTTTGTAAAATAATTCTGCTATATTTTGATAATTTTGAGCTAATTTTCTAGTTTCATCAAATTCTTTTAAAAGCTTGCTTTCTTGCTTTAAAAAATTAATACTATTAAGAATATTTTTCTTTTCTAATTTTATGTCCTGAAGTTTTTCAAGATAAATTTCAGCTATTCTTAGATAAATCTCAGCGATTTCATGGAGTTTTGCTTGAGATTTATAGGTAGCAATTTGATTTTCCCATAATTTTATAGAATATTTATATAATTTAGTTGAATGATTTGCATTAAAATCCTCTAAAAGTTCAGCAGCGGTATATAAAAATTCACCTGCTTCAAAATAGTCCCCAGATCCAACAATTTTATCTGCATATTCTATTGAATCTTCAATTAAACATTGAATCGTTTTATCTCGCTCGTCTTGGTTTTTAAGAGATTCTAATTTTGTTATACGCTCTCTCAGCTTTTCTATGTAATCCCCATAATCAGTATAACTATCTTCTTGAAGGATCTATAATCAACCCTTAAGTTTATGTCAAATTCTATGTATAAGAATTAATCTACACATAAAAAATAGATGGTTTTCTAGAAAAAGTTTTAAAACACTCCCTTGAAATCCTATAATACTAACTCATCCTTAAATTTTAATTAGAATTATTTTACATTTATGAAAATAAACACTTTTTAATTTATGGAAATAGCTTTAAATATTAAATTAGTCTTATTTATATTAATTAAAATCATTCAATTGATTAAATTAAAATATAAGGTGTATTGAAATAAAACAATTATCAGAACTCCTTGAGACCGGCATTTATGAAACTTTTAAACCAGAGAAAAAGATAACAGTTAAAGACTTGCTTAAAGAACTAAATCTAGAAGGAAAGTACTTCGGAATTCTAGTTAACTCCAAGAAGGCAACCGAGGATACAGTTATAAACGAGACGGACGAAGTAATAATTCTCCCTCATATAGCTGGGGGGTTTTAAAATACTTAATTTTTTTAAAATCTATTATTTACTTTAATGATAAAGTAAGGGACAAACTATTCACTTAAGTTCGATCCTCATAAGATCTTTTGCTAGGAGAGTATTAGGAAAGATTTCTTGTGCATCCTTTAATAGTTCTTCTGCATCTTCTTGATATCTTGAAGAGATATGGGTTAATATTAATTGTTTTGCATTCATCTTTCGTGCTATATTAGCAGCATCTAAAGAGGTTGAATGTTTTTTTTCTTTAGCAATATGATCTAATTCTTTTGAAAAAGTAGCTTCATGAATTAGAATATCCGAGTCTTTACCTATACTTATTAGGCTTTCACATGGGGCTGTGTCTCCTGAATAGGTAATTTTTCTGCCAGGTCGTTTAGAACCGACAATCTTTTCTTTAAATGGATTAATTATCCTCCCATTGAAATTTATTGTCTCTCCTTCTTGTAATTTCTTCCAAAGGTGACTCGCTGGTATTCCAAGTTCTTCTGCTTTTTCAGGATTAAATTTTCCGCTCCTAGGTTTTTCTATAAATGAAAAAGCAAATGTAGGTACTGAGTGATCTACTAGAATACATTTTAACAAATACCTCTTTTTTTCAAGAATTATATTATTTTGAATATCTACTTCTTTACTTTCAGGTTCTGAATTTAAACCAATAAATTTTAGTAATTTGTTTTGCTCATGGTCGATTTCTATTATTTTAATTGGGTAATCTGCTTTTAATCCAAGAATTTTTCTATGCATATATAAATATAAATAAAGGTTTCTAGGGCCAAAAATTGTAATAGGGGCTGTTCGTTCAATTAATCCGAATCTAAATAGAAGTCCCGGAAGCCCTATTATATGATCTCCATGAAAATGAGAAATTAAAATTTTTAAGGGCTTGTTAAATTTAAGATGAGCCTCATTTAATCTTCGTTGAAGATCTTCTCCACAATCAAATAAAATTAATTCATTTTTATATTTAAGTGCAATTGAAGCTAGATTTCTTTCTCTAATAGGGATAGCCGCAGCCGAACCTAAAATAATAAGTTCCATGTTAAGTACTTTTCCTTAGTTGGTCAATTTCTAACCTAAGTTCCTTGTTCTGTTTAGTTAAATCTTCAATAATGGTTTTTAATTCTTCAATTCTTAATAATAGCTGAGGGTTTTCTGCTTGAGGGGTTTGAGCTTGATTTTGGGCTGTATTTCTTAATTGAGTTATGTCATTCATTAATGTTGTAATTTTCTTATCTTTCAATCCTAACTGATTTTTAAGCTCTTCATGACTAGTTTTAATTAGGATTGCTTCATTCTTGATGGTAGCTACCTCTTGTTCTTTCGTTTTTAATTCTTTCTTTGTTTCATCTAATTGTTGTTGTAAGAAACTAGCCATTTCTCTTTGTATTTTTAGCTTATCATCAATATCACTTTGAGAGCTTGTCTGTTTTCCTTTTGTTTTCAATTGCTCTTGAAGGATAGAAATTTGGGTCTTTGATTTATTTAACTTATCTTTTAATTCTTCTATTACTTGCTTATGTATAGAAGATTCTGCACTGTTATCAATTAAAGTCTCTTTCTCCGTTAACTTAGTTTTTTCTTTGCTAGTTAATTGAGCTGTTAACTGAACAATCTTATTTTTATAATCTTTAATTATATTATCGAATTTATCTTTATCTTTATAAATGTCTAACTTTTTTCTTAACTCATCATTTTGTCTTTTATACTTATTTAAATCATTTTGAAGGTCTTTAATAAGTTCTTTAGTTAAATCATTTTTCGATTCCGAGCTAATATTTTTTATTTCTGAATCTACTTCTGTTTTTCCTAAGTTATTTTCTAATTCCAATAATTCTGATTTTAAAGAATCGATTTGTTCGTCTTTCTTTTGTAAGGTTTCACTTAAATCAACAACATCGGTTTTTTGACTTTTTAATCTTCTTATTATAGAATCCTGTTTGTTTATTTTGTTTTGAAGTTCTTTTACTAATGTATTAAGTGGAGCTTTTTCTCTTAACTCTTCGACTCGGATCACAGAAGAAGATTTTTCTAGGGTTTTTATAGTTTCAAGTTTCTTTTGAGCCTCAAGTTTATCTTTTCTTAAAAAGCCCATTTTATCTTTTAATTCTCTAATTTCACGATCTTTAGCTTCTAGTAGAATTTCTAATTTTGTTTCTTTAATTTTTTTGCTTTTTTTTTTAGAAGGCTTCTCAGACATAAGATCATTCAATTTCATTATCTCTTCTTCGAGATTTTCGACTTTTTCAACATATTTTTCAATTTCTTTATCTTTCATATCAATTTGTTTCTTGAGTTCATCAATAGCTTTCTGTAATTCTTCATCCTTGGTCATAGCTAATCAAATTGTATAATCTAGTGATTACTCCTATATATATCATCTTTTAATATATATTTTAATTTTTTTTTTCAATAGATTTCAAAATCTTTGATAGTAAAATTTTTTCTTATTTTTCTTATGATAGGAACTAAACTTAAATAAGTTAGTAGGAGAAATATGATGAATAGTCCTCCTATAATCATAAAAGGAATTGAAATGTCAGGTAGATAAACTCTTTCGAATAGAAAGATTGAATTTAAGATCATACCCACCCCTAAGCTTAACAATAGAGAAGGTATTAGCACAAAAAGCGTTTCCAAGAATAAAATTCTCTTAATAACGCGATACTTTGAACCAATAGCTCTCATAATTAAGAAATCTTTTGCTTTTTCAATTATCCCTCCTCTTTGATAGCTATAGAGTGAGAGACAGAAAATAGCAGCCATAGATAAAGTCAAAAAAAGAGGATAGATCGAGAGGATACTAATGTAATTTGAATTTTGAGCAAAGATTGAGTCAAGATTAATAAATTTAAATTCAGATCCGAGATTATTATTAATAATGGTTTCTAAATCAGAAGTTAATGTACTATAAGAGCCCTCCTGATATTCTAATAATAATAAATTGACTGTTTGGTTGGAAAAATTTAATTCATCTCGAAAAATATCAATGTCTATATAACCGCAATAACCACTATAAAAACAATCAATTACAACACCAGAAATTTGAAACATGTGGTTAATATCTGTTATTAACATACCTTGATTAAAAGCATAATCAAAAAAGTTATATGCCAAACCATCTCCAATCACCATATAATCGAAGGAGTTATATGGAGTAAAAAAACTACCTTCAATTTCAAAATTTTGAATGAGGGTCATTGTATTTATACCAATTATTGGAAAATTGCCTGTTCTATGTTGCCCTACCACATCATATCCTCCATCCTCATAGTAAATATATCCGTTTAATTCTTCTGTATTAGCAAAACTAATTAATCTTTCATCAATACTCTTAATACTACTTAAGTTGAATAATTCTCCCACGTCTGTCAAATTAAAAAGATAATCTTGCTTTAAGAAGTTGATATCCTCCGACTCCACAAGAGATTTAGGGTTTGAAAACATACCATACATTAATGTGTAATTGTAAAGTACTTGTTTGTGTCCAATAGCAATAATATTTTTGCCTTGTGATTTATCTATCCATTCTTTCGCAGATGTACCTAAGACTGAAATTCCTAGGATAAGAGTAAAAATAATTATAGAAAGAAATGAAAATATAACAAAATAACGCTTAAATTCGCCCTTTCTCCGTATGGTATTTAATATCGAAATTTTGAAATTAAAGCCAATCCGAGACAACCATCTAGGAATAACTGGCAAACGCTTACTAGCATTGAACTGATATGGAATTTCTTTAGAAAAACTTTTAGCGATTTTTTGATTCCCAAACTTCCTTAAAATATAACCAGGAACAATAAGTATACCTATTAAGCATAAAATGAATAAGATTGGTAGATAGAAATAGTCAACATGAAAAAAGATCTCGCCTCCAAATGAAGTCGCAATTAATGCAAAGATTCCAAAAGAAAGCAAACCTAACAATAAACCTATCCCGAATCCTATTAGGAAAATTATATACACTTCTATCAAATAAAACCCATATAATTTTCTTGGAACGGATCCTAAAGCTCTTATAATTGCGATATCTCGCTTTTTAGATATGACTAATGTGCAACTAATAATTATGACAAGAATGAAAGCTAATGCCATCACTAAAAAGACAATTAAGAGACTAAAGTTAGTATAAATATAACTAATACTTCCGGAGAAAAAATAAGGATTACTAAATTCATAAACAATAAAACTATCGAGTCCTGTAGAGGTTGTAAAGTAAATTAGGAAAGTAGTAACTGCTATTATCAGAATTATCATAAATAAGTATTGAAAAGAGATTTCTTTCTTCCGATAAAAATCTTTTAAAGCAAAATCAATCGACATAAATTAATAACCAACTAATTCTAAAACTGTTTAATAATCTTTCCATCCTCAAATGAAATTATGCTATCTGCAAGTTCAATTAAGTAATCATCGTGGCTAACTATTATAACAGTTTTTCCAGAATTCTTCATATCTTTAAAAAGATCCCTAATAAATAAACTTGTATTTTGATCCAAATTTGCAGTTGGCTCATCTGCTAAAATAATAGGAGGATCATTCGCTAATGCACGAGCTATAGCTACTCTTTGTTGCTCTCCTGCTGAAAGTTGGAATGGGAGATGTTCTCTTCTCTCAGCTAATCCGATTTTCTTTAGAAGGTCAATTGCTCTTTCTCTTTGCTCTCTAAGACTCATACCTGCTAGATCCATTGGAAACATTACATTTTCCTCTGCAGTTAGTGTGCTGATAAGGTTGTAATTCTGAAATATAAAACCTGAATTTATTAATCTAAAAGTAGCCAAAGTTTCTTCTTCCATATCAGTAATATTTACTCCACTATTATAAACAGTTCCAGAATCTGGAGAATCTAAACCACCAATTAGATTTAAAAGAGTAGTTTTACCCGCACCGGAAGGTCCTTTTATTATAATAAGAGCATTTTCTTTTATATCTAAAGACACATCGTCTACAGCTCTAACAACAAAATCACCTATTTCATAATCTTTTATCAGATTTGAGGTTTTAATGATGATCTCATCATTTAATTTTTGTATAGCATTCTTCTCTTTAAATTCTCGATTATTGGACACTAAATCTTCTTCCATAATTATTTTGTTTATTTGTCATTTACAGCTATTTCTTTAATAATTTATAGCCCTTTAAAATGTTAATTGAATGATCCTAAATACGCTTTAATATTTTGATTTAATTAAGTTAAAAAGTTTAAAAAAAGAGAAGAGGGAAATCGGGAGTAGGAAACCTCCGAAGAGGTCAAGTTTGGGATAAAACTTCAATTAGTTACCATGTAATTCATTTGGCGAAGCGCCCCAAAGCTAATGTTTAATTAGGAAATTAGGGGATATTATATATTTTTTACTCGCCGAAGATCCCTCTAATGATAAAATATGAAAAGGTGATATATAAACTTTAACTTTTGAATTAGATGGGATTTTATAATTTTAACCATAAAATAAGCCATTTTATTACACTCTTCACTTTATTAATATTTCACATCATTGTCAAGTTTTAGATTTTTGTTAAAATTTAAACATTACTAAGGTTTTTAATATTTAAGGTATATAATTATTCAAGATTAACAGAATTAGGGAGTGCCTATTATGGATTTTGAGAAGTTAACTGAGCTAATTATCGAATTAGAAGTCGATGATATTGCAAATGCTGTTAAGGAAGCTTTAGATATAGATGCTAAAGATCCCTTTGACATATTAAATGCACTGACTAAGGGTATGGATGAAGTAGGTCGAAGATATGAGAATAAGGAGTATTATCTAACAGAATTAGTTTTAGCTGGAGAGACAATGAAAGAAGCGTTTAAGATTTTGCAACCAGCATTAGCTGCTACCGATAAATCAAGGGAGAAAGTTAAAGTAATACTAGCAACTGTTAAGGGTGATAATCACGATATTGGAAAGAATATATTAGCTTCACTACTATTGAGTTCTGGTTTTGAAATCGTTGATTTAGGTATGGATGTTGATGAGAATATAATAGTACAGAAGGTGAGAGAAACAGGTGCAACAATAGTAGGATTAAGTACACTTCTAACAATGACCGTAGATCAAATTAAAGCCGTTCATGAAGCTTTACTAGGAGCAGGACTAAGAGATAAAGTCAAACTTATAGTTGGTGGAGCTCCATTAAATATGGAACTTGCAAAAAAATTAGGTGCAGATGATTTTGCTGACGATGCCGTATCTGGGGTAAAACACATCAAAGAATTGGCTGGTATGTAGAATCTTTTGTTAGATTCTTTTTTTAAATATTTTTATGGAAGAAAATAGAAAATTTATAATTTATAAAGGCATTTTAGTGAAAACATTAATTTCTGTTTATTCATGCTACTCTTTTCCACTAAAATATAATGTGAATATTTAATTCTCTTTTGCATTGTTTATATATTGAATTTGAAATTAATAAAATAGGTGTATATTAGATGTCTAAAGAAATCAAGTATGACCGTGAATTAGATACTCGAGGTTTATATTGCCCTGAACCTCTATTTGAAGTTAGAAATTTTTCAGAATCTCTTGAAGTGGGACAGTGTTTTAAAGTATTGGCAGATGATCCAGCGGCAGAAGAAGATTTAAAACGATGGGCAAAAAGAACTGACACAGAATTAGTTGAATTTTATAAGGATGGAGAGGATTTGATTTTTTATTTTAAGAAAAAAAAGTAGGAGGAAAAAATATGGAAGAAAAACAAATATTATATGTACAGACAACAGATGCCCCTGAAAGGCAATATTCACCGTTGGTTTTGGCACAATCTGCTAAGGCAATGGATATTAAACCGACATTATACTATTTGGGTATGGGGTTGAAAATTTTAAAACCAGGAGTTGCAGAGATGATAAAACTAGGAGCTTTTCCAACTGTAAAAGAAATGATTGATAAAACGCTAGAAATGGGTATAGAAATTTTAGTTTGTGAAGCTTCAAAAAGAATGTTAGGATGGGAAAAAGTCGACTTAATTCCAGGAGTGAAAATAGTTGGAGCAGCAACTTTAAACGATTTAGTACTTGAAGTAGATGCCACTCAGTGGTTTTAAAAATAGTATAACTTTTAAGGTAATAAAGCATTATTAAAGATTCAAGAGGTTAATTAATGTGAACATATATTTAGATAATCAAGCGGCAAGACCGGTAGATGAACGAGTAGTTTCAGAAATGCTACCTTACTTTAGAGAAAAATTTGCTAATCCTGCTTCTTTACATCTTGATGGTGATATAGCAACTGACATTTTAGAAGAGTCAAGAAAAAAGGTTGCCGATTTTATAAATACTCCGGATGCATCTAATATTATATTTACTTCGGGTGCAACAGAATCAAATAATCTAGCTTTATTAGGTGCTGCGAACTTTTATAAGAGAAAAGGAAATCATATAATTATTTCTGAGATAGAACATATTTCGATTTTAAATATAGCTAAATATCTCGAAAAAGAAGGATTTAAAGTAGATCGTGTTCCAGTTGATAGATTTGGAATAGTCAGAGTTGATAAGTTAGAGAAATTAATTAATGATTCTACGATTCTTATTTCGATTGCAACTGCAAGTAATGAAGTTGGATCAATTCAACCAATTGAAGAAATCAGCAAAATTGCGCGGGAAAAAAATATTCTTTTCCATACTGATGCAGTACCTAGTATAAGTGTTATTCCCATTGATGTAGAAAGGACTCCAATAGATTTAATTACTTTGAGTTCTAATGATATTTACGGTCCAAGAGGAGTTGGTGCATTATATCTCAGAAAAGGAGTCAGAGTTAATCCTATTATTATTGGAGGGGGTCAAGAAAGGGGTTTTCGCTCTGGATCCGAAAATATTCCTGGTATTGTGGGATTCGCTAAAGCAGCTGAGATAATGAAAAAGGAAATGCCTAAAGAGGTTATATTCTTAAAGAATTTGAGAGATAAGCTGATTGAAAGTGTTTTAAAAACAATTCCCAAATCCTATTTAAATGGTCATCCAGAGAAAAGATTAGCTCATAATGCTCACTTTAGATTTGATTATATTGAAGGAGAATCATTAATATTAGAATTAAAAGGCCATAAAATTGCCGCTGCTACAGGTTCTGCATGTTCTTCAAAAACTTTAGAGCCATCTCATACTTTAATTGCAATGGGATTACTCCATGAGGAAGCTCATGGGAGCTTACTATTAACTTTAGGAAGAGATACGAAGGAATCAGATATTGATGAGTTAATTAAACACTTACCCGGAGCAGTCAATCGATTGAGAAAGATGTCTCCTTTAACTCCTCCTGAATTATTAAACCAAATTAAAGAGGTGAAATTTTAAAATGAAATCGACTCAGTATTCAGAAAAAGTTTTAGAACATTTTAGAAATCCAAGAAATGTTGGTGTAATTGAAAATCCAGATGGTTATGGAAAAGTAGGAAATCCAGTATGTGGAGATCTTATGGAAATCTTTATTAAAGTGAAAAAAGATGAGAATGGGGAAGATATTATAGATGATGTTAAATTTAGAACTTTTGGATGCGGCTCTGCTGTTGCTACATCTTCAATGGTTACAGAAATGGCTAAGGGAATGAAATTAGACGAAGCGTATAAAATTACAAGAACAGATATAGCTGATGAATTAGAAGGATTACCACCAATTAAGATGCATTGCTCAAATTTGGGTGCCGATGCCTTAAAAGCCGCTATAGATAATTATAGATTAGGAACTAGTTCTGAAGTTGAAGTTGCAGCTACTAGTTGTAGTGTACCTGATATAAAAATTATCCTTGGTTTAGAAGATTTTATAGGAAAGGGTGTTTATAGAGAGATAACTGACTTTTTCAAGTTCAAAGATAAAAGAGTTTTAGTAATGGATACAGGAGATAAGGCACTTGAACTCGCACTAGAATTGACAAAATATACTGGAAGAGTCATTGTAATAACTTCAGCCCAAAATACACCAGGTTCTGAAGCACTAAGGAAAAAGTTAAAACTTTCAGACATTAAAATACTCTATCAATCAGAACTACTTGAAGTAAAAGGAATTGATGAAGTAGAGAAGGTTATTATTCATGATCTAGATGAAAATGAGAATTATGAGCTTTTTATTGATGCTGTAATCTATCTGGAATAAATTTTCTTTTATTTTTTTATTAACTACCATTAGAATTTGATTTATTAGGATTTAAACCACTCATCTTTTAACATACCATAATAAAGTAGACCGATTCTGTTTCCATTTTTTTTAATAATATGTTCTCGGAGATGGCCTTCTTTTATGAATCCTAAACGTTCTGCCAATTTATAACTATTACGGTTATCGTCTCGGGTAATAATAATAATTTTATGGGCTTTCAAGCTTTTAAATAAAAATTGAATAGCTGCTTTAGCTGCTTCAGTTGCTAGTCCTTGTTTTTGAAGTGTACTTTCCACATACCACCCAAGCTCAAAAGAGGGGACTTCCCACTTGTTAGGTTCAATCCAGATTTGCCCGATATAATTACCCGATGATTTCAACCACATATCTATTACAAATCTAGTTCTATTTATCCGAAAGGTTGATAATTCCTGTATATTCTTCTCAGCATCTTCTTTTGTTTTAATATTTTCGAGTTCGTCTACAAATTCTTTCAGATATTTACGATTATTATTTCTTTCTAACATTTGGTATAGTTCCTTCCCATCTCCTTCCTCATATCTTCTTATCACTAATCTATTTGTTTCTAAATGTGAGGGTAAGATCAATGACATTTTATCCATTATATCATCAATTTTGATTTTATGAAATCTTATAGTTTTTAGATTATAAATCCTAATTAAAAAATTTTAGGATCTAATAGTTTGTTCTTTAGTTTCTAATATAGTTCATAATAAAGAATTTTATATGACACATATGCCTTAAATAAGTAAGTTATGTAATAAATTTACACTACTTTTGAATGATGAAGATATGCGAAGAATTTTGATTATCGGAGGAGTTGCTGGAGGAGCTACGGCAGCTACTCGTTTAAGGAGATTAAGTGAAGATATAGAAATAATTATTTTAGAGAAAGGTCAATATGTTTCATTTGCTAACTGTGGCCTCCCCTATTATGTAGGAAATGTAATTAAAGAGCAAGAAAAACTAGAATTAGTAAGTCCAACAGAATTTTTTGACAGATTCAATATTGATGTTAGAATCAATCATGAAGCTTTATCAATTAATAGAAAAGAAAAAACAGTTGTAATTAAAAATCATGAAATTAATAGACAATACACTTTAAATTATGATTTTTTAATACTTTCTCCTGGTTCATCACCGATAGTCCCACCATTTAAGGGACTCCACGAAGTGCCAACTTTTATACTTAAAACTATTCCAGATTCTGTGAAAATAAAGAGATTTGCTGAAGAAAACAATGTGAAACATGCAACTATTATTGGAGGCGGATATATAGGATTGGAAATGGCAGAAAACTTGAAGAAAAGAGGGATTAAGGTAAAGATTGTTGAAATGCTTGATCAGGTGTTACCTCCTTTAGACAAAGAAATAGCTCAATTTGTACATCAAGAATTAATTTTAAATGGAGTATGCCTTCAGTTAGGCGATAAGGTTGATTCTTTTCAACATGATGTAAATAATGGTAATTATGTAATTCCTAAGAGTGGAAAGAAAATTAAAACGGATATGATTATATTATCGATTGGAGTAAAACCAGAAAATAAGCTCGCAAAGGATGCTGGTATTAATGTCGATCCAAAAGGATATATTATTGTAGATGATCATATGCGTAGTTCTGATCCATTCATTTATGCTGTTGGTGATGCTGTTCAAGTGAAACAATATCAAACTCGAGATCCTACATCAATTGCATTAGCGGGTCCGGCTAATAAACAAGGAAGAATTGCTGCAGATAATATTGCCGGTCGTGATTCTATATATAAGGGTGTTTTAGGTACCTCCGTATTGAAAGTATTTGACTTAGTAGTTTCTTTTGTTGGGTTATCTGAAAAGCAATTAAAAAGTATGGCTATTCAATTTGAAAAAATTTACATACATCCGAATAACCACGCTGGGTATTATCCAGGAGCTATCCCTATTACCCTAAAACTGCTTTTTGAAATTCCAAGTGGTAGGATTTTGGGAGCTCAGGCAGTTGGAGGACCAGGTACTGAAAAACGTATTGATGTAATCTCTACAGTTATAAAATTTAACGGCACTGTATTTGATTTAGAAGAATTAGAATTAACATATGCACCTCCATTTGGTTCTGCAAAAGATCCGGTCAATATGGCAGGTTTTGTTGCATCAAATGTTATAAGAGGCGATCATCCAATATGGCACTGGGATGAACTCCCAGATATAGTAGAAAATAATAGCTTTATTCTTGATGTAAGAACTCCAGATGAATTTGCTGTTGGAAGTATGCAAAATGCAATTAATATTAATGATCTAGAATTAAGAAATAGGTTAAAAGAGATACCGAAAGATAAAACCATTTATGTTTTCTGTGAAGTTGGATATAGAGGTTATACTGCATCAAGATTATTATTACAAGAAGGCTTCAATGTTTACAATCTTACTGGAGGTTATAAACTGTATAAAACTGCTAGTGCAACTACTCAAGAACTTGCTGAGGCTTGTGGGCCTCCAGATGAAGTCATAGAAGAGATGATAGAGGGGAAGGTAATTGAAACTGATGGGTTTATTGAGCTAGATGCTTGTGGTTTATCATGTCCAGGCCCTTTGAATGCTCTTATAAAAGGATTAGAGACATTACCTGAAGGTAAAGAGCTTAAGATTTATGCTACAGACCCAGGGTTCAAATCTAGCATAGAAGCTTATGTAAGACTTAATGAAAATGTAAAGCTGTTAAAGTTGGGTAAGGAAGAAGGTAAATTAGTAGCAATTTTAGAAAAAGGAAAATTAGAAACTGAGGAACTTAAAGCCCCTATTAAAACTCCGAAAAGATCAAGAGCAGAACTAAGAGGTCCAAATGCCTCCCCATTATCAGAAATTACTGCAGATGAACTTTTTCAACGATTTGATACAGATAATTACCCTGCATTAGTTATAGATGTACGTACACCACAAGAATACAACGGATTGAAAGGGCATATCAAAGATACTAAGTTAATACCCTTAGGAGAATTAATAAACAATATACATATATTGAATGAATATAAAGACAAGGAAATTGTAGTATTGTGTGAAGCTGGAGGTCGATCGATGATGGCGGCTCAACTATTAGTAAGAGCAGGATTCAAAGATGTACGAAATTTAATTGGTGGAATGGCAATTTGGCATAGAAAAGGGTATCCCGTTGAGGATAATAAAGAATTTACTAATTATTTTTAAATATTATTAATTAATCAGAAACAACTTCTTGAATTGAGGTTGGATTAAAATCTGAAAAGAATCTATATGTCTCTTCTTGTGTCTCAAACCAATTCATTCTCTACTCGTAAGGATTAATTACATCGTTATCCTCTATAATTATATCATATATTTTAAGCAAGAGATAAATATGTCTATTTCCTACATTAATTTATTGCTGACTTGAACTCTATTATATTTACTATTTTTACCTTTTCCTTTGTTTTAGTTAACAATTATTTATGATTTGGTATCACGTGGCGTAGCAAGTCTGAAATCACAATAATTTCAAAGCATTTTCAACTCTAAAACTTTTATTCTAATAAATTTTTTCAAGCTTTTCTGGTTGAGTTTTTCATAAATATACCTTTAGATTATAAGTAAAAAAGTTAAAATGAATCGAATAATAATAGATTCAACTATTGTCAATTCAAAATTACAAGATAAAGAGGGTAAAAGTATGAAAGAAACTGCTAAAAAATTATATACTGCCTATGTTGGTGAGTCTCAAGCGCGAAATAGGTATACATTTTTCTCAAAAATTGCTAAGAAGGACGGATACGTATTAGTATCGAAAATTTTTGAGGAAACTGCCAATCAAGAGCTTCAGCATGGGACGTGGTATTACAAAATGCTTCAGGAATTCAAAAAGGAAGAAAATTTTGATGAAATGAAAGTATTACCTGATGCTGAATTTCCAACAACCTACAGTAACACGATTGATAATCTAAAGTCTGCGATAGCAGGTGAAAATATGGAATGGCAAACATTATATCCAGATATTGTTGAAACTGCTGAAAAAGAAGGATATCCTCATATTGCTCAAAGAGTCAGCGGAATTATCCGAGCTGAAAAACATCATGCGGAACGATATGGTAAACTTCTTAAATTAGTTGGAGATGATGCGTTCTTTAAACGTGGTCAAAAGATTATTTGGGTTTGCTTAGAGTGTGGATATGAAATTGAGATGGATCATTTGCCAGAAGACTTTAAATGTCCATCATGTGATCATCCAAGAGCCTACTTTAGAAAAAAGTGTGAAGAATTCTAAAACTAATTCTTCAATTTAATTGAAAAAACAAAATATTAAAGTTCTGAAAGTGAAATTTCTATGAAAAGGAAAGATATTTTTAAATGTAATGTGTGTGGAAAGATTATTGAAATTCTTAATCCTGGTGTTCCTGATAATACAGAATCAGTATGCTGCGGAGAACCTATGAAATTAATGACTCCACAATGGAAAGAATGGAAGACTGAAAAACATGTGCCAAAGATTACTATTGAAGGAAATAAGGTTATGGTTGATGTTGGAATTTCAATGGGTACCCCTCATCCAATGACTAAAGAGCATTGGATAATGTGGATTGAAATTATCTGCAAAAATGGATGTTATGAAAGGCGATTTTTGAATCCGGGGGATGAACCTAAAGCTACTTTTACTGTAGCTAAACCAGAAGGGTTGATTGCTAGAGAATATTGCAACATTCACGGATTATGGATTTCTGAAAAATAAAACGATTTTAAATTTTCTTTTTTTTAGTTTTTATAATTTCAAAATAATATCAGTCAATTAGTAATAATTTTAAAAATTTTCAAGATAAAAGAGTTACAGAAAATTTATTCAGAGCTTAATTCAAGAAATTGTTCATTTTACGACAAGACAATAAATATATATCAATATAGTAAATATTATACCTATTTAAAAATTGGAGAATTAAAATCTATTTGGTTGGATCAAAATTCTAAGATATTTTGCGATAAAATATGCTTGAGAAATTATTATTATCTCAATGAAATCTCTTCATCAAAATTAAAAAAAATTTGAAACTATAGTTGTTTATTCTCTTTTTTTACCCAAAAAAGGCATAGCATGTTCATATCTTTTCATTGCAAATCGTGATATTACAATTCTTTGAATCTCACTGGTACCTTCGTAGATTTGATAGAGTTTTGCATCTCTAAATAATTTTTCAACGGGATAAGTTCTTAAATACCCATAACCTCCAAAAATTTGAATTGCTTCTGTTGTTACATTCATTGCTACATCTGAAGCAAATGCTTTGGCAATTGAAGAACTTAAATTATTATCTAATCCTTGATCTGCTTCCCAAGCTGCTTTATATGTCAATAAGCGTGCTGCTTCAATATCCTTGAACATGTTAGCAATTTTCTCTTGAATTACTTGATAATTCCCAATAGGTCGTCCAAAAGCTTCTCTTTTTTGAGCATAATCCATTGAATATTCCATAGCAGAACGAGCACAACCGACAGCAAAAGCTCCAATGGCAGGTCGAGTATGAGCAAAAGTTTGCATTGCTAATACAAAACCTCTCCCCGGCTTTGCTAAAACATTTTCTTTGGGAATTCTTACTCCTTTCAAACCTACTGAAACAGTATTAGATGATCTTTGACCTAATTTAGGAATATGCTTTCCTAATCTTACACCCTCACTTTTTGTATCCACAATAAAAGCACATATTCCTTTGTGTTCAGTTTCGGGATCTATAGTAGCAAAAACAGTAATATAATCTGCATAACCTCCATTTGTTATCCAAAATTTATTACCATTCAAGATATACTCATCTCCATCCCTTTCAGCAAGACATTTCATTCCAGCAACATCGGATCCCATTGTAGGTTCGGAAGTGGCAAACGCGATTAATTTAAATTCTTTAATTAATTCAGTTAAGATTCTTTGTTTTTGCTCCTCATTTCCACCTATTATAATCGGTTCAGCCCCTAGATTATTATCAAAAATAGAAGTAGCTATACCGGGACAAGCTGCTGACATTTCTTCCACAACAATACAAGAATCTAATAAACCATAACCTAAACCACCGTACTGTTTTGGTATCCCTGTATTTAATAGATTTTCTTCCCAAGCCTTTTTTATGATAGGTAAAGGAAATTCTTCCGAAGCATCGTATTTTTGGGCTACAGGTAACACTTCTCGAATTGCAAATTCTCTAGTTTTTTTTTGGAGCTCTTTTTGTTGAGTTGATAGTTGAAAATCCATTTTTTTCCCTCCTTTTATCCAATTTTTTCGATTAATTTATCTACAATACGTTTAAAATCCAGATCCTCTGGTCGTGGAACAAATTTGATCTCTACTTTTTGCTCCATTACTTCAACCCCAGTAGCTTCTAATTCTTTGATGATTTCTTTTACAGCTCCACCACCCCATCCATAGGATCCAAATGCCATTCCTATTTTATTCATTGGCTTTAAACCTCTCTGATAGCTTAAATATTCTGCAACTGAGGGATACAACCCGTTATTCAATGTAGGACTCCCTACAAGAATGGCCTTGGCTTTCATTGCCTCTGTAATTACATCTGAATAGTCAGCATAAGTTAATCTAAATCTTTTTACTCTAATGCCTCTATGGTTAATTTCTTTGTATAAAGCTTTTGCTATCTTTTCTGTACTACCCCACATTGTATCATATACAATCAACACACTTTTTTCACGAATTTCTCCACCTGACCATTTCTTATATGCCTCAATTATTTTTCCTAAATGAGTTCTCCAGCAAATTCCATGAGAAGGACAAATTATCTCAATAGGTAGAGCTCCAACTTTGGGTAGTGCTTTTGCTATCAATCCTGATAAGTGGAGTAAAATATTGGCATAATATTTTTCAGCTTCCCACATTATTTCCGAGAGATCATTTTCATCATCCCATCTTTTTGAAGTAGCGAAATGTTGCCCAAATGCATCATTTGAAAAGAGAACATTTTTCCCGTTATCATCTGTCATGAATGATACCATAGAATCCGGCCAATGAATCATGGGAATCGGGACAAATGTAAATTTTTTACCATTACCTATATCTAATACATCTCCTTCTTTTACCGCTCTAATTTTGTTAAATATACTTTGTGCAACTTCTTCATGAAAATGTAATTCTAAATTTTCTTTTCCTCGTTGAGAAGCGATGATTTCTGCATTAGGGAGGTATTTCAAGATTAAAGGAAATGAACCTGAATGATCAGGTTCTACGTGATTTACAATAAAGTAATCAATATTGTTTGGATCACAAACATCTTTTATGTTTTTTAAGAAATAATCAAAATAAGGTCGTTTAACGGTATCAATTAATACAGTTTTTTCCCCAGATTTAACTATATAAGCATTATAAGAAGACCCTTTATGGGTTGAGTATCCATGGAAATTTCTGACTTCAAAATCCACATATCCCACATAAAATATATCCTTCATTAACTCTAAATGTGTCATAAACCTATTCACTCAATTTTTAGGAATTATTTAACTACTTGTGTTAAGTCTCTATAAGATTATAAATTTAATTTCTATTTTTTAAAGATCCAAGGAACAGCTTTCCTATTATTATAAAATACTTTATTCTAGAGGCCATTCTAATAATGAAAGAATTAAATTTTTTATTGAAAGATCACCTCGCGTAAATTGGCCTATAAAATGTTCCTTGCCAAACATCTCTCGAATAATAAATCTGATTAGACTCTTATCCTTGAATCCCTGATTTAATCCTTCTTTTCTATATTTAAATGCATTTTTATGTAAATTATCTATTTCTATTATTTTCTCTTGAAATATCCTTTGATTCTTAAAAACACCGCGACCTGAAGTAAAAATTAATAATTTATCCATACTTTTAGTTGCTTTATCAAGAACTTTTAATGAATTATATATCTGTGAAATATCTTCGGGGATATCTGTATTTTTACTGAAAAGCATAGTATATTTTGGCATAATGCCATCAGAGACAATAGCCCATTGCTTTTTTTTTTCAATTAAAGCGATTTCTTCTTTTGCATGTCCAGGAATTTCAATAAGGTCAAATTCATATTTATTCGAACTAGTAGAAATTGATTCAGCAACAGGTAATGCGGTAAATGGACAATAAGGGAATCCCCATGTTATTTTTCTGTAATCAGGATATGTTTTTTCTTTTCTTAAAAGCGGTATAGCCTTTTTACTGGCATAAATGGGAATTTTAAATTCAGATTGAAGCATAGCAGCCCCACCACAATGATCTTCATGAGAATGTGTAATCAAGCACTTTTTTACCATTTTCTCTTTATCAAGCGATTTTATAAAATTCCTCAAATCATTTTCTCCGCCAGGAGCACCCGTATCAATTAAAAGTCCATCTATTAAGAATGTGGAAGTCCAGAAAGGTGCAGGAAGCAATTTATTATCACTAGACCACTTCCATTCAACAATTTCGTTATTGCTGTGATAAATAATTTGGTCAACCATTATTTGATATTAATATATAATCCTAGTCAAATATTTTGAAAGTCTATTTTCAAAAATGGTCATTAATGAAAATATATGATTAAAAATTTAAAAAAAAAATAGAGATATATTTACGTAAATATTTAATCTGATATCTTTTCAAAGAAGCTTTTATCGACACCACATACCAGGTTTAGTTGGAGATCAACAAAAACTTACTGGGCAAACCCAATCATCGGGTAGATCTTCCCATTTTGTGCCTTCAGCTTCTTCGTCATAGATATATCCACACGCACCACATTCATACTTAGCCATATAAATTCAACCTTTTTATTTTATATGTCTTAATTGAATATTTATTAAAAATATTAATCTAATATTCTATAAATATGAAACTATATCAATTAGGCAATAAATTTAGCTTTAATATGATTTCTTATGAAAAAGAAGGAGATTTTCGAGAATTTGACATTTTAAGAGGATTTGCAATAATATTTGTTGTTATTATACATACTTTCGGTTTAGTTTACCATTTTAATGAAGGATTAGAGTATCTACTTACTTATGGCACTTTATTTACTATAGCACAATCAGCTGTGCCAATATTTCTTTTTATTTCTGGATACTTCTTACGATTCAAATATATGAATGATCGATCTTTAAAATCAATATTTCGAGCTAGATTTATAAAGATAATCCCACCATATCTACTTTTTTCTGTGATTTATATTCTATTTAATAACTGGAAATACCAGCAAAATATTAGTGTTTTGGAAGGCCTTTATAAAATATTGAGTTTTTCAGCAGAATTTCATTTCTGGTTTATAGGTTTAATAGTTTTCTTTTATTTATTTTTTCCATTAATTAATATATGTTTTGAACGAAGTAAAAAGAGAAACTTTTTATTAGGTTCATTTGTTTTACAATTAACGTGGATTGTTTTTGAGATTTATATAAATAATGAATTTCTATTTAATCCAGAACTACAGGTCGCAATGTTTTTTGTCAAAAATTCTATTTTTTCGTATATTTTCTATTTTGTTTTAGGTATGTACATTGCCGAGAATTATAATGAGATTAAAAATAAGTTGATCAAAAAAAAATATTTTTTTGTAGCAATTACAATCTTTTTACCTTCAGTATTCACTGTTTTTTACTTTATCATGAATTTATGGTATTTTAAATTAATAACTTTGCCTATAAGTATCCCAGCAATATTAATATTTTATGTAATCAGCTTAAAGTTAAAAAAGAAAAATTTTGGTGAGATATTTAGATTTTTTGGAAGATATTCGTATGGTATATATTATATACACCCATTAATCACTAGTTTATTAATTAATATATTTCTAATTGGAGCTTTCTTTTACTTAACATTGTTTTGTAATGTATTGCTTATAAGTTCAATATTAATCTATTTTATTAGCCAAATGCCTTATAGCAAATTTCTAATTGGAAAAATTCGGAAACCATAACTTAATTCCTTTAATAATTTTATTCTTTTTTAATAAAAAAGTGCTTTGAAGCCTTGCATTTAGGGCATTTGAAATCATCATTCAGTTTTTCAAAACTAGGCTGGTTTTCTCCTTCAATTAATAAATAATTACATCTTTTACAACGATATATTGAGATAGGCTACACCTCCTTTTTAATAAATTCATCCTTAGGACCACCACATCCCACACATCTAAAATCATCTGATAGATCCTTAAAAAGTACCTGCATCTCGGCCTCGTCGTATTCCCATCCACAACTAGGACATTTCCATATATATAGTTCGAGCATTTTTTTCATTTCTTCTTTATCCACAGCTTTCTCCATATTTTGGCTTACATAGTTGATATTTTTAGTTTCACCAAATAAAATGGCTCCTTTTAATTTATTATCTTTCAACACAATCTTTTGATAACAACAATCTTTCTTATCAGATTTTTTTAATATTTCCCACCCTCCACTATGTTCTTCAGGGGGACTGAATTGACCTATTGACGTTAAATTTATTCCAACGACTTTCAAAGTATTCTTTGGAATAGTACCTTCATATTCATTTTTTCTATCACCTAGAATATGAGACGCAAGTATTTTTGACTGTTCAACACAAGCAGGGATAATACCGTATATTTGATTATTATATTCTATACAGTCTCCCACAGCATATATATCCTTTAAATTTGTTTCTAAATAGTGATTTACAATTATACCTTTATTTGTTTTGATTCCTGCTTCCTTTGCAATATCAATTGTTGGAGTTATACCTGCCTGAATTAAAACTAGATTGCTTTCTAAAGTAGTTCCGTCTTTTAACTTTATTCCATTTACACCTCCATTTACTAAAATTTCTTCTGTAACTGCACCTAATACAACTTTTATACCCATATTTTCAATTTCATCTTTTAACATATCTCCACATTCTGTATCTAATTGGCGTGGTAAAAGGCGTGGAAAGAATTCTACCACTGTCGTATCAAGATTACAATTTTTTATTTGGCGTGCCAATTCTAATCCAAGCAAGCCTCCTCCAATAATAATAGCTTTTTCTATATGCTCTTCTTTTATGAATTTTCTTATATTTAGAGCATCATCAATAGATCTCAAAGTAAAAACACCCTTTTCAATCATTTCGTTAGCATTTTTGATAGGAGGAGGAATATTGGGAACACTCCCCAGAGCAAGAACCAGCTTATCATAGGCTATTGGTCTTTCTTCACCATTAATAATTATTTTTTTCTCATTAGGATTAATTTGGATTACTTTTTTTCCTAAATGAGTATTAATTTTGTTATTTTTATACCAATCTTCTTTATAAACGATTAATTTATCGATAGAAGTCTTTTCAGAGATAAGTTCAGGAATTTTTATTCTCCAGTAATAAGGATATTTTTCTTGGGAATAAATCTCAATTTCGACTTCTTTATCCGAATTTCTGATATTTTGAGCTGTGAAGATTCCAGATATCCCGTTTCCAACAATGACAATTTTCATAGAATTATTAGGGGATTCACCTTATTTTAAACTTATCATTATAAGTTGAAAATTGTTTGTTTATGAAATTAATTTGAGATATGTTATGATCTCCTAAAGAACATGTTCGAATTTAATTTTATATCAAAACCTTCATTTATAATATTTAATCTATAAGTACCAACTTTTTTAATCGAAAATACTTAAAAAAGAATACAAATAAAGGTAATGAATTATGGAAGGAGAAAGATTATCTTATCATAAATCGGTTCAAAAAGTTTATGAGCGCGTCAAAAATGATGGAATGACTAATATATGGGATCGTTTTAAAGCCCAAGGTTTTGGAGGAATCCCTGATAAAAGATGTCCTTTTTGCTTAAAAGGTGCTCGCTGTGATTTATGTTCTAACGGTCCTTGTCGTGCAGATGCCTCAATAGATAAACGAGGTGTTTGTGGTATTACCGCTGATGGAATGGCCATGAGAATGATGCTCCTAAGAAATGTTATGGGGACCTCGACTTACCATTATCACACTGAAACCACATTGAAAACTCTAAAAGCTACAGCAGAAGGGAAGACTCCTTTTAAAATCAGCGAACCAGAAAAATTAAAGAGTTTTGTTACTCGTCTTGGAATAGAGGTTTCTGGAGATCTTAACACCTTAGCATTAAAATTACATGATTTTGTCAGAAAAGATTTTAATCGTTCATATACTGAGCCTAGTAAGGTAGTAGAAGCATTAGCTCCAAAAGAAAGACAGGAAATATGGAAGAAGTTAGGCATTTTTCCAGGTGGGATATACGGAGAAATGATGTTCTCAACAAGTTCTTGTTTGACTAATGTTGATGGTTATTACGCTAGTCTAGCTTTAAAAGCAATGCGTTTAGGAATAGCAATGGCATATCAAAGCCAAATTGTTAACGAGTTTATCCAAGATATTTTATTTAACATTCCTAGACCCCATAAAATGCGTGTGAATCTTGGAGTTCTAGATCCAGATTATGTTAATGTGTTACCTAATGGTCATGAACCATTCTTAGGTTTTGCTATGGTACAATTAGCTCGAAAACCTGAATGGCAGGAGAAGGCTAAAGCAGTAGGCGCAAAAGGATTAAGAATAATAGCCAATATAGAAACCGGTCAGGAAATGATACAAAGGTGGGAAATGGATGATATATTTTATGGGTTCACAGGAAATTGGATAATGCAGGAAGCTGTCTTAGGTAGTGGCTGTATTGATGCATTTGTGTGTGATATGAATTGTTCAATGCCAATAGATCCTAAATATGCCCAAAAGTATAAATTCAAATTAATACCTGTTTCTGATGTAGTAGTCTTTGAAGGAATTGATGAACGTGTTGACTATATACCAGAAAAAGCTGAGGAGCAAGCTGCAATGTTACTTCAAATGGCAATAGATAATTTTAAAGAGCGCCATACTAGTGTCACTCCAGTTAAAGGTCTCGATATGAATGAGGCAATGGTTGGTTTTTCAACAGAAAGTATAGTGGAGGCACTAGGAGGTACAATTGATCCATTATTAGATGCAATAAAAGATGGAACAATTAGAGGAGTTGCTGGTTTAGTATCCTGTACAACACTCCGCGATTACGGTCAAGATGTGCATACAGTTGAGATCGCAAAAGAATTGATAAAAAGAGATGTCTTAGTGTTATCAATGGGTTGTGGAAATGGTGGAGTTCAAGTCGCTGGTCTATGCTTACCCAAAGCAAAAGAGTTAGCTGGTCCAGGGCTTAAGAGTCTTTGCGAAAAGCTTGGAATCCCTCCAGTTTTAAGCTATGGCACTTGTACAGATACAGGTCGTGTAGCAGATCTTATTGCTGCAGTTTCAACTGCTTTAGGAGGAGTTTCAATCCCTGATTTGCCTGTGGTGGCTGTAGCCTCAGAATATATGGAACAGAAGGCGACTATAGATGCAATATTTGCACTAGCTTTCGGATTATATACTTACGTTAATCCTGTGCCCACAGTAACTGGAGGACCTGATTTAGTTAAACTTTTAACTGTAGATTGCAAAGATCTGACGGGGGGTATATTACACGTTGAAACAGATACTAAAGAGGCTGTGGATGCCATGTTAGACCATATTGAGGAAAATAGAAAAAAGTTAGGAATCTAAACCCTTTTTTTTAAATTCTTTTTTTATATCAATATGAGAGATATTTTACTCTATAATATGCCATATAAATACAGATTATTAGCAGAATTAACATTATTAATGAGAATCCTAACAAAGTATAGAGTATTGGTAAAGCATTACCAATTTCATTCAATGGTATATTTAAAATATTCATTATTAGAAAAAACCCTATAAGATCAATAATTAAAATTGCAGAAATAATGATTAATATTACATAACCAAATTTAAATTTCTTTGGTTCTCTAGTATCTATTACCCCGTTTACTGGTTTATCATTGATTTTATAATAGTTTTCATCTAATTTAGAAGCTCTATTATTTTCATAATCATCTAGTGTAGTACTCCTAATGCTATCTTTTGCACCACATTGCTCACAATATTCCCTTTCCATATTAGAGAACTCTCCACAATTAGTACAAATATATGGAAAGGATTTCCTAAAAGTTTTCCATTCAATTTTCATATATTTTTAGGGGTAATGCATAGGTTATTTATTCAGTTATAATGAATCAGTTTTTTAATTATTTATATGTTCCTTTGTAAGAACATTTTTATACAAAAAAATCGAAAAGTAACATACTCTAATTTAGATTTTATTGAGAGTAAATTAGAATAATAAAATGGTGATATAAATGGTAATAGTTATGATTACCGTATGGTTTCCCCATGCTAAAGCTGCAAAAGTTGGAGAGGTATTTCTTGAAGCTGTTAAAAAGTTTCCTGAAGACAAGTCACTTTATAAAACACTCCTCAATAATGCTGTTTCCACCACTAAGGAAGGATATAAGGTCGTAAGTGCTGATGAAATTAAAGAAGGAAAGCTTGTACAATATCTAGCCCGCATTAACAAGATGCTTTTATTCCTTGCTAATGAAATAGAGGGATACAAATATAAAATAGAATTATACTCCACATTAATCGAAGCGATGGGAGTCTTGGGCCTTAGACCTCCAGAATAATAAATTCTAAATTAAACTTTTTTTATTTTTCAATACCTTTTTTTTCTTAAATAGAAGAATCAAGAATATAAATCTCCATTTTTCATTAAAATCTTGCTTGAACCATCTTTATAAGTAACTTTTATTGTTGGTTTATAAAATAAGAAATCTCTATGAGTTATTGATCTATTCTGGCCACCAACCATATCAGTATTGTTACCGAAAGCAATATGAGCAGTTTTAATTGCTTTTTCATCCTCAAGTAGAATTCCACGCAATTTAGCACCAGGGTTAAGACCTATTCCTAATTCACCAACTATCTTTGCATTTTCATCTAAATTAATTAATTGTTCAACATTTTTAACTAATTTTTTATCCTCGCTTTGTATAGCAATTATCTTCCCGTTCTTTACAGAAATTCTCAAAGGTTTCTTTACTTTACCAATATCACCAATCGAACCATCACATACAATAAGCCCATCTCCTTTAGATTCAATAGGACCACACCATATTTCACCACAAGGCAGATTAGCGAAATATGGTTGCTTTGTAATTTTTGCATCATTTGAAAACATACGATCTCTAATATACAATATAATATCTGTTCCTGCTGGTGTTGTTACGTGTGTAATCTCAGCATTTTCGAAATCTTTAATCAAGTGTTCTGCCTTTTTAACCATTGAATCATAATCAACGTTCATGGGTCCATCAACCAACATCGCTTTAGTAATACCAACTCCATGGCCTACTTTAATTGATTTAGCAGCGAGAATCGATTTTACCCATTTAACTCTGAATGGTGTCTCTTCCGCCAATCCTCTAAATGCATTAATTACAATTGTGGCTCCTTTCATCATTTCACTCATTTTTTTTGGTATTTCTATCAATGGTCGCTTCTTTTTAGGTAATAAATATAACTCTGTTTCACATCCATAATAAATGGCAGCATTATAGAAAGCTTTACCTACTTTTTTGGTAAAATTATCTGTTATTACGAGAACGACATCCTCCATTTTCAAATTCATAACATGGATCATTACCCTTTGAGCGGAATTGATCATTTTCTTGAGTTTATGCGTATAAATTACCTCGCTTTTATATTGAGACAAAATTTATCTTATTTTTTTTCCATTGCTTTTCCTCTTCCAATAAACATTATTCATCAGAAGTGGATTAAGCTTTATAGCACCTTTTGTTGGACATTCCATTACACAACAGCCGCAATACCAACATTCATCTGGATAAAGAACGATTGGAGATTTACCTCTCTCTGGATTAGGGATAAATAAATCCACTTGACATGCTTCTACACATCTATTACAGCCCGTGCATAAATCTGGATTAAAAATTATTGGATTTAAAGCCCCTAATTCAAATACAGCAAAATACTTCTTATTCATGGTCCAATCCTCATTTTTATATATTCACGATTATTAATTTCATAATTTTCATTAAGGGAACTGTAATAATCAATAGGGAGTGACCCAAATTTTACTTTCTCATTTTCAAGTTTCACAGTTACGAATTTATGCCATTCAGGTGGATCCAATTCTGGGTAATCTGAACGAATAAAATATAAGTGCTTAGAGCTCGCTTTACGTGCTAAGCAAGAATAAATAATAATTTTAGCATTGGTAACTATATTCAAAACTTCCAATGTGCGAATTAATTCATGTGGGTTTCGAGCGTATAATTTTAGAGCTTCCTTAAATTCTAGGTCTTTTAGCATTTTTAATCCAATACGTAAGAGTTCTTCACTCTTTATTTCACCACAATAATTTTGCATAATCCTTGTGATTGCCATATTAAATTCTTTCCACCCTAATCCTTTATCTTTATTAATGAGTGATAATATGCGGTCTCTTTCAATCTCAACTTGTTGATTGTCTATACGTGAATTTGATGCTTGCTTTGCATAATCAGCAGCGTGTCTTCCAGCATAATATCCTGTCGCAGCAGCATGACCGTTGCAATCTGATGCAAACAATTGATCTCCCGCAGCATAAAGTCCTTCTATATTCGTTTTTAGATTCCAGTCATTTAGAATTCCACCAGGCAATCCAAATAATTGTCTTTCACGTGGGAGAAATGAAGCTGAAGTCCATCCTTCCCCATAACTTTGAAGTAAATCATTTTCGGGAACAAATCCTGCTTTATTATATCTCTGAAAGATGGGAATTTTAGATTTGCCTTCTTGGGCAACCATTAAATTCCATATAACATTTCTCTCATGTTTTGGCATACTAGGTAAGTCAGCATAGAAAGGAAGTTTAAATCCTTCTTCTAAAAGCTTTTCAATAGGGAGAGTATCTGGACCCTGATATTCATATAAATGGAAATCAGATTCCCCTCCTCCTTTAAGGAAGAATTTTTGTCCTGGGGCTGGTCGATAACGTTGAGAAACATTCTTGAGAATGTTGCCATCTCTATCAATCCATGGGATTTCTTTACCATTAGCATCAACCATTGAACAGGCATACCATGTATTGTGAGTATTACCGGTTCCATAAGGAGGATAGCTTCGTTCACCCGACCATTGTCCTCTTATAGATTTTTCCATCATTGTAAATTCGACACCAGCTCTCCAACCTATTGCATGACCATCTCCCATGCACTGAAGTGGTCGAAATTCAGAAATGCCTGGTATGCCTAATGAAAAAAGCCATATACGCGTTGGACGTGCCATACATAATATTGTAGCTTTAGATCTAAATACTATGAATTGTCCAGTTCGTCCATTTACTCCAGTAGTTCCAACTACTTTGGTTACCTGGTTATTTTCATCCAATATTAAACTTGTTGCCATTGTTCGATCATAGATTTCGACACCTAACCGCTTACATTCTTTATAAAGGGCAGGTTTAAAGGTGGTACCCCATACACGTAAGGTGAATTTATTTTCATAATCATATGCAAACAAAAATTTAGTTTTCTCATCTCGAAATTCAGCATCTTTAAATTGATCTTCTGTATCTCTTATCTTTGCTCCCATTTTTTCTAGGTCTAATAATCTATCAAAACCTTCTCTACATTCGATGTAGTGTGAAATTGCATTATTATAACCATTGTGATCTTTAATCATTGCCATTGTTAATTCCTCAGGTGTGACCCTTGAGCAAGGATTTGTTGCTGCTGATTCCCAATGATCACAACCAGATCCCCCAGCTCCGCTTCTGATTGTTGCACCTTTTTCAATAAGAGTGGCCTTTAAACCTTTTCTTGCAACTGCAATCGCAGCCCAACAACCCGCGATTCCACCTCCTAAAATTAAAACATCGGTATTCACTTCTTTCTTTTCATTCACTTTTATGGGATATGGCCATTCTAATGCGTTTAAAAAGAGTTCTCTCACTTCAGATATCTGCTCATTTTTATTTAATGAATATAATCTTACGGAATTTATATAAATTTGAATATAAGATTCTATAAAAAAGTAATATAATAACAACAAATAATTCGAATGTTTAAATTGAAAATTATAAAAATAATAGAAGATTAGGTTTTAATTATTTGATTCGTCCCTTCAAGTCTTCTGGTGAGAAGGGGCCTTGTTCAGCAATCAATTTTCGAGCTTCGTCGACTTTTTCCCAAACATTCCATAAGAGTACTCCCTTTACTCTTCCTTCTTTCAAGTAATATACTATCCCTTCTTCTAACGAATCGTCGATATCTTCCACCATTTCTAATTTTGAATTTAAAATTCCCACTGCTTCATAACCGAGATCGAACAAATCAGAATAGAATAAGGATAGATGATCAAAAGGTATCTCTTCTCCTGTCATATTTTTTCCTGCGATTTCTCCCATCATAAGGGCATTATCCTCATGTTCGACACGAATGTATTCGGTAAGAGCTGGATTAAAATAATATGCTACATCTCCAGCTGCATAAATTTCCTTATCGTTTGTTTGAAGGAAATTGTTTACAACAATTCCATTTTCGACGTTTAGATCTGCAGCCTTTGCTAGGTCTATATTAGGATTAATCCCTAATCCTGCTATAATACAATCAAATTTGAGATTTTTACCGCTTTTCGTTTCTACCAAATAGACTTTTCCCTGTTGTTTAACATTGCTAACCATCTCACCTGTTAAAACTTTAATACCTTTCTCCCGATAATACCCATTTAAATAATCACTTAATGTTTTAGGAAAAATTAATCCACAAATTCCATTCTCTGGAAAAATCATAGTAACCTCTGCTTTTGGTTTATAGATTTTTATAGCTGCTGCGATCTCAGACCCTATAAATCCACCACCAAAAATTCCGAAAGTTTTATTTTTGTCTACAAAATTTTTCAATTTTTTATAATCTGAAACTGTACGATAATATATTATTCCCGTCTCTTCAATATTAGGAAGTTTTTTAGGAGTACCACCAGTAGCAATAAGCAATTTTTCAAATTTGTATACATCTCCTTGATTGTCAGTAACTTCTTTATTGGAACGATCTATTTTTTCAGCAATACGACCAAGATGTATTTTCAGACTGACATTTTCAGTTCCTAAGTAAATATCATCAATTTTTTCTTCTCCTCTCCAAATCGATTTAGAAAGTGGAGGGCGTGCATAAGGAGGATCTTCTTCTCTGCTAATTATACCAATAGTTCCTTTAGGATCAGTCTCTTTTATACTACGAGCTGCTGCATCTGCAGTCATTCCCCCTCCAATAATTAAATATTTATATTCATAAACTTTCATTTCTTTCACCCATAATTCCAATATTCTTCTTAGATTGTAAATCTTTTATCTATCATACATTCATTGATTTATTTCAGAAATAACTTGAATAAGAAATAGATACATTGCTTTATTTATCTATAGTTTATAAATTATTAGGGATTTTCCTTTCTTTTTTAAGTATTAGAATTTCTTAGTTATTTTTATTAACGAATAAAAAATCAATTAATAAATAATAATAGATTATTTTATTAATTTCATAAAAGAATTTTATGATATAATCATGAAAGCAATAAAATTAACCGATAGAATTTATTGGATAGGAGCAAACGTCCATACTGAAGATTTATTCGAAGGAATTTGGCCAATACCCAACGGTGTGGCCTTAAATGTTTATGTGATAAAAGGAGATAAAATTGCTGTTATTGAGCTCGTAAGGCAATGGGGTGGTGCTGCCACGAATTTACTGGAGAATCTTAAATCCCTCTCTATATCTATTAAAGATATTGATTATCTTGTTCTTAATCACCTTGAACCCGATCACACAGGTTTCACATACATCCTAAGGTCTCTGGCACCAAATTCGCAAATTATAACCACTGAAAAAGGTGCTGATTTAGTAGACGGTTTTTATGGTATTAAAGATAATATATTGACGGTTAAAACGGGAGATACTGTAGAACTTGGTCAAAACATGGCTTTGGAGTTTACCGAAATTCCGCACGTGCATTGGCCGGAAACTATGGTGACATACGAAAAAAATTCAAAAATACTGTTTTCTGGAGATGCATTTGGGGCATATGGAGTTCATCAAGGAAGTATTTTTGACGATAAGACAGCAGATGTATCCAAACCCTACTGGGAAAAAGAGATGTTAAGATATTATGCTAACATTATAGCCACGTTTTCTCCGAATGTTATAAAAGCCATTAAATCGGTTTCTTCATTAGACATCAAAATGATTGCTCCATCACATGGTTTAATTTGGAGAGGCAAACCAGAGGTGGTGATTAAGAAGTATAGGCGATACGCTAATTATAATAAAGATTATGCCGAACCGGAAGTATGTGTTGTTTGGGGTAGCATGTATGGCAATACAGAAGCTATGTTAAACGCAATTTTAAAAGGTATAACTCATGAGAATGTATCAGTTAATATTCATCGAGTTCCAAATGAAGATGTATCATTTATTCTTGCAGATGCATATAAATGTGCTGGATTGGTGATAGGAACACCTACCTATGAATATAGTATGTTTCCACCAATGAAATATTTTATGGAACTTTTACAAAAAAAGCATGTATGGTATAAAAAAGTTTTATTCTTTGGCTCTTATGGATGGAGCGGAGGAGCACAAAAAGAATTTAATAATCTTACTGATAATATGAAATGGGATATTCTTGAACCGCTCTCATTTAAAGGTTATCCTACAGTTGAACTACTTGAAAAAGGTGAGGTTTTAGCGAGAGAACTAGCTTCCCAAGTTAAGAAGATCCCCTCAAAAGTTAAAAATGAAGAATATTAAGTCTTATTACTTATTTTTAATAAATTAATTCTTTTTTTAATCTTCTCCTTACTGGCTTAAATTCCTTATTGAAAAAAGGGTCTTTAAAAACATGAACATGTTCGAGAAAAAGAATATTTTCTAATTGAAATTTCATATAAGTATGACTGAAGCAAAACAACAAAAAATGGTAAAGAGAAAAATAATCAAGATCGATGAAGAACTTTGTACGGGATGTGGTAATTGTGTGGTAGATTGTGCAGAAGGTGCTTTAGAAGTAATTGATGGAAAGGCTAAGGTCATAAATGAAATTTTTTGTGATGGTCTTGGTGCGTGTATTTCTGGTTGTCCAACAGGTGCTTTAGAAATAATCGAAAGAGAAGCTTTAGAGTTTAATGAAGAGGCTGTTGAACAACATTTGGAATCTCTAAAAGATAATAATCAATCTGAAGCACAACAAATTAAACAAATGGTAAATGAACAATCTCATCAGTGTGGTTGTCCTTCTGCTCAAACTATCGTTTTTAATGAGCCAATTGCACAAACAGAAGAACATGGAATAATTTCTTCAGCATTGCGTCAATGGCCAGTTCAAATGCATTTAATAAATCCCCAAGCTCCATACTATCATAGAGCTGATGTTCTCCTTTCAGCTGATTGTGTAGGATATTCATATGGAAATTTTCATAGAGATTTTTTAAAACATAAATCCATTGCTATTGCCTGTCCTAAGCTAGATCAAGGGAAGGAAATTTATATTGAAAAAATTAAATCTTTAATTGATGACGCCAAAATTAATACTCTTACAGTTGCTATTATGGAAGTACCTTGTTGTACTGGATTATTAGCCTTAGCTCAAGAAGGAGCTAAACGTGCTAAACGTAAGATTCCGATAAAGAATATAGTGGTCGGGATTCAAGGAAATATCTTAAAGGAAGAATGGATTTAAATTATATTATTCTTCAAATAAGACTTTCTTTTTAATAATTTTTCTTAACATTACCGAGAGAGCTGATTTAGATTTCCCTAATTTGTTAGCTAACTCCTCTAATGATATTTCTCGAGGAATTTCAAAGAATCCTAATGATATTGCTTTATCTAATACATGTGACTCTTCAAAAGTTAATTTACTCTTATCATCGTCAATATTGTATGGTGAATTTCCAATCCTTAATAATTCTGATTCAATATTACTTTTTTCGAATAAAGTCAATAACTGGTCTATTCTATCTCTTTTAGCTATGAGTTTCCAATATGCATAACCATTCCTTACTTTAACTGGAAAGTTAACCAAAACCCCACATTTGATTAAAGCATATAATAAATATGGGTCTTTAGTTTTCACATTAAATTTTATCCTGCTATGTTCTTTTTCTAATAAATTAAACTCAATTACAGAGTTATGATTTCTTATTTTACTGATAATGGAATCTATATCATAATGAAATATCTCAATAATGGAATTACCAATAGAATTTTCAATATCATAAGGAAGAAAATATTCAATTTCCATTTTAACATCATGAAAGTTACTGAAAATGTCTGAAATCCATATTTCCTCTGGAAATTTAATTTTAATTCTAGCTAAACTGGTTTTGCTTGAATCCATTGAAATGAGTAGTTTTTATAGATTTAAAATGTTTTTTAGAAATAATTAGTAATTATAAATACGATTTAAAAATTGTAATATTATAATGAATGAAAATAAGAACTTATTATTAGGAATATCTGGAAGTCCTAGAAATCAAGGTACTGAATTTGCTGTTCAATATGCCTTAAATTATGCAAAAGAAAAGTTCCAATTTGAAACTGAATTCTGGACAGTTAGAAATAAAAATATTAAGTTCTGTATTCATTGCGATTATTGCATACGTGAGAAAAAAGGGTGTGTTCATAAGGATGATCTGCAAGAACTATATCCAAAATTAGAAAAAGCAAAATTTCTACTATTTGGAACCCCAGTGTTTCAAGGAAATCTATCTGGTCAATTGAAAACAGTAATGGATCGATGTCGAGCATTACTAGCAAGAAATCCAAATGTTTTTAAAAATAAAATTGGTATGGCAATTGCGGTGGGAGGAGATCGAAATGGAGGTCAAGAAATTGCCATCAGGAGTATTTTAGACTTCTTTCAACAAAACTATGTTATTTCTATTTCTGGAGGAGCATTTGGGGCAAATCTGGGGGCTTGTTTGTGGACCAGAGATAAAGGGAAAGAAGGAATTGAGCAGGATCAGGAGGGTTTAAGGGGAATTAGGAAAGTTATTAAAAGATTAGCTGAATTTAGATCACAAAAATCAATAATTTAATGATACAGTAAACTACAATCAATTCCGAGATTATAAAGAAATTAGGGTCATTATTACTAAAATCAAAAAAATGGGAAAGACAAAACTTATTTTATACCAAATAACTTTTTAGCTTCTTTTTGACGGAGGCCATCAACCCCCCAAAGCTCCTTAAACCAATATTTCCCTTTCATTATTACAACAGGGGTATTCACAATACATCCATCAGCATCACAAAATGTTTTAAGAAAATTGTCATCATGTAAGAGTTCATGTACAAATTCTTCATCATTTATATCGCGTTCAATATATTTTATCTTGTTTTCATCTAACCACTCCTTAAGCTCACGACAACGTGAGCAACCTTCTTTGGTAATAATTATTGGAATTTTCATTTCTGACATACAATCTCACTCTAAATTTTTACTTTAATAATAATATAAACATTGAAACGTAGAAAAAAAATTTTATTTTTTTTCTTTTCGTCTAATTTACCTATCGATTAAACTCTCTAAATTTTTGATTATTAGCGGGAATAAGGCTATTAAAAGGAATGTTTAGTTTAAATTAGCTGCCTCAATAACCACCTTAATGCATCAATTATCTTTTCGTCTTCATTTAGAACATTAATTGCGAAATACTTGACGACTAAACCACAATCGGCTAATTCGGTTAGATCAAAGTGCTTATAGAAATCTTCTGATTCTATTTCCTCTTCATTATAGAATTTATTCCCAATAATTAAAACTGGCAAAAATTCACCTATATCTAAGCATCTATTTAATATAATACTAAACATATCTACGGCATCTTTTAAAGAATCTTTATTCGATGCATTAAAGATCAGTATAAATCCTTGAGCATTGTCCAAGCATTGTTCATAGAGTTTAGAGTGTTCTGCTTGGTCACCATTCTCAATGCATTCATATGTTAAGATTTCAATGTTTTCAATGACAAAATCATAAATTTTACTAATTAAATCTCTTTTTTTTTCAGGATCTTTATACTCAAGAAATTGTATTACTTCTAAATTTTTCAATAGTGTTGTTTTTCCCGATTTGGGTGGTCCAAATAT
>JBHLON010000126.1:0-3664 GCA_048940445.1 Promethearchaeota archaeon
GAATATCTAATATCCTCATCGCTAACTTTCTTAGCTTGCATCCACACTTCTTCAAGAATGCCAGCGAATAATTTAACATGCTCTTCAATGACACTTCCCATCCCCGCAATTTCTAGACCTAATTCTTCCTTTTTTGATACAGCGCACAAAACCACCTCTTCAGAATCACGATTTATTGCCCATAAATTTTCTCGGGGATAATGGCGAATATTTACATTAGTATATTTTAAAATTTGTGCAAGTTTTGCTTTATGCTCATCATTATTCCAGTCAAAATTAGTTGAGATTCTCACATTTACATGTTTCTTTACATTTGAAATCGCAACTATATCTATATCATCTAAGCTAGGTGCTATTATGTGAACTTTCATTTTTAAACGCGTTAAGGTTTCATTGATTTGTGCTTTCATTCCTTCAATGCTTCTTACAAACCATACATCTTTATAAGATAACATCGATGCTTTTTTTGATCTATCAAAAAATTCTGTCATAGTATATTCGGATAAATCGAGTTGATTGATAATATTTAACATTATATCTTCTTCAAGGGTTTTGTATATCTCTTTTTGGAACATCTGTTTTAATTCTTCTATCCCTTTATCAACATCTTCATAGACCGTGGATATTCTTTTATCTAAATCTTCTAAAGTTTCTTTTAAGCCACCTTCAATATCAGTGAATGTATCACCCAAATCTATTGACATTTCGCCTGCTGCATCAGAAATAGAGGCAAGTTGGTTAGTTACTTGATCTAGTGTATTTTCAATTGCTTTTACGAACTTTTCTTTAAAGTAATCAGTTAAATCTAAAAATTGTTCAGAAATAATTCGCGATACTATTTTTTCAGCCATACTTTTAAGAGCACCAATTCGAAATTGTTTTTCAAAAGCATCTGAAATCTCAGCCTTCATTTTTTCCAAGCGATCTTCAACTATACCAAATTCCTTTACAATTTCGCTAGGAACAATTTCTCTTAAATTTAATATAAAGCTTCGAATATTTTGAAATTTTTTCACACTTTCTAGCTCTTTTTCAACTCTAGTGAATTGTCCTTTCAATTGAAGAGGTAGATTTGTCTTCATCATGTGAATATAATTGCGATATTCGTTGAGTTTTCCAAGCTTAGCTGATTGTTCTTCAATTTGACTAAACTTTAATTCTAATACTTTAGGAGTTGATTCCCGAATTTTCATTACAACAGATTTAAATTGACTTATCTGATTTAGTAAAGCTGTATAAGGCGGTAACGCTACATAAAAAGGTGTTTTTCCTGGAACTTCCCTTACTAATCCTTTATTAAGTAAATTTTTAGCAATTTGAGTTGCCCTTTGTTCGGTCACGTTAACTAAAAGTGCAATTTCTCCAACTAATACTGGTCCTCTGCCAGTTAATTGAAAATAGGTATCAATTTCGTCTTGAGATAATCCTATTAGTTCTAAAACTTGTTTTGTTGATTTAAAGTCATCTTGCTCTAAAGCCATTTTGTCAAATAACACCATTAATGTTTACTTTTTATATATTTGTTCAAGTAGTTCTAAATGTTTAACAGCAGTATCTTGTTTCAATTTTTTCTCTGTAACATCTTTTCTAATATTTTCAATCATGTATTCGGGATAAAATGTTTGTGCTACAACATCTGTTAATAAGAAAATCCATTCTAATCCTTTATTATCTTTGATGATTGTAATAATATTAGCTTGTTCTAAAGAATTTAAAAATTGTTTTATTTCATCAAATGTTTCACCTGGACCTTTTGGAATTTTATTAATTGGATATGCCTTTTCTCTAAATAGGGTTATAAAGTCATATTTATCTGGATTTACCATAATGTCTGCTATTTTTATATTATCTTCAAAATTTGGTTTATAGGATGAAAAAAATTGATTAACTAATTCTAAATATTTATTAGCTACTTCAGAAGTAGGTATATTTTTTTTTGCGTCTTCTATCACCTTTTCTGTCGGTTTTCGCATGATGATAAAATCTGATAAAAGAAATAAAGTAATATCCTGATCTCCTTCAATCCAATCTTGCTTAATTAAATCTGTTTTAACAAAAGGATCTAAAGTAATTTCAAGGTCAAATATTGATTTTCCTAATTCTTCTTCTAACGTTTCTCTCAATTCTCTTCGAGAATAAGCTCTTTTTTCTAAAATTTCTAAAATTTTCCTTCCTTTCTCACTAGTGTAGATCTGTGCCATGCGTTGCTCTTTACTTAGATTCTTTAAACGCTCTAAAAGAAATAAAGATGATTTTATGTAATCTTTTAGTTCTTCATTAACTTCGTAAGTTTTTGCAGGATTCTCTACAATGACTTTTAGATATTGTAATATTTTACTATTTAACTCTGTAATTACCTTTATGCCAAATAATTCAGGATCTTCATCAAGTTCTAACATTAAATTGATCATAAAAGGAATATTAGATTCCATACCAGTAAAAAAGCTAAAAACATTCGAATGTGCTTTCTCTAATCTTACTAAAACAGTTCCAGCTTCAGCAGCTCCAGTTATGTGAGCATAAAATATTCTCATCATGTCATCTAAATTTACTATTAAATCTTCGGGATAACTAAAATCTATAATTAAACCTCTATCTTCAGTCCACCTTGTTATTATGTAACCTTTAGGCATTTAATTTTACACCTCTTTACCTTTTTTTATATTTGCTTTTAAATCTTTATCTGTAATTTGCAAATAATTTTGACTAATACTATCTATAATCTCTTTCCGATCATTCACCATAAAAGGTTTTATCTTCTTTTTGCCTTTTCTAACCTTCTTTCTTAGCTTTCTTATTTTACGTACCATAGGAGGATATTTAAAATGTTTTTGATATAATGCAAAAATAGTAACAATACCAACAATTCCTCCTCCTAAGATATATATTAGCCATGTTAAATCAGCTATTCCTCTAGAAGGTACTACGATTAGTGTAATTTGATAGCTTTTAAAATCGTATTCATTCCCGGCTATAGCATTTATAGTTATAGTATGAACTCCCTCTGGTACATTATATAATACAACTTTAAAGTTACCATTATTATCAGAATCATGAAGTTCTCCTTGTCCATAAGCCCACTGATATGTTACCGTTGCTCCTGTTATATTAGCACCAAATATAGGATCATTTAGTATTACTTGCAATAATACATTATCTCCAATATTAGCCTCTATTTGTGTTTCTCCTGACAATGTACTAATTTGTGCTGCAATTCTATTTATTGTAATATATAAATCTTTTGTTATCGCCTCAAAGTTTGATTTTTGGGCTATAATTGAAAATAATTTTCCTCCAATACCTAATTCTGTAGTATCAATTATTTTATAATACTGATGGAATGTATTATCTATATCTAATTTATATGATTTTCCTTCTCCAATTAATGATATTGTTGCATTTGGAATAAATGCTCCGGTCTGATCTGTATATTTAATAGTTAAGTTCAAATTTTGACCTATCGTGAGATTAAAAACGGGATCAGAAGTTTTATTATTACCATTTAAAAATATCTGTATATCTGTTTTTATTTGGACAATCTGTATTATAAGTAGAATCGAATGAGGTTCATAACCACTTTTTCGAGCGAAAATAGTTAAAAAGTTTACACCTTGGTTTAAATCAATTGTATTTATAAGTACTGAATAATTATTATAAGCTTCAG
>JBHLON010000127.1:0-3646 GCA_048940445.1 Promethearchaeota archaeon
AGTTTTTTCTTCACCTCAATTTCAGGTTGAGTTGCACTTTTTATTTGTTTTATAGCCACTTTATATAACAAATATGCTAATCCAATAGATAGAACTAATCCGATCATAGAGGTGAAAATCATATCGACTGGAATAATTCCGGGAGTTAGGATAAAAGCTATAATGTAACTAATCCCGAATGGAAATGGGATTAGACTTAAAATTCTGTTGATTAATATAGCAGATTCATTTGAAGGAAAAATTGAAAAGAAAGTATCTATTGAGCTAAATAAAAGCATAATTATTAAGCTAGTTCCAAAGGCCAATATAAATATACCTCCCATTGATACTATTCTTAAAAGGTAAGACTTTTTTGAATTTACTTTCGATTCTGAAAATACATTTGCCATTTTTTGAGAAACTATAATAAGAATACTAAATGCAATAATGGCATTAATTGCAGAAGTAAAGACACAGACGAAAAATAGTATAATATTTCGAAACATAATAAACAAGATTATTGGAAACCCAAGAATCATGGCTATTATAGCTACATCCATATTTCGAAAAACAGTAACATACCCCAACTTTCTCAATTCTTTTTTTGAAAAAGGAAGGGTTTGTAACCATTTAAATGCATTACCAGACATAAATGCACTTGTAGAAAATAGACCCATAAGCAAAACATAAAGGATTGATATAATAAAAAAGAATCCAAACATAAAAGCATAAATAAATAATATAGTTTCCATTGGAGCTGAGGGATGTTCTTCTGAAATATTAAGATAAGCAAAGATTGTAATAGCTGGAAGAAACACAAATATAAATCCATATACAATTTTAAGTGCAAATAGTTGGTGCTTAACAGCCTTTCTATTTTTTTTATATCTCTCGAGTAATTTTGCTTGATTAGCTCCAGCTGAATTTAATTGAGATTCCATTAAAATCTCTAAATTAGGATACTTAGCTAAAGAATAAAATTTACGCTTTGTTTCTTGTTCCATCCTAATTCATTTCTCCATTAGATTTCTTTTTATATGAGGCTCTTAATCTCTTTACTATCTCATCTACTGATGTATCTTGTTCAGTAAGTCTTAAGAAAACATCTTCTAAACTTGCACCTAATTTATTAGCTTGTTGTCGTAATTCATCAACTGTACCTATCCCAACAATCTTACCCTTGTTTATAATACCGATTCTATCACAAAGTTCTTGAGCAATTTCCATAATATGGGTTGAAAATAGAACTGCCCCACCTTGTTGTGTATGCAAATCAAGTATTTCTTTAACTACTTTTACTGATTTAGCATCTAATCCTGAGAGAGGTTCGTCTAATATTAATAAATCCGGTTCATGGAGTATAGCGGCTATGACTTGAATTTTTTGTTTATTACCATGACTCAAAGTGGCAATTAATTGCTCATAATATTCCATAGCTTCTAAACTTTCTAAGTATTCTCGTGCTTTCTCAGCAGTTTCTTCCGCATCTAACCCTCTAATTGAAGCAATAAAATTAAATAAATCTTTGGGTGTAAGAGACTTAAAGATTAAGGGCTCTTCTGAAACATAACCAACTCGGCGTTTAATCTGAACCTCGTCACGCTCAGGGTTTAATCCAAAGATACTCATCTCGCCTTCTAAGGGTTCTAATAGCCCTAATAATAATTTAATTGTAGTTGTCTTTCCTGCGCCGTTCGGTCCTAATAATCCGAACACTTCACCCACATTTACATTAAAACTGATTCCATTTACAGCCTTAACTTCTCCAAAGTACTTCTTTAGATTTTCAACCTTAACTACAACATTATTTGACATAAATAACACTCATTTTAGCTAACTTATATGGTTTCACATTTGATTACTTTTATATAGCATATATTTAAATATATACTTTAATATACTTATGAATATTTAAATATTTCGTAGTAATCTATGTATTATTAAACTACAAAATTTTAATTTGAAAACCTATACTATCGAGATATTTAGAAATATATTGATATATACTTATCAAAATCTATTCTCCATCTGAAAAAATACTTTTTTTAATTTTTTTTCCAGTTTTAGTTGCTGCAATTCCTCCTTTTCCTGTTTCTTTTAGTTCATATGGCATTTTTCGGCCGACTTTCATCATTGCATCCACAACTTCATCTGCAGGGATTATCGAGTTGACACCGGACAAAGCCATCTCAGCAGCTAAAAAAGCATTAACAACACCCATTGCATTTCGTTTAATGCAAGGTGAAATTACTAATCCCGCTACAGGGTCACAAATTAATCCGAGTAGATTCTTTAAGGTTAGGGCAATAGCATTACTAATTTGATCATAAGTCCCTCCCGCCATATATGTAATCGCTGCAGCAGCCATTGCAGAAGCAACTCCAACTTCCGCTTGACATCCTCCTTCACTTCCTGAAAGCATAGCATTATTTCCAATGATTGCTCCGATTGCGGCAGCAACTATTAAAGCCTTTAAAACATCATCGTCTGATTTATTAAGGATATCTTTAGCTTTAAATAAGACTGCTGGTAAAACTCCAGAAGAACCTGCTGTAGGACAAGCAACTATTAGTCCCATCCCACTATTGTATTCACCTATAGCCATTGCCCAACCCACTGCTTCTTTTAAATTATTTCCATAAAATATTCCTGGAGAGAGCATTTTCTTTGCTTGATGGCTTGCTTCCTTTATAGGTAATTCAATATCACTTTCTAATGCTTTCTCTAGAGATTGTTTCATCACTGTTAATGATTTTTTTAACTTTTTAATAATAACATTTTTAGAAGTATTATGATATTCCATTTCGTCATTTATTATTAACTCATGTAAGGGAATACCTTTAGTTTCAGATTCATTAAGTAGACTCATGATCGATTCAAACATTTATAATCCTCACCCATATTATTTCTGGATGCTGTTTTAAAGCATCAATTAAATCTTCTGAGATAATTGAGTCTGCTTCAAGCCACGTTAAAGCAATTTTCTTTTTTAAATCTCGAGATATTTTCATTGATCCAATATTTAATTTAAATTTTTGAAGTGTATTGGCAATATTTACAAGTGCCCCAATCTTGTCATAATTTAAAATTACTAATGTATTTGGTTCTCCTCCAAATCCTGCTTCTAATCCATTAACCTCTTTGATTATTATATTACCCCCTCCAATTGAAGAACCTATAACAGTCATTTTTTCTGATCCTTGAATCATTTCTATACTAACTGAGTTAGGATGATAATCTGCTCCTAAATCCACAAGTTCAAAAGAATAGTCAAGGCTTTCCTTTTGAGCAATTTCAATAGCATTTTTAATTCTCTCATCTTCTGGTGTAAAACCTAGCAATCCTCCTAATATTGCGATATCGGTTCCATGGCCACGAAATGTTTCAGCAAATGAACCATGAAGTCCAATTTTAACACTTTTAGGTTTCTGACCAAATAACAATCGGGCAACATATGCAATTTGACACGCTCCTGCTGTATGGCTTGAGCTTGGTCCTACCATTATATGCCCAATCACATCAAAAATCGACGTATATTTCATAATCTATTTAACTTAAATATCGTTTTAATTTTTTTCTATTAATTAGATGTACTTTTTAATCTCATGATAACGAAGGTAGATACTATTATCATTATTGTTCCAATTATGTGAAAAATTGTAAAAAC
>JBHLON010000128.1:0-3580 GCA_048940445.1 Promethearchaeota archaeon
CAAGGATTATGGGAGCTAACGAAAAATATTTGTTTAAACACTAATACTGCATACTTTGCTTATACTATTGACTTTACTTTTTGTCCTCATTGCAGAAAGATGTATCGAGGAGGGCAATTTACATGTCCAAAATGTAGTTCTCAAGATGTAAAAGTGTATTCAAGAATTACGGGATATTATAGCGATGTTAACAGGTATAATCCTGGAAAAAAAGCAGAATGGGAAACAAGGAAGAGGTATAATTCATTTAATTGAATTTTTCAATTTTTTGACTTTAAATCACTTGATAAGATTTTTTCTTCTACTTTTATATATAGATAGAATATAATTCTATTTATGCGGAGTAATAATTCCTTAAGGGAAATTCAACAAAGAGTGGATGATTGGATTATAAATCATGGTGGATATTGGCAACCATTAGCATTATTAACTGCTATTATTGAAGAGTTAGGAGAGTTAGCACGGGAGATCAGTTCCATTGAAGGTTTTAAACCAAAAAAGTATGAGGAAAAAAATTTAAAACTTGGGGAGGAGCTTGGTGATCTTCTATATTCTTTAATTTGCATCGCCAATTATTACAAAATTGATTTAAATATAGAACTTGATAGAGTTATAAAGAAATATTTAGAAAGAGATTCAACTCGGTTTCTTTAGCTTAATAGCTTTTTTATGGATAAAGTATTTTTTACAAGTTTATAATTGATTAAATATTTTCATTTGATAAGTATTTAAAACTTTTTTTGTCGAATAAAAGAAAATGCTTGAATACGGACTTGAAAAAAAGGAAATACTGAGATTGCTTGAGAAAAAATTAGAAATAGATTTAACGTATCAATCAGGATCAATTTTGGGTTCAATGAATACAGAACCTCTAGATTTTGGTAAAGAACTCTATCATAAGTTTGTATCAAAAAATTTGGGAGATCCCGGATTATTTTTAGGAACTGCGAAGTTAGAAGAAGAAATAGTGAAAGAGATTGGAGAACTTTTTGAAGGAAAAGACATTATTGGCACTTTTACAACAGGCGGATCTGAAGCTAATTTAATTGCTATGAGAATAGCGAAAAAATTAAACCCTAAAATAAAACACCCAGAAGTTGTAGTTCCCGTTTCTGCCCATATCTCTTTCGATAAAGCAGCTGATTTATTGGATATTAAACTTAGGAAAGCAAGACTTCATAAAGACTATACTCTCGATTTAGATCATTATAAATCTTTAATTAATAAGAAGACATGTGGAATTGTAGGAGTTGCTGGGACAACTTCATTGGGTTTAGTTGATCCTATTAAAGAAATAGGAGAATATATTGAAAGTCTTAAAAATAATCGAATTTTTTTTCATATTGATGCTGCTTTTGGAGGATTTGTTCTTCCATTCCTTAAAAGATTAAGTTATGAAATTCCCTCCTGGGATTTTTCAGTTGAATCGGTTGATTCTATTACTGCAGATCCCCATAAAATGGGATTAGGTGTAATTCCCTCGGGAGGTTTCTTTATAAGAGACTCTTCAATATTACAAAAAACAGGTTTTCAGATTCCTTATTTAGCAGGAGGCAACTTTAAACATTTTCAGATTGTAGGTACTAGAGCAGGAGGGCCAATTATAGCATTTTGGGGAATTATGAAAATGCTAGGGATAAATGGCTTTAAAAAAATTGTAAAAAGTTGTATGGACAACACTGAATTTTTATCGAGAAGAATATCGGAAATTAAAGGTTTAAAATTAGCATCAAAAACGACTATGAATATAGTAGGAATCACTACTGAAAGTGGTAAAAGTATTTGTGAAATCGATACTGAACTACGTAAAAAAGATTGGATGTTGGGTAAGTTTGAAGAATTTAATCTTATCAGAATTGTAGTTATGCCGCATGTAGAAAGAGAGCATTTATCACATTTTTTAGATGATTTGGAAATAATTGTAAAAAAGTTAAATATCTAAGATTTTAACCTCATATCTTCTAATTTTTTTTTTTACTATTTTTTCTAGCTCATCTAATTCCTTTAAAATAATTTGGTCAGTTAAATTCACTTTCTTATATAAAAAAGTTATTTCATTGTTTAGTTTTGATAAATTTTTAATTTGACTTACTAAATTTTCACATTTCTTTTTAATATTTAAAAATACTTCATGAGAGATTTTTGGATTAATTTTTTCGTAATTTTCAATGAATAAAGGTCCACCCGTAACTATTAATTGACGGGGATCAACTCCATGGTTTTTAAGTTTCTTTTTTAAAGAATTTGCAGAAACAATAATAAGAGAATTACTTTTAATAATATCTATAATATCATTTAATTCATTCTTATTTGCTTCTATATCTGAAGATGAAGTTATATATTTATTAAAAATTGGTTGAAGCATAGAATATAGTACTTTTAATAAATCTAATAGCTTTTTATTAGACTCATAATCTAACTCATAGCTTGGAGTTAATTTTCTAATTAAAACTTTAATTTCAATTAAAGTATCAATTGCTATAGTTAGAGTCTTTACTTCTTCAGAATTTATTTTTTGTTTCACATTCTCTTTGTATTTTAATTATATTTATAATAATTATTATTAAATAAGATTTTTAATACTATAGTACTGAAATATATTTATAAGCTAAAGAGTAATTACATTATTTATTAGGGTTAAATTCTCAGTAAAATTGAAATAGAGAATGGCTAAGGATAAAAAAAAAACATTAGGAATCAAAACCACAAGATACTTTACAAAAACGTGTTCTAATTGCAAACTTGAGTATCCTAATTGGTTTACAAGCTGTCCAAAATGCGGAGTTGCATGGGATGAGATAGAACCAGAAGAAACTGGGGAATTAAAAAAGAAAACAATTAAAATAGTTGTGAAAATAACTGAAGAAGATTTTGACAATAAATTAGAACAAGTTAAGTTAATTTTTAGTGCAGATCATGGTAAATCATGGTACCAAATGAAGATGGAGAATAAATTTGATTATTTTATTGCTGAAATAGCAGAAGTGCCAATTGGTTCCTTAATAATTTATTATATTGAAGTAACATTAGTAAATGGCGAAAATGTTATTGAGAATAACGAAGGAGCGTATTATCTTTATAATGTTGGTATGACTTATGAAAAGAGTGAACAAAGAATGGACACATTTATGGAAAAGCAGGATAAATCTGAAGAACAGGCTAAAGAGTATACTTCAGTTAATGAGAAACGAGTCGAAACCCAGGATTCATTAAAGAAAAATCTATCTAAAAATAATTCTAGCATTCTTCATGAGATGGCTCCTAAGTCTAGTATGAATTTGGATAGGGAAATAGAAAGCAATGCTTTTAATAGTTCACTAATTCAACCACCGATTGAACCAATAGATTATAAAATTCAAGAAAGTTTTACTATATTTGGAAAACCTCAAACTCAAATTGATCCAGATTTAAGAAACTGTCCTCATTGTAATTCAAAGATAAAAAAAATGTGGAGTACTTGTCCTATTTGTGGTAAATCTATATAAAATATCAAATTATTGCATTAACTTAAAGCTTACTCCCGCATTTATTACAAAATGCATAATCAGAGGACAACACAGCTCCGCACTGTTTACATACT
>JBHLON010000057.1:0-14769 GCA_048940445.1 Promethearchaeota archaeon
TTAATGTTAAGAAAAGCTGACAGCAAGTTAAACTAATAATTAATCTTAAAAAAAAATTATGGTTTTTAGAGTATTAATAAAATAAATAAATAGACAATTAAATTCTTGATACCTATGAATAAAATTAAAATTAATTTCAAAAAAATTTTTACTGCAATAATCCTAATAATCACGCTATTCACGCCAATTTTTGGCATAAATGCATATTTTAATTTAAATGCTGTTTCTACAAAAAATTTACAGTTTGATAAAAACCAGGTGCTTTCTGCTTTAAATTTACAAACAAATACTGATTCTTCTAGCCATAAATTGGGAATAGATAATGGTATCTTCGATTCTTATTTAAGTCAATATCTAACGAATTATAACTCAAAGGATAATAACAATAATAAAGTAAAGATTATCATACTATTTGATGATTCAATAGACAAATCTGAAAGAATAAATCTCATTAGTTCGGTATTAGACAATTTTGAAATAATCGATAATTATAATATAATTCCTGGCGTCTATTTGTCATGTGATCCAAACGATTTAATCTCAAAAGCAGAACAATTGAAGAATCTAGGAGTAATCAATAAGATTTATAAATCGCAACTATACTCTTATCCAATAGAGTCCACTGAAAATCCACAATCAAGCGCCTTGAACGATATAAATTATCCAAATTGGTGGTTACCTGCCATAGGTGCTGATAATCTTGCATACAATGGTTCAGGAGTAAGAGTGGCGGTACTAGATACTGGAATTTATGAACACCCTGATTTAAATATAGTTCTTAGTCGAAATTTTATTAGCGGGGAAAATGCTTCCTATGTAAATGATATTTATGGACATGGAACTCATGTTGCTGGAATAATTGGATCCAGTGGAGTTAGTTCAGATGGTATCTATCGAGGCGTCGCTCCTGGGGTTTCATTAATCAATGCAAAAGCAGGTGGACTTGAAGGCTTGAGTGATGGTGATATTATTAAGGCAATTGAATGGTCAGTGAACGATACAGGTGCTAATGCAGACATAATATCCATGAGTTTCGGTGGTGGTTACCCAATAGCAAATGATCCTTTAGCAAGGGCAATGACAATTGCAGCTCAAAAATATAACGTAATTTTAGTAGCCTCGGCAGGAAATTCTGGTCCAGGTTACTTAAGCGGTGGCTCACCTGCCTCAGGACCTTATGTAATCTCAGTAGGGGCTACAGATGATACAAACAGTCTTGCTTCTTTTAGTAGTTGGGGTCCAACTGAATCTTATTTGGGATACCCTGATGTTGTAGCTCCTGGTGTATACATTATATCAACTGAAGCCGCTGGATCAGTTATTTCCCAAGAAGAGCGTTATAAAGGGGATTTCTTTGACTATTCGGGGAATGGTGACTATATCCCTCTAAGTGGAACAAGTATGGCTTGTCCAATGGTGTCCGGTGCATTGGCTGTTCTAAAAGAAGCATATCCTTCTATTACTCCAGAAACGGCAAGAATTGCTTTACTTGAAGGAGCAACGAAATTGGCAAATCATAATTTTCTTAAAGACGGAGCAGGGATAATAAATGTTTCAAAATCCTTAGAAGTCTTAAATCAGGCTAGTGTTTCATATGGAGACGTAAATAACATATCGAAATTATTTCCAGATGACATTCCTTTAAAGCCTTTCGACTTACTTCATTTTCCTGGAGATCATCAATTATTCAACCTAACCTTCCTTTCAGGAATGGGAAATACATACGATATTAACATTCCTTCATATACTGATGGACTATCTGTTTCATTGGATAAGTCTCAAGTTACATTTACAGATGCAGGTTTTAATTTTGTAGCATTAGATATTAGAATAAAAAAGAATGCCCAGCCAGGCATTAAAACATTTGAATTGAATATTACTTCTGGAGCTCGATTATATGATTCAATTGTTGTTTCTGTAGAAGTGAAATTACCAGACTATAAGATTTTAATGGAATCATATCACGGTTTAAATGATTGGTTTCCAGAGATTTCGTTTTATCAAATGAGGTTTTACGATATGATGGATTCTCTTTCAGAAATGAATATCTCGATTGACTATGGAGCAGAATTTTGGACACCTTATTATAATAAGGATACTAATAATTCTTTTTTAACAGAAGAAAAGCTATCAAGATATGATTTGATAGTTTTACAAAATCCCATTTTACCGTTTAATCCGTTAGAGATGAAATCTCTTAAAAATTACTTTAATAATGGAGGAAATATACTTTTCTTAGGAACGAGATATCAAGACCTTTGTTCAGATAATTTAAATGCTTTATTCAATACACTTGGCCTTGGTCTTCAAATAAATGAAGAAAACATTATTTATGAGACATGGTTAGGAGTTGGATTAAGGTTAAATACATTTAGTGTCACTGATCTGAATTCAACATTAATATTTAATGGAGTTGATAAATTTCTCTGGTCCTATGGAAATACATTCACTACTTCGGGTAATACAGATTCAATAGCATCAATTGATGGTCAAACAGTTGCTGCATCATATGATGGATCTACTTACGGAAAAGGTCGATTCGTTGCTTTTGGTGATTTACATTGGTTAACTGACTATTTCAATGAGATTGATTATCAACAAGACCATAATAACTTATTACGCAATCTAATGAATTACTTTCTTTATCAAAAAGATATATCAATTAATCTAGCATTAGATTCTGAACAAACTTCAACTCCTCAAATAAATCTTTCTGCCTACATTAAAGACCAAATATCAAATAAACCTATTGATTCTTCCATATTGAATTTAAATTTAACAGCATCGATAGAACATGATGGTAATTCTAGTATAATCAATATGAGTTCACCCTTTAATGGATTTGCCTATAATTATTCTATTACCTTGCCTAAACCAAGTGATGCGCCTTATCAAATCACAGTAAATCTAACTTTAGGTCATAATATTTACACTAAAACAATTAGGCTTCTCTATTATGATAATGATTATTATCCTCGCTTCAATTTCCAAACGATTTCCGGCCCTGCTATAAGAAGTGGTTCTGATCCATTAACAATACAAACACAGTTAGATAAACCAGGTTATGATGTAGATGCTTATATGGCAATTTATACCTATTCTCTTTTTAATACAAAAAAGACTGTAAATAGAACTCTTAGCAACTTCCTTAATGACCCCCCCCTTTCTAATTCCTATACTAAAAGCTATACTCCAATTAGTAGCGATCCTTCAGGTTTGGTGCTTGTGTATAGCGTTCCAAAAAATACTAGTAATAATTACTTTAATCCATTCTCACAACGTCTTCTATCATTCATTAATAATAGTGCCCCGATAATAGATGAAACAAATTCATTTTTTACTATAAGTGATATGACTACCGCTTTTAAGGATACATACTCATCAGAAACTACATTTATACAGAAAGCGTCTCAAGGAAGTGTAATTAGTTTTAGGGTGAAAGCTTATGAATCTGTAAATTATGAAGACCAAAATATGGCTAATATGCGAGTTTCGATTAACCTATTTATTGGCACTATTTCAGAAGATGGTTTCCTCGTAATTATTTTTCCAAACACATTTCCAGTCAAAGAATTAACTTATCAGGCTTCAAGTGATACTCAACAAGGATCTTTTGAGATTCCTTATAATATGCAATATTCTACAATCAAGGGATTAGTGTCAATACCTACAGTTACTAAATTTCATTTAAGCACAAATGAAGGCTATCTAGCAATGATCATGATTTCAGTAGATGATAGTGAAGGTGGTACTAATAATTTTATAATAATCTTCCTTATCAGTGCTGGACGACAACCACTTAACCTGATATTAGGTTTAATTATTGCAGCAGTAGTGATAGTAGCTAGTATCTCTATTTTGCTCCTTATTCTACGAAAAAGGAGAAGATCACGACAACAAAAATTCACAGAAGAATATTATAGACCATATGGCGAACAAGAATATAGTCAATATCAGATTCCAGCTGAACCTGATACTACTTCTCCTACTTATCAACCACCTTCATTTGGATATTGTCCATTTTGTGGATATAAACTAGGAACGTTTAAGAATTTCTGTCCAAATTGTGGAAAGCAATTCTACAAATAAATTTTAATAATTTTTTATTTTTATAATTTTTATTTCTGAATAATTAAGACCTCTCCATCTTTTTGGCCAATATATGCTTTTGATGCCATATTTATAAAAAGACCTGTATCAACTACTCCCGGAGTATTCAATAATTTTTGATTTAATTCTAATGGATTTTCTATTCTTCCAAAGTCAACATCCACGATAAAATTACCATTATCCGTTATTAAGGGTCCTAATTTAGCTTTAGCCATCCTAAGTTTTGGATTTCCTCCTAATCCTTTCAATTTCTTCATGACAGGAACATGTGACATCGATATAATTTCAACAGGCACCCCTTTCCTCCAATTTTCACCCAGTATTTTTGAATTTTTTCTGAAATCTGCAATAATTATAAATTTTTTGGAATTTGATGCAATAATTTTTTCTTGTACTAAACATCCCCCACCACCTTTTATCAAATTTAAATTTTCATCAATTTCATCAGCACCATCAATATCCAAGTCAATTTCTGGATATTGATTTAAAGAGACCATTGGCAATTTATTTTCAATTATAAGTTGAGATGATTGAAAAGATGAAGGAATACATTTTAAGTTTAAATGTTCACTTTTATTTATTTCAGCAATCTCTTTTAATGCATATACTACTGTTGAGCCACTCCCTATTCCGACAATCATATCTTTTTTAATGTTCTCCCTTACAGCCTTAATTGCTGCTTTTTTTTTCCCTTCTTCTATTAGTTCTACACTCATTTAAATCACATCTACTCTCGATTTAATAAATTTAAAACTCTTAAGGCTAAATAAGCTGCATTATCACCTCTATCAATTCCCACGCACGCAACTGGGACTCGTGGTGGCATTTGTACAATTGATAATAACGCATCTAAACCTCCTAATTTAGCACTGACTGGGACTCCAATAACTGGTTTATCTGTTTTTGAAGCAATTACTCCGGGCAAAGCAGCAGATAATCCAGCAATTGCAATAAATACTAAAGACCTACATGATTTAATATATTGATCCAATTTGTCTGGATCTCTATGAGCAGATATAATCTGGAGATCATAAGGAGTATTGCTTTCCTTTAACACCAATTCAGCTTTTTCATAAACCTCTTTATCAGAAGTACTTCCAGCAATTATTGAAACTAATGGATTTTGGCTAATATTCTGCTTTTTATTCACCATATCTTATTTAAATATTCCAAAAATATAAACAATTCTAGTAATTTCTTAACAAAATACAAGTTAATTATCAAAAAAATCAATTTCTTTGTCTAATAATAAAACTAATTTTGTCAAAAACTTTAATATTATGTTTGAATTTTTCCCTCTATCAATCAAAATATTATAATCTAAATCAATTTAAATCAAGAGGGATATTAAATAATGGTAAAAGAATTAAATGAAGTATGGTTAGTGGATTATGCAAGAACTGCTTTTTCACGATCAAGACCTAAGCAACCAGAAAGAGACGTTTTCGGAGATCAGAGAGGAGATGAATTAGTTGCTCAATTAGTAACCAAGTTTTTCGATGAAAAGCTAGCTGATAAAGGAATTGAGAAAAAAGATATACAAGAAGCATCCATTGGTACTGCTATGGGTGTTTACGAGTGTTGGACCTATGGAGGCAGACTTCCTTTATTTATGGCAGAATTTCCTGTTGAGACATCTGCCTTTTTTGTTGATAAACAATGTGGAAGTGCTGGTGCTGGATTGCAATTCATAGCTATGGAAATCATGAGTGGTTATACTAAATGTGGTCTTGGGATGGGAGTTGAACATATGACCAGAATTCCAATGCAAAATGATTGGATCCGCCCAAATTTAGGAATGATGAATAAGAAAGATAAGTGGTATCGGCCTCAATATGATCTTTTAACAACTATAAATATGCTTCAAACAGCTCAAAAACTCTATGAAGAAGAAAGCCCTTATTTTACAAAAGAAGATATGGATAAATTGGGGGTACGCAGTCATAATTTAACAGTAAAGTCTCAAGAGGAAGGATGGTTTAAAGGAGAAATTATACCTATAGAAGGGCATGTGGAAGGAAATGTAGAGGAAAGAATTATGATAGACAAAGATCAAGCACCCAGAAAATCAGTTCTCGAAAAAGTTGCATCTTTACCTAGAATCTCAAATCCATTCTTTTTAAAACAAAATACTTATGGAGAAGATTTGGGAGGTAGAGCAGGATATGAAGAACGTGAAGGAACTAAGCAAGGAGTAATCACTCCTGGTAATTCTTCCCCATTAAATGCAGGAGCTACAGCTGCAGTTTTAATGGAAGCAAAAGAAGCTGAGAAGAGAGGAATAAAACCTATAGCAAGAATAATTTCACTTGGTTGGGCAGGAGTAGATCCTACTGTCATGGGGAGAGGACCTGTTCCTGCTACTCAAATGGCATTAAAACATGCAGGCTTAAATGCAGATGATATTGATTATTGGGAAATTAATGAAGCTTTTTGCATAGTTACATTAAATTGTATGAAAGCTTTTAATATTCCTGAAGAAAAAGTAAATGTAATGGGCGGATCAACCGCAATAGGACATCCATTAGGAGCAACGATGATTAGACTTACTGGAACTTTAGCTCGAATTTTAAAAGATAAAAAGGCTAAATACGGAATAGCTAATGCATGTATTGGAGGCGGACAAGGCATAGCAATAGTGCTTGAAAATCCTGTTGCTTAAATTTATGCTTTTTTATTGATTTTTAAAAATTCTAGTTTCTTTCTTTTTTTTGTTTTTCTTGTTCTCGTATAATTCTTTTCAATTTTAAATTTTCTATTTTTTTTTGAATAGCATTGGATGCTTGAATTGCATAAACAAACTCTTGATTATAACTCAATGCCCTTTCATAATATTCCAAAGCTTTCACTAAATCTTCTTTATGAAATTCATATATTAAACCAATATTATAATAACTATAGAAGTAATCTGATTTTATCTGAATTGCACGTTCATATGCGTTTAAGGCATCTTCAATATTATTCTGATTAAAGTATGCTATTCCCAAATTATACCATGCTCTATAATTATCTGGGGCTAATTCTATTACATTTTTGAAACAATCAATAGCTTTTTCATAATCTGATACCCATTCATCGTTTAAGTGAAGGCCATAATTAAAAATCACATCAATAAGAGCAATCTTAACTTCCTGAGAAAGAGAATTTTTTTTGTAAAGTGGTTTTAAAATATCCAAAGCGTCCTCAAACTTTCCTTCTTGTTTAAGTTTAATTGCCTTTTCAATTAGTTCTTTCTCTTGAAGCAAGATATTTGCCTATAGCATAGATTTATTTAAGTATATTAATAATAAATATTGCTTTAAACTAAATATTTTCTTACTATGTACAAAATAATTCATTTTATTTTATTTATCGTAATGTTTAAATATAAAACTATTACAGTTAGACTTACACAATAAAACGGAAATATATTTTAATTAAAAGGTGAAATTTAATGCCAGTATATAAATCAATTCAGCTCGTTGCAACGAGCGAAAAAAATTGGGCCGATGCCGTAAGAAACGCTTATGAGGAAGCTAAAAAAAGCTTAAGAGGCATAAGGAACATCCAAATTGTTGAAAGTGATGTGAAAGTTAAAGAAGATCAAGACAAGTTAATTTATAGAGTTCGTGTACAAGTAAATTTCCAAATTGAACGTTAGCTCTTCAACTTTTTTATTTTTTTTTCTTAATTATTGATATTTATAATATTTCTGATTAACTTTATACTTTCTAACGTTCTAATTTTTTTCGGTAAGTTTCTTTTAAATAAGGTTTTATTATGATTACTGACAAAATATAAAAAGGAATTAAGCCTAGTTCAATAAATATAGAAATTATGAAAGGTGCTTTGATACCAATATAATCCCAGGCTAATCCTCCTATTATCGGCCCTATTATACCACCAAAACTCATAAATATTTGGAAACTACTAAATATTTTCCCTCTGTGCTTTAAAGTTATGCGACTAAGTAAATTTTGAATAACTAAGTTAGCCGATTGAACAATTGTCACATCTAAAGTTAAGAGAATTGTGAAAATCAAAAAATTTGTTGTATTAATTAGAAACCAAGTAATAATCGCCCCGAAAAGGCTAGATACAGAAATTCCAAGTTCAGGTTTAACCCTATCCAGTAATCTTCCTAATAATGGAGCTAAAAGCATTGAAATTATACCTGCAGGCATATAGGCAAAAGAAGCTATCAATGGATTATTTGTTATCACTTCTAATAAATAAAAATTTAAAAAGGGTCTCGAAAGTGAGCCATTAATGTTAGCTAAAAATAATACAAGGGAAATAAAGATGAATCCAATAATCATTGACTTAGTTAATTCTGTTTTTCCTGCAATGTTATTATCATCTTTACTATTCAGATCTGAAATAATTATATTTTCATCTATTATTCTATTGAAGCGTATTCCAGCATAAAAATTGGCAACACCAAATATAGGTATCGCAATATAAATTATCAAAGGATTATTAGTATATATGAAAGAAAAGTTAAATATTGTAAAACCAAGAATTGAACCAATCATTATGCCTATTCCCACTCTGCTTTCTTTTTTTCCGTATGCTTGACTTCTAACATTTTTATAGGACTTTTGAGCAATGAGTGTATTAAATGGTACCCAGAAAAATCCAACAAAGAAACCCAGAAAAAAATAACCAATATAAATTCCAATTAAACTAGTGAAAAAAAGCGCAAAATAAAGCATAAAATATGCAAAACCTCTGCCAAATGAGCCAAGTAGCACCAACTTTTTTTTCGATTTAACCCTATCAGTAATAAATCCGGTAAAGGTGGAACTAACTAGATTTCCAATAATGTTAAGAGTAAAAATTAAACCTACTTCTAATCCTGTGGCATTTAATATCTGACTGGTAAAAAAGTATAGTATAAAATCCAAAAAAAAGAATCCCAAGCTAGTTAATATTAAATTATTAACCATTAATCGAAAATCTGGAGTAAATTGAAAAGCTTTTTCTTCCCCAGGCAATAAACTTCAAACTCTAAATTTTATTCTCATACCAAATATATTTCGACTTTTTGGCTCCAACCTTTAGTAAAACGCTTCTTAATGAAGCATCTGAATCAGGGCAAATGAAATACACATTATCATGCTTTAGAGTTTTTTTAATATATAATTGAAGTTCACGGATTATCATTTCTTCTATACCTTTTTTATAAGAATCCTCTTTTCTAGTTAAAACTTGATGAATCAATGCTCTTTCGTTGCCTAAATAATCAATGAAGGATGTATAAGTCCCCCAACCGATAATTTTTCCCTCTTCTTTTGCGACGATCATCGAATTCCTATACTGGAGATCTAAAACTCGTTTATTTAATTCGTTTTCAAATTTTTGCCAATGGGAATAAAAATGAGATATATTTGCTATAAAATCTTCAAATATCTCCTTCAATTCATCTTTATCTAATCTCGGGTCATATCTATCAATAACAATCATAATTTATTCACAAATATTAAAATTTTACTAATGAATCCATTAATGTTTGTTTTAATGAAAGATGTTTTTATAAGATTATTTAGTTTTAAAAAATAATTTTTCTTTAATAGAAATTCTTTTTTATTATTTAACGTAATAACAGTTGAGATATTATGAAGCAGAAAGATGCTAAAGCAATACATATACCTTTTAAAAAATTGGGGGAAGATGTGATTCTTCCAACACCATCAAAACCAGGTGATGCTGGTGCTGATGCACGAATTTTTGGATTTAAAAAGATTATTAAAAATGGAAATAAAAAAGAATTGGTTGATCTTGAATCTGAATCGTATACACTAAAACCTCTGGAGCGAATTGCGTGTCCATTAGGATTTGCTACTGCTATTCCTGAAGGTTATTATTTTAAGGTGGTACCTCGAAGTGGTTTAGCACTATGGGATGGAATTTCTATTGTTAATAGCCCTGGAACTATAGATTCAGGGTATAGAAATGAATGGATGGTAATCGTGGTAAATCTCTCAAATAATGAAGTCACTCTCAAAAAAGGAGATAGAATATGTCAAATAATATTAAGTAAATTACATTCCTATGAGATTATAGAAACTGATGAATTGTCTTTTTCAGAAAGAGGTTTAGGAGGGTTCGGATCAACAGGTAAATTATAAGGATCAACTTTCTTCTTTTAATTTATTATACAAAGATGAATGAAACTATGATTTCCTATTTTTAAAAAAATTCAAATTTTTTGCTTAATTCATTAAGTTATTACTTCTTCAAATTATTCAAAACTAAACATATAGGTTCAAGATTTGTCCCAAAATAATAAAAAAATTCCAAATAAAGATCATTTTCTATATCGAATCCTGAATCCAAAAACAATTGCGATATTTGGGGCAAATAATAATTTACTGACGACAATGGGCTCAATGCAACTTAGGAATATTCGTGCTGGAAAAGGTTTAGATGATGGAATTTATCCAATTCATCCTCGATTAGAAGTGATTCAAGGCTACAAAGCATATAAATCTGTATTTGATTTACCTATTATCCCGGATCTCGCATTTCTAATCTTACCAACTGAAATAATTCCACAAGTTATGGAAGAATGTGGTCAAAAAGGAATAAAAGATCTTTTAATAACATCTGGAGGATTTCGAGAAAGTGGTTCCCATGGAAGGAAATTATCAGAAAAGATTGGTTCAATAGCAGAGAAATATGGTATGCGATTTTTAGGTCCAAATTGTTTGGGTATTTACAATGGTTGGTATGGATATCCCGAGAAAAATCATGCATATTTCAATACTTTTTGGCCTTACGCTATCCCTATTAGAGGAAATGTTTCAATTGTAAGTCAATCTGGTACAATAGCTGCCCAGACTTTCTGGCACGCAAAGGAGATAGGTTTAAAAATTAGCAAATCGATATCAGTGGGAAATGAGCAAAATATTGATATAGTAGATTGCCTTGATTATTTAAAAAATGATCCTCAAACAGAAGTAATAGGATTATATATTGAAGAAGTTAAAAGAGGAAAGGAATTTATACAGTTAGCAAAAGAAATAACCCAAATTAAGCCTATTGTGGCGATATATGCTGGAGGCACTAACGCAGCACTTAGATCCATAATGAGTCATACGGGGTCTATAGTTGGAAATCAAAAAATATATGATGCTGTGTTTAAAGAAACAGGTATAATTTCCACAGATTTAATACTAGATTTTTTACATTATCTTAGAACTTTATCTTTTGCAGAATTAACTCATACATTCCCTAAAGGGAACAGAGTAGCAATCGTGACTGATTCTGGAGGAAGCGGTAGTATGATGGCTAAGATGCTAGAACTTTATGGATTGAAGGTTCCTGTTTTTTCAGATAATTTAATTAATGAAATTTCTAAACTGATACCTTCTACAGCAACAGCTAATAATCCTATTGATGTTACCTTTGATGTTAATTTTACAAATCTTTTTTATAAATTTCCAAAGATTCTGATGAAATCTGGAGAAATTGACAGTATCATAGTATATGGAGTATTTGATTTTGATGAAGTTTTAGATATAATGCAGTCTTCAGGTATGGAAATTGATGAAAAAATGAGAAATATGAAAATTGGGATCGAAAATGCTGTATTGAAACCAATTAAACGCCTAATGAGGAAATATTCTGTACCTGTATTCTATGCGGGGCCATTTCCATATAAATATCCTTGGTTTCAAAAGTTTCTTTCACATGATATCTCTATTTTTGAATTGTGGGACTCTCCTCCAAAAAATTTAACCATTCTTACTCAATATTCGGAATCAATAAAAAAATAGGATAATTGATTATAGTAATCTAAATAGGAGAATTGCAATAAAGATTATCTCTTTTTTTTTTGTAAAATTTAATGTATATCTGCCAAAATTATACGTTAATATTTACGTAGCGAACGAACATTGACTATTAAAATAAAATTATAAGAGATTAATTTTCATAATTAAATAAAGTAATAATGTATTATAACTTTAAAACAAATAAAAAGATTGAAAATTTGGAACAAAATCCTGCCAATATTTCAGAAATCGGAAAATCATCTAAGGATTATAAGTCATTTTTAGAATCTAGTCCAATTTCAATGGCATTAATAAATTTAAATGGTAAGATTATTGGAGTTAATTCTGCTACTGAAGATTTAATAAGAATAAAGAGAGAAGATTTATTAGGAAAATATGGAATTGAATTTGTCCATCCTGAAGATAAGAAGCGTGTGTTGTTATGTTTTCAACAAGCAATGAAAAGTGGAGAAGGTTCAGTTGAAGCAAGAATAAAGCATAAGAATGGGAGTTATATTTGGATTGAATGTAATGGAAGAGTTAGTAAAGCAGAGAATGGAGAAATAATACTTCTTATCATTGGAAGGGATATAACCGAGAGGGTTAAATATATTAAAAAGTTAAAGGAATCTAAAGATCGATTTCAAAACCTTGCTGATTCTCTACCTGAAGTAATTTTTGAAATGGATTTAGAATATAATATTATTTACGCAAATTTGGTTGCTAGTAAATTATTAGGTTATTCTAAAGAAGAATTCAAGAAAGGTTTGAAAATTTTTCAATTCTTATTACAAGAAGATAAAGATATTATTATAGAAAAAATCAACCTCTTGATAAAAGGAGTATATGTAAAACCATTATTGATTCGTCTAAGAAGAAAGAATGGAAATTTCTTTTATGCAAATATATACGGAAGGCGAATCTTTAAGGATAACAAGGTTATTGGATTAAGATGTATCATACTTGACATAACCGATATGAAAATTGCTCAAGAAAAGGTTAAAGAATCAGAAGAAAAGTTTAGAACAATTTCTGAACAATCTTTACTGGGCATCTGTATCATTCAAGATGAGTCCGTTAAATATGTAAATCGTACACTTGCTAGTTTATTAGGTTATACAACTGATGAAATATTACAATGGAAAAGAAACGAATTTTTTAAATCAATACATCCCAAAGACAAGAAAAGAATAATAGATTTAGCTACTAGAAAAGATGATGAGTTTCAAAATGGTATAAGATATTATGAAGCACGAGGAATCAAAAAAAATGGTGATATCGTTTGGTTAGAAATCTACTATAAAAAAATAAAATATCAAAATAAACCTGCATTTTTAATATCTTTCATGGATATAAGTGAAAGAAAGAAAACTCAGGAAAGATTAAGAGACTCAGAGGAAAAATATAGAATTTTATTTGAAAAAGCTCCATTTTCAATACTTTTAATGAAAATTGATGGTACAATCGTAGATTGCAATCCTGCCCTTACAAAACTCTTAGGATACAATAAGGATGCCTTAATTGGGAACAAATATACCAATCTTCCTATTGTTTTAAAAAAGTACTTACCTATACTTCTGGAGAGACTTAAAAAGATTAGAGAAGGTCAAGTAGTTTCTCCCATTGATATAGAAGTATACAAGAATGATGGTACAATAATTTGGGTAAATTTTGAATCAACTACGATAAAATTAGGAAATGAGACATTAATGATTACAATGGGACACAACGTTTCTCAAAAGAAGGAAGCAGAAAAGAAACTTTATGAATTAGATAAAATTAGGAAAGAATTTATTGATAGGGCATCTCACGAATTAAAAACACCAATAACTACGATATATGGAGCCTATCAACTAGTGGAACAATTTCATAAATCAAAATTGGACAAAGATGTCCTTGAAATCCTTGAAATGGCTTTTTCTGGAACAAAGAGATTAAAAAAATTAGTAGATGATTTACTAGATTCGTCTCGTTTAGAAGCTAAAGTATTAAAAATTGAAAAAGAAAATAATGATTTAATCCAATTGCTAAAAAAATGTGTGAATGAAGTAGAGTTTTTAATGAAATCAAAAGAACAAGTATATAAGTTAGTTCTTCCAGAATCACTAAATATTGATATAGATGAATCAAGAATAGAATTAGTTATTAATAATTTACTATCAAATGCGATTAAATATACTCCTAATGGTGGAGAAATAACCATCAAAGTGGAAACCGTGAATAATTTAGCTCAAATATCTGTAAAAGATACAGGAATTGGGTTAGTTAAGGATGAAATAGATAAGCTTTTCAAAAAATTCAGTAAGATCCCGAAACCAATAAATAATGTTCTTGAAAATTATGAAGAGAGTACAGGATTAGGCCTTCACATAGCCAAAAAAGTGGTGGAATTGCATGGTGGTAAAATCTGGGTTGAATCTAGAGGAAAAGGAAAAGGAACTACCTTTTTTGTTAATCTACCTTTCAAATAATAATTAGTTCTATTAAGCAAGATTAGGAAAAGAATTATTTATTTTCTAAAGAAATTAAGAGGCTGATGTTTGTATTCCACTAATTTTTTATATAATTTTTATTCTAGTATTATTAGCATCTTTTAAATCATAATAAAATATAGATCGTGATACTTTTAGTTGTCGTTAGATTTTCATAATCCTCCTTCAGCAATATTAGCATCTGGTAGTAGAAAAGGAGTGGAAATTGGAGGCTCAAAATTGATATTAAGCATTGACAAGGCCCATAATTTCTATAATGAAGGTTTAATTTATACAGAAATGTCTTGGGCTGCTTTTTATGAAGAGAAAGGATTAGAAGATCAAATAGACACTTTCACAACTACAGAATTCGACTCAATTCGGGAAGATCCCGAGGCTCTAGTCGATGTTATTATAAAAACTATATATCA
>JBHLON010000129.1:0-3531 GCA_048940445.1 Promethearchaeota archaeon
TAACCCTTATTGGGGTGTTTTGAGTTCCAATATTTAAGAAAGATAATATCGAAATAAATTATATAATAGAAGGAGAGGGTGCACCTCTCATATTGGTTCAAGGATTTTGTTGCAAATTAGAAAGTTGGTATTATCAAATATCTTTCTTTAAAGAAAAAATGATGGTTATTGCATATGATAATCGCGGAATAGGTAAAAGCTCAAGACCAGATGATCCTTATAGTTTGGATACACTTGTAGATGACTTGAAAAATTTATTGGAATATTTAAATATACGGGAGCAAATCCATCTATGTGGCTTTAGTAATGGAAGTGCGATAGCTCAGTCTTTCACCTTAAAATACCCTTATTTAGTTAAGACATTAATTTTATTAGGCGCAGCTTCTCATATGCCTAACACCGAATATGAACAATCACTTAAAGCTGTAGAAGCCTTTAAAAGTCTTAGCCTGGAACAAATAATTAGACTTACCCTTCCTAATATGTTTTCACTTCCTTTTAGGAAAAAACTGAAACGAGATAAAGAGTTATTTAAATTATATAAAAATGACATAGGTTTAATTGCTCACTTAAATGATCCTCCACGTTATGAAGATTATATTAATCAATGGAAAATATTAAAAGGTTTTGACACTCGAGACTTGTTACCTAATATTAAACAGCCGACTCTGATAGTGGTAGGTTCTAAAGATCAAGGAAATATATTGGCATCAAAAAATATTTATGAAAAAATTCCTAACTCTAAAATCGAAATCCTTGAGAATGTAGGACATGCTATTATTATTGAATCTCCAGAAACAACTAATAGAGTTATTTGGAATTTCTTAAAGCATCATTTAACCATAAATAACACAAATTAAGTCAGAATTTAGATATTAACCTACTATAATAGATGGCTAACGTCTTAAGAAAAGTACTTTAAAAGAAGTAAGTTTATTTTTTCTTATATTTATTTCCCGATACCCCCCGACTAGTTTTGGGTTATAATATCCTCCTAATCCTAAAGCAGGAGTCTGTACTACGAAAGGAGCATATAGGTTAATTAATTTGGCATTAGTATACAACTCCGAATATAAATCATAAAATACCGCAGCAGGATTTTCTATTTTTTTCAAGCTAAAAGGCGGGGCTGTAAATACTTTTGATTTCTCACCTTCTGGATCGTCTAGTCTAAATTCTTTTAATTCGTGTGTATGTCCAGAAAGAGTTAGAATACAATGATTTTTACAGAATTCAATTAATTTTTCCCAATTAGAAGATACTGTGCCAAATTTTACATCAAATTTGTCATCTATTCTAGCAGTATATGATTTCTTACCTAAACTTCTTAAAACTGTTTCTTTAAATCCATCTACTTTATCCAAAAATTCTTGAAAGGAGTCTTTTTTGCTTAGTTTCTTGAAAAAACCGATTGTTTTCCTAGGATTAATCGGTGGTCCATGTAAAAGTAAGTATACCTCATCTCCATCATTCTTTTTAAAATTAATTGTATTTTCTAAATATTTAATCTGTCGATTTGAGAGCCCCGTAACTGAAGGATGACCCATCAAAAAGTCCCTTATATTTTTATAAGAGTCTGAACCCGAATTTAAAAATATTAATAGGTGTCTACCAAGTCTTATTGAATAATCTAATGATGGATTTATTTCAGATAAATATCCCTTTAAAGCCAAAAAACTTTTTGTAATTGAACTTATGGGGTTTGCTAATAATCTATCATTTAATGCTAATGCTTCATTAGAATTCAAACCTAGCTTTTTATATAGACCCCCCCATCTTAAGTCATAATGAAAAGGTCGAAAATCGTGATTTCCAGGAATCGTAAAAATTGGACAAATTAACTCCTGTCCTTCTAGCATTCCTCTGCTTTTTTCTTGAGGTAAATTTAGAATAATTTCTTTAAATATCTTCCAATTGCTGTCCTTATATTCAAAACTCAAGGTTTTCCTTATATTTTTGGGTATTTCTGAAAAAATAGTGAAATCTACAATATCTCCCGTTAAAACTATAAAGTCAAGTTCATTTCTAAGCACTCTTTTATTCATTAGTTTAATAAATTTCCTAAAATTGTTATTTGGATTAACAAATCGTCGAACTAACGGCTTGAATGTGAGAGACTTGGAAGAATCCTTTTTCTTAAATATGCGATCAAAAAATGATAATGTCTTTACACTCTTTTGAGCTATTTCTGCTAACTTTTCATTCTTAAAAAGTTTGGTCCAATTTTTTACTATTCCATAGATTTCATCATTACGTTTTGCTAAATGTAGATCAGTTGCATGGATAAACTTGAAGCTTTTCCATTTATTTTTAGAAATTACCAAGGAATGATAATTAATTCGCTTTATTTGAAAATTATCATGGATTATATCGAACATTACAAAGTTATAACTCTTGAAAAAGTCTAAAACCTCATCTGTTAATGAGAAGGAAACTTTTACTTTATAGAAAAAAGTGAGATCACCAAAAATTCTATACTTTGTCAGGTAAGGTTGCGGACAACAATAATTATCATATTCCGGATTTTCTATTGAAATTGGAGATGTCTTCTTAACATCCATTATTATAGTTTGAATAGAATCCCCTCTAAAAACGTGAGGTTTTAGATTTTCAATCTTTTTCCTTTCTATCACATCAAATTCTTCTCCTCGTGAATCTATTATCCTAGATATAATTATAGGTGTACTCTTTGCGTCTTTTTTATTTTTACGAAATAATTTTTCTTTTAATCTCTTCCAGAAACTTTTTTTTTCTTCTCTTTTAACCTCCTCAAGTTTCTTTATTCGGGCTTCTTCTAAAATCTTCTCTAGTTTCCATTTATATTCAAGTATTGGAATAAGCTCAATTCTATGTCTTAAAAGCTTTTCAAAATTCTTTGGTTCAGAAATATTACTAACAAATAAGACATCAATCGTAAACTCTTTTCTCTTGAGTCTTCGATCGATACTTAAAAACATTGGGTGTCCTAAATTAGGATTAATTAAAAGAGCTTGATCCACTTTTTTCACAAATGGTATATATTATAATAGAACTTAATTACAATTCTATTATTATATTAATCTCTAAATGGATTTAAAATCATTTTATTCCTTAATCAACTCATTACAGAAGTATTCGATCAAAAATCAATAAACAATCAGAATGATTAATTAACTTTCTGCTAAATTCAAGAATATCACATTATCGCCACGAACCACAACGTTTCCTAGATCTTCATGCTCCTCTCGTATGTTACCATCCTCATCTTGAAATTCAAAAATCTGACTTGTTCCCTCCAGATAGAGGTTCAAGTGTTCATCGAAACCGGCGAGTATAGGGTGATACTATCTTTATGATATATCATTTCCCTCTAAATAAACGGTTTCGCTTCACTTTTATTAAAATTACTTTGTTCATTGAATTTTTCAAATAGTCGATAGGTCTATTTGGTCTTCTTTCCATAGTTAAAAACTCGAAAAAGATATTTAAAAAATCTACTAATAATATTAGAAATATTGAAATTGAATTAAAACCTTTGGTTTTAGGTCTTGT
>JBHLON010000058.1:0-14552 GCA_048940445.1 Promethearchaeota archaeon
ATTAGTAGAAAAACCAAAAGCTTTTATATCAAATTTAGCAATTGCAGGACCTTATGCTTTTTCTTACTCTGCAACTAAAGCGCTTTTCAAGCATATAAAAAGTTATCTTGATAAAAAAAATGAAAATTCAAAAGAAATATACTTAACTGAAAGCTTACAAGATTTAATTAATGATGGATTTAAGATTGCTGCGGTTAATCTAAAGCAAGGTATCTTAGATTTTGGAAGACCTTCTGAACTTCTAAATGGTAATAGGTATCTATTAGAACATTATTCTACTAGTAAAGAACAATATCAAGATTCAAATATCTCAGTTAATAAATCTTTTATTAAAAATCCCGTCTTTATTGGGGTGGATTGCAGAATTATTAATTCCGTAATTGGTCCTTATGTGTCCATAGGAGACTCCTCTAAAATTGAGAATTGTATATTAGAAAATTGTGTAATTGAAAAGAATTCAATTCTCAAAAACATTATCTCCAGTAATTCTATAATTGGTAGTAATGTCAAAGTAGAAAATATTAGTAAGGATAATTTAATAATAGGAGATAAGAGTGTTTTCTAAGATATTAATAGTTAAAAATTAAGAATTTTAAAAAACGTTATTTACTTCTTAAAAATATAAGGATTAAATAAAAATTAATGAAACCAACTTAAAAGTGATCTATAATGCCATATAATGTAGCTTTTGATGTTGCACATAAACCAAGAGGTAAACTAGATGAGAATCTAACTGAAATGAGAGATTTTCTCAATGATAATGGCTTTTCATGTTATAACTTTTTAGAAACACCTATTACTCAGTTTTCATTAAAACCTTTTGATATTTTAATTTTTGTATGCCCAGATTTTGCAAAGATTTCACCTATGGAAATAACTGAAATAGTGAATTGGGTTAAAGAAGATGGTGGGGGACTACTTTTATTATCCCATGCTGGAGGTGATAGAGGTAGAAGTAGTAATTTAAGCGAGTTAAGTCAACAATTTGGTATAGCATTTGAGAATGATCAGGTATTAGATGGGACTTATAACTTAGGGATGGAAAATATGCCTATTATTACCTCATTTATACCACCTCATCCAATAACTAGTGGAATAAATTCTTTATGTTATCGTTCTGGATGCTCTCTCACTATTTTAGGATCTGCATTTTCCATAGCATCTTCTAATGAGACTTCAGAACCATTTTCTACCCCATTAATATGCGTCTCTGAGGCAGAAAACGGTAGAATTTGCGCAATTGGCAGTTATGAAATGCTCCGTGATAAGGTAAGTGGTGGATTTAATTACGATGAACATCCAAAATTTATTTACAATTTATTTAATTGGCTTCTTTCTGATTATAGAATAGATTTACGTTCAAAAGGAGAAATCCCAAAAATAGCGCCTCAACCAGCAGAAGTCCCTACATCAGCACCTCAATATACTACCGAAACGGTAGACTCCATTCCCGTTAGCCAAAAGCCATTAGATATCGATTTTTCAATAAAGATAACGAAAAAGAAAGAATTAATTGAATTATTAAAAATTTTTCAAAATCAAATTAACAGAATACAGAATACGATTGAAAAATTAATTACTTTTTTAGGAGGATCTAGTAATCAATCTGTAAAATTAGAGGGTTCAGAGATTTCTCCCCCTCCTATTCAAAAAGAAAAAGTACCCCAGGATTTAGGGATATTAGAACTCCCTAAAAATGTTAAGCTAACAGATTTACCCCCTAAACCAGAAAAATTAAAACAACCAGGAGATAATATGTTCATAGGACTTCCATTAGAAGAGAAAGCTGATTTTAAAAAAGTTCCCAAACTTAAGCCGAAGAAAAAACAAAAGAAAAAAGATTTAATTGCTGAGAAGGATGCTTTAGAAAGCAAGTTAAATTCAGTGCATAATCTATTGGACTTTGTTGAAAAAAAGCATAAAGCAGGAACAATTGATAAGAAAGATTATGAAAAACGAATAAATCAGTTGAAAGCTGATATCAATAGAACACAAAACAGGATTGATGAAATAAATAAAATGCTATAATCTTTATTAATTTTTAAAAAAGTATTTAAGATTAAATGAATTTCTAATGGTGGCCACATCCACACCCGCAAGCTTCAGGAGGATCTGGTTCACATCCAGTTTCAACAATCTTAATTTTGAAATTTAAATTTTTACCTGCTAAAGGATGATTCATATCAATAGTAACTGAATCTTTTTCAATTTCAGTAACTCTTGCTATGGAATGAGTGCCATTAGGTCCATCAATTCTTAGAATCATGCCGATTTCTGGTTTAATGTCCTTAGGGAATTTTTCCCTATTAATTTTATGCTGTAATGTTGGGTTAAATTCTCCATATGCTTCTAATGGTGAGAGAGTTATTGAAAATTCTTCTCCAATATTTTTTCCAATCATAGCATTATCAAAACCATTAATGACTTGCCCAGACCCTACTTCGAACTTTAAAGGAATTCCATCATTCAAATCTGTGCTATCAAATATTGTGCCATCCTCTAAACGGCCTTCATATTCAACTTTAATTATATCCCCTTTTTTTATTGCCATAATGATCTTAGTACTCTTCTTTAAATAGAATAAATAACAAGATTTTATAACTAAATTGTTTATAAATTAAAAATATATAGAAATAAAACCTTAAAAAAGATTAATCCAAAAATTCTCAGGATTTTGAGAATCCACCATGATGGAATTCAATACTAAAGTTATTTATTTTTTCCTCCTCACAAAAATCTCTTATCGATTGTTCTATTAATTCCCATCTAGAAGAAGTAACCCTAAAATCTTGATACACTGGTAAAAGTGGAGGGTAATGTGTTTTTATTAGTTTCATAATACGAGGAATATTGTGTGGACGAAAATTCAGATTTTCAAACATAAAATAATCAGTATAGGGTTTTGAAATTTTAATAATTTCTCGAAAGTTCGTCAATTTTGGAAAGAATGGAGAAATAAAAGTATACGTTTTGATATGATTGGTATGTATTTCTTCTAATGCTCTTAATCTTTCTAATGGTTTAGAAGCTCCCCGTTCAATTATTTTAGAAAGATTCTCATCTAGGGTACAAATAGAAATACCCACTTCGATACTTTCGAATTCTTTGAATAAATCTATGTCCCTAACAACAAATTTAGATTTAGTTAAGATTGATATTTCTGCTTTTGTTCCGATTAATTTTTCTAAAATCCTTCGAGTGTTTTCATATTTTAATTCTAATGGAATATAAGGGTCTGTTACTGAACTTAACAAAATCCTTTTACCATTATATTTTTGGGGTTTAATCTTATTAAAATCATAAGTCTTTATATCCAAAAACTGCCCCCATTTATCTCCCTTATGATCTGTAAATCTTATCATAAATTCAGCGTAACAATAAATACAGCCATGTTGGCATCCAATATATGGATTGATAACAAAATCAACGCTTGGAATATTAGATTTGGTTATAATACTTTTAGCTTCTCGAAAATTAATTTTCATTTTTATAATTTCTAAATTGTATATTTATTAGAATTCTAAATTCGAAGATCAGAGGGTAAAATGGAATTAACCAAAAGCTTCTTAAAATTTTGAGGAGATGGTTGTTTTCCAAATTTCTCTTTAATTAAAATTTCCCCATATACATAATTAAATACATAAGAGGACCATAGTGGATGTCTTATGGATTTTAATTGTCGTTTAATATACTCTTCGGGAATGAGATTGAAATCTAAAGCATAATTTATCAGTTCATCATCGAGCCACCCATCCTCATGAGCATGAATAGCGATATTGCTGAAAATCTTTAGCATTTCCCCCTGAGATCGATAATAACTAATTATTGGATCGAGATCTAGATTAGATGGTTCATGGCATAATTCATTTAGAATAAATGAACCTTTTTCGTAATCTGAAAACAAAACATCAGCAGCAGTATTTCCAATACCTTCAGAGATAACTGATTCGGGAGCAAGGATCAATAAAATACTATTCTCAAATCTTTTCTGTTCAATATACAATTTTTGTTCTTTAAGTACATGCTCAGTATGATGTCCTGGATATGCCTCATGTGTCAATAATCTTAAGACACTTCCGCAATCCAATGGTATATCAATATTAATATCAATTCTGGATTTAAATTTTCCTTGATACCAGTTATATGCCCCCCATGGTTTGTCATTAACAAAATGAATAGAAATTTCTTCTTCATTAGGAAATAAATCTGGAAATACTTCATAAGTTTTCTCGCGAATCATTTTACTAGCTTTTTTAAACGTATTTTCCAAATTATTGATTGATAACCTATGCTTTTCTCTAAAATCATTAATGCGATCACTAAGTGCACCGGATCCTTTAAAAATAGAATCTAATTCAGCATGTAATTTATAAAATTCTGAGTCATCAAATAATTCAGGCTTAATATCATATATTTTAAATATTTTTTCTAAAAAAGGGATTTCTTTTCCCAAAATTACACTTAAAGAAGTTTCAATAGCCCCAAGTGTTTTTCTCAGAAACTTGATGCGTTCTTCGGAGAAATTTTGCTCATCTAATTGATTTTGGAGATTTTTACAAGACTCTAAAAGTGTATTAGGAGAGAGAGGTTTTTCATTATCAACCAAATCACTTAATTCAGGTGGACCATAGTATGCATCAACAAAACCTTCAATTAATTTACCCATTCGTAAGGCAAGGAGTAAATATTCCTCTCCAAATTTATCTAATGCCATGCTCTATAGAGATTATCTTTTATGGTATATATTAATTATTAATTATAAATGAAAATTGTTAAAAAACAAAGAAGTTCAGTATGAACTCATAAAAAATTCATATAAAACATCTTCCTTTAAATTTAAAAGAAAATCTGAATTTAAATCATCAATATTTATCCTTTTTGTTTCCTTGATTTTAAAATCTTCACCTTCCAAATCCGCGTCATACCAATGTTTTATTAATCCTATTCTTTTTAGTTTCTGAAATTTAAGGAGATTTGATATAAAATCCATCCATTTTTTAAGTTCTTGGTCTCGTTCTGAGGGGATTTTTTTATGGCTCTTTTTATGAGATTTTAACTTTATTTTATCCATAATCCACTCTTGAATTTGTTCATTAGACCATTTTTTTTTCTTTAAGGATTTTATTTTTTTAGATTTAAGTAATTTCTCATATTCTTGTAGAGGATTATTGGATCCAAGAACAGTATCACAATCACAATAATCCTTGGTTGTTCTAAAGTACAATTCTCCAGGTCTAAATTGTGTTTTTAATTTCTTATTGTCTATGGGAAAAAAATACATGTTGAATTCTTCAAAAATAGGTTTTAAATCTTCTAGGTTTGTTCCCTCTGGAAGTGTTGATGTAATGTAATAACACAAATTAATCACATATGATTTAATATTAAAATTTTGAAAAAATAAATTTAATGAAGGTTAACCTAACGTATGATGTGGCTAACCTACTTAATAACATCAGTTATAAAACATGTTTCCATTATTTTTATTCCTTTAATTTGAGAAATTTTTTCCTCAATCAAAGGATTAAACTGTTCTATTGACGGAATCTCAACCTTGACTAATAGGCCACAATCACCGCTAAGCCGCCATATATCAGTAATTTCCTCAATCTCATTTAATTCTTTCATGATTGATTTTATTTCCTTGAAATCAGGCTCGATTTTAACTGTTGCTCTTGTTTTAGGTTTTGAATTTATAGCATATTCAATTGTATACTTTTTAATAATCCCTTCGTCTTCTAATTTTTTAACACGCCTCCGTACGGTAGCTTCTGTTTTCCCTACTCGTGAACTTATATCATTAAATGAGACTCTGCTATTTGCTTTTAATTCCTCAAGAATTTTTAAATCTATAACATCCATAAAGTTTACCTCATAGAATTAATTCTAAGTCTGTGATATAATTTTACAATTTCTCTATATTCTAATTATTAATTATGATAAATCAATATATATTTTTTTTCTTTTTACTATTAATTATAATACCATATTTCGTGGAATTCTTCATTTTGTCGAGAACAATAAAAACCTTTGTAATATTTTTAAATCTGGCTTATAAACTTCTATCAATTACTTAATATTTTTTCAAACTTTCAATAAAATTTAATGGAATTACAAAAATTTCTATGAATTTTGATGAACTTCATTTCCAAAATTAAATTAAAAATTTAAGAAAAACCTCATTATTTTTCAAAGCATGTCTTTTCTGGGATTAGATTGTTCAACGCAATCATTTACAACAATTTTAATTAATTCTAATAATGTCCTTCACGAAAATACATTAATTTTCGATAGAGATTTACCTCATTATAATACGAAAAATGGAGCATATTTTTTTGAAGAGGGTAAGATAGTTCACTCGAATCCTCTTATGTGGATTGAGGCTTTAGAATTGTCTTTTGAAGAGTTAAAGGATTCTGAAGTTCAAATAAAGGATATAAAAGCAATTTCAGGTTCAGGACAACAACATGGAACAATTTATTTGAATAATAAATTTAAAAGTACCTTACATAATTTAAAACCGAATTTATCCTTAAATGAACAATTAAAGGATGTATTTTCAAGAGACACAAGCCCCATTTGGATGGATTCTAGTTCTTCTAAACAATGTGAAGAGATACGCCATAAATTAGGTGGTATAGAATCAACTATTAAAATTACAGGTTCAAACACCTTTGAGAGATTTTCTGGGCCTCAAATTAGGAAATTTTATCAAGAAAACCCAGATGCTTATGCCAAAACTTCCATTATACATTTAGTAAGCTCATTCTTAGCGTCTCTATTACTCGGAGAAAGTGCTCCAATTGATCATGGAGATGGTGCCGGTATGAACTTAATGAATATTAAAACAAAACAATGGGATATAAGAGCTTTAGATGCAACTGCTCCTAATTTAGAGAAAAAGTTACCCAAATTATGCAATTCTTACGATATTCTTGGCGCAATTGCGCCCTACTTTGTGAAAAAATATGGTTTTTCTCCTGAAACCAAAATTTTAGCTTGGTCTGGTGATAATCCAAATAGTTTAATAGGGGTTGGAATAACAGAAAAAGGAAAAGCAGCAATTAGTTTGGGAACAAGTGATACTTACTTTGGATATTTGAAAAGTTTCACTTATAATGTAAATGCAGAAAGTCAGATATTTGTGGCTCCAACAGGAGATTATATGATTTTAATTTGCTTCAAAAATGGCTCTTTGACACGAGAGCGTATTAAAAACCAATATGAACTTTCATGGAATCAATTTTCTGATATTTTACGCAAGACACCTCCAGGAAATTATGGAAAGCTTATGCTTCCTTATGTTTTCCCAGAAATTGTCCCACTTGTATTAAACCCAAGAGTTTATCGTTTTGGATTTGATGAAGATGACATTGCTGGAAATGTCAGAGGTATTATTGAGGCTCAATTTCTATCAATACGACTTCATTCTAAATGGATAACAGAGGAACTCAATGAGATATATGCTACTGGTGGTGCTTCTGAAAACAAAGGAATCATACAAACACTTGCTAATATATTTAATAAAGCTGTAAGGATTTTTCCAATTACTAATTCAGCAGTATTAGGAGCTGCGTTAAGAAGTAAAAAGTCATATCTTGATTTTATTGGAAATGAAGTTACATGGGAAAATATTGTAAAAAGTTTTCTTAATATTCAATCTAGCACTGTAGTGCTACCTGTACAGAAATATAAAGAATTATATGATGATATGCTTGAATTATATAAAAATTATGAAAATTATATTTTAAAAAATGGAGAGAATCCAGAAAAATTAAGAAATTATTTCATTAAGAAGCATTTTAAATTCTCATAATATTAATATACTATAAAAAAATTGATCTATCTTAACCAAATATTAAATTAGGTTTTTATTGATGGAAATTAGAAAAATATTATGCCTTATAAGTGGATTATTGACTCTTGTTGCCACCTATGTTTTTGCTTGGTTTAATGTTGACTTATCAGGTACTGATTATTACGGTCATGGTATAGGAGTCATAATGAGCCTTCCGAATACATTTGGAAATGCAGAAACAATTGCTACTAGTTGGAGTGTACCTACTTTTGCTATTTATATTGTAGGAGGGTGTCTTATATTCTTTTTGTTTTCAGGTGTCATAATCCTACTTGGATTAAAGTATCGGGCATTTGCAATTATTGGAGCGATAATGCCTATTCTTATAGCACTTGCTATTATATCGGGTCCTTTCAACGCTCCTCCAAATCTTATAGATTATATAGGACCATTCTCAAGCGAAAGTTTAGGGGGATTTCCTCTAAATTTAGCGATTGGACCATCAGGATTCGGAGCTTCTGTATCAGTGGGGAATTATTTATTACTTGGAGGAGGAATTTTAGGGATGATTAGTGGATTTTTACCTAAAGAGTAAGAAGATGTAATAAAAAGGGTAATTTTAAGAAAACAGTAAATAATATTTTTTTTTTTTCTATAAAAAATTTTATAAATAAACTCATATGGTGATTTATAATTATGGACACTAAATTGTCTCAAGATTCGAGGAAAAAAAAAATCCTTCTCATCATCATTGCTATAGTAATTATCATTTCTGCTATTACTGCTGTAATGGTTATGCTATTTTTCTATTATTCTTATCCCACTGATGGAGAAGGATGAGGATGTGTTATTCTAATACATTATTCTCTAAAAATATTCACAAATTTAATATGGGTATGAGCCTTGGGAGTAAATTTTAGTCTCAAGAGGACCCACCCAGCAAGGGTAATAAAAAAATAATATCTCTAAGAATATCTTTTATAGTATGTTTGATTCTTATTTATTAATTAACAAAAGTCTTTTAAATCGTTAAAACCTCTTAAATTAAATCGCTTCACTAGATGTGAAAAATTTATGTCAAAAGAGATTCCGGAAGCAGTTAAAGATGCACTCCGCAATATCGGGTTAACTGATTATGAAATTGCTATATATCTTACTCTTATCGTAAAAGGACCAATGGATGCTCGAGAATTGTCGGAATCTTCCGGTGTGCCTTACTCACGTATATATAATATTTTGACTCAATTAGAAAAAGATAAAATGTTTTTAATTCGGGAGGAAGAATCACGTCCTTCGAGATATTTTGCCAAAAGCCCAGATGAGGCATTAGCTATCGCTAAAAAGCAGTATAACGATAGCTTTGATAAGTTTTCAAATCAAATAATCCACAATTTAACCCCTATCTATCAATCTCATGATACACCAATAAAAATTGCATTATATATCCATAGAGGGAGAGATACATGTATTAATCGAAGCTTAGCCCTAATAAATATGGCTAAAACTGCAGTTTATTTAATTGCTCCTGAATATGAATTTTTAGAAGTTTTTCACCAAGATATGAAAAAGGCTCGAGCAAGAGGAGTCACTGATATTAGAATTTTAATTGAAGAATCAGCTTTAAAAGATGATAAATTTAAGGAACTTCTTAAAAAATATAATGAAATCTCAGAAATAAGGATTCGTGATCAGATCTTTGGAACAGCCATTATCATGGATGAAGGAGAGGATGCTTTCATCATTTTAACTCAAAAAATCTTTAAAAAGCTTAGTTATTTTGGGGCTGTTACGGATCATATTGCTTTTGGTCCAGCTGCAAATTACTATTTTAGTTATCTTTACGATACAGCAAAGAAAGCAAAAATAACTTGATTATAACTTTTAAAATCAACGTATGTAATAATCAAACTGACTATTTTGGAGTTTGCATTACAAAAGCTTTCATTTTAAAACTTTATACTAATAGCATTTTCGGGGCATATTTCAACACATTTAAAGCAGCGTGAACACACAGATGGCCATATAGCAGTGATTTTCCAGTGCTGAGGATCATATACGTTTTCTTCCTTATATCTCAAATCTTCATGTCTTAAGAAAACACATGGGTCACATACATTAAGACACTTAGCACAATCTCTGGGATCTACATTACCATCGGGACCACATTTTGAATAATCAATATTAATTTTCGTTTTACTCATTTCATCACCTAATAATGTCCGTTAAATCCTTGAAATTCTTGCCTTGGAATAAGTTGTAAAGCATCATGTGTACAAGCATGACGACAAACTCCACATCCAAAACATTTGTCATAGTCAACTATTACCCTTTTAATTGATGGAATGTAACGTATAGCATTCCATTGACACATAACTACACAAGATTTACATCCTTGACAGTTATCCTGATTTAAATTGATGATATATTCTGATTTAGACATGATCATCAAATCAAAATCATTCCTTAAGCGTAAGGCTCCGCACTCGGGACTCTCACAATTACATATAGCATTTATGTAGGGATATGGTTGATACCATACAGTTGATACCAATCCATTCTTATTATGTTCCTCTAAGCGTTCAACTGCCTCTTCCCGAGTTATTCTATGTGCCCTTTCTTTCGGAATGAATCTCGGAAGTTTCTCTAACACTTCCGAAAGTACACCAAAATTAATACAAGATTGATAATTTATTCCACGTTGCATCTTTCGACACATACAGTATGTTTCTACAATGGGTTCTGCTGCGAGTTTTGAAAGAATAGTTTGAGCATCCTCCATTGGTATAACTTGTCCAATATGGCCATCAGCTCTTATTGGGTTTGGATGCCTTATATCTCCATGGATCATCCTTTCAACAGACCATCGAAGAATCTTCCCAATGATAGGCATTTGTAATTTATATCCTAAACCTTTAGATGATAATCCAGCAATCTTTCTAATATAAACTGCTTCGAAATTCATCCACTGTTCAGTTAAATATTCACGAAAAGTGTCTTCATCACCAAGTTCACTAGCAGAATAATTTTTAGCGTTCATATACCATTTCTGACCAATACCATGCTTCATACACCATTTACACATAACAAAAACCAATTCCCCAATTATTGATATTAGTTATAAATTAATTTTTAATTTATTTAAATTTTGAATATAGAGGTCAATTAAACACTGAATATAACATTCAAAAGCTTATTTAAAAAATGAAAGAATAATTAATATTTAGGATGAAAAAAATGATTTGTCCAGATTGTGGTAAGGAACTTAAAGAACCAAACCAAGGATTTTGCACCAAGTGTGGAAGTATAATTCCATCTTCAAATAAAATAAGTTCTTTAAAAATAGAAGAAAATGAAGATACAGCACCTATAAGGCAACATTCGAAACCAATGCTTTCTGAAGGAATTATTAGCCCACAAAAAGTTTTTTTAGATTTATATTCAAAAAGATATTTAATTGATGGGATTATTTCAATCGCAGTAGCGGTAATTTCTTTATTTTTTGGAGTAATTATTATTATATTTTCAATTTTGATGGAGATTTACTCTCCATTACCTTATGGGCAATTTCTGATTAGAACAATCATATTAATTATTCTAAATGTTCTTTATGCTACTGGATTAACATTTGCAATTGCTTCTAGGTTAAATGGTAAAAAACTGATAAGTAATGACCTAAAAAATGGTCCTAAAAAGATAAAAAGTGTATTGTGGATAATAGGGCTAATTATCAATTCGTTTGCTTTAATCGCTTTCTTTATAATTCTTATTATTAGCATATTAAGCTACACTTCAATATTATATTAATCTTTTTCTTTGATTTTTCGAGGTTCCTCACACTCTCCCAATCTTCAATTATGTTTTAGAAATCTTATAAAAATTAAAGATTGGTCTATTAAACTTTTAAGAGTGATCTTATTTTTTAATATTATTAAGAAGTATTATATTTAATAAATTAATAATCAATAATGGGAACTAAAATGTTTTGTCCAAATTGTGGTGAAGAATTAAGAGATTCAAATCAAAGGTTTTGTAGTCGCTGTGGAAGTAAAATTTCACCTTCAGGTAAAAATATTGAATTAGAACCTGTACCAAAACAGATCATAACACCCGTGGTACAGCAATTAGAACAACAGCAATCTCAAATCCCAGTTGCCCCTCAAAAAGTGCCAATTAAAGGAGCAGTAGGTCCTTATTCTAAAAAAAGTTTAGCTGAGGGGATTATATCTATAGGTTTTACTGTAGCCGCTTTATATTGCAGTTTTATTGTATTTATGATTTCAAGAGCTTTTATGTTCCTTCCATCACCTATGGTACAACCTGTTATTAGGCGAACAATTATATTGAGTGTTGTTGCTGTTATCTATCTAGTAGGGTTATTATTAGCAAATGGTGCGAGATCAAATAGTAAAAAAGCTAAAAATTATGAAACTGAAAATGGTATCCAAAAAGCAGGGAACACCCTGGGAATAATTGGGACTATTATTAATTCAATAGGTATAGCAGTTATCCTAATAACTCTCTTTATCAGTATATTAGGTTCTGTGCTAATATTATATTAATTCTTTTTTAATTTATTTCTATTCTATCATAAACCCATTTAACCTTTCAAATCCAAGATTTCACATAGATTTAAATATTTATTTTTAAACAATATATCTTATAATATTATAAAAAATTGTAAAATTCAATATTAAAGAATTAAATAGAAATTCTTTAATTAAAAAATTTTAGGCGAAATATAAAATGGTTAGAACAAAATATAAAAAATTTTCCATCTATCTTTTACTACTATTATTAATATCGTTTTATTCTGTAATTGCTGTAAATTTCCAAGAAATTCGATTCAACCGTCTCAATCCGAAACCAAATAATTATGATGATTGGAATACATTTGATAGAAATGCTGATAAAAATAATAATGGAATTAGCGATGACTTTGAACCAAGGTTGAAAATTTTATCCGAAGTTGGATTTATTGAAGAAAATTTAGACCAATATAACTCAAATATACCACAGATTGATTTTCCATCCAAGAATGTAAAAACTAATACTGTAACTATTACAAGTGATGCTATTCCTATCATTGTTTCTTTTCCTAAAGGTGATTTTAAATATGCTTCTTCTTTTTTCGAAGAATTAGGAGGAACAGTTAACCACAAATATTCTATGGCTCTTAATGGTTTTGCAGGAAGAACTGATTATACTGCACTAAATAAATTCTGTGAAACCTTAAGAGAATCAAATATCCCTTTCTTACTTGAAGAAGACAGAATTTATCATGCGAATTTATATTTTACATCTCGAAATATGAATCTCAGACCATATGTTTGGGATACTCTCTCATATAGAGGGGATCCATATAGCTCCATTGCAATAATTGATACTGGAATTGACGATTCCCATAATTTCTTCATTCCAGGTTATTCTAATGGCGACTCTAGCTATAAAATAGTTGGGTGGCGAGATGTGATAAATTCATTATCAAGTCCCTATGATGATAATGGTCACGGTTCTCACTGTGGTGGAATAGCGGCAGGAATAGGGAGCCCTAATTATGATGGAAATGGACGTTCTGTAGCTACTGCTGCTTACAGTTTTAATTATACTGGAATCAATCTACCTGAACAGGAAGTTCTGTTTGATTGGACAAGATTTCGAGTAAATACCACAGGTGTAATTGAAATGAATTGTGAATTTGATGATTATACGCCAGGTTCAGATGATGCTTATTTTTGGGCTTATCTTTACTATGAAGGTACCCCTGTAGCCTCTTATATAGATAATTCTAGTTCGTGGAGTCACACATTATCATTTACGGTAACCACGAGTGATTTTGGCGATTACTCCTTTATGTTTATGATCAGTTTAGTAGATAACACTGGAGATGGCTATTGTAGTGATTTTGATGTGAGGTTCAGAAATCAAATTCACTGGCCATTCGATCCTGCTCTTTATGGGAGCGGTGATGCATGGCAAGGAATCGCTCCTGATGCAAATTTGGTGGGGATAAAAGTGTTAGATCAACAAGGGGGTGGTTGGTCATCAGATATCATTGATGGGATCGATTGGGCAATTGCAAATAAAATGACGTATAATATCACTACAATTTCCTTGAGTTTAGGAGGTTCAGCAGGAGATACATCTTTTATTAACGCTGTAAATAATGCTGTAGAAAATGGAATTGTTACCGTAGTATCAGCAGGAAATGATGGTCCTGGTTATAATTCTATCGGTTCTCCGGGAGATGCTGATAATGTAATCACTGTGGCGGCTATGAGTATTGATGATGAAATTACTAGTTATAGCAGTCAAGGTGGAACTTCATATACAGGAAATACTATTAAACCAGATATAACTGCTCCAGGAGGTAGCTTTTACAATGTCCAGATGTTTTCAACAGATACGAATGATAACGATGCTGAAGGTGTATACCCTTCAGATGTGTATGCAAATGATATGATGGGTGCTCAGGGAACTTCGATGTCTGCTCCTGCTGTTGCCGGAGCATCAAATCTATTGATTGAAGCGATGGGTGGCCACGAAAGTTGGGGTTATACTGCTACTGAAGCGAAAAAAGTTAAAGCATTGTTATTAATGTCTGCTACGGAAACTTATCCACTGTTGAGAGAAACTTATGATCCTAGTTATTCTCCTTTACTTAATCGCGGTGGGAAAGATGCTCATGAAGGATATGGCAGATTAAATGTTGATGTCGCTATAGAAGCATATACACAAGAGTTGACATCAGTATCAGATG
>JBHLON010000130.1:0-3449 GCA_048940445.1 Promethearchaeota archaeon
CGAAAAGTTAAATTACTTTCAATTGCGAGTGATAGCGTGCGTTTATTGCAAAAATTTAGAGAAGATAACGAGTTCAAAGTAGATATTATTTCCGATAGAGGCGCTAAAATTGCTAAATATTATGACGTATACTGGTTTGGACCTGGAGGAGGTGGAAAAATCAACATTAAACAAGCAATACCTAGTAAATTTCTCATAAATAAAGAAGGAATAATAATATGGACATATATAGGAAAAGATAAGACAGATAGACCTTCAATCGGATTAATGACAAAAGTGATGGATGAAAAATTATAATACTATAAGAATGATTCACTTATAAAAAAGTGAGATGAGTGATGACAGCCCAGCAACGGCTTTAAGTATTTTATTCTTTTTTTAATAATCATAAAATCCTTTCCTAGTTTTTCGTCCTAATAAACCTTTATCTACCATCTCTTTGAGCTTTTGAGGAGGTTTGTCATTTAAATCTCCACTTTCTTTATAGTAGGACATTTCAACATCATATGTTACATCAAGTCCAATATTATCCATTATTTCAAATGGTCCAATCCCCATCTTTGTAAATATCTTCCAAGCTTTGTCAATAGTCTCAACATCTGCAATTCCTTCAGCCCACATTTTTAAACATTCTTTTCTTGCTGCTCTCCACATTCTATTAAACACGAAACCAAAACTCTCTTTTTTTAGAATAATAGGGGTTATATCAATGCTTTCAACCCATCTAATCCCTTTTTCAAAGGTATCATCCGACGTATTAGAGCCTCTCATAATATCAGCCATTGGTAGTGCCTTTAAGTTATAAAAATGAATATTTAAGACTTTATCTGTTCTCTTTACTACATCTTCAATTCTTGAAACCGGAAGAGATGAACTATTTGTAGCTATAATAGCATTAGGAGGAGCTAATTTGTCTATTTGGGAAAAAACTTCTCTTTTCAGCTCTAACTTTTCTGGAACAGCTTCGATAATAAGGTCTACATCTTTTACGGCTTCAGGAAGATTATTGTGGAGCGTGACTTCTCCTGAAATTCCTTTCATTTTCTTTTTTCTATTCATTCTTCTTACAAAATGTTCTAAAAAATCAAGATTTTTGTCATAGACACGCACAGTATATCCATTTATGGTTGCTTTTTCAATAATTTGTTGTCCCATAGTGCCTCCTCCAATTACAGCTATTCTATTATTTTTCAATGTCATAATAACACCTTTTACGATGCTATTTATAGATAAACTAAGATGTATATTAAATCTGTATAATCAATATTGAATTGAAAAAACTTCATTTTAAATACATCTTTAGAATAAAAATAACTAATAATTATTAGAATTTCATAGTCTAATCTTATAATAAAAATTGAAATGGCTATGTCAGAAAAAGAACATGCTTGGTATGAAGATCCCAATTTGGAATTTCTCTATATTGGGGCTAGTTCAAAAGGTATGCGAGGGTATCATGCTCCTATTGTCAATCCTAAAATTGTATTCACTGGGACAAATAGTATAGCTGATTTTATCAATTTCATTGGAAGTTATTTTACAGAAGATCAGAAAAGATTATTATTTGTTGTTGATAAAGATTTGAGAAAAATGGGAGAAAAATTAGCTAATAAATTACATGAAATGCGAAATTTTGATTATAGAATATTTGATAATGTACAGCCAGATGCTCCTAAGAATACATTAATGGAAGGTGTAGAAATTTGTGTACAATTTGTTCCTAAAGCTATCGTTGCGTTGGGAGGAGGCTCTACTATGGATACAGCTAAGGGAATTTTTCTATTATATGAAAAACCTAATGTAAATATTAATAATCTCTTTGTACCTAGTTATTTAGGATTAAGGAAAAAAATTAAACTTTTAATTGCAATTCCAACTACTTCTGGGACAGGTTCAGAAGCAACTACCACATCTGTAATCACAGATACTGATAGAGAGCCTCCGAAAAAAACGGCAGTTACATTATATGAACTTTGTCCAGATATTGCTGTGTTACATACTGACTTTGTAAAATCTATGCCATCTGATTTGACTGCAGCAACCGGATTGGATGCATTAGGCCACGCAATGGGAGCATATATGCTGACAATGAGTACAGAATATACTGATATGCATAATCTGAAAGCAATAGAATTAATCTTAAAATATTTACCCCGCGCGGTTAAAAGAGGAAACGATTTTGAAGCACGAGAAAAAATGCTACTAGCTGCATTTATTGCGGGTGTTGGATTTTCAAATATGGTTACTAACTTTGAACATGGTTTAGGTCATTCTTTTGGGGCAATCTTTCATGTACATCACGGCATAACAATAGCTATTTTTTTAGCACCAGCAATTGCGTTTCAGGCAAAAGTTTCAAGAAGGTTCATTGATTTAGCTAAACTATTTAAAATTAAGATTGAAGATAAAACAGAAGATCAAATATTAAAAGAACTACTAATTAAATTCCAAGATTTTCTGAAATCTTTGAATTTTCCTTTATCTATTAAAGAGATCAAAACCCCACAAATATCACATGATCAATTAACGAGAAATTTAGATCAATTAGTTGAGTATGCCTACAAGGATGTAACTCGATTATTTTCAACCCGGAGAATAACCCCTTCACAAGTAAGAAGATTATTTGAGATTAGTTTTGAAAACAAGATCGATGATTTAATGGAATTATATAAAAAGTAAAGGCGGAAAGTATTGAATGAAGAAAAATTGTTTGGTTATAATGGTAAAATCCTATATATTGATTTATATAAGTTAAAAATTGAAATAAGAGATTTAGATAAAGATCTTGCTCAAAATTATATTGGAGGAGTTGGATTATCAGCAAAACTAACTTATGATCTATTGTCTAATAATGATTTTGAACAATTGAAAGAAAATCCCCTTTTACCTATAAATCCATTAATATTTGCAACGGGACCTTTAACAGGTACTTCAACACCTTCAAGCGGTCGTTATTCTGTTACAGGTATCTCACCTTTAACTGGTATTTGGGGTGAATCAACTTCAGGTGGATATTTTCCGGTATCATTAAGGAGGAGTGGATTTGATGCTATTGTAATTACTGGAGAGTCAAAAGATCCTATATATATTGCTATTAACGGAGAAGATATTGATATAAAAGATGCTAATGATCTCTGGAATAAAAATACTCGACAGACAATCCAATTAATTAAACAAAATTTAAATAATGATAAATTTCGAGTAGCCTGTATTGGTAAAGCTGGTGAAAATTTAGTTAGATATGCCGCGATTATTAATGATGAAGGGCGAGCAGCGGGACGCTGTGGATTAGGTACTATCATGGGAAAAAAAAAATTGAAAGCGCTTGCTGTTAAAGCTAAAAACACTATTGAATATTATGATAAAAAGATTATTAGTGAAACTTCTAAAATTGCGCATAAAATGATTAATACTGCTTTTAGTCCTCAATTTTACTCTCATTATGGGAC
>JBHLON010000131.1:0-3447 GCA_048940445.1 Promethearchaeota archaeon
GAAGCTAAAATCATATCTGTAATATACATTGTTTTTTCATATTGGTCAGCAATTTCTTTTATACCTAAATAAAGCCCTTTTCTAATAGCATCAAGCGGATCGATTCCTGCCTTTAAGGCTTCTTTTGCAGCTTCTTTTGCAGCTGTTGTGTCATAATTTAATACACTATCTCTTAACTTTTTAAATATATCATCTTCAGACAACTTTTTAACCTCCTTCTTCTTCAAAGTTAGGACCATAACCTGTTTTATAGTTTTTTCCATATATTCTTGCTGCTTTTACTACTGCCATTGCATTGTAAAGAGGAGCATAGGGAGGATATTCACAAGAAGCGCCCAAAATGTACCCTGCAGGAGTTTTTCCAAAAATATCAAGCTGCCTTCTACATTCTGAAATAACTTCCATAGGATTTCCCCATGCTAGAAGTGACACACTTAGAAATCCAAGAAAAATCAATTTCTTACCATATTTTTCAACCATTTCTTCCTCAGTCTTTATTCCATCTGGTAAAAATGCATTTTGTATTATTACGGGTTTTAAATGCTCAATTATAGGATCAAAATACGGATCTCGACCACATGTATGGAGTAGATAAAAACATCGTTTTTTCCTTACGAAATCAGCAATTCTTTTTTGATAAGGCATGTCCAATTCTAACCACATTTCCTGACTCATCAATTCTCTTTCAGCAAGTACAACTGGTACCATAATAGTTTTAGCTCCTGCTTCAATTTGTTTCTCAACATACTCGATTTGAATATCTGTAATAATCTCACAAGCGTCATGCAATTTGTCTGTATTATGCACAAAATCTCGTACCAAATCATTGGCATTCCGAAGTCGTGACAGTAATCCTAAAGGCCCAATAGTCATCCCTCCTATCATTACATTTGGTAATTCTTCCCTAATTGCCTTAACAACGTGGATTTGATTCTTCATCCTTTCTGCATGAGACCAGCTAAACAATTTACCAATATTTTTGTATTCCTCTGCTGATTTTATGACTGGATTATATGGGTCTGGATATGCAGCATTGTCAGGAGGATATACTATTTTAGCTCCAAAAGCTTGAGCTTCAACACAAAGATCTGGCATGGCTGTTATTCCATCATAACCAAACAATTGTTGAGCTTCTACTTGACATTTTAAAAACAATTCTGGATTCGATGCATATTCTCCATAATTTAATCTCCTAATTTGAGCGGCCGCAGCAGAAACGAACGGAAAGCAAGGAATTCTATCAACTTTCTTCCTTAATAAAACATTAGTGATTCGCTCCAATGGAGTCATATATTCATGACATTCATTCGGTAACTGTTCTATTTTTATCATTAAATAATTCCCTAAATTGATTTCTAAATTCTAAATTCATTGATTAAATTACTAGAAATAATTATAGATTATATTAAAAAAGCATTTTGATTTAAAATTTTGAAATTTTCTATTGAACTATCTAAATTACTTTTGATTATATTTAAAAAAAGCTTAAAATAGCTCATCACGTCAAGATTTACGTTGCAATAAAAATAATTTGCACATTAAAGTATAAAATAATCAGTATTAAATATTTACAAGACTTTTCCTAGATTATGAATTACAAATATATCCCTCTTTTTTTAATCATAGGAGGATTAATTATGCTCTTTTCAGATTTTTGGGGTTTTGCTTTTTTCTTAGATTACCTAACAACTTTTCGTATAATAATCTTTAGATTTTTTATAGGACTTCCTTTATGTATCTTCGGAATAATCCTAGCACTCTTCCTAACCAAGAAATCCAAAATTTCAATTATTACTTCAATTATATTTTTCATTTTAGGACTATTATTACTTACCATAGATCAATGGCTTATTTTTCCCTTCTATGATGCGATTAAAGATAATCTATACATTTCTTCTTATTTAGGGGGAATCTTTTTTCTCTCGAGAATAATAGGCATACTTATATTTTTAAACGGAATTCCTATTGTATACATATTACCCGAAAAATTATCTTCTTCTAATATAACTGTTAATTATTGAAGTTGACTGTTTAAAATAACCTAGAGATAATATTTCTAATGAATTGCATTTTAAGTAAGTAGATTTTAAAGTTAAAAGAATTGATAAATAAAATATATAAATTTTAAGAATGAGTTTGATATATTATGGAAAGTAAAGCATACTCAGAAGAATTTAAAGTTTCACAAACCGGATTTTTGAATACTAATGATGAAGATAGGGTCCAAAAGGAATTGAATAAACGAGTTTATGAATTTCGAAAAGAAAATCCTAGTTATGACGTGTTTAATTTGCACTTTATAAAGTCTGGAACAGCAGAAGTATATATAATCATCACTTGGAGAAAGATTAGTTAGAAGAAATAGCAAGAGATAGGGTTGCTAATGTTTATCAAATATAAACCAAATAATGGCCATCCATAATTATTCTGCGAAAATTTAAGGAAATTTTGATTATGATGTTCGATCGAATTAACGTTCAAGTTTTTATATTTACTAGAAATCCAAAATTTATGGTATTAATATTAAAGAGAGTTCCAGAACGGGAGGGCCATTGGCAACCGATAAGTGGTGGAATTGAAAAAGGAGAAAAACCACTCGATACTATAAAACGAGAAGTATATGAAGAAACAGGATTAAAAAAGATCGAAAGAATTATTGATTTAAAATATAATTTTATCTTTAAAACAATGTGGCATGGGAAACTTGCAAAAATGAAAGAGTATTGCTATGCTGCTGAGATTAAAGAAGAGAAAACAATTCGATTAAGTAGTGAGCATGAAGAATATAAATGGTGTACCGAAAATGAAGCTAAAGAATTTTTAAAGTGGAAACACAATCTCATTGCTTTCAATAAATTAATTAGCCTCCTTAAAACATCAATGAAATGAGTAGTATTACTCAAGTGCTTTCTGACAATCATCTTCTCTTCTACTTTTAATATAATAAATATACCCTCTGGGGTTATAATAAGAGATATATGTTTTTTATTTGATGAATATTAATCTACTACATATCTTTAACGTTTATTATTAAATATCATCTGAAAAAGTGTAAAATAATTAAAAAAACTAGTATGGGAACACGTAACTATAGTTAAGATAGTTGGATTGCATATCTAATGACTTATTATTTCTCTAGAACCAAAAAAATTATTTTTGAGCATTTTTTGCATTTTTTAATTCTTCAACAACGCTTTCAACTTTTTCTCCACAGAAATGGCAAATTTCATCATACCAAGTAAAAAGGTTGCCACAATTTTTACAAGTAAAACGATCCTTTTGATACGCTAACCATTCCGTCACCTTGTTCTCTTTTAGCAAATTTAGATGTTGCAAAGCGAGTTGAATATGGGGAAATCTTTCAGAGGGATCCCTTTCAGGAGTTTTCTCACATGGATAGTCTTCACATGTAAAACAATAATCTACATCTTTTTCTTTGGCACATGT
>JBHLON010000023.1:0-56310 GCA_048940445.1 Promethearchaeota archaeon
GCAAATACATTAAAACCAGATTTCTTTAATGTCATTGTAAGTAATTTTTCTACAGTCTGAATACCTTGACCAGCAGCGCCACAAAGAACTAAAGTAATATCTTTTTTACTAATTATGTTTTCCATTATCCTAGTTTTCCAGATTTATTGAAATAATATTATTTAATTTAATCTATTTTAGTACTGAAAATTAGAGTTAAAAATAATTCTATAATAATTCATAAACGATTTTACATTTTAGAAATAGGTTTAGATTTGCGAGATTTATTTCATTCATTAATTTAAAGCCATTAGCTTAATAAATTGCTATTTAGTAATTTCATTTATTTATCTTTGACCTTAAATTTTAATTAAAATTCTTAGCTTTTTAGAACATCAATTTTACAGACAAATATTATTCTGATTTGCTTGTTTATTAAAGCAAATTATGCTCGATTCGAAAGTAATAATTATGGAATAACGAAGAGATAATATATGATTTTATCAATCTAAAATCGTGCTTATATCTTAATAAATCATAAACATAATAAGTTCTTTTAAACAACCAAGCTATGTATCCCCTTATCACAAATCTATTTAATAGATGTGCAACTCCATAATTTTTTCCTAAAGATACAAACATGAACCTAATTGGCTTTAATCTTAGGGGATTTATTTTCTTTCCTTTTATTTTCCTTATAAGTAATTTTGCAAGATAATCTGCCTGTATTTTAGCTACTTGGGCCAACATTGGTGCCCTCTCGTCTTTTAGATAAGGGAAATTGGCAGCATCTCCAATCGAATATACATCATCAATTCCTTCAACTTCACAAAAATGATTTACCTTAAATGCTTTGTTGATTTGAAGATCTGAATTAATTATTACTGGTTTAGATCCAATACAAATAATGATAAACTCGAAAGAATATTCTCCATTTTTCGTATAAATAGAATTATCTGCTATTTTTATTACTCTTTCATTGTAGAAAACATTAATATTTAGTTTTTTCAAATATTTATCAATAATAGTATGAAACTCAGGGATATTTGGAAAAAGTTGTTTTTCTGCTACAAATAAATCAATTAAAATCTCATTCTTTAAAGTTTTTGCTAATGAGGCAATTTCTGAAGCAAGTTCAACCCCTACAGCCCCTCCTCCAATTATTGAAATGACAGGTCGATATCTTCCAAACGCTATTTTCAAATGATCATTAATTCTAATAGCATCAAATATAGTCTTCATTGTTGGGTAATTCTCTGAGCCTTCAATAACTTTTAAAGGAGAAGCACCAGGTGAAATGATTAAATAATCATATTTATAAAAATGAGAATTTTCTAATTCAATTTCTTTTTTCTTAAAGAAAATCTTCTTTACAGAAGATCTGATAAACAATGCCCTTTTTAATTCTTTTTTAATATCAAAAAGAGGTGTCTTTTTAGGAATTTGCCCAGCACACGCTTCATGTAATAAGGGATTATACAAAAAATGATTAGAAGGATTAACTAACAAAACATCAACATTTTCGTATAACTCGATTTTTTTAGCTAACCTAAAACCTGCGAAACCAGCTCCAACTATAATTATTTTTATCCGCTTCATTCAAAAATTCAACAATGAAGATTAAATCTAAATGTATTACTTTTTAGTTTTCAAGCTTCACATAATCTATTTTCTAACTTTGGAGTTAAGTTAATGAGACTTCCTGCGATAACCGCTTCTATTTGGCGTTCACTTAATTGATGCTTAGTATTATAGCTTTCATTTTTAGTTTCATTTATAACCTTAACTAAATTGCCTTTTTGAATCACATTTATAATGTTTTCAATTTTGAGAGTATTTCCTTGTTCAATTTTTTCCCAATCATCTTCATTTTCAAAAGTAAGGGGTAGTACTCCAAAATTAATTAAATTTTGCCAATGTATTCTCGCAAAACTCTTTGCAATCACTAACCGTAAACCCATATATCTTGGAGCTAATGCAGCATGTTCTCGACTCGACCCTTGTCCGTAATTTTCTCCTCCAACTATAGTAAAACCTTTATCTTGAAATTTTATTGCTCTTTCGTAAAAATTAACATCAACAGTATTGAATACAAATTTACTAATTTCGGGGATATTACTCCTAAACGGTAATACTTTAGCTCCAGCAGGCATGATCTCATCAGTAGAAATATTATCTCCTACTTTCAATACCACATGTAATGTTAATGTTTTTGTTAAAGGTGTAAATTTTGGCAAAGCTTTAATATTTGGTCCTTTTCGTAAATCTATAGCTAAACATTTTTTAGGAGGTGGAACTAACATCGATGTATTTATAATTAATTTGATTGGTTGCTTAAAAGTTGGATATTTCATGTCTAATGTTCGAGGATCAGTTATAACTCCAGTAATTGCAGAAGCAGTCGCTGTTTCAGGGCTACATAAATAAACCATATCACCTTTAGTTCCAGATCGCCCCGGAAAGTTACGAGGAACTGTTCTTAAACTTCGACCATTAGTAGGAGGTGCTTGTCCCATTCCAATACATCCATTACATCCTGGTTCATGTATTCTTGCTCCACCTCTAACTAAATAAGTGAAAAGTCCCATATCAATGAGGTTCTCTAAAACCTGTCGTGTTGAGGGATTTACATCTAATGATATCTTTTCCTGGACTTTTTTTTCTCTTAACATTAATGCACAAATCCCAAAATCTCTTAATCCAGGATTAGCGGATGATCCTACATATGATTGGAGTATTTCATCACCAGCAATATCTGCCACGTTCTTAACGTTTCCTGGACTACTTGGTAAAGCAATTAAAGGTTCAAGTTCTGATAAGTTCAACTCTTCAATATAATCATAACGACAGTTGTCATCGGGTAAAATTTGATTATAATCATTAATACGCCCTTGTCTTTCCAGAAAATTCTTAACTTCTTCATCTGCTGGAAAAACACTAGTAGTAGCTCCAAGTTCTGTTCCCATATTACAAATTACGTGACGGTCCATTGCTGTTAAATTTTTAACGCCAGGTCCATAATATTCAATTATTCTACCGACACCTCCTTTAACATCATGCCTTTTTAGCATTTCTAAAATAACATCTTTTGCACTAACCCATTCTGGTAAGGAACCTATTAGTTTGACACCCCAAATTTCTGGATACTTGATATAAAGAGGCTTACCAGACATTGCCAGAGAGACTTCTAAACCACCTGCTCCAATTGCTAACATTCCAAGAGAACCTCCTGCAGGAGTATGACTATCGGATCCAATCATACTTTTACCTGGAATTCCAAATCTTTCCATATGAATAGGGTGACTAACGCCATTTCCAGGTCTACTAAACCATAGACCAAATCGTTGACAGCCAGTATATAAAAAGAGGTGATCATCAGAGTTTCTAAAGTCAGCTCTTATTAAATTATGATCAACATATTGAACAGAAATTTCTGTTTTAACCCTATCTAGTTCCATAGCTTCTAATTCTAGCATTACCATCGTTCCAGTGGCATCTTGTGTTAATGTTTGATCAATTTTGAGACCAATCTCTTCCCCAACTTCCAATTTTCCCTCTACTAAATGAGATTTAATCAATTTTTCAGCGACATTTAAACTCATTTTAAATTACCTCTTGGAAATAGGAATATATTCTCTATTGATTTTACCAATGTAACGTAGTCGAGGTCGGATTAATTTATTGTCTGAGAGTTGTTCTATAGCATGAGCAACCCATCCTGCACTTCTAGAAGCTGCAAATAATGGCGTAAACAATTTGGTCGGGACTCCAAGAGCATGAAGTAGTCCTGCAGAATAAAGATCAACGTTGGGATAAATCATTTTTGTTTTTATCATAAAATCTTTAAGTATTTCTGTCATTTCATAGATATTATCAATTTTTTCATGGTACTTTGCATGTTCTATTTCAGGTATTTTTTCAAAAGTTTCACCACTATCGATTTTATCCCAAAAAATCTTAGATAAGTCTCTCAAAATTAAAGCACGAGGATCCCAAACTTTGTAAACTCTATGCCCAAAACCCATGATTAAGTCTTTCTCTCCAAGCTTTCCCTTTGCCCAAGGAATTACGTTATCTTTTCTTTTTATTTCATCCAACATAGTTCTTATTACTCTTTCGTTAGCACCTCCATGTAGAGGTCCCCTAAGGGTACCAATAGCACTTGTAATACCACTATATATATCTGATAAGGTTGAGACGGTCACTCTGCAGGAAAATGTAGATGAGTTAATAGAATGATCTGCATGACAAATTAAGACTTTATCAAAAGCTGAGGTAAATTCATTATCAGGCTCATTGCCAGTCATCATATAATAATAATTTGCTGCGTGTGACAACTCATCTGAAGGTTCTACTAATGGTAGATTGGATTGGATTCGATGGGAAAATGCTAAAATTGTGGGAATTTTTGCGATAATCCTAATTCCTTTTCGAATATTTGCCTCTTCAGAAAAGTCATAATCATCAGGATCATATAGAGAGAGTGCTGAGATTGCAGTACGAAGTAGTTCAATCCTTGTAGTTTCACGCGGAAAACTTTTTAAAATTACCAGAATGTTGTCTGGAATTTCTCTCTCTTCAATAAGTTTGCCTTTTAAAAGTTCAAGCTCAGCTCTAGTCGGTAATTCTCCATAAATTAATAGATAAATAACTTCTTCAAACGTAGAATTTTCCACTAGTTGCTCAAGTGAGTATCCTCTATAATATAGTTTTCCATGTATTCCATCGATATATGTTATTTTACTTTCATCAACATAAATCCCAACTAATCCTTTATAGGTTTTTGAACGGTCAATATCACACAATTTTGCCTCTGTTTCTTCTTCATAATCTTCACAAGCAAAAGAGGTAGTAGTTTCGCATGGAACTAATCTCGAGTTCTCTTTATTCTTATTCACTAAACCCATTTTATATCTTTTTTGCTTAAAGTAGACTAGATTGATATATAACTCTAATTCTTTTAAATCATTAATTATATTTTTTTAGTATAAGCCCTATAATTCATAAAGTATGGCCCAAGATTATCATTAATGTGAACTTTCATAAATTTTAATTTAATATCAGCTAAAAATGCTAAAAATTTTTGTTATTGGTTATATTGGTTGATTTATTACTTCCTATCATTAAATTGAATCACACGGACTTACTATGTAAATCCAGTAAGACATGATTCTTTTTATTTGGATACAACAAGAAATTGATTTAAATTAAAATTCCTACCGGTTTATCAAGGAAAATCTATAAAAATGAAGCTAATTCACTTTATAGTTTATTATGAAAAATTTTATTAGTCAATATGAGAGACATAAATTAAGTTAATATTTTCACCTTACATGAGGGATTTAAGATAAGATTACTCGAATATGAGAGTAAAGAAATTTTTCGAAAATATAATATTCCTTTGGTAAAAAATATTTTAATCCAAAAGAATGAAAATATTGAAGAAAAAACTAAGCAATTTATATATCCAATAATGATTAAATCTCAAATTGCCATAGGAAGTAGAAAGAAAGCAGGTTTAATTAAGTTAGCCCATAATCAAGAAGAAGCAATTTCATTATGCAAAGAATTTTTTTCAAAAACCATAACAGGATTTAAGGTAGAAGCAATTTTAACTGAGGCGGCAGTAGAAATTCAGCATGAATATTATTGCTCTATTGCTCTGGATGCGTCAGGAAGGAAATTTTATATTATTGCAAGTAGAGAGGGAGGGATTGAAATTGAAAATGTATCAAAGAAAAATCCCGAGGTGATTATAAAGGAAAGTCTTACTTTAAAGAATGGACTATCATCTGAATTAGCAGAAAAAGTATCATATAATTTGGGTTTTTCGGGAAATAATTTGACTCTTGCTAAAGAAATTTTTTTAAAATTATGGAAAATAGTCGTAGATTTAGAAGCTCAGTTAGTGGAAATCAATCCTCTAGTAATGACAGATTCTGGATTAGTTGCTCTCGATGGAAAGATCATTCTTGATGATGATTCAGCATTTCGTCAACCTTTAGTGGAAGAATTACTAACTAAAAAGTTAAGTGAATTAGAAAAAATTGCAAATGATGGTGGATTTTCATTTGTCGAATTAGACGGTGATATAGGTATTTTAGCTAATGGTGCAGGTCTTACTATGGCTTTAATAGATGTACTTTCTAATAGAGGTCTTAAACCTGCTAATTTTTTAGATGTAGGAGGAGGTGCAAGCAAAGAAAGGGTTTATAAAGCTTTAGAACTACTTTTTAAAATAAATCCTAAAGTCATATTGGTAAATATTTATGGAGGAATAACTCGATGTGATGTTGTTGCTGAAGCAATTATTGAGGCATTAAAAAATTTCCAAAATACGCCTTCTATGGTTATAAGATTAACAGGAACAAATGAAACTGAGGGGATTAAACTACTTAAAATGAATAATATGATTGCATATACAGACATAATGGATGCTGTTAAAAAAGTAGAGGAGGTGCTAAACAAATAGATGTATATCAATGAAGATTCGAAGGTAGTTGTACAAGGAATTACTGGAAATCAAGGAATGTTCCATACAAAATTAATGTTAGATTATGGTACGAATATCGTGGCGGGAGTTACACCCAATAAAGGAGGTCAAGAAGTTTATGGAGTACCTGTATTTAATAAAATGAAAGAAGCAAAAAATAAGACTGGATGTGATACGAGCATTGTACTTGTTCCAGCACAATTTGCTTTTGGGGCAGTAAAAGAAAGTTTATTTTCAGGCATGCAAATGACTTGCATTATAACTGAAAATATGCCAGTTTTTGATATGCTCAAATTAATAGAAATTGCTCAGGATAGACATCTGCATCTTATTGGACCTAACTGTCCTGGAATGTTAATTCCTGATAAAATTAAGCTAGGCATAATGCCAGGAGATATGTGTCATTACGGAGAGATAGCAATAATTTCAAAAAGTGGAACATTGTCTTATGAGATAACTAAAGCGGTTGGGAATGCAAAAATTGGAGTATCAGCATATATTGGAATTGGTGGGGATCCTGTAAGAGGTACAACAATGAAAGAAGCTGTAGAATATTATTCAAAGGATACAAATACAAAAATTATCGTTTTAGTTGGCGAAATTGGAAGTGATGAAGAAGAAAAAGCTGCGGAGTATATAAAAAATAATGTAAGGAAACCTATTATAGCATATATTGCAGGTAAGAGCGCTCCTAAAGGAAAACGAATGGGTCACGCGGGAGCCATCATTTCTGGTGACTTTGGGACGGCAGAAGGAAAAATAAAAACCTTAAAAGAAGCTAGAGTGTATATAGCAGAAAATCCTTGGGAAATTCCTCAATTAATCAAAGAAATCTTGTAAATTAGTAAAATATTGATTAGTTATAATTTTTGATTAATTAAATCTCAAAAAAGATAGATTCATTTTACCTATTCCACTATAAAAAGGGAACTCCTTCCCATATAAGCCATTTGGGAAAAATTTTTATAAAAACTTACTCTACACATATTAGTATATTTTTAAAATATAGTTTAAAGGCTAGGAGATAAAAGAAAGTGGCTCAAAAAAATATTTATGAATATGATGCTAAAAAACTTCTTGCGAATCAATTACCGAAATATTTTCCGGAATTTAATTATCATGATAAACTAGTTTTAATCGATTGCGACACTGATATAGATAAAGCAATTTCTGAAAATCCTTGGTTAAAGACAGAAAAATTAGTAGCAAAACCAGACCAATTATTTGGAAAACGTGGAAAAGCAAATTTGATTCTATTAGATGCAAATTGTGATGAAATGAAAGATTTTTGTTATAATAATTTAGATAGAGTCTGTGAAATCGGGAATATACGAGGAGAATTGAAACGTTTATTAATTGAACCATTTATTTCTCATGAAAAAGAATATTATGTTTCTATCACAACTGAAAGAGATTATAATGTAATCCATTTTAGTTTTGAGGGAGGAATCTTTGTTGAAGAAAATTGGGATAAAGTGGTGCATATTCCAATCTCTATTGGAACAGATATTAATACTTATGATTTAGAAAAAAATCTGCCAAATCTTGGAGAATTAAATGACATTATAATCCCATTTATTAAAGGTCTTTATAATGTTTTTGTTGATCAAGATTTTGCATTCTTAGAAATTAATCCCTTTGCCATAACAAAAGATAAAACGATTGTTCCTTTAGATGTAAAAGCACGATTAGACGATACGGCGGCATTTTTACATCCTGATACGTGGGGTAATCCAGCTAATCCTATTGAATTTCCAGCAGGATTTGGGCAAGCAATGAGTACAGAAGAAAGTAAAATAAAAGATCTTGATGAAAAAACTGGGGCTTCGCTTAAACTCACAATTCTAAACAGAGAAGGCCGTATATGGACGATGGTTGCTGGAGGAGGAGCCTCTGTAATCTATACTGATACTATAGCAGATCTAGGGTTCTCTAAAGAATTAAGTAATTATGGAGAATATTCAGGAAATCCATCTCAAGAGCACACTGAAATATACGCACAAACTTTAATTGATCTTATTACAGAACATCCTGATCCTAAAGGAAGGGAAAAATATTTAATTATTGGAGGAGGTATTGCTAACTTTACTGATGTTAAGGCTACTTTTGGAGGAATAGTAAATGCGATTAAGAAATCTGTAGAAAAATTGAAAAAGGCAAATGTAAAAATTTTAGTTCGTAGAGGCGGTCCAAATGAAAAACAGGGATTAGAATTAATGAGAGAAGTAGGAGAAGAAACTGGGATACCAATTGAAATTTATGATCGATACAATAGCATGACTCGTCCCGTATCCCGAATGGTTGAAAAAATGAAAGGTGAGAAATAAAATGGAAGATTATGAATTATTTGATGAGAATACTCAAGCAATAATTTATGGACTTCAAGCTGCTCCTGTCCAGAGAATGCTTGACTTTGATTATGTTTGTAGAAGGAAAAAACCTTCGGTTGCAGCAATGATTCAACCTACTCAAGGAGCTGCAATAACTTATCATAGGGCATTTTGGGGTAGTAAAGAAGTAGTTATTCCCGTTTATAAAACATTCGATATGGCAATTAAGAAGCATCCAAATGCTGATGTCATGATAAATTTTGCTTCGTTTCGGTCTGCTTACGAAACTAGTAAAGAAGCGCTTGAATCTAATACAATTAGGGTCGTTACAATAATAGCAGAAGGTGTACCAGAAAGACAAAGCCAATTATTAAATAAAATTGCTAAAGCACGAAATAAAGTAATTATTGGACCTGCAACAGTAGGTGGAATTAAGGCAGGAGCATTTAAAATTGGTAATACTGCAGGAACCTTAGAGAATATTATTTTATCAAAATTATATCGCCCAGGCTCGGTTGGGTTTGTATCTAAATCTGGTGGTTTAAGCAATGAAATGAACTTTATGATTGCCCAAAACACAGACGGAGTTTATGAATCAATCGCAATTGGGGGAGATCGATATCCCGGTTCCCGATTAATAGATCACCTTCTACGCTATGAAACAAATCCCAAAATAAAAATGCTAGTTTGTTTAGGTGAAATAGGAGGAACAGAAGAATACAAGATTGTTGAAGCATTAAAAAGTAGTAAAATCAAGAAACCTCTGGCAATATGGGTAACAGGAACTGCTGCAAGAATATTACCAAAAGGTTTACAATTTGGACATGCTGGAGCAATGGCTGGAAGTGATCGAGAAACTGCGGAGGCAAAAAATAAGGCACTTAAAGAAGTGGGAGCATTAGTTCCTGATTCATATGAAGATTTTGATAAATTAATAAGGAGAACTTACGAGAAATTAAAACAATCAGGTAAGATTGAACCTATAAAAGAGATTGAACCACCTGAAGTTCCTATGGATTACAACGAAGCTGTGAGGAAAGGGCTAGTGAGGCGTTCTTCAGATGTGGTGGTAACTATTTCGGATGATCGAGGTGATGTTCCAACTTTTGCGAACATTGGGCTTGATGAAATAATTCGTGAGAATAAATCTATAGGCTATGTAATCGGTCTTTTATGGTTTAAGAAAGAACTACCGGTTTTTGCTCAAGAATTCATAGAAATAGTAATAAAGCTTACTGCAGATCACGGTCCAGCTGTCTCGGGTGCACATAATGCAATTATTACTGCTCGTGCGGGAAAAGATTTGATGTCTTCATTAGCCTCAGGAATACTAACGATTGGTCCACGATTTGGGGGAGCAATCTCAGACGCTGCTAAATATTTTAGAGAAGCTCTACAAAAGAAAATGGCTCCTCATGAATTTGTTGCTTATATGAAGAATATTACACAAATAAATATTCCCGGAATAGGACATAGAATTAAATCTGTCCAAAATCCTGATGTAAGAGTGTCTTTATTGAAAGAATTTGTATTTAAGAATTTTAAGAAACATCCACATCTTGATTTTGCATTAGAAGTTGAAAAATTAACTACAGCAAAGAGAAATAATTTAATATTGAATGTCGATGGATGCATTGGAATTTGCTTTCTTGATTTACTCGAGAATTTGGATTTTACAGAAGAAGAAGTTGAAGATGTCATATATAGTGAGGCGTTAAATGGACTATTTGTATTAGGTAGGAGTATAGGGATGATGGGTCATGTTTTTGATCAAAAAAGACAACGTGCAGGACTTTATCGACAACCTTGGGATGAAATACTTTTCGGAAGCTAAAAAGAGGTTATAAATATCATATTAAATGTTTTTTTATAAAAATAATAAATTTTAAGAAAAGCTAATAATTAAAAAAAAAAGTCACATGCAATAAAAATGAAAAAATAAAGGAAATATAAAATGGAACAAGTAATTGAAAAAGCAAAAGAACATTTTGAAGCACTAGTAAAAGCCCAATTAAATCGCATTGAAGAAATGAAAAAGGGTGCTGACTGGATTGATTACTCTTCATTAAAGCCAATTAATATTGGAGTAGCTGGTGGAGATGGTATTGGACCTGAAATTACTAAACATGCTGAAGCAATTCTGAAATTTCTATTAAAAGAAGAAGTTCAGAATGGGAAAGTTGTTTTCAAACATATTGAAGGATTGACTATTGAAAATAGAGCAAAAACAATGAAAGCTATCCCTGATGAGGTACTTGAACAATTAAAGAATTGTACTGTTATTCTTAAAGGGCCAACGTATACACCGTCCTCACAAGATTTAGCATCTGGTAAATGGCCAAATCTCGAAAGTGCAAATGTAACCATGCGACGAGAACTAGATTTATTTGCTAATGTCCGCCCAGTTAAAGTCCCAGAGAAAGGAATTAACTGGATGTTTTTTCGGGAGAATACTGAAGGAGCTTATGTTTTAGGTTCAAAAGGTATTAAGGTAACAGACGATTTAGCCTTTGATTTCTGTGTACATACCTTACAAGGTACAGATCGCATTTTAAGATTAGCATTCGAGCATGCTAAAAAGACTGGAATGAACAGAGTCTCGTTAGTAACAAAAGCAAACGTTGTAAAAACTACAGATGGAATGTATTTAAACATGGCAAAACAACTCGCAAAAGAAGAATATCCCGAAGTAAAATTTGATGATTGGTATATAGACATTATGGCAGCTAAATTAATAGACCCCGAACGCCAAAAAGACTTCAAAGTAATCGTAGCCCCAAACCTTTATGGAGATATTATAACTGATGAAGCAGCCCAGATTCAAGGTTCTGTTGGTACTGCCGGTAGTGCCAACATTGGGAAGCGATACTCAATGTTCGAAGCTATCCATGGTACAGCTCCGCGGATGGTTGAAACTGGAAGGACAAAATATGCTGACCCAACGAGTATCATAAAGGCCGCAGCAATGCTTTTAAATCACATAGGTTTTGTTCAGAAAGCAAGAAAGTTAGAGATGGCTTTAGATATATGTGCAATTTATGAAAAGAAACTTAAAGTTACTGGAAGAGATACAGGTGCTACAGGAGAGCAATTTGCTGAATACATAATGGATACTTTACAAGATCCAGAACTAGAACGAAAATGGGAAAGATATCAAAAGAAATAAGAATAGTAAATTGATTTTTTATTTTTTTTTATAGGTAATTTAATAACTATTAAGAAAATTGGATATAGATTTATTTTACAGGTTTATTTAATTTTTTTGTGTCTATTTCCCTAAATTATTCTTTTAAAAAACTAGTAGTCTTATCTGGAAATTTATTTTTGATTTTGACTCCTAAAACTAATCCTAGTTATTTTATATCCTAATGGCTACCAAATAAATAACAGATTATCTATTACAAATAAAAGAAGATTTATATACCACTCCATCCCAATTAATTATAATCAAATTTTAGAATGTGAAATTTTAATGAAAGCAGTTAAATTGAATAAAGGATTTCTCGTTCTACTTTCTCTTATATTTATTATATCCTTTGTGACCTATATTAAAGACTCAAAGGCAGCATGGGAAACGGAAACAATTGGACCTAATTCTGCTGTAGTCTTCAACATTCGAGGTCTTACAGCGGGTATGACAATAGAAGTCCAATATAACGTTATATCAGGTTCTGGTGGAGTTGACGCATATTTAGTAGAAGGAGTACATACTGGATTATTAATCTCCAAACCAAGTACTTATTTAATATACAGAGACAATTCTATGAGTGATAATTGGGTATATGAAGTCCCTGCTAATAATGATTTTTGCGTCCAATTTTTTAATGATCATAATGAAGATATTACGGTGAGATTTTTGGTACAAACAAGTCTTAGTAAATTACTATTAGCTCTTATTATTTCATCAGCTATTGCTGGACCAACAGTTGGTGCAATAGTTGCCATAATATTGGTAAGAAGGAGAAAAAAAAGAAAAGCATCTAAAGTTATCAAATCTGAACCTATAAATGCCAAGTAATATTAAATTTCTTTTTTTAATTTTAAACCTTATTTCTATGTTCATTTTAATACTTCATCAAACCTAATTTTGAGGTTTGGTTTAATAAAAGTCGCACCAGTAATACCTAGAATCTTGCTTAATTGATAAAATTGTTAGAGATCTTATATTAAGGCGAAATACTATATTTAGGAAAAAGTCAAAGTCATATTCATCAATATTATTGTTAAGATCAAGAATACCGTGCTGATTACTAGCGGGATTAACATTACACTGTACCCATATTTAGTTTGATCCAAATGAGTTCTTCTGTGGATATAATAATAGAATATTGAACTTAATACAATTCCAAAAATAGCAAAAAGTAAAAATATCCAAAGTAAGTCGACTTTATCTCCATATCGATTAGGAATGAGATTGGCACTGAAATGAAGTGGAACCGTTTGAGGCAATTGAAAGTAGATAATTAAGAAGTATGTTAAACCTGATATTGAGAGAATGATTGAAATAATAAATAAAGTTAAAGCAAATTTAATGTCTTTCGAAGAGTTTATAATGGTTTTAAAGGGTTCGGGCTTTTCTATAACTTGAGACTCCACACCTTTACTGATATCATTAAGAACTCTAATAAAGTCATCTTCTTGAGCTGGAGTTATTCCATATATTTTCTTTTTTTGGCCATTAGTTTCGACAAATAAAAGTTTCTCCAATTTGGTGGCGTATAAATTGACTGTTTCGAAATTTCCTTCGATTAAATATTTAAATTTTCCAAACAAGTATCCTGGAATCCCTACTCCACCCAATCTAATACCTTCATATTTATTTGTCTCAGGTTTAATTACTCTTTTTACATTTCCAATCGGAATTCTTGTAGTTTTTAATCCCCACTTAATTAAAAGAAAATCATTCGATATAATGTATTCCATTTCATAGTATGCATAGATTAATAATGAAAATATCGCAACGATTGCTACGAAAATACTTAACATAAGTACCAAAAATGAAACATTTTGAAGTGCAGGATAAGTCGAAATTAAAAGTATTAAGAGTAGTATAGCAATGACTATCGTAGTAATAGTCATGTACTTCCCTCCATTTGATTTTGCGGGTTTAAATATTCGATAGCTTGACGTATATTATCACTATTTTAACTTGTTTTAGCTTTTAAATTGCTTCAAATGAAAGGTGTAAATCAAACTATTAAAGAAGGAGGATTACAATTTAAATACAGATTTGTGTTTATTTTTTAGATATGAAGCTTAAACTGAAAAAGAACTTAATTTTTATTAATAAAAAAACAAACTAAATTATTTTTATAAAATATTTTATTTTCTTCCGATTTTATTGTATTAATGATGCCCATAGATTTTCACCAAATTAAGTATGAAAAAGAAGAGAATGGAATTTTAACAGTTATTTTAAACTGGCCAGAAAAAAAGAATGCACTCTCACCTCTAGGTCTTTTAGAACTATGGTATGCCGTAGATCATGCTGAAAAGGATAAGGAAGTCAAGGTAATGATATTAACTGGTTGTGAAGAAGCACGAGCTTTTTCTTCAGGGGGCTACTTTTCTGAAAATATGTTAAGTGATATTCCTGAGAAATATAGAAATGAGATCAATTTAAGAGATATGGCATCGAAACGGGTATGTCTTAAATTTTGGGATTTCTCTAAACCCGTAATATCAGTAATTAATGGTTTTGCTGTAGGTGGTGGGTTTACCCTTCCTGTAATCTGTTCTGATTTAGTTTATATGGCTGATGATGCTTGGTGGGCTCTTCTTTTTGTAAAAAGGGCTGTGATACCGGATTTTGCAACTACAGTGCTTTTACCACTAATGATTGGCATGAATAAAGCTAAAGAACTCTTTTATTTTGGTGATCGAATAACAGCAAAAGTCGCTGAAAATTTAGGTCTCGTTAACAAGGTAATACCAAGAGAAAAATTAATGCAATATGCGAGAAAGCAAGCTTTAAAACTCATTCCTCCTAATGGACCATCACTATCTATCAGATTAATGAAAAAAGCAATACACACATATTTTAGAACTATTATAGAACAGCAATTGGATTTAGAAAATAAAATGTGGACTAAAGCAATTTGTAGCAAAGATTTTGGTGAATCTCTAAAAGCATTGAAAGAAAAAAGAAATCCTATTTTTATTGGAAAATAAGCATGATCTAGTTTATTCCGTAGATAAAACACTAGAATAGTTTTTATTCTGAATAGTTAAAAGAGAATGAAAGGGAAAAAGTACGAAGAATAATATGTAATTTTGAGTTTCGAGATAACTGATTTGGAGATTTTATTATTAGATTATTAAATCTTGGTCTAATTTTGTCCATTAGCTATTAAGAAAAAAATATAAAAAAAAGGAGAATTTAAGATGTAATTAAGGCCTTTTCTTCCTTTTCCTTAACCAGTATATGCCTGCTAGAGCTATAAGAGTACCTCCACTTAAAGAAGAAATAACTATAATTAATGTAAGCGGAAATTCACCTGTAGGTTCTCCTTCACCTTTTAAAAGGGAATCGGGATCAACTGAAATGTATTTTTCATAATAATTATTTGCATATCCTGAGGCAGAAATAGTCATATTAAGGAGAATAGGTTCTTCGCCAGGAACTACAGTTATAGCATCAAGAGATATAAAATAGAGACCATTTTCCATACTTTGAATATCAGCAGAGACATCAATTCCGTTCCACCACATTTGTATTATTACATTATCAATTCCAGAACCCATCCTATTGTGAATAAAGAAAGTCATATTAAAGTATTCACTTGAGAAGGATTGCTTTATAATATCCAACTTTAATTTATCTTCTATTAAATCGTTTGAATGGACTGCTATGTAGGTTTTAAAATACCTGTCTTTATATCCCAAAGCAGAGATAGTCATATTCAATAAAATAGGATCTTGTTCTAGAAGTATAATTATTGGAGTTAAGCTTATTGAGTAATTTCCGTTTCCATTATTTTTAATATTAGAAGTTACATTTATCCCATTCCACCATATCTGAATTGTAGCATCATTAATTGGAGGTCCTGTACTGTTGCTTATATAGAAAGTTAAGTTAAAGTTTTCTGAGGAATATGCCCTCTCAACAATTTCAACATGAATTTCAGATAAATGAGGAATTATATCTATAATATCTTGTTGTAAATCACTTAAACCTTGAGCAGCAGATTTTTGACAACTAATTATCTCTGAAAATCTTTGCGAAATAGCAGCACTAATTTCTGGATATTCTGGATGCTTTGGTCTAGCTAATGTGACATCTGAAGCTGCATAAAAATCCGAAACATATTCAAAACCTGGTGGTAATGATGAATAAGTTTCTTTTAGCGCAGGAAAGTATCCATACGTTTGTAAATTATAATATTGAGAATAATTTAAGCAAAGCCATTTGGTGAGGTTAAAAGCGGCGTCCTTATGTTGACTAAAAGATGATATCCCAAAAATTGATCCTGCAGCAACAGATGACTTCTCATCTGGATATCCATGAAAAGTAGGTATTGGAGCAACTCCAAATGAAGTGTTATATGGTGAATCTAGGGTTAATGAATACATATAGGGCCAATTTCTGGCAAAAAGAGCCTGTCCTGCTAACCATGTATTGTGAGTCGTTCCTTCATTATAGGTTAATGCATCACGTGAAATGATATATTTACTATTTATTAAATCAGGGGAACCAGGTGGTGCAATTAAGCCTTTTAAAAATGCTAAAGCATCAATAGCATCTGTTTGATTAACTAAAGGATTCCCATTACTATCAAATATATTTGTTACTCCATTACTTCCAATCCATTCTTGAAAGTTGACCGTTCCACCTTCATAATTATCGAATTGGCCTATATAGCCCACTAAGTTAGGATTATTTTCTTGATGTAAAATGTCATTTGCTGTGGCATTTAATTCTGCCCACGTATCAATATCAGCAGTAGTATAATTATAGTAGGTTAAAAGATCCTTTCGATAGTATAAGGCTCCAAAATTAAGTGAATAAGGAAATGCCCAATAACTTCCTTGATATTCACATGAATCAACAATACCTGCAATATAGTTATTCATTTCATATGGGATTAAGTGGAAGTCTAGATTTTCAAGCCATCCGTTTTCAACGAATAGTGCAGTCCAAATTGCATCCAATGCCATTACATCTAAGGAAGTATCACCTGCTGCTAAATGGGTTTGTAAATAAGTCAATTGTTGGTCGGAAGTATCACCCGAGGAAATTACATTAACATCCGAAATTCCTCCTCCATATCTCGAATTTAGGAAATCAGGGATAAGATCCGATATCGGTGGTTTTATATAACTAGGTACAATAATATTTAAAATGGTAGATTGAGAGAGTTTTGGTTCTGAGGTTGCTGTAGCAGGAAAAATATAAAAAGGGGCTGAAAATAACATCAAAAACCCAATTAAAAGGATAGATAATTTCTTATTTCTATTACTTTTCATCTATTATTATTCACTTTTTTTATAATATTGGATTAAATCTTCGAATCTTGCGAAAAGCAAGTTATTGAAATTTTACGATAAATTAGTTTATAAACTTAACTCTTTTTAAGATTCCAATAGAAAATTAAGTCTAGCTTTATTGTTATGATTATAAACTAATGATAAGTAGTTAGCAGGACTAAAGCTGAACTTTATTTCTCTAAAAAGTTCGATGAAACTGATCCTTTATGACAAACTTTCATTCTAATCGGAAGATACTCGAATAGAATTATTCTAAATGGTTAAATGATCATGAAAAGAAAAAGATAAGAAATAAATAACTAATTCTTTTGGTCTTTGGCTAGATCTAGTGCCGTTCTCCAATCTTATAATGGATGAAAATTATTATTTTCTAATAGAGAGATATAGTATAAAAGAGAAAAATTAACTTCTTTTGGATTAATAACTCTATTTACTAGATTTAAAACCTAAAAGGAGTCTAGATAATTTAAATAATTTGTTATTGAAATGATCAATTCAATTTTTTCTTTGTTATAATTGATCTATAAATTTTTCAACAAAATTTTGTAAAACTGGTTTTAGATCCTCAATCCAAGCTTTACCTTTCAATCTAGTGTCTTGTAAATTTTTTTCAAAATTAACTATTACCAATGATAACTCATTTTGTATAGTTTCAATTGAAATATTATCATAATTTTGCGTTAAACCGGAAGTTATAAAATCTACGAAGCTTGAAATCAATTTTTCTTTGAATTCATCAAAATTATAAAATTTATTAAATTGGAGATAAGAAGATAGAAATCGGTTAATTGCGAGAGTAAACTCTTTTTTATCAATTTTCCTTTTTTGAAAGCAATAGAATTTTATTAACCTCTCTATCATAGTCCCATCAAAATCATTCTCAGTGGCATTTTCATTTGAAAGTTTCTTGTCATATTTAATAATCTTGATATCTGAAGGTAATCCTTCTTCGTAATCATCTTTTATCATATCTGAAAGGCCCTCTCGAAGAGTATGAATCTTAGTATTAATTCTCTCTCCATTTATAGTAACGCTAGGTACTCTAGCTTTGTTTTTCTCTAATAGTGCAATGAGATTAACAGGGGTTGATTGTTTTGGATTGAAAAAGATTTGATATAATGTAGTAAATTCATATTCTTCTATAGTATCTTTAAATAAAGGTCTTAATATCTCATCATACTTCAGAAAAAAGAGGAATATAAGTTCATCCAAAGCAATAGTATATGCTTTAAAATCACGAATATTTACATATTTTTTGTATTCCAAACGGATTTTATTAGCTCTTATCCATTCAAATGCAAAATCTAACAAATCATTATCTTTAGAAAACTGTTTCTCAAAATAAGTTAGTATTTCCGAAATTACAATGATTGAAGAACCAATAGATTGATTATCTAAAAATTTAGCAATAATTTCTATCGTGTTCGAATTTTTACTCATATTCTGAATGCGCTCAAAATTGGAATGCAATCGTTCTTTGTCTATATTGTAAAGTTTGCTAAATTGTATTTGCTCCAATGTTACATCTAACCTTTTGAAAATAATTTTTATTGTTTGCAATCTAAAGATTGCTCGATCTTTTGAAGAGACTCATTGGAATTTAAATTCCAGTTATCAAAGGGATTTATCTTAGAATTTAACTCAATAACAGATCTTTCAAATTCCTCACTTTTATCTAACATACTCCGCAACTTCTTTTTATAAAAAAATAGATCTCCTGCTTCCTTAACTTTGCTGATGCTTGGGATTAGGATCAAACCGTAGCTTATCTTATTGTTCGCCTTAGATATGAATTCTTCTATATATAACACCACCTTTTTTGGATTACTAATCTTAATTTTAATGATATTGGAGTACAGATTCTCTTTTCTAAATAACCTCAAAGTCTCATTCATTCTTTTTTCATAATAATCGGGTAATATACCCATAAAATAATATGAAGGAATTTGGTTTAAAACTTCTGTTCTCAACGGATCGTCTAAATCAAAAGTAAAGAGATCAGATTTTAATATTCCATCTCTTAAAGTTCTCTTTATTACGGCTACAGGTGAGTAAGTCATCTTTTCTTCCCAATAAATCTTTCTTGGAGATCCTAAAGTATGCTCAAGTAAATCAATACCTCTTTTCATCTCTTTCTCTATTAAAGCATTAAAATCGAAATTAGGGCCATGAATTTTTTTTGCAATAAGTTTTTCTTGGATAAGACTGGGGTGAATATATTTATCGAGTCTTTCATAAATCATTGCTAAATCTTCTGTATAAGGTGATCCTATAAATGTAAAGAGATTGGTTATATATCCTGATGTTTTTCTTGATGAATTAAGACAGGCAAATGATTGCATAAGAGTATCATCAACTACCATGCTCATTTGGGGAGATAATGAAGTTTCAATATAATCTATCTTCCAACTTTTTTGTTTATATAATTCTCTTGTCATTAATAATGGACCAAGGAACTTAAATGACATTGACTTTAATTCTCGAATTGATTCTTCAGGTAAATTATAAGATAATTTTATATTATCGTATACTAAAGTTTCTTCATCTGAATAAAATAATCCTAAAAGAAATTCAGATCCTTTCCTTAACATGTTATTGAGATAAATACAAGCGTATGTATTTATATAATCTTTTTACACTCAAATAAATCTTTTTATAGTTAAAGGTTTATATAGTATAAAGGAAATTTTAGCTAAAACATTATAATTACCATTTTTTAACTTAGTCTTGTATTCTTGAGAGTGCAAAATTATTTATTCATAGTTGAATTCATGAACAATTTCATAATGCTGTGATAATTTATCATGTCTTGAAAGAACCTTTTTCGCTTTTTGAGGAACATAGGAATTTTCATACTCTTCCCCCGCAAATTCTTTTACAGCACTTAAATCATCAAAGATCATTATTGTAATAAACTCAACTTCATTTTTCAAGGGACGCCTTAAAAGACTTATTTTTCTATATCCTTTTATGTTTCTACTTTTAATAGATGGAAATATTTCATTTATAAGTAACTCCTCATAAGTATTCGCATTTTTAAGCGAAGTCCACCCATGCCAGATTCTTGCTATCATTTTTTAAAACTTATTAATACAATAATTAAATTATATTGATTTTATGTCTAAAAATTATGCTTCAAAAATATTAAATCTATGTTTTTCTTCTTATTTTAGTGGTATATTCTCTTTCTCTTTATAAGAAAAAATAATCTTAATGTTTAGTTCTATAAAAAAAGTTTAAGATTTTATAGTGTTTTCTTCCTCAGTCAATATGTATTTGTTCGTCCTATGATTTCTATTCTACTAATAGATGAGATAATTATAATAAGAATACTTCGAAATTCTTCAGCACACTCATCTTTATCTTTTAGAAGAGAATCAGAATCAACAGCATTGTATGCCTGGTAATACTTACTTTCATATCCTAAAGCAAAAGGGGTTAAGTTAAGAAGGATTGAATCTCCAAAAGGAGTTACTATTAAATGCTCTAAACCATTTAAATAGAAATCATTACCAAAATTCTGAAAATTAGTAGAAATTTCAATTCCAAGATTATAAAACTACACAATAAATTCCAAGAAAAATATTATAAAATTAATCTATTTTTCTGAATATTATTTTTCTTACCAAGAAAAAACTGCCAATGCTTAAAATCACTAGTATTATAAAGACATTATAACTTGGAATTGTAGTGGGAGCAACATATGGAATATACTTTACCAGAACCATATCATACCCTCCTGCTCCGAAATTTTCTGTATAGCCTGCAAGATACACAGCATTTGATGAATCAATCGCTACACCCAAGGCAGTGTCATAGTTAGCCCCACCCCATGTATAATACCCATGTTCTACACCGTTGATATCATAATTCACCAGAACCATATCATAATCTCCCATTCCGAAACTTTCGGTTTCTCCCGCTAGATATACATTAGCTGAGGAATCTACTGCTATTCCATTACCAAAATCTTGGTCATTTCCACCCCATGTGCGATTCCATTGCTGTATTCCTTGTTGGTCATATTTTACCAGAACTATGTCCGCCTCTCCTCCTCCTAGACTCCATGTATGTCCTACAACATATATATTATCTGATTTATCCATTGCTATATCAGAGCCAATATCTTGTTTAATTTCCCCCCATGTGCGATTCCATTGTTGTACTCCATTCAAATTATACTTTATTAAAACCATATCGCTATCTCCTCCTTCAACGCATTGTCCTGTAATATAAATATTACCCATTGAGTCTGTGACTATTCCATTTCCTTCTTCATAATCTATCCCTCCCCACGTTTGATTCCATAGTTGTTCACCATTTTTATCATATTTCACTAGAACTACATCATTATTTCCTAATCCAAAACTAGACGTAACTCCTGTAAGGTAAACATTTTCAAATGAATCTGTTGAACATCCATAACAACGATCAAAATCTATACCCCCCCATGTAGCGTTCCATAGTAACGTGCCATTTCCGTCATATTTCAATAAAAGCATGTCTTCATTTCCTGCTCCGAATCTCACTGTTGATCCCGCAAGATATATATTGTCTAATTGATCTATTGCTATATCAAAGCTAAAATCTCCGTTAATTCCTCCCCATGTGCGATTCCATTGTTGAACTCCATTTTTATCATATTTTACTAAAATTATATCCGCATCCATAGAACTAACATTATATCCTGTAAGATATACATTACTTAACGAATCTACTGCTACGCTTAAACCGTAATCATTTGTATTAGCTTCACCCCATGTACGATACCATTCAGATTTAATTGAATTGCTCGTAGCCAAAGAATTTATATTTACCTTCTCATTGTGTTTATTCTCGATACAATATGTTTCTTGTAGAAAAAAACCAACACACAAAATTAAAAGAAATACTGTTAAATACATATAAGTTGATTTTATGGTTTTTCACTTATCTTTTGTATTATACGATTAAGGTAGAGTTAGGTAAATCTTTTATTTATGTTTTTACTTTAAATCAAACAAACATCATAATTTGTATTGAAGAAAAGTGTAAGTTAAAATTTACTGAGGAGTCATTATTTCTTTATTAAATCTTATTCTTTTTTTTCTAGTATCTTTTTAATATGGTCTTATTAAAATTAAAACATCAAATTAGAGACTGGTATTCATTAATAATTTAAACATAAATTATTTATCTTTTTTTTAATTTTCTGATATGAATCATGGAAGAAGTTCCAGAAGAGAGAAAAATTGTAAGAATTGATCAAGTATATGTGGTTGGAGGAAGTTTTGATGATCCTTCAGATTTTACCAATAAGGTTAATCGAAATCTTTTACTTTTACATGAAAGCAAAAAATATTATAGAATTAAAGATATAAAGTTCAATATTTTTAATGACCAACGATATCCTCAATCGACTCCTATTTATCTAGCCTTCATTGTTGCTGAAGTAGATGTAGATATTACCCCAGAACCAGAGAAAAAAAGAAAGAAGAAAAGAAAGCAAAAAAAAAAGAAAATGAGAAAATTATTGTTCTAAATAATCTTTTAAATATGTTTTTAACAGCCGTTAATGAAATTTAATAATAAGTTAGTCTATTAATAATAAAGAGTAAGATCTTTCTTTTTCTTACAATTTCTCTTAGATCTACAAATAGTTTCGCAGAATCAAACCGATCTTGAGAGAATCTTTCTCTTATTTAAGATTAAATTTTAGGTTTTTTTAATAAAAATAAAGCAATAAACTTTTATTATAATATATTGAGGAAAATATTATGACAAATGAGCTTGAAACTAAGACCAAAATTGATGAAATAGAAAAAAAATATAAAGAAAAGGAAGCTGAAATTCACGAAGAAATTTCAATAGAATATGATTCAGTACTCAACGAGATTTATTCGAAATATGAAAAAGATTATCGATATATGGGGAATGTTAAAAGAGAAGAAAGAGATTTAAAGGGGAGAATCTCTGAAATAAAATATGTTTTAAAGATATTTAAAAAAGAAATTTCAATTTTAAGCAAGAATAAAAAGAGATTATTGAAACAAAGATTAAAAGAATTAAGAAGAGAGAAAAATGCAGAAATTATGAATTTGAAAAAATAAACTCTGCTAAAATGACCACTTAAATCAGATTTTCTTGAATACCAATCAGCTTTTTAATCTTATTTTATATGTTGGCTTATTCTTATTTTAACAACAATCTACCTATTAAGTGAATTCAGGTTATCATTGCTTGTCCTATAAGTTCCTTCCAAAATAACAAATAGTACCAATTCATACAAGCAATTTAAATAATTACTTATGTTATATTAAATTGAAATACAATGCAACAGTTATTCATAAAAAAATTAATATTCTGGATACTTCTATCTTTGAATGTATTATTCGCCTTTATAATCGGGCTCACAATTTCTTCAATGACATCAGAGAGTAGCCCTTTTCTTGGAATTATAGTCATTCCATTACTTGTAATACTTAACTATATCTACCTAGATCGATTCCATTTTTGGTTAAGAACAACTCCGAAAGAAGATAAAAAATCAAATAAGACTAGTAAATAAATAAAAGAAAGTATGAGACTAGAAATTAAATTTAGAGGAAAAAAGTATAGTTTTTCAAATTTGGCTTTAATTGTATTTCCTCTGGGTTTAATAATATCAGTACCTTTTATCCTTCAATTTGATAAAACCACCGAACTTATATGGTTGCAAGAGTTATTTACAAAAAATGTTGTATTTTTTGAAAATCTTTTTTTCAATTTAGGAGTTTATGTAATCTATAACCCAACCTACTCCTGCCCCTGGCTTATTGGCTATTCTGATAATGCTTTAGCATACGTAAATAATGGATGTACTGGATTTTTAACAATGAGTATTTTCGTTGCTGTAATTATTTTTGTACCTCATTCACAGGTTTCAAAAACTAAAGAGAACATCCTTTGGAGGAAGTCAATAGCTATTATTATTGCAATTTCATTTATTTATCTTTTCAATATTTTTCGATTAACAATACAAATCTATCTATACACCCATGGATTTGCATGGAGCATTATTCATGATTCTGATGAGATGTTAGCTCTTACTGTTTCATTTCATATTGCTATTTTTTTACTCTGTTGCAAGTATATTCCAGAATTGTTTCTCTCAATTTTTTATTCGGGAAAACTCATAATCACTCAGCTTACAAAAAAAAGTATCGCAGAAACTATTTATGATATAAAGCATAGAGGCGAAAGAACCCAATATAACAAGGTTCGACAAATATTCAAAGATAAAGAAATGGACTTATATCTAATCAAAACAAATGATATTGACTTTCGCTTAATGCAATTCCTAAGAAAAAGTAAAAATAAATATACAGTTAAAGCTATTAAAGATCGGTTATTTGGGCAACAAGAGAACATTTCTGAAGATTTACTTGATAAAATGTTGCAAGTCTTTTCAGATATGAAATGGATACTTTCAAAAGAATTAGATGGCCAAATTTATTACTATATTTAAAAAATCTACATATATCTTGAAATTTTTAAAAAAAAATAGTTTTCAAGGATTTTTGATTTAAAATCATAACTTCTTTAAGTTATTTTTATAGGATAATAGCCATATTTTTCAATTGTTTTTGGAATTGCTAAGATATTGGGAAGTGGTACTCCCCATGGTAGGCTACAAACGGGGCAACAAATATATCTACCCTCAGGAGCTAAGTTTAAGATATTTTCTTTTACCTTTTCTTCAACATCAGAAGGAGTTCCTGTGAACATTTCTCTACTTACATCAATATTAGCACCTATTATAGTAATTTTTGGATACTTTTTTCTAAAATCAATCCAATATTCAATATCTAAAGGATGACTACCATTAACCGCAACAAAGTCAATTTCCTTAACGACCTTTGTAAAATATGGTGAAGTTCCACAATTATGGAGCATAAAAGGAACTTTTATTTTATTCATCATTCTCTTAATAAACTGCCCTTCATAGCGCATAGAATCTTGAAAACTCATCATATGACGATTAAATGAGTATCCTGCAATAAAAACATTAGGAGGCATACCTACAATTTCAAGCCAATTCTCATAAATATCCATTTGAGATTCATAAATTTTTTCGCAGAGTTTTAACAATAAATCTGGATTTCGACGCATATCCTTATAAGCTTCTATTCCACGTAACTCCTGGACAACAGACCAAATACTTAAGCTGATTACCTGAGGAAATTTAATTTTTTCATGAATCATTTTGGCAGCTAGTAAAGACGTTCTCCATAGATTACACCTATTATGATCTGGAATTTCTAACTTTTCAATATCTTCTTCAGATTTACAAATCTCTCCTTGTTTGCACATTAGAGGTTTATAATCAAACCATTTAATTGCTTCTAATTTGTTGTTCGCTTCCGCAAATGCTAATGCTTCACTTGGGCCTGCGTAGGCACTTGGGACATTTATAGAATCTGTATTTAAAAACTCAAAAGTGTTTATAATAGAATTAGCATAAATCTTTGGGGAACTATATAATTCTTTCACAGTTTTTCCTGTTACTCGACAAATCATTTGTTCTCCTGCGAATGCAAGAAATGGAACTTTATCAACTCTTTTTGATCCTGCTATTACCCTAAATATTCTATTAACAGAAGCAGTCCAATCTTTGCCCAATTTATTATTTCACCTCATAGATTCAAATTAAAGTATTTATTTTTTTAACTCCTTCCCAACCATCTTTGGCAAAATCATCTGCTCCTATCATTTCACACGACTCTTTTGATAAAATTCCACCACCAACGATTATTCGAGACTTTATATTTCCATTCTTAAGTAAATTAACTGTTTCAACCATTTTAGAGATGCTCATTGTCATTAATCCACTTAATCCTATCAGTCTGGGATTTATTTCTTTTGCTTTTCGAAGAAATTCTTCTGGTGGAACATCAGATCCTAGATCAACAACTTCAAAGCCTTGTCCTTGCAAGAGTGAGACTACCAAACTCTTCCCTAGATCATGAATATCACCTTCCACAGTACCAATTAATATAGTACCTTTAGATTCTATTACAGATTTTTCATTTAATGAATTTTTCAATATCTTAGTAGCAGCATTTATTGCATCACCAGTCATGAGTAGATCAGGAAGAAAGTATTCATCATTTTCATATAAATTACCAGCTTCTTCAGCACCTTTAAGAATTGCTCTATTCAAAATCTCTTTGAATTTTATTCCCATTTTAATAGATTCATTAACCAATTCAATTGAATTATTTGGATCTCCTTTTAAAATTGCGTTTTTTAATTTTTTTAATAATTCTTCTTCATCCATAATTAATGTTCAGTCCTTTAATTTAAAAATTAACCAACCTCTATTTTATAGTTATAATTACTGTGTATTGCTCACTTTTTAAACTAAATTTCAACGAGGGTTTACCATTCCCTTAGTAGAGTCGGTAATCTTAATAATTATTCCCAATTTAAATATATTGATCAATTAAAGGTTTGAAAGCCAAAATCCTAAAGAATAAGCTTTCTTTCTGTATATGAGGGTAATATTTATCCATGCTAAATTCTTATAAATATAATATAAAAAATTATGAGGATTAATAACAATGCCATTTTTTGATAATGAAGGAGTTAAAATATATTATGAAATTGAAGGGGAAGGGCCACCTGTGATAATGATTCATGGGTTTGCCGCAAATATCGAGGCTAATTGGAAATCTACTAATTGGGTAGATTTTCTAAAAGATGATTATGAATTAATACTTGTAGATTGTCGTGGACACGGGAAAAGTGATAAACCTAAAGATGCTACTCAATATGGAGAAAAGATAAATGAAGATATCGTTAAACTCCTTAATCATTTATCTATTGTGAAGGCTAACTTTTTCGGTTATTCTATGGGGGGAAGAATAACAACAGATATTTTACTTAAAAATCAAGAACGCTTTATAAGTGCTATTATTGGAGGATTCCCACTCTATTATTCAAAAAAAAGAACAAAATTCATTGCTAGAGTAATGATGAAAAAATGGATAAAGGGTTTAAAAAAAGCAAATCTTGATGATATAAAAAATAAAGCTGCTTTAAGATTCCGAAAAGTAATTTCAGAATATGCTGATTCTCACTTACAAGATCTTGAAGCCTTAATTTACGTTTTGGAAGCAGATATTCAACGTCCGGATGGTATACTCCCAACTAATCCCAAAAGGAAAGAAGCTCTTAAAAAAGTTAATGTGCCAGTTATGACAGTTTTCGGAGCTGATGATAGTATTGTTAAAAGAGGTAAATTCATAGGAGCTCAATTAGTACCAGGTTCTTGTCATTTCCAAATCGAAGGAAAAGACCATATTACTGTTGTCGCAGATCCCAAATTTCACATGGTCGTAAAAGCTTTTCTAGATTATGTAAACAAGAATTAATCTTTATTTCCTTATAAGATAAATGGGTTCGGGAAAATTAATTAGCATTGAAAGAGTTTATTTGATTTAGAAAGTACTTAAAGTAATTATACGGCGTCGTATTGTTTTTAGGAATCTTTTTGGATAGGATACTTATACCAACAAACACAAAATCATCTAAAATATAGACAGGCTCTCAGGGACAGATGCTATCAATTCAGCTATTTATCATAATTGGATTAAGTAGATCAGTTACGTTAACAATTTGAAATTCAAGTTCTTTAGCACAAATAAATAATAATTCTCCCTTCAATTAAAGAAATGCAGAAGAAATTTAAATTAGATAGATAGTATTTACCTAAATGTTAAAAACAATGATCAATATTATGTTATAAAGTTCACAAAATAAAATCTAATTTAAAGCATAATAGAAAAAAAGGTGTAAAAATTGGGAAAAACATTTGGGATTATTGCTCTATTAGCTGGATTAGCAGGAGTAATCTTACTCGCATTGTTATATATAGGCTTCTTTTTAGCTCCTATCCTTATTTTTCCTTATATTGGGCTTATTATAATAATTGCTGGTGCTCTTGGGATAATTTTCGGTATAATTGGGATAGCAAAAGATGATTCAAAAGGATTAGGAATCGTAGGTTTGATTCTTGGGATTATTGCTATAGCTCTATACTTCATACTTCCCTTTATCTTAGTTGGTGTAGCCATAACTTTGTTCTAAACAAATTTTAAAATTCTTTTTTTTTTAATTTCTTTTTAAGCCTGTGGATTTATCTTTTAAAAGTAATTTTACTTTAATTTTGTAATAATTTCTCTTAGGTCCTCCAATTTCATGAACTTGGGAACCGGGTAAATTGGATGAGCTTCTTTATATGCTGATTTTGCGATGATATCGATATCGTCTTCTTTAATTTCCTTTATAAATGAAGGGATATTCATTTTTTCATTCATGTCGCGAATAGCTTGTATAAACCGCTCTGCTAAAATTCTTTTTGATTCATTTTCACACCCAATTCCAGCAGCGATAGCTAATTTTGAAAGCTTTTTGTATACTTTTTCTCCATAATAATCCAAAACATACGGTAATACAACTGCATTGGCTAGACCATGAGGAATATTATACATTCCTCCTAGTTTATGAGCAATGGCATGAATATATCCTACAAATCCTACATTTATCGCCAATCCCGCACAAAAAGCTGCTTGAGCCATTGCTTCTCTGCCTTCTATTTGATTTCCATTTTCGTACAGATTTGTTAGATTTTCAAAAATTATTTTTACCGCTTTTATTGCATTTTCATTACCAAAATCACCGCTTAAAATGTTTATGTATGATTCAACCGCGTGAGTTAATGCATCCATACCTGTCGTTGCGGTTACTTGAGGTGGTAATCTTAAAGATAATTCTGGATCTAATATAACGCATTTTGCTAATAATTTTTTAGATGCTACAGCAAACTTTCTTCGGTTATCAGTGTCAGTAATAATGGCACTAAAATTGGTTTCAGTACCAGTTCCTGCAGTAGTAGTAACTGCAAAAAATGGAGGCACATCACCTTTAATAGAAAAATATTTCCCCAGATCTTTTACTGTCTTTCCTGGTTTTGCAACAAGCCCTAAGGCAATTTTTGCACAATCTATTGGAGAACCTCCGCCAAATCCTATTATGCAATCACATCTATTTTCCAGATATGTATTTTTTGCTGACTCCACCATGGTAATTGTAGGATTGGGGGCAACATCGTCAAACACAATAAACTCAATGTTGTTTTCTTCGAAAGTTCGAAGCATCCCATCGAGTAACTTGATTTTTGTAAGTCCTTTATCTGTTACAATTAAAGGCTTACCAACTCCTTCACTTTTTAATTCTTTATAAAGATTTTTTATATTGCCTGGTCCAGCTAGCACTTTTGGTTTTCCCTTACTCATTTGCCGAGAAAGTGAAATTACAAATAATTGTATTAATCTATAATATCCTTTCTTAATCATCCACATCATTTTTGCTGCTCTTATTTCCTCCTAATAAGTTAAAAACATCAAATATCGATTATTTGAATTAATTCACCCAAAGAAATATTCCATTATGCTTCTTTCTGCTTTTTGAATATGATTTAAAATTGCTGAAGAACTAACCTGAAAATGTTCTGCAATCCTTTTTGTAGAGATTTCTTTAGGTACTTTAAAATATCCATTTCGAGTAGCATATATCATAATCTGTTTCTGTCTACTTGTAAGTCTTGGCATTGTATTAATTGAATTCGAGATTGTCTCATTGATATTTGCCACTGAGAGGATCTCTATAGATTTGAAGATCTTATTTTGTGTTAAAACAGTGTTTACTTCGTCATCTTTCGCGATAAGCCCAAATACGATAGCATCTGGATCAAAGATAATGGGGGGTAATAAGGCAAAAGATTTTGAAAGAAAAGCAGGCCAGAAACCTGAAGTGTTCTTTTGTTTCATAATACAGAGAATCTCGTTTGCTTTCTTCTCGAGAATCTTATATGATTGTGCAAAAAAAAGTTCTCGGAGGAATTTGTCCATTTCATCAATTTTTCCTTTTTTAAATATTATTTTATTCATCGCGAAGAAATTATTGGAATCATATTCATATATCTGAAGAACCTCAATATAATCTACTACATCGAAGTAATTAGGTAGTCCAAAATCAAGAATTGTATTAGATGGGACTTTGATTTTTAGAATGCGCAATTTTTTTCACCATTATTTAAAGAGTTTTAGTTACCAAGTGCTTATTAGTAGAATATTATTTAAAAAGGTTTACCCAACAACCCTAATTGTTAAATTATTTTATTTTTATTATAATACTAATATGGTTAAAAATTACACGTTAATCCCCTATCGGGAAGTGTATCATGGCAACTTTGACGAAGAATGGCCACCACATAAGAAAGCTTCTGGATGGTGGTACATTACCGGATATTTGTCTGACAAACAAAACCCCGATCATCTTTATTCATACCAATACACAGTTGCACAAGGACGGGTACTTGGGAAAAAGGCATATATTTTACATATGGCTCTCTCAGATTTAAAAAATGATACACATCTATTTAAACAGGAAGTTAGATTGCGAAGAGGGAAGAAAATTCATGCAAATCAAGATAAAGTTGTATATGGACCGTATACAATTTTATCTAAAGAACAAAAACAGTTTAACCTCGAAATTACTACAAATGATTTCGACTTAAACCTGAAACTGCAAAAAGGAAAGGGAGCGATCTGGCATTGTGATAATGGCGTTCTTGTTATGGGTCTTCCCAATGATCCGAAACAACGTACTGTTTATTACTCATATACAAACTTGCCGACTGAAGGATGTCTAATCATTCGGGATAAGTCAGGGCAAACTCGCAAGTTAGAAGTTGTTGGTAAATCATGGTTAGATCGCCAATATGGGCCATTTCGCCTCCTTAATAGAGCGTCTCATTGGGAATGGTTTTCATTCCGTTTTTTCGATGAAGAAGAAATCATGTTATTTTATTTCCCACAGCATCCGTACATGGATGGAACATACATCGATAAGCAAGCACAGACTAGGAGATTGCAGAACTTCGATATCAAGCCTAAAGATTTCGTTACTAGGGGAAATTTTAATTATACATTCTCATTTGGTTGGGATGTTATAATACCGGGGATTAAGGAAGAAAGATATGAGCTTAAACCTCTATCAAGGGGGCAATTTAATATTGCTTATTTTGAATTATTGGCAGAAATAATAAACTCGAAAAATGAATGTGTTGGATATTGTTTCGTTGAATTAATTTGTGGCGCAAGGAATGAGCTACGATTATCTCAACAGATTGTTAACTTGATGAAGAAAAAAAATGATTCTTTATTGTACAGGTGTTAACTACATTGAAAGTTTTATTAACCGGAGCATTTGGCAATGTCGGTCAAAACACTTTAAAGCAACTGATTTTGCGTGACCATGATGTAATCTGTTTTGATTTACCAAATTCCTCTAATAAAAAAATTTATGCTAAATTGTCAAAAAAACTACAATTTAAGATCATCTGGGGAGACATACTTAGTAAAGATGATTTGAATAAAGCTATTAAGGGAGCGGAGTGTATAATTCATCTTGCAGCTATTATCCCGCCTTTAAGTGAGAAAAATCCAGAATTAGCTTATAGAGTTAATGTTGAAGGAACTCGAAATCTAATTGAGGCTGCAAAAGGATTACCGATTAAGCCAAGGTTTATGATGGCAAGTTCTGCGAGTGTTTATGGAATTACAATGCATTTAGAGCCTCCCGTGAAAGTAGATAGTCCCTTAAATCCTTCTGATAATTATTCACGAGCAAAAGTGGAATGTGAAAAAATGCTAAGGGAAAGTGGACTTCCATGGATAATCTTGAGACTTGCAGCTGTTTCTGTCGAAAAAATTCCACGTAACTTTGACACTCTTTTATTTGAAATGCCACTTGATCAACGAATTGAATTTGTTTCTTCCAAAGATTGTGGAATTGCGTTTGCAAATGCAGCAATGATTGATGAGGTTAATAAGATTTTTCTCATTGGAGGTGGCAAGGATTGTCAACTTTTAGAAAGAGATTTTTTAAAAGGATTTTTTGATGCTTTTGGATTAAAAATACTTCCAGAAAAAGCGTTTAAAGTGGCAAAAAAAAAGGAAGATTACCTTTATATTGATTGGATGGAGACTAAGGAATCCCAAGAAATTCTTCAATTCCAAATGGAGACATTTCAGCAATATGTTAATAGAGTGAAGCATGACTACCGAATGAGAAGATTAGGTATTAAAATCATTTCCCCTATTGCGAAATTAGCCTTACTTAGAATGTCTCCTTATTTTAAATCCTAATCATTCTCTTTTTTTTTATGATCTAATAAGTTATTTCAGTTGCTAATTCTGGTTACTAAATATAAGCTTTCTTGCTAAAAATTTAATCTTCCTCCAATTCAACCCTGTATCGACAGCATTTATCACCTTTGGTGAGTAATTTCGTGAACCCTTCGGTTTTAAACTTCGGGTTTAGCGCTTTGACAAAGCTTCTAAGAGATTCGCCAATTAATACTTCGCAAAGATCAGGTGCCTTCGACCATGGTTCCGTAACCGGACAAGTAAAGAGTTCTTTTTCAAAAGCTTTAGGTGTGTTTTCAACATACCCATCCCAGAAATTCGCATATCTATCATCTATGAAATCAACCATCTTGGGAATCTTCATGCAATCCTTGAAATCCTCTGGTTTGCAACCTACTATTTTCATTATTGTTGCCGCATCTCTCTTACCCCTTTCTCGATTTTCTTCCTTAAGTCTTTCGACGAATTTTTCGCCTCCGACTTCCTTACCTACTGTATAAAGCAACACTGCCATCCGAGCCAAGGCTTTTGTCCAATTCTTATAACGTTTTCCCATTTCTTCCTCGCTAATCGGATACTTTTCATAATCAGGTATTTCTTTCATAATATTTCCTCCTAATAAAAATAATTATCAGTAAAATAATACTCTAAATTTTGCTAATATATTGCAGTTTAAATTACTTTTTATTTAAAGGACGATTTTAATATTTTTTTCTACGAAAAATTTTACTGATAGTACTTTTTGGGCAAGGTGTATAAAGATAATCACAATTAACTCGTTTGAAGTAATGACTATTGATTATCTAATTATTCTTTCATACCAAAAGCTTCCTCAAGGTTTTTTCCTCTAAAATACGGATCATCTCGAGAGATTAATCCTTGCCTAATGGCAAACATGCATTTTTCATAGAGCATCTTGTTTAAGTCTCTCCCAATTTCTGTTAAAGAATATTCTATTTTTACCGGACTTTTACTAACAATCTCTTTTCTAATGAAACCATAGTGCTCTAACCTTTTTAGTTGATCTGAGAGCACTCTGTTGCTTAAACCATTATGTACTTCTAAAAAATCGCTAAATCTCTTACATCCAAGGAACATGGATTTAATGATGCTTATAGCCCATTTTCTTGATAGTTCATTATATCCATCCATCGTAAATTTAAATTGTGTGGTAATCATCTAATCACCTTGTAACTTGTAGCTTACAATTTCTTTTTAAGTAATTTTAATTTATTAAATTTTGTATTAAAACAAAGTAATAAATTAATACTTAATAATCTATTGTTATAAAAATAAACAACAAAAAGGTTGAAAATGGAAAAATTAAATGATTTGAACAAAAGTGTGATATTCCCCAAGGGAGAGAAAGCAACAAGTGAATATTTTACAGGAGATGTATGGGTTCAGATGCTGGTGACAGAGGAGTTATTTAATTGTCAAGTCTACAATGTAACTTTTGAACCAGGAGCAAGAACTAAATGGCATTCACATCCAGGGGGACAAATTCTTCTTGTAACAGGAGGTAAAGGATATTATCAAGAAGATGGAAAACCAGCACAATCGCTTCAAGAAGGAGATGTTGTGAAAATACCTCCTAATGTGAAACATTGGCATGGGGCATCAAAAGATAGTTGGTTTGTTCATATTGGTATAACTGCAAATCCTAATCTAGGAAATGCAGAATGGCTAGGACCTGTAACAGAGGAGGAATATAAATGAAAGCAGCAATCTTCAAAGGTAAAGGTAAAATTGTGATCGAAGAGCGCCCAAGACCGACCATCAAGGAATCGACGGACGCAGTCGTGCGGGTAATTCTCTCCTGCGTATGTGGTTCGGATTTATGGTATTATAGGGGACTCTCGGATCATGAAATTGGACCTATAGGACATGAATTTATAGGTGTGGTTGAAGAAGTCGGTATTGATGTAAAAGATATCAAAAAGGGTGATTTTGTGATTTGCCCTTTTGCAATAAGTGACGGTACATGTCCGCATTGCAAAGCAGGTTTTCACACTGCTTGTTTAAATGGAGGCTTTTTTGGAGGCGGAGAAGAAGGTATGGGATGTCAAGCAGAGTTTGTAAGAGTGCCAAAAGCCGACGGTACGCTGGCAGTGGTACCTGGATCAGATTTTTCTGATGACACACTTGCTTCACTTCTTACATTAAGTGACGTTATGGGAACAGGTTATCACGCTGCTGTGAGCGCTCAGGTCAAAGAAGGGGATACAGTAGCAGTTGTTGGTGATGGCGCAGTTGGTCTCTCAGGAGTATTGTCCGCTAAATTACTTGGTGCAAAGAGAATTATCATGCTTGGAAGCACTCATAAGAATCGACAGGAACTTGCTAAAGAGTTTGGTGCAACAGATATTATCACAGTTCGCGGTGACGATGCTATAAAAGAAGTTATGAAACTTACAAATAATATTGGAACCGATGCAGTTTTAGAGTGTGTAGGTACAAAACAATCCAATAACACCTGCTTTGCCATTGCCCGTCCAGGAGCAATTGTTGGACGTGTTGGCGTACCACATGATGTGGAGATTGATGCTACCGAGACATTTTTTGGGAATATTGGAATACGCGGTGGTCCAGCGCCTACCCGTGCTTATTTAGAAAACCTTCTTGACGCAGTACTCAAAAATAAGATTAATCCAGGTAAAATATTCGATCTAAAGACGGATCTTGATAACATACAAGAAGCATACGCTGCTATGGATGAACGACGAGCTATCAAATCTTTACTCAAAGTGAGTGATTTATAAGAAAGAGGTAAAGGGATTGGATTTAAACGAAAAAAGATGTAAAATGGAAAAAAGAAAATTAGGGAAAAGTGGTCTTGAAGTTTCTGCACTTGGATTAGGATGCATGGGAATGAGTTATGCTTATGGTCAAGCACCAGATAAAAACGAGATGATCAAGTTGATTCATAAAGCTATAAAGCTTGGGGTGACTTTTTTCGATACTGCAGAAATTTATGGTCCGTTTACCAATGAGGAATTAGTTGGTGAAGCTCTCACTCCATATCAAGACGAAGTGGTTATTGCAACTAAATTTGGTATAAAGTTAGTTGATGGAAAGCAAGTTCAAGCTAGTCACTCTGAAGCCATAAGATCTTCTATAGAAGGTTCACTTAAACGCCTTAAAATAGATTCCATTGACTTATATTACCAACATCGCGTTGATCCTAATGTTCCTATTGAAGAAGTGGCTGAAATAATAAAGGATTTAATGAAAGAAGGCAAAGTTAAGCATTGGGGACTTTCTGAAGCTGGGGTACAGACTATCAGACGCGCACATAAAGTATTACCTCTTACAGCAGTTCAGAGCGAATATTCAATGTGGTGGAGACGTCCTGAAGAAGAATTGCTTCCAACACTTGAAGAGCTTGGAATTGGGTTCGTTCCATTTAGCCCTCTGGGTAAGGGATTCCTTACTGGACGCTTCAATAAAGAGTCTAAATTCGTAAAATCCGACTTCCGTAATATAGTCCCTCGTTTTACTCCCGAAAATCTCGATGCAAATCAAATTTTGGTGGATTCAATAAAAAGGATTGCTGCCGATAAGGAAGCAACACCTGCTCAAATCGCATTAGCATGGTTACTTGCCCAAAGACCATGGATTGTCCCTATCCCAGGCACTACGAAGTTGGAGCGGCTTAAGGAGAATCTAGGATCTATTAACATTAAACTGACATCAAAAGAATTACAGGATATTAATTCGACACTTGACAAAATAAAAATAACGGGCGATCGTTATCCGGAAGAGTTGGAAAAAAGAACAGGATTATAAAAAATCAAATAAAAACAAAAGGGGTAGATGTGAAAGGATGATATCAGGAGAAAAAAAATGTTTGATTGCTTATTTTTCTAGAAAAGGCAATAATTATGTAAATGGAAGAATTGTTAATTTAGCCATTGGCAATACTGAAGTTATAGCGAAGATGATATATGATATCATTAGAGGAGATATTTTTCGCATCGATACGAAAAAACCTTACCCTAAAGATTATATGGAAACAACAGAAGTGGCAAAATATGAACTAAAGAACAATGCAAGACCAGAACTTACGGATCATGTTCCAGATATGGATTTATATAAAGTCATATTTTTAGGTTACCCTAATTGGTGGGGAACTCTACCAATGGCAGTACTTACTTTTTTAGAATCTTATGACTTCTCGGGAAAAACAATTATCCCTTTTTGTACGCATGAAGGAAGTGGACTTGGAAGTAGCGTAAGAAATATCGAAAAAATTTGTCCAAAAGCAGAAGTGATAAATGCAATTGCTTTTCATGGAGGAAATGTAAAAAATGCAAGACAGGGAGTAGAAAAATGGATAAATCAGATCAATTAAATGAGAGTGTGATATTTCATAAATGTGTAAAAATAACAAATGATTAAAAAAAATGCTAGTTTTGCATTTTTTCGCTCGAATTTAATAGTGGGTTATCATTCCCTCCATAGAATTGATAATCTTAATAATTAGTACCAAATTACTTATGATGAACAATTAAAGATTATCATTTGAAGGTTTCTTTGTATGAGAAAAAAAGTTATTATCATTGGCGCACTAGGTATGGACTTCTGGACATTTTTGCGAGTCTTTAAAGATAATGATGAATATGAGGTTGTTGCGTTTACTATCGCTGGTGAACAAAATGTCGGAACCACAGACGAAGCCGAAAGAAGATTTCCGGCAGAGTTGGCAGGTATCTTATATCCTAATGGAATCCCAATGGTTTCTGAAGAAGATTTAGAAGAATTAATTAAAAAGCATAATGTCGATGAAGTGGTTTTTGCATATTCAGATGTTTCACATGAAGAAGTAATGCATAAAGCTTCGAGAGTCCTGGCAGCTGGTGCAAATTATCGATTAATTTCAGGTCGTTTTACACAAATTAAAGCTAATAAACCTCTAATAGCCGTATGTGCGGTGAGAACAGGATGCGGAAAAAGTCAAGTATCAAGAGCAGTTTATCGTTATCTTAAAGGAAAAGATTATAAAGTTGTAGCGATAAGAGAACCAATGCCTTATGGGGATTTAATTCAACAAAATGTAATGAGATTTGAAAAGTATGAGGACTTAGATAGGTATGATTGCACAATTGAAGAACGTGAAGAGTATGAGCCATATATTAAACAAGGCTTAGTTATTTATTCAGGTGTTGATTACGAAAAAATTATCCGTGAAGCGGAAAAAGAAGCAGATGTAATAATATTTGACGGAGGAAATAATGAGATTTCATTCTATATAACAGACTTATTATTTGTTGTTGTAGATCCTTTAAGACCGGGTCATGAAAATAAATATCATCCAGGAGAAGTTAATGCAAAGTACGCTGATGTATTTGTTATCAATAAAATGAATAGTGCTCGACCAGAAGATGTAAAAATTGTAGAAAAAAATCTTGAGGAATTAAATCCAAGAGCAATAAGAGTATATACTAATTCAGTTGTTAAAGCAGAGGATCCCTTAAAGTTGAAAGGGAAAAAAGTTGTGGTCGTGGAGGATGGACCTACCCTAACGCATGGAGGGATGTCGATTGGTGCTGCTTATGTTGCAGCTAAGAATGCGAATGCTAAAATTGTGGATCCTAGACCTTATTTAGTAGGTTCTATAAAGGAAGTATTTGAAGAATTTCCTCAAATTACTGAAATTGTACCTGCTATGGGTTATACTGACCAACAAATTGATGATTTAGAAAAAACTCTTAATAACGTGAAATGTGATATCATATTAAATGGAAGTCCAATAGATTTAACAAAACTAATAAAGACAAATAAGCCTATAGTAAAAGTAACATATGATATCGAACCAGTTAAAGAGCCTACCATAGAAAATGTGTTAGACAATTTTACTGAAAAGTATTTAAAGAAGTGATCTTTTCGCATAAGGATTGAAACCCTTTTACTTTATGATTAATTATTTTTAATATAAGTGATTTTAGATGATTCTAAAAAGTATGCAATACCAATTTGACAAGGTTCAAAAAGGATATGCTAATCAAACATTATACATTGATTTAACCAAAAAAGAGATTCAAGTTAAACCTGTAACTAACGAAATGAAAGAAATTTTTGTTGGGGGCAAGGGATTTGACTTATACTTAATGTGGAATGGTTTACCCAAAGATAAGATTGTGAAATGGGATGATCCCGAAAATGAAATTTGTATTTGTTCAGGACCCTTGGGAGGGAGTATATTTTACCCGGGTTCAGGAAAATCAATTGTTACTTCAATATCTCCATTAACTGGGACTATTATTGATTCTAATGTAGGTGGCTATTTTGGTCCTTATCTTAAGTTTTCTGGTTTTGATGCCATTGAAATTCAGGGAAAATCTGAAAAGGAAGTGATTATCTTCATTGATGGAATAAATCATATAGTTCATATTGAGTCTGTTGAGGAAGAAAATAATTTATCAGAATTTTCTCACGAATTGACCCAACAACTTACTAGGAAGTATGCAGATGACCCAAATGAAAAACAACGCGTTTCAGTTGTGAGTACTGGACCTGCAGCGCACCATACAAAATGGGGTATGCTGAATTTTTCTTGGTATGTTAAAGGAAGAGAATGGGCATCATATAAACAAGCTGGAAGGGGTGGTATAGGTACTGTTTTTGCAGATAAAAAAATTAAAGCATTAGTGTGCCTATCTCCTAAAGCAACAGTTGGTTCTAATAATCCAGCAGATTTAGAAGCTGCGAGGAAAACTGGAATAAAGCATACTCAAGAAGTAATTAAACTTGATCCAAAACAAAATGAAATGCGAAGAGTAGGAACAGGTCATTTACCTGATATCATGAATGCTGCTGATCTTTTACCTACTGAAAATTTTAGGTATGGTGCTCATAAGGAGATATCTGGAAAAAATATACCTTTTGCACGAGATGTATGGAGAAAAGTTTATTCTGGGAAAGAAGGTGCTGATGGTTGCTGGATTGGGTGTACTGTAAGCTGTTCACATTATTCTGAAGGTTATGAAGTAATGACAGGTCCTTTTAAAGGGCAAAAAGTAATCGTTGATGGCCCTGAATATGAAACTATTGCAGGAGTGGGCTCCAATTGGGGTGTCTGGAACCCTAAATGGATATTAGAAACGTGTTTTTATTGTGATACATACGGATTAGACACGATTAGCCTGGGAACGGGTATTGCATTCGTAATGGAATGCTATGAAGCAGGTATTTTAAACAAAGAAATAACTGGTGGACTTGAGCTTAAATTTGGAAATGCCGAAAACGCTGTTGAATTAATTCATCAAATGGCTAACGAAGAAGGCTTTGGAATAGTTGTAGGACAAGGAATAAAAGAAATGAAAAAATTATTTGTAGAACAGTACGGGGCAAATCCGCAATTTGTCCAAGATATCGGAATGGAACATAAAGGATTGGAATTTTCTGAATATGTTACTAAAGAATCACTTTCCCAACAAGGAGGGTATGGACTTACAAATAAAGGTCCTCAGCATGATGAGGCATGGTTAATTTTTGAAGATGTTATTAGACAATCAATCCCTACATTTGAGGATAAAGCAAAAGCATTATGGTGGTTTCCACTATGGCGCACTTGGTTTGGATTGTGTGGACTTTGTAAGTTACCTTGGAATGATATTCAACCAGAAAGCCAAGCAGATTATCCTATTAAGGATTCTAAAACAGGAGAGCTAATCAGAGCGAAAGTCCCTGATCATGTAAAATGGTATGCACAATTTTTCTCTGCGGTTACAGGACGTAAATCTACCCCGGATGACCTAATTAGAATGTCCGAAAGAGTATATAATTTTCAGCGAATATTTAATATTAGACAAGGGAAAGGACTTCGAGAACATGACTCTAATTTACCATATAGAGCTATGGGTCCAGTAACCCCACTCGAATATGAAAGTCGTGTGGATCGATATGATACACAATTAAAAGATATCGGAATTAAGATTAACAACAAATCAACTGAAGAAAAGATTAAGCTTCTACGTAAGTATAGAGAAGAGCAATATCGAAAATTGCAGATTGCAGTTTATAAGGAAAGAGGTTGGAATGAAAATGGTTGTCCAACTCTCAAGAAGGTAAGAGAATTAAGTATTGATTATGATGATGTTTTAAAGTATATTAAGCCTTATCAATAAACTTATTTAATAACAATATTCAATTTATGAGTACTAATGGATAATATAACTACACATCCTATTTTGGAAATTCCTGAACGAAAGAAGATTTCTTTTAAATTTGATGGAGAGAGTTTAACAGGATTCGAGGGTATGGTTATATCTTCCGCTCTCTTTTTAAATAAAATTAAGGTTTTTGGACATCATGTAAAAGATGAAAGCCCGCAAGGAATATTTTGCAGTAATGGTCAGTGTTCCCAGTGTAACGTGATAGTCAACAAAATACCTGTTAAAGCATGTATGACTCCTCTAAAAAAGGATATGATTATAGAAAGTTGTAATGGGTTACCAGAATTACCCACTGATGATGAACCAGTAAGCGTGGGAAATGCGGAAATAATGGAGACAGAGGTATTAGTCATTGGTGCTGGGCCAGCTGGATTATCTGCTACAAAGTTTTTGGGAGAACATAATATTAATGTAATCTTAGTGGATGATAAGCTTCAATTGGGAGGTAAATTAGTTCTTCAAACGCATAAATTTTTCGGATCGCAAGAAGATGTATATGCCGGTAAACGTGGCATTGAGATCGCCAAAATTCTTGGTAGTATTGTAATGTCCTTATCATCGGTAAAAATTTGGCTTAATTCAATATGTCTCGCAGTTTTTAGTGATGGATTTGTAGGAATCTTGAAAAATAATGAGGAATATGTACTAGTTCGACCTAAATACTTACTAATAGCTACTGGAGCGAGAGAGAAGATGCTGATTTTTCCAGGGAATACCCTCCCAGGAGTATATGGAGCAGGTGCTTTTCAAACGTTAGTAAATCGAGATCTAGTTAAAGCTGCAAATAAAGTATTTGTTATAGGAGGTGGAAATGTAGGATTAATTGCTGGCTATCATGCTATTCAAGCAGGAATAGAAGTTGTAGGATTAATTGAGGCACTATCCTACTGTGGCGGATATAAGGTTCACGAAGATAAGCTTAGGCGTTTGGGTGTACCGATTTATACTAATCATACTGTTTTATCTGCTAATGGAGAAAAAAAAGTCGAATCTATTACAATTAGTCAAATAGATCAAGACTTTAAAATTGTTTCTGGAACTGAAAAAACATTCGAATGTGATACTATTTTAATAGCAGTCGGTTTAAATCCTGTTGATGAATTTTATCATAAAGCTAAAGACTTTGGATTTAAGGTGTGGGTAGCTGGAGATGCTCAAGAAATAGCAGAAGCATCCGCAGCTATTTTTACTGGAAAGATTGAAGCCTTAAAGATCTTAAAAGAACTTGGATTAAATATCTCAGAAAATATTAATGAACTTCAAGCGACTGCTGATATCATGAAAAAAAAGCCACCTCTACCTATTCAAAAGGATATTGAGTTTAAAAAAGAAGGGGTTTATCCTGTCTTTTATTGTAATCAAGAAATACCGTGTAATCCTTGTACATCTGTATGTGATCAAAATCAAATTGAAACAATTGACAACTTAATTACACAATTACCATATTTTAAAGGTGATAAGGAGTGTCTTGGTTGTGGTAAATGTGTTGCTGTGTGCCCGGGGTTAGCGGTTATTCTATTAGATTATAGAAAAGATAAAGATTATCCTTTGGTAACTTTTCCAATCGAGCTTACAGAAAAGAAGTTACAAAAAGGAGATAAAGTAATTGCTGTAAGTAATAATGGTGAATTAGGAGAATTCGAAGTTCATCGTTCAAGAATATTAGCTGAATTTCCTAAGACTCAACTTATAACACTTAGACTTCCTTCAAATATAGCACAACGCGCTGTGGCAATTAAGTTATTAAAAAGCACCTATAATGAACCTATTGAATCATATCATCGTCCCTATACGGATGATGAGACAATAGTATGTAGATGTGAGCGTGTTTCTGTTGGAGAGATAAGGAAATGGATTAGATTAGGAATTCGTGATTTTAATGAATTAAAAGCTCTTACAAAAGCGGGGATGGGGGCATGTGGGGCAAAAACATGCACTCCTTTAATTGAGCAAATTTTTCGTGAAGAAGGAGTGCCTCTTGATAAAATTACTCCTGGAACAAAACGTCCTCTTTTTTTAGAGGTTCCCATGGGGATTTTTGCTAATGTAAAAGATAATAAAAAGGGGTAATTATTTTGGAATATGATGTCATAATCATCGGTGCAGGTAGTGTTGGCGTTCCTACAGCATTAGCAACATCAAAAGAAGGATTAAAAACTCTTGTTATAGATTCTCTGCCTTCTGTAGCCCAAGCAGATAATAAACATGCAATTGGAGGTATTCGAGCAACACATTCTCAAAAGAGCAAAATCTGGCTATGTCAAAGGTCTATTGAAATTTTTTCAACATGGGAAGAAGAATTTGGAGATGATATTTGGTGGAACCAAGGAGGTTATACCTTTCTTGCTTTTACAGAAAAAGATGAAGAATTGTTAAAAAGTACAGTTAAATTACAAAAAAGTTACGGACTCAATATTGAATATGTTGAACCTGATACAATTAAACAATTAATACCAGGAATTAATTCACACCAACTATATGGAGGAACTCATAGTCCAGAAGATGGTAATGCCTCACCGTTATTATCAGTAAATGCTTTTTATCGTCATTCAAAAAATTATGGAGCTGAATATAGGTTTAATGAAAGCGTGACAGGAATTTTAACAAGTAATGGAGAAGTAACTAAAGTACAAACTACTAAGAGTTCATATAAAACTCGAAATGTCGTTAATTCAGCTGGGGCATATGCAACTGAGATTAGTAGAATGATTGGATTCGATCTGCCTATAGCTCCTGAATCTCATGAAGCGGGGATTACAGAGCCTATTAAAAATTTTTTCTCTACTATGATTGTTGATATTCAACCTGCAAAAGACGATACATTTGGAGATTCTAAAAACTATTACTTTTACCAAAATAAGGAAGGAAAAATTATTTTTTGCTTAACTCCGAAACCAAACATACGTGGAGTAGATAGAAGAGAAACAAGTTCATTCTTACCTCAAGTTACGAAACGTATGGTTAGATTAATACCTCGTTTGAAAAATATTAAAGTAAGGCGTACTTGGAGAGGTTTATACCCTATGACTCCTGATGGTAATCCAATTTTGGGAAGAGTTGATGATGTGAGAGGTTATACTAACGCAGTTGGGATGTGTGGACAAGGTTTTATGTTAGGACCTGGACTTGGAGAACTAATAAGCAGAATCTTATCTGAGAATTTAACAGAGAAAGATAAAGAGATTCTTTTTGATCTTAGATGCTCTCGTGAATTTTGCCAAGAAGAAGAGTTAAAATAAATTTTTATTTCTCAATTTATTATATGAAATAAATTAAGGTAATAAGATGGTAATATACATGGTACGACATCTTACTAAAATATCTGATTTTTCAAAAGATGAATGCGAGAAAGTGATAAATCAAGCAATTAAGATAAAAAAAGATCCTGAAAAGCATCAGATGGCTTTAAAAGGAGAAACTTTATTGATGTTATTTGAAAAGCCCTCGTTAAGAACACGAATATCTTTTGAAACAGGGATGCAACAATTAGGAGGTCATGCAATTTTTTATTCTATAACAGATTCTCCTCTTGGAAAGAAAGAAAATATTCAAGATACCGCTAAAGTAGCATCTCGTTATGTAAATCTCATTGCTGCTCGAGTGTTTAAAAGACAAGATATTTGGGATTTAGCTAAATATTCAGAGGTTCCAGTTATTAATATGCTCGATGATTTCGCACATCCATGCCAGATTTTAGCAGACTTTATGACAATTAAAGAGAAAAAAGATCAATTATCGAATTTAAAACTAGCATATTTTGGAGACGCCCATAATAACGTAACCTATGATTTAATGCGAATGTGTGCGATATATGGCTTGAGAATGGATATTGCATGTCCAAGCGGAGTTGAGTATACTCCAGAGCAAATAGTGTTAGATGAGGTTAAAGAATTATCAAAACCGACTGGGGCAGAAGTAAAAGTAATGCATAATTCATTTAAAGCAGCAGAAGGTTCAGATATAATCTATACAGATTCTTGGATGAGCTATGGTATACCTGCAGAGAAAGAAGAAGAAAGAAAAAAAGCTTTTATGCCTTTTCAAGTAAATTTAAATGTGCTAAAATCAGCTAAAAAAGATGTCATTTTTATGAATTGTTTACCAGCTATGCGGGGATATGAACAAACAGCTGAAGTGATCGATGGACCTCATTCAATTGTTTATGATGAGGCTGAAAATAGACTTCATGCCCAGAAGTCATTAATGCTTTTACTAAGAAATAAATTTGATTAAAATTTTCGTTATACTATAAAAAATAGGAGGAAATATGTAAGATACATATTTCCAAAAGAAAATTCATCTAATGAGTAGAAGTTGGAAAATTTGTGATCACTTTTCAATCAAGAAATAACTATTTAAAACCCTTGAAAATAAAAAGTCTAAAATAGTTTAGAACTTTTTTTACATTTAATCTTAGGGAAGAAATCATAATCAAAACAAGAAATGTGTTTTAATAATTCATTGGTATGCTTTAAATCAATTTCACTTAATATTAAGAAGAGTCTTATCAAATGGGAGCAAAAATGTTTATTAAATTTGTTCAAGAAACGAAATTCTTTGCACTTATGGTGAATATATTGCATTTTTTTATTTATTTCAATAATACATTCCTTAGATGGTTGATTTTGAATTATACATTTAATTGTTCCACTATCTATATTTAACTCTATAAATTTAAATTGTGAAGATAACATACCCCCACTTTTAATTAGAGTCTCCCTTTTAGAAAAAGATAGTAATAACCGCTTAAAATGATCTTTAAGGGGAGGTCCACCTTTAGTTAAAATTTGAGAAGACTTGGATCTAGTTGCATTTCTTAATTGTAATTCCCAATCAAAAAATGAGAGGGGTTTTTCCATATATTTCTAAAAAGTCTTGAAATTTATAACTTAAAAGAGGGAAGAAGTTTTCTCATTTTTTTATTTTACCAAAGAGATTATAGAGTCGGAAAATTATGATATATTTTGTGAAATTTAGAGTCTTATAACATTAAACCCATTTTAACTCATAAAGGTTATATATGGTTGTAATTAAAATTTATAATAAGAAAATAATAGAGTGAGATTAATGAATGAAGAAAAAAAGAGTTTAAGGGAAAGACTTTCTATAATAACTTCATTTCATAGATTATTTAGTCTCAGTCATATGGTATATACAATTCTATTCTTCATAATTCTTGTAATCATTACTATTTTGATACTTTTTCCAATAGAAGGAATTGGAAATACTGCTTTGTATATAACAATTTCATTTGCTCTCTCATATACTATTTTAATGATTATGGGGATCTTCCCTCAATTGGACCGGTATTTATTTCCTAAAGGAAAAAAAAGTGCTATTAAGAAATTCATTGTATTTATAATTATTTTTGTAGTTTGCCTTTTATTGATTTTGGTTTATTTCCAATACGGTTCTTCTGCTCAACTCTTTATCCAATTTTTAGGATGGGATATATTTCTTCCTTACTTATGCATATTTATTTTTTTTGGATGGAATTTAATTCAGATCTTCTTTATTAGAAGAATATTCGAAGATATTGCTACTAAAGTAAATGAAAAAATAATTAGGAATCCAACAAATTCAGAGAAAAATAAGATTGCTAGTTATTTTATCTTAAGTATTGGTTTATTTTTGCCTATCTTACTCCAAATAGTTACTTATTTTGGTCTTATTAATTATTTTGAACCCCAAAGTCCATGGTTTCTTGGATGGAATATATGTATGTATGTTATAATAGTTTTAACTTCTTACAGGTTAATCACATTGTTTATGAAAAGTATGAAACATGAATCTCCCAATGTATTTAGTTCAATATTTTATATTTTTATCTGGTTTTATTTATGGTATAGATCTTTTAGTTTTATCTGGTCATTTAGAAGAATTACATCTCCAGTTGGATTAGATATTTTTCGAATTATTACTGATATTTTCTTAATGATACTAACAGCGTTTATAGTTTTAAAGAGTCTCGGAAATAAGCTTTCCAAGTTTAAGATCTTTAATCAAAATAATTTACCCTTCTTTTTATTTACATTTACAATCCTATACTTTGAAGGGCAAATAATAATGATTATGGGAGCAGGTTCGGTCCTTGGTTCTTATACTAGTCAAAACCAAATTGATCTTGTAAATAATTTTTTGATTATATTAATCACTCTCATTTTTTATTGGTGGTATGCTGAAATAATTTTAGAAAGAAAGAATTTCATTTTCAAGCGAAGCTTTAAGCAGGAGGAAGTTATCACTCTCGTGAAGGAATTTAAAGATTATTTGGAAAATACTGGAGCACTTGAACCAGGCAAGATTAATGAATTTGAGTTTCAAGATTTTCTAAAAAAGAAAAAGCTGAAAGGAAAAGAATCCTAATATTAACAAAATATTGATGATAAAAATCAATCTTTAAAAAATTTAAGAAAATCTGATTTTTCTTGGATAGAAAGAATTTGATCATCACTAAACCTAGAAAAATCTTTTTTATGGAATTCCAATTTACAATTTGGGCATTCTATTGAATTTATATATTCAATTACTTTAACATTCTTGCATCTAGGGCAATGAAATTCCTTATCCATTTTTGTAAATGGGATATGTATCTATAGAAAAAAGTATGATTCTGACTATTTAAATATCTCTATAATTCGATAATTTTCTTTTAAATAACTTTAATCTACATAAATGATATGAAATAAGATATGGAAAGAAATCACATAAAACAAGCTATAAGAAAAAATTATGGAAACCAAGAGAAAGGAAATTAACTTTTTAGAAAAGAAGCAAAAATTAGAATCCTTAGTAAAATGTATCTTTACTTTCAAAACTGAGCGGCTAAGATTAAAGGTTCTTGAAAAGATTTCTGTAATGAATTTGAGGAATTATGATCTATTTCCTATTTTAAAAAGACTTATTTCAGAAGATCCTAATACAGAAATGCGAATTTTAGCCATTAAAATACTCCACAAACAATACCAAAAGAAATGTGAACATTTAGTAAAAGTAGCTATAAAAAATGAAGATTATTTTGACATTCCAATTATCGTTTCAGGAAAAAGTAAGCGATACAATTTTAATGATCTGATAAGTTTTTCTATTGAGAAGATGAAATATGGAGAGATTATGGTCAATAAGTTGCTTAATACAGAATTACTTGACTTTCTACTTGATTGGAGGCAATATAGGGACATATTTCATATTTATTATGACATAAGGTTAGAGTGCTTTATATTAGTTTATAAAGCAAGTCTTAAGCTGGGTTATTTATGTTCTAACTATAATGATCATTTTTCTCACTTAAAAATTGAGAATGAAGATAAAATTGAAGAATTTAGTCAAGATTCTATATTATATATTTTTGCTAATACTTTTCACACTTTGAAGAGTGAGATAAGAGTCGTTCATTTAAGTCAAAGTAAGAGTGAAATCTATCCTACCTTAAAGATCATTGATGAAGTATCACATATATCATGCTACATAGAATAAATTATTTTTATCTTTACTAATTTCAATAGAGAAACATAATAAACTCAAACTTTACCAAAAAATCAAATGGATACTATATGCGATTTGACTGAGCCCAATTGTTAAACTCCCGAAAAAATAGATAAATCCTGCTACTTTTAATGAAGAATCATTATTAACATATGCATGAATCAATAGAAAAAGGATTGCTAATACATTGAAAATGCCTCCAAGTGAAAAAATTTGGAAAAGAATTGAATAAAGGTAGAAGCTGGAGAATTTAAAAACACGATCTAATATATATACTAGATTAGAGACATTAGAAAATGGTGAGAAAAGAGTAATACAAGCCCATATTGTAAAAATAAGCCAAGAGATACCCGTGTACATAAGATAATTTTTAATTGAGCTTCGATTCTTATAGCCATAAATAAAAAATACTATTCCGAATGAATAGACTTTTGGAATATATGTAAGCAAAGAAGGTAAAATGTATAAAAACAGAATCAATGCCATCGTTTCCTCATTAGTTGGACTATATGAGGTAGCACTAATAGGAATGAAAAATAGGGAGATAATACTAATAAAATTAACTATTGCCGCAGATTTTAAAAGAATTTTCAATATAGGAGCTCTCTCTTTCTTTTGGCTTGCAATGATTAAAAAAATACTAAATGCGATCATATAAGCGCTATACATGGCTAAAGGTAAGAAAGAAGCAAAAGAATTAAACCAAAAATGAAAGATTATTGTCAATTTTCTTCCTTAGGTTAATTTTTAATAATTCTATTAATATAAGAGATTTCACATATAAATTCTTCAGTTTATAAGTAAGTTAACGAACCATAAAAAGATAATTAATGATTTCTAATATAGAAGGAAATATTGGTATAAATTTACTGATTCTTTTCCTAAATCTTTTTCTTCAAAAACTTCTATTCCTGAAGAATTTTAATTCCTTGTATCAAATGGCGTGGGGAAATTCCATAAAGCAAAGCTTCATGTAGTACTTTAACATCCACCATATTTAACTTTATATTCGATCCTTTCAAATTGTGTTCTTTCATTAATCGAGTAATAACTTTATAGGATGTCTCATCCTTTAGTTTTCCAAAGCAACCTCCAAATGCTGTAAACATATTATAAATTAACTCTCTTTCTTTATTTGTAAATCTCTCAGCACATTTACAGCAAATCACCTGAAAATCATTACCTATTTTGACAATTTGAGGTTGCATTCCCATATCATTATGACATAATTTGCATACGACGGGTTTTAATTTCCTTTTCTCTGAAATTAAATCTTGTACGATCATATTATTTCCTATTCTAGATTCTATTTAAAGGAAAAAAGTTAACTAAAATAATTTTTCAATTAAGAGATTTAGTAGAAAAATAAATCTTGGAATGACAGGGAGAATTTCTTCAAGAAAAACTATTTTCTCTTCATGGACAGCTCTTCTAAGTGGTACAATAATCTCACATATTTCTCTTACAATACTTAAAGAAGAGTTATCAAATTTACTTTTCAAAATATTAAAAAAGTCTTGTACATCAGGAGGATTTTGCGGGTTATTTAGATCCCTTAAGATATGAAGCCATTTTCCAGAAGAAATATTTCTCTTTTTTCGTAGAAAACCGCCAAATTTTTTTTCAAATTCCTTTGAAGTTTGATTAGTGGAAGATTTTTTTCTATATTGAGTAATGAATGGTCTAAATTGAACAGCAACTTTTCTTTTTAGGATCATTTCGAACCCCTTATTATATTGTACAATTACGGGGGTTGCATCCATCTTAGTTTGAGTCTTTCTTGTCCCAAAGTCAAATTCTGCCGTTTGTAAGATTCTCTTAATAGTCTCATTAGGAATTTGATTAAGATTTAAAGCACCTAATTCAAGACTCTTCGGAGTTCTTCCCAAAAGGGTTTGGATTTCTCCTATTTCACTCAATAAATATTCAGTATTTTTACTCGACAGATCATTATCAATTAAATTCTCAATTTCGGTTAATTTCTCGAACATTGATTTGTCATCTTGATGTTCTTTCTTAGATATATCTTCGTGTATTTGACCATTAGTTAAAGAAGAATCATCAGTATGTGAGTCTTTGAAATCAAAAATCTCTATAATAGTATGGTTAGGCACTTTTAGCTTTTGTAACACATACTGAAAATCGATAATATCATCCTCATTAAGAACATATTTGGTTTTATCCATTGATACCCATTGGGTTAGAAATTCCTCATCGATCCCATTAACCCAATGATGATTGCGCAAATAATCATAAAGTTTGAGTGGATAATATAGCTGTTCAGTGCTTAAGTTAGCACTATTTACTTTCTGTTTACGATAATCATGGATAAGTTGCATGAACTCTTTTCCAATCATTTTATTTTTGGAAACAATGAGATCATACTCATCTGAAAATGGATTTACATATATTGACTTTTCTACTCTTCCTAATGTATATAATCTAGATGAAATATCTGGAATTTCAATTTTGTAATAAAATCTAGTATAGTTTAGCACTTTATCCCAATGCTTAGGATCAATTTCAGCTAATAATTTAGAAATAGTTCGGGCGTTTCCCGAATCATTCAATTCAGTATAGATATTAGTTGCAATAGTTCTAATCTTCAAGATTCTATCCTGAAGAATCGATGTATTTTTTGAAGAAGAAATCAGAAACTTCTCAAATTCGAGGTCTTCAGGAGTTAAATTGAGAAATCTTTTACTTTTTTTATTGTAAAAAATGAACTTATCTTCCCTCACATGAGAAGATATATCTTCATGACAATTTATAACGCAATGAATATCTTCGAGACTGATGATCTCTTCAAGTTGAGTCTCATTTACATTTGTAATAAAAAAGAGAGAAGGATTCTGAGAATAAGAGTTATATTTCTCTAACTCAAGAACCTCTCGTACGTTATGGAGTGCAGTAGAGTCCAAATCAACAATATTGTATCCCACAGCAAAGATGTCTAAAGATCGTAAATGCTTCAGATCCACATAGGGAAAAATAACTACACTTTTTTGCTGAAAAAATAAAATATTAAAAAATTCCGGTTGAATAAAGTCAAATGCAGTATCCATTTCATTATCCTTTATTAAATTAGATTCAGTTTATTCTTGAAGTAATGAAAAATCACTTGAATGATTAAATCTTCAAAACATTCTTTAACATTTTCACCTGTAAGAGCAATTACTGGATAGACTACTTGTGTTCCATCCTCATAGGATTCGGATGTAGGAAGTCCTAATTGTTTTTTGAACTCATTTATCATAATGGCATTCTCTAAATCCCTTTTATTCAATTGAATCACATAAGGAATCTTGGTTTTCTTTGTAAAACTAACTAACTCTCGGAAACTTCTTTTATTCTGTTCAATCTCTTCAGGATTGGAATCAGCAACAAACACCACTCCATCTGCTCCATCTAGTACATACTCTCTGGTCTGTAGAAACCTCTCTTGTCCTGTACACGTAACTATTTGAGTAATTACATTAAATTTAACTTCTCCTAAATCAATGAAAAATGATACTCTAATAGAGTCTTGCCATAGGGTTCTACCATCAGTAGTCTCAATTGAAATCCCTTTATTCAATAAAATCCCATTGAACTTCTCTCTAAGCCTAAAATAGTTGGTTGTTTTTCCACTCTCACCTGGACCCCAAAATACTATTTTGAATTGGAGTACATCCTTAAGGGTTTTAGGTGTAGTTTCTCTATTTATCACCATATCTTTCCTTTTTGACTTGCCTTTTATATTTGAATCTGCTGACATTTTATGCTACCCTCCCTTAACTGCCCTATGCAGATCCAAATATCTTCTGCTTTAGATTTTTCAAATAGTCTTTAAGTTCTGTTTCATTCATTTCTAGTTTGGTTAAGATCTCTCTACTCTCCTTAATTGCTTCGCGAATTCTTTCAGCGAATTTACTCATTTGGAGGATTAACACGCCAATATTTACCTCTTTATCTACTAGAAGAATGACCAATATCTCCCTATTACCCTTATTGGGAAGGTCAATCTTCCCAACTGACTTAACATAAAGTTGTAGATCCTTGAAAATGAGGGTAGCTCGTATCAAAGCTTGAGTTCCAAAAAAATCTTGTGCTTGTCTTGCTACACCATATAATGCCGCTCCGATAGAACTTAAATCCCAGTAATTCAGTTTTCTATCAAATCGAGAGTCAATAGCGATAATTTTGGCATCTTGGTCGATAGTAATAAGTCCATAAATAAAGCCCCTTCTCGTGAGTTTTCCATAACTCAGACGAATCTCATCTAAGACATCTGAAATTTCATTATCATACAATACTTTTGGTACATAAAATGACAATTTTTGTTATCACATCCTTTAATATTCTAAAAAGAGAATAAAAGATGAATATTTAAAGGAAAAATTGAAATAAGGTGCTTTAAATTATTTTAAGGGCTGAAATTTTAGTATAATAGAGTTCTTTCTGATTAGTATAGTTATTAACTCTGGCAGCAACGTTTCGTATCCTTATATAATATCCTTCATCAATATTTTTCAGGACGCTGATTGCTTTCATCCCCCAAATATTAACTACCACAGAACTAGAATTATCGCTTAAAAGAAGTTTTAGTAGAAAAGTCTTTTCCCCATTTTTTTTCGTAATTTCTTTAAATTCTTCGATGTGAACTTTCCCTTGAATTGCTTTAATAAATTTATACCGTTCCATTAAGTCTTCGATATTAAGAGGAACTTGAGATGTACCTTTTTCAGAAATATTCTCTGAAGGTTTTATATTGATTAGCTTTTGCTTGGTTTGAAAATTCATGACTTCTGGAGCTAAAATAAGTTTTCCTTTTTTACTTATGTGAACCTCAATCTCACCGTCTCTATTACTCTTTGCATAATCACCAATGACCCGTACTAGACTACCCTTTAAAGTATTATTCTGAAGAGGCGCTGCTTTCTCATCCCATACGTTAATTTTTATTTCTCCCGTCTCATCTCCTATTACAAAAGAGTTAACCAAACCTTGAGAACCATCTTTTCTAGAAAATCCTCTTTGTGGGTATATTGCTATGATCTTTCCCAATAACACGATATTGACCATTCCTTCTTTTACTTTCTCAATAGGAACAGTGAGTTCATCATAATCAATTTTTCTCTCAATTTCTTCATAAAATTTAAGATCGGTTGCAGGATCTCGTATCTCAATTCCAAGATCTTTGGCGATAAGGAAGAGAACACCTTTCTTAGATATGTATCCACTATATTCTTTAGCTTTCTTTTGAATTGCTTTTTTCAATTGTTCCTTAGGAATTCCCGAATCCAATAATTTTTGATAAATCTCTTCAGTTGAAGAATTCATAAGCACTACAAGCTAAAGTAAGATAAGAGTATTTAAAGAAAAAATTTGATATTTAGACCATTTTAATCAATTTTATTCAGATTCTTTTTACTTAATTCAACACTTCTTTCTTTTAGAATGGTCGAAATTCTTTCTACATCTTTATTTATCCATTTTGTAGCAAGCAACCATAATAAACCCCCAATAATTCCAATTCCCATAGTTATTGAGACTGTAATTTGATAATTTTGATTAAAATAGGTTAACAGAAGTCCAGCAATAATAGGTCCTGTACCACTTCCGATCATTTCTAAAAGTTGATTTGCAGAGCTTACTCTTCCTTGAGATTCAGGTAAATTAATAGCTTGTAAAATTGGAGGCTGATTAATGTTCCATATACCTACTACTCCACGTGCGAGGAATGCTAAAACACCCATGACCCAAATTATTGGAAATGAAAAAACTAACGGAAAGTTTCTTCCTTGATCTTCACTAAGATGCGGAATTGGCAGATAGAATATTATAATATAGAAACTAAATAGAAGTACGATTGATAGGATTATAAAATAAATTCGATTCTTAATATTCCTTTTTCCTAACTTATCAGAAAGTTTTGCGAGTGCTAAAGATCCAAACAAGCCTCCAGGAAGCCCAAAAATTATCATATATAAACTAGTAACAGATGAAGACATATTATGAGGATCAGATTGGATATACGGAATAAGTAAAAAATCTGGTACCATTAAAAGAATTGTTGTAAAAATACCCTCTACAAACGCAATGATGTTAGTGGGCGCAAAAATCGTTGACTTTATTGTCTCTTTGGTTAACTTATATTCATATGTTGTTTCTTCATCTAATAAAATATGCTTTAATTCATCTTGTGTCGCTGCTCGTTTTGGTTCTTTCCCTTTAATTAAAATTAAAATCCCAAAGCCAACAAATATTAACCCAGTAACCCAAAAGTATTGTCTCCAAAAAAAATTTTGAAACAATATAGCAGATATAAACATACCAATAATTTGAAAAAATTGAAATAATGCTTGTAAAATCCCAAAGAAGAGAGATCGCTCTTTTGCCTCTGTAGAATCATTTACATATGATATGATTATGGGATAAAAACCACCGGTAGAAAAACTTCTAATTAAATTTAAGGTTAAAAAGAAATAGAAGCTTATTAAACCTAATTCTACTGGAGCGAAACCATTAAAAAATAACCCCAGTCCAAATATTATTTCAGATATTAGCATCAGATTTTTACGTGAGTATCTATCTGCTAAAAAGCCATATAAAATCCCAGAAAACGCCATAATATACATACCAGTCCCAACCAAAATTCCAAATTCACTTGAATGGAAATCTTCTCCTGGCCACATTAAATTTGAAACAAAAACAAAATTAATGAAAATCATTGAGACGGTAAATGCATAAGAATTATATAATAAGAGTGCCTGCCATACCCTCTTAAAAAGACCCTCATGTTTTCCCATATTACTCATATTAATCAATTAATTCTTCTTTAATTTGAATGGGTTTATTCTTAAGGACCGCATTATCATCAACCTCAATAGAATCGACATAATAAACAGTTTCTAAAACTTCTATCTTAGGTCCGATATATACTTTTCGACCTCTTACATCTTTTTCTACAAGACTATTGATTAGATTAACTTTATCTCTTCCAAAAATGCTTGCATAGAATTTATTGGGATGTTTATATATGCTTCTTTTAGTTAAACCTTTATGACCTAGTGAGATATCAAATCTATTGACATCGCCATGAACAATCAAGTTTCCCTCCCCTCTCAAGGAGCTAGAGGAATGAAACCCATCACATTCAAAAGTCCCATTTAGTTTAATTGAGCCAGAAGCATTCAGCTCATCATTAATCTTTCCCTCAGAAAGGGTGCCTGATCCTGATATTCTCATTTTTTTCCACCCTATCTAATAATATAGTTAAATGCTATCAATTCATATCTAATATCTAAATCTTCCTTCCAATTTTCTTTCATTTCTTTTCTCTTCATTTTTCTTAATTAGATACTATTCTATTTCTTACTTTTTTATTATTTATTCGTCAATTTTGGTTAGCATAAAAAAAATTTAAAAAAATTTTATTTAATGACACATTGGGCCAGTAAGTGCTCGATTAACATCATTTCTGGCCTTATTCTTCTTATAATACTCATAACTATTTTCCATTTTTTCTTTCCACCTTTTTTTTATTTTTTTTTTGTGTATTTTATTGTGTATCTTTTTGTGTATCTCTGATCTTAAATAAACACAACTCATATTTAAATATTTCGAAAATTGTGTAGAATATTGTGTATTATTTGATGTGTATTATTTGTTTCTATTAAAATTTTAATTAAATATTCCACAGCCCAGATTGCATTCTTAGGAAGCTGAAAAAACTTTATGACATAAATATTCAAATACGTAAAAGATAATGGTATACTTATGAGTTTTATATTTATAAAAGGGAAAAAGTATTACATTGTCGTGAGAATCTGTAAATCCTAAATTTCTAAAGACATAATTTATTACTGTTGATTTTGAGGAGAAGTTTAATAGTGCTTTAGGGAGTACAGATAATAATGCTTCACCATTTTTTATTATATCAGGACGCACTAATATCTTATTCTTAACCAAATCAGCCGTGCACAACCCAATATTAAGAATTATAATTACTTGTTAAATATATTCAGTCCACATTTATAAATGAAAATTAGCGATATTGATCCAAGTTAAATTGTAATTTAGGCTTTCTTCTATGGTTAAGAAAGTAAATTCGGCACTTTTCAAAGTTTTGGACTAATTTTTTC